>JBGASC010000056.1:0-37586 GCA_044229935.1 Planctomycetota bacterium | reverse complement strand
AAGCAGATCCAGGCCTGGTTCGGCAAGGTGCGCGAGCGCGGGATGACGATCGTGCCGCTCGCGATCTACTTCCGCGGCGCGCGCGTCAAGGTGCTGATGGCGCTGTGCAAGGGCAAGAAGATGTACGACAAGCGCGAGGCCAAGCGCGAGAAGGACGACAAGCGCGAGATCGAGCGGGCGATGAAGCGCGCGCGGTGACCCGCAGTACCGGGCCAGCGCACGGCCGCCCCGGCGCTGCCGACGATCAGCGGGAGCGCGCCGCCTCAGTCTTGGGCAAGTCCACCCATGTCACGGCTTCCACGCCACCTCGAGCGTGTTCGACACGTTCGAGTTCGCGCCCGCGCAGCCCCAGCTCGCGCACGGGTCGCGGTACCAGACTCCGTACCAGCGCTTGGTGCCGGCTGCGATCGGGTCGCCGAGGGCTGCGGAGCTCGCCGCGAGCCCCGTCGTCGAGGTGAACACGCCCGCGCTGCTCGTCGCCGTCCGCAGACGCTTCAACGAACCCGTGAAGCAGCGCACGCCGTCGTTGAACGCGAGACCGCCCGCGTTCACGCCGTTGCCCTGCAACAGGATGCAGGTCAGGTTGCTCACGCTTCCCGCGCACGAGGCTCCGCTCGAGCCGATCCCCGTCGCCGAAACGACCAGCGTGTCGGTCGTCAGCGACGCGAGCCCCAACCCGCCGATCGAGGCTCCCGCCCCGAGCGAGTTCGAGCAGCCCTGGCCTGCTCCTACCGGCGGGTTGCCGCACGGGCAGGCCAGCACACCGCCGGAACCGGGGGAGCAGATCGCGTGGATGCTGCCGCAGGAACTGCCGCGATTGAGGAGCACTGAGACGCTGTCGGTGCCCCCGTTCGCGCAGGCGAGGTCCTGGTTGCCATTCCCATCGAGGTCCACGCCGACTACCGACGACGGACCGGGGTCGACAGCGAAGTACGTTTGCGCCGCGAAGTTGCCGCTACCCAGGTTGAGAAGCACGGACACCGTGCTGGAGATCAAGTTGGCGCACGTGATGTCCTGGTCGCCATCCGCATCGAGGTCGGTGCAGATCACGGAATCGGGATTGAAACCGACCCCGTACTTCACAAACCAGCCAAACGTGCCATTGCCCTGATTGAGCAGCACCGAAACGGCGTGGGAGTAGTAGTTCGCCGTCACGAGGTCGTGGTCACCGTCCCCGTCGAGGTCCGCGCTGGTCAGGGAGAAGGGGCCGTCGGGGATTGTGCCGACGCCAACGGCGTACTGCACTTGCCCTGCGAATGCTCCGTTACCTTGATTGATGAGCACCGAGATGGTGCTAACTCCCGCAAAAGAGCCGAAGTTGGCACTCGCGAGGTCCATGTCGCCGTCGCCATCGAGGTCCGCGCTGACAACGGACCGGCAATTGAGCCCAACGCTGTAGCGCACGTGCGGTGCGAATGTACCGTTGCCGTGGTTAAGGAGAACCGACACGGTGTTGGAGTTGTAGTTCGCGGTAGCGAGATCCCGATCGCCGTCGCCGTCGAGGTCGACGCTGATTACGGAGCTGGGGTTCACGCCGACTGTGTACTGCATGTGTGGTGCAAACGTGCCGACGCCCTGGTTGAGGAGCACCGAAACGGTATTGGAGTTGTAGTTCGCGGTAGCGAGATCCTGGTCGCCGTCGCCGTCGAGGTCCACGCTTGTCACCGAGCTGGGGTTCGCGCCGACCGCGTACTGCACGTGTGCTGGAAAGGTCCCGTCGCCCTGGTTGAGAAGTACAGAAACGGTGTTGGAGTTGTAATTCGCGCTAGCGAGATCCTGGTCGCCGTCGCCATCGAGGTCCGCGCAGGTCACGGAGCTGGGGCCAGCGCCAACAGTGTGCTGCACGTGTGCTGGAAACGTGCCGTTGCCCTGGTTGAGGAGCACGGAGACGCTGTTTACCACCTCGTTTGCGCAGGCGAGGTCTTGGTCCCCGTCGCCGTCAAGGTCCGCGCTGATCACGCAGAGCGGATCGGAACCGACGGCGTACTGCACCGGCGTGGCAAACGTGGCATTGCCCAGGTTGAGCATCACCGAAAGGGTGTTGGAGGCGCTGTTTGCGCTGACGAGGTCATCGTCGCCATCGCCGTCTAGGTCCGCGCTGGTCACCGACTTGGGGTTCACGCCTGTGGCGTACTGCTGGTACGCCGCGAAGGTACCGTTGCCCTGGTTGAGCAGCACAGAAACGGTGCCGGACGTGGATGCACCGTTCGCGGTGACCAAGTCCTGGTCACCGTCTCCGTCTAGGTCCGCGCTGATCACTGAGTTGGGGTTCACGCCTGCGGCGTATTGCTGGTGCGCCGCGAAGATACCGTTGCCCTGGTTGAGCAGCACAGAAACGGTGCTGGACGTGGATGCACCGTTCGCGGTGACCAAGTCCTGGTCACCGTCTCCGTCAAGGTCCGCGCTGGTCACCGAGTTGGGGTTCACGCCTGTGGCATATTGCTGGTGCGCCGCGAAGGTACCGTTGCCCAGGTTGAGCAGCACCGAAACGGTGCCGGACGTGGATGCACCATTCGAGGTGACCAAATCCTGGTCACCGTCGCCGTCCAGGTCTGCGCTTGTCACGCCTCGCGGATAGGAACCTACGGCGTACGGCACCTGCACCGCGAACGTGCCGTTGCCCAGGTTGAGGAGCACGGAGATGGTTCCGAGAGGGTTGGAATTCGCACTTGCGAGATCCACGTCCCCGTCCCCGTCCAGGTCCGCGCAAGTAACGGAGAACGGGTGTGACCCGACCACGTAGGGCACATGCGCCGTGAAGGTGACGTTGCGCTGGTTCAGGAGCACCGAGACGGTGCTGTCGAAGAAGTTCGCGGTAACCAAGTCCTGGTCACCATCACCGTCGAGATCCGCTCTGGTGACGGAGTACGGGCCTGAACCAACGGGACACTGCTCACCAGGGAACCCTAGCCAATCGCATTGCGCGCGCCCCAGCACCGACGATCCGAGCAATGCAATGCACAGCGCGAGGCAATGAACACCGACAGTCCGCAGTTGCGAGCTTCTCATGGCAAGCAATCTACCCAATCGCGAGCTCTTGATCGCCACTGCTCCCCTCGGAAGCGAGTGGGGAGCTTGGTGCCTGATCCCGGGGCTTCCGGCAAGCACCACCAGCTCTGGCTCGTGCACGCGACGATCCCCGAGTACACGCAGGGCAACGTGCACAACCACCTGCCGGCGCGCGACCGGCGCCTCCTGCCGCACCGCAAGCAGATCCAGGCCTGGTTCGGCAAGGTGCGCGAGCGCGGGATGACGATCGTGCCGCTCGCGATCTACTTCCGCGGCGCGCGCGTCAAGGTGCTGATGGCGCTGTGCAAGGGCAAGAAGATGTACGACAAGCGCGAGGCCAAGCGCGAGAAGGACGACAAGCGCGAGATCGAGCGGGCGATGAAGCGCGCGCGGTGACCCGCAGTACCGGGCCAGCGCACGGCCGCCCCGGGCGCTGCCGACGATCAGCGGAGCGCGCCGCCTCAGTCTTGGGGCAAGTCCACCCATGTCACGGCTTCCACGCCACCTCGAGCGTGTTCGACACGTTCGAGTTCGCGCCCGCGCAGCCCCAGCTCGCGCACGGGTGGGCTGCGGAGCTCGCCGCGAGCCCCGTCGTCGAGGTGAACACGCCCGCGCTGCTCGTCGCCGTGCGCAGGCGCTTCAGCGCGCCCGTGAAGCAGCGCACGCCGTCGTTGAACGCGAGACCGCCCGCGTTCACGCCGTTGCCCTGCAGCAGGATGCAGGTCAGGTTGCTCACGCTTCCCGCGCACGAGGCTCCGCTCGAGCCGATCCCGGTCGCCGACACGACCAGCGTGTCGTTCGCGAGCGAAGGTGCTCCGGTTCCGCCGATCGAAGCTCCCGTACCCAGCGAGTTCGAGCAGCCCTGTCCCGCGCCGGCAGGCGCATTGCCGCACGGGCACGCGGCCACGCCGCCCGCACCCGGATCACACATCGTGCGGATCGCACCGCATGCATCGCCCAGGTTGAGGAGCACCGTGACCGAGGCCGCACTCCAGTTCGTGCTGGCGACATCCAGTGCGCCGTCGCCGTCGAAGTCCGCGCAGGCGAGCGAACCAGAACCCAATCCGAGCGAGAACTCTGCCGGTGCGGCGAAGCTCCCGTTGCCCTGGTTGCTCAGCACCGCGAGGATGTTCGAGCCCGTCAGCGCAAGGTCCGGGTCGCCGTCCCCGTCGAGGTCGGCGCAGCACACGGCGTTGTACACCGATCCAGCGGCATACACGACGGGAGCGGCGAACGTCCCGTTGCCCAGGTTCAGGATCACCGAGACCAAGTTCGGGTTCCAGTCGGTGCAGGCGAGATCCTGGTCGCCGTCCGCATCCAGGTCCGCGCACGCCACGGAGGAGGGGACTCCGCCGGCCCCATAGGGCACGAACGGCGCGAACGTGCCGTTGCCCTGGTTGAGCAGCACGGCAACGTTGCTCGCGATGGAAAGGACCGCGACCACCAGATCCTGATCGCCGTCACCATCGAGGTCCGCGCTCGCAACGGATCGGCCCGGTCCGCCGACGGCGTACTGTATCTCCGGCGCAAAGGTCCCGTTGCCTTGGTTCAGGAGCACCGACACGGACTGCGACAACAGGTTGGCGGCGGCGAGGTCGAGATCCCCGTCGCCGTCGAGGTCCGCGCTGGTGATCGAGTTGGGGTTGGTCCCGCTGGGGTACTGCACCTGGGCGGCGAACGTCCCGTTGCCCTGGTTCAGGAGCACCGAGATGGAGCTCGTGGTCGAGCTCGCGTTCGTGATCGCCAGATCCTGGTCTCCATCGCCATCGAGGTCCGCGCCGATCACGGAGGTCGGGTTCACGCCCGTCAAGTACGCATGCTGCGCGGAGAACTGGCCATTGCCGAGGTCGAGGAGGACCGACACGGTGCCCGATGCGTTGTTCGCAACCGCCAGATCCGGGTCGCCGTCCCCATCGAGATCCGCCTGCGTCACGGCCAGGGGATGGAAACCCACCGCAGGCTGGATCTGGGTCGCAAACGTGCCGCTGCCGCGATTGCCCAGAACGGAGACGCTCCCCGGCTCCAGCGGGGTGAAGATGGTGCTCCCGGTGGTATTCCCGCTGGCAAGCTCCGGGTCGCCGTCGCCATCGAGGTCTGCGGCGGTGATGCAGGCCGGGCCGGAAACGCCGCCATACAGCACCTGAGGAGCGAACGAACCGTTGCCCAGGTTGAGCAGGACCGAGACGGAACTCGTGTCGAGGTTCGCGCTCGCCAGGTCCTGGTCTCCGTCGCCGTCGAAGTCCGCGCAGGCGAGGGACGCCGGGCTGATTCCGACGGCCAGCGACACCTGCGCTGCGAAGGTTCCGTTGCCCTGGTTGCGCAGCAGCGAGACGCTGTTCGAATACAGGTTGGCACTCGCGAGGTCCGGCTTGCCGTCCGCGTCGAAGTCCGCCGCAACGAGGAAGACCGGCGCCGCGCCGGTGGCGTACGGAACCTGTGCCACGAACGTCCCGTTGCCCTGGTTGAGCAGCACGGAGACGGTTCCAGAGCCGCGGTTGGCGCACGCGATGTCCGGATCGCCGTCACCATCGAGGTCCGCGTGCGTCACCCAATAGGGACTCGTGCCGACCGCGTAGGGCACGGGCGCCGCAAACGTCGCGCCGCCCTGGTTGAGCAGCACGGACACGCTGTTCGACGTGCGGTTGGCGAGCACGAGGTCCTGGTCGCCATCCCCGTCCAGATCGGTGCTGGTCACCGACATCGGATTGGCACCGGCGGGGCACGAAACCGGCGGCGCGAACGTGCCGTTGCCCTGGTTGAGGAGGACCGAAACCGAGCCGGAGTTGTCGTTCGCAACGGCGAGATCCGCATCCCCGTCGCCATCGAGGTCAGCGGCAACCACCGAGCGCGGATACAAGCCGACGGCGTACACGACCTGCGCGGCGAAGCTGCCGCCGCCCTGGTTGAGCAGCACCGACACGTTGTCGGTGAACAGGTTCGCTACGACGAGGTCCAACCGGCCGTCCGCGTCGAGGTCGGCACTGACCACGCTCGACGGCGCAGTGCCGACGGGGAATTGTTGGCCTGGGAAGCCGGACCAACCGCACTGCGCGAAGAGCGGGGCGGAGGCCCCCAGGAAGACCGTGCACGAGAGGAGTCCGCGAACGAAGGGCGATCGGGGCGAGGCGTGGTTCATGGAAGCGGGTGCTGCGAGTTGCAGGATCCGGGACGGGCCAGGTCGCGGGTTGGGTTGCTTCACTCCACGCTCGCGGCGCCTGCGGCCAGCGGGGCGCCGGGCGGTGGACCAACCAGGTCCTGCGTCGCGAGCGAGGAGGCCAGCCCTGTCGAGAAGGCCGGGGAGCGGCAACTCCGGGCTTTCGTCCGGAGGCGTGCACCAAAGCCAACCTATCCGGGCACGGCCCTCACGTTGCGTTCGACCCTTGGAATCCCGTGGACTTCGAGCGTGTCGCGAACGTCTACGCACCTCGACGCACGGGTTGCAACTCTCCCGCAGGTCGCGTTGCCAGGCGCGCCGCCGGGTGGGGCACCAGCGCGATGCGGCCGTCGAGGCACGTGACGGTCGCGGCGAGTCGCTCCTTCGAGGCGAACGCGCACGACGCGACGCCGTCGAGGTCCACGGCGATCCAGCAAACCGCGGCGGAGTGTGCAGCTCGCGCCGCGAGTGGGTGGTGATCGCCTGCCGGCGTGCTACGATGCGCGCCGTCTTGGTTCGGGGGCGCACCGGTTTCGATCGGTCTCGTCTGGGCCCGGGCTGCGTGTCGGGGATCTCAGGTCACCCCGTAAAATCCTCCCGAGGCGGCATTTGCATGCCAACAATTACGCTCTCGCCGCCTGATCTGATCAGGTAGCCGTCGCTCCGGGATCGCCCGCGTTCCGGAACCGACGCCATCAGCGGGCTGGCCGGTGCGCACTGCCTGGGGGCAAGCCGGCGAGATTCACCTGGGCTGGTGCCCGAAGAGCGCGTCCGTGCGCGACGAGGGGACGAGAACCAAAGCGCGGGACACACACGTAGATGCCTCGGTCAGGGTGATTCCGGGACGCGGGTTCAATTCCCGCCGCCTCCACCATTCCCCGCGCCCCGCGCTATGCTGGGCCGCAGCGGTGCGACGTCCTCGCACCCATCGCTCGACGGAGCCGCAACCGTGGAGCACCCTCCGCTCGCCAATTCGCCCTCGCCGCAGGGGCCATCCCACGTTCCGCGCTTCACTGCCGGTGAGCGAGTCGGCTGGATCGTGCTCGCGCTGATCCTCTGGCTCTCGCGCCTGCGGCTGCCGGTCGATCCCGCGATCCCCGAGCTCGATCCGTCCTGGCAGCAGGCGCTCAACTACGCGCTCGCGCACGGCATCCGCTTCGGCCGCGAGCTCGTCTTCACGTTCGGGCCGATGGGCGGGCCGGCGCACGCGCGCTACGAGCCGACGCTCGTGTGGCAGCAGCTGTTCCTGTTCGAGTTCCTCTTCAAGGCCGTGCTCGCCTGGCGCTGGACCTGCCTCGTGCGCCGAGAGCCGAGCGTCGCGCTGCGCGCGCTGTACCTGTGCGTGCTGCTGGCCTTCGTCGAGCCCGACGATGCCTTCTACACGGCCTCGATGGTCGCGCTGGCGGCACTGCAGCTGCGCGAGGAGCGCGTCGGCCGGACCGAGCAGGTGCTCGATCTCTTGCTGCTCGCGACGATCGCGCTGATCAAGTTCACGTACTTCACGCTCGGGGCAGGCCTGGTCGCCCTGCTGTGCGTGCGCGCGGCGTGGCGTTCGCGGCGCGAGCTCGCCTGGACCGCCTCGATCGCCTTCGGCGCCCTGCTGGGCGTCTGGATGGCGTGCGGACAGCGCCCCTGGGACCTGCCGCTCTACGTGCTGCGCTCGGCCGAGCTCGCGCGCGGCTACACGGAGTCGCAGGCGACCGACGGACCGTGGATCGACGTGCAGCTGGGCCTGGGGACGCTGGCGCTGCTGGGTCTGCTGCTCGCGCTGCACGTCTGGAGCGCGCCCGTGCGCCGGACGGCGCTCCTGACGGCGCTCGCCGTCGCCGGCGGGGCGGGCATCGCCTTCCGCGAGAGCTACACCAACCACGTCGGGCGCGCGATCGTGTTCTTCGGTTGCGTGATGCTGCTGCCGGCTGCGTTGTCCCTGCGGCCTGGCGCAAGGGCGCTGCGGCGCTGGAGCCACGGGACCCTGCGCATCGGCGGCGTGCTGCTCGCGGTGGTCGGCTACACGCGCGTGTTCGAGGGCGAGTTCGGCTGGCCGACGTTCGGCCAGGGCGCGCACGACGTGGAGGCGGCGATGCGCGGCCTCGCGCGCCTGCCCACGAAGCTCGAGCACGCCGAGCGCATGCGCGTGGGCCTGGAGAGGAAGTACGACCTGCCGCACGTGCGCGCGATCGTCGGGCGCGAGCCGATCGATCTGGTCGGCGTCGACCTGGCCTGGATCTTCCTCAACCACCTGAACTGGCGCCCGCGGCCCGTGCTGCAGTCCTACTCGACCTCGACCGCGGGCCTGGTCGAGCTCGACGGCGATTTCTTCGCTGGCCCGGACGCTCCGCCCTTCGTGCTCTACCAGGACTCCATGATCGGGGAGCGCTGGTCGGGGATCGACGACAGCGCCGCGCGGCTGCGCCTGATGCGCGACTACGTCCCGGTCGCGCTGGAGAAGGGCCTCGTGCTCCTGCGGCGCGACCCCGTGCGCGCTGCGCACGCCAGCGACGAGCGCGAGATCGTGGGGGAGTTCGACCTGCACCCCGGCGAGACGCTCTCGCTGCCCAAGCTGCCCGGCGAGGTGCTGATCGCGCGCTTCGACGTGCGCTACTCGTGGGTGGGTTGGCTGCGCCGGCTGCTCCTGCACGCGCCGATCACCAAGGTCACGCTCGGCCGCAACGACGGCCAGGTCCTCGAGCGGCGCTTCCTGCCCGACATGGCCCGCGCCGGCGTGCTGGTTCGTCCGGCGCTGGAGTTCACGTTCGACTGGATCGATCTCCACGCGGGCCGGCTGAAGAAGCGCTACACCGGGCTGCGCCTCACCAGCGAGAGCAACTGGTCGACGAACTACGCGCCGACCTACCACGTGACGATCGAACGCTGCGACGGGCTGCTCGGCGCGATCGACCCGGAGTGCCGCGATCGGCTGGTCCTCGGCTGCCTGGGCCGCACGCCCGATCGCACCGCGCTGCCCGGACCGCCGGCCTACGAGTTCCTCGGGGACGGCGACCGCGTGCTCTTCGGTCCCGAGGGCACGCTGGAGTTCGACCTGCGCCCCGCGGACCATCATGTGCACCTGGTCTGCGGACAGTACGAGAGCTCGCTGCGCCAGGGCGACGGGATCGACTTGATCGTCGAGCTGCGCACCCAGGACGGCGCGACGCGCGAGCTCGAGCGACGCTCGCTCGACCGCGAACACCCCGATTCGCGCCGTCTGACGCTCGAGATCGAGCTCCCGCCCGCGGACGCCCGGACGCTCGTGATCCGCACGCAGAACCTCCCCGGCCACGACACGGCCTGGGACCTGCCCTTCTTGAACGAGCTGCGCATCGACGGCTGAGCGCGCCGCGCTCGATTCCTCTTCCCAGGCCCACGGCCAGCTGCCTAGACTCGCGCGGGTGATCCACGTCCGATCGACGCGCGTTCCGCGCGCCCTCGGGGCGCGCGCCGCGATCGGCGCCGCGCTCTCCAGCCTGGCGCTCCTCGGCAGCTGCCGGGCCGTCGATGCGCGCGCCTGGAACCTCGACCAGCTGCACGACAGCGAGGGCCGGCACCACTACCGGGCGGCGCTCGAGGGCCGCGTCGAGTACTTCTTCCGCCACGTGCTGGCGACGATGATCGCCGGCACGAAGGCCTCGCTGGCGCAGAAGTCGCCCGGCGAGGTCGACGATCCGTCCGGCGCCTGCCTGGGAGAGCTGCTCGAGCTCGAGAAGCTCGACGCCTCCGACCGCTACACCCGCGCGCGCACGATCGAGTGGTGCGCGCGCCTGGCCGTCGAGGACCGCGCCACGCTCTCGCGCGAGCGCGCGCTGTACGCGCTGGCGCGCGCGGCGGCCCCGCTGGGGCGCTTCCTGCCGATCGCGCTGCCCAAGGACCGCACGCCCGCCGGTGCGGAGGCGGTCGGTCACGCGCTCTCGACGCTGGTGAACTCCGCGCGGCCCGTGCTCGGCCTGGCCGCGTGGGACGAGACCGCGCGCGCCGACTTCGAGGCCTCGCTGGCGCTCGTGCGCGGCCTCGACCTCGATCTCGCCGGCGCCCGGCGCGCGCTGCGCGTCGGCTGCGACCTCGCCGAGCGCGCCGGCTGGACGAACGGACGCACGCGCGGGCTGACGGCCCTGGTCGAGGAGCTCGAGCGCACCTGCGTCTCGCGCTCGATCGCGCGCGCCCTCGCCGACGACGAGCCGGTCGTGCAGTCGGCTGCCATCGAGGCGAGCGAGTCCGTCGCGGGCCGCGGCGTGCTCGCCGGGCTGCTCTTCCAGGGCGCGCAGCAGGTGCGCACTCCGCCGCTGGTGCTCGAGCGCATCCTGGCGCGGCTCGCGCAAGGCGGGCTGGTGCGCGAGGCCGCCGAACCCGGCGCGCCGCCGCCGGCCGAGCTGGTCGAGCAGCAGCTCGACGCGCTGTGCCACATCGCCGTGCAGCGCGAGGAGCCCGAGGTGCGCGTGGCGGCGATGCTCACGCTCTCGGCCGTCTCGGGCGCGGGCTTCCAGAGCCTGCGCGAGGAGGACTGGAAGGCCTGGTGGGAGCTGCGGCAGCCGCGCAAGAGCGCCGGCGAGGCGCACCCGTGAGCCAGCCGAAGTCGACACGCGCACGGCTGCTCGGCGCGCTGCGCCTGGTCTTCGCGCTGGCGCTGCTCGCCTTCGTCGCTTCGATCCTGCCCTGGAGCGATCGTCTCAGCTGGATCGAGGGCAAGCACACGCTCGAGCTCTCCGGCCGCATCGAGGGCGCCTGGCGCACCAACTCGATCCAGTTCCAGAAGGCCGAGGGCGCCGAGGTGCCCGCCGGCTGGCCGGCCGAGAGCGCGGCCGAGCTCGCGCGCGGCGCGCTGGTGCCGATCTCGCGCGACCCTGCGGCGAGCGGCGCGCACTTCGAGTGGCACCCGGGCATGCCGCGCGTCTTCCGCGAGCTCGACGCCAGCGGGCTCCTGCTCGCGATGGGCATGCTGCTCGTCTCGGCCGTGATGAGCGTGACGCGCTGGTGGCGCCTGCTCGCGCTGGCGGGCTGCCCGACGAGCTGGTGGAACGCGCTGCGCCTGACGTTCCTGGGCTTCTTCTTCAACCTGGTCGTGCCCGGCCTGACCGGCGGCGACGTGATCAAGGCCGTGCTGGTCGTGCGCGAGAACCCGCAGCGCCGCGCCGACGCCTTCGTCACGGTCGTGGTCGACCGCGGCCTGGGCCTGGTCGTGCTCGCGGGCCTCGCGTCGCTGGTCGTGCTCTTCACCGGCGACCAGTTCGGCGACCTGCGCTGGCCGGTCGTGCTCAGCTTCGTCGCGATGGTGCTCGGCATCTTCGTCGTCGTGCACCCGGGCACGCGGCGCGTGCTGGGCATCTCGCGCCTGCTCGAGAAGGTGCCGCAGCGCGAGCGCCTGAAGTCGATCGAGCGCTCGCTCTCGGAGTACGCGCGCCACCCCGGCGAGATGCTGATCGCAGTCGTGCTCTCGGTCGTCAACCACTGCGGCATCGCCGGCGCGATCTGGGCGCTCGGCCACGCCTTCGGCGACACGATGAGCTTCCCGGCCTACCTCGGCATCACCGCGATCGCCAACACGGTCAGCTCGCTGCCGCTCGCGCCCAGCGGCCTGGGCGTGGGCGAGGTGCTGATCGGCTACCTCTTCCACCTGCTCGGCTCGACGCAACCGCTCGGCGTCGCCGTCAGCGTGACCTACCGGCTCCTGACCGTCGCGCTCAACCTCGCCGGCGGCATCTTCCTGCTCCTGCCCGGCGGCAAGGAGATGCGCGCGGAGATCGAGCACGAACAGGAACAGGAACGTCCTCCGGCCGACCGATAGAATCCGCCCCCCCATGTCGCTCCTCGTCATCGGCACCCTGGCCTACGACACGATCGAGACCGTCTACGACCGCCGCGAGGAGGTCCTCGGCGGCTCGGCCACGTACTTCGCGACCGCGGCGAGCACCTTCGGGCCGGTCGAGCTCGTCGGCGTCGTCGGCCGCGACTTCCACAAGGAGCACCTGGAGTTCCTCGCGCGCCGCGGCGTCGACACCAGCGGCGTCGAGATCGCCGAGGGGCAGACCTTCCGCTGGAGCGGGCGCTACGAGGCCGACTGGAACACGCGCCGCACGCTCGCGACGCACCTCAACGTGCTCGCGAGCTTCGATCCCAAGCTGCACGCCCGGCAGCGCCAGGCGCAGTTCCTCTTCCTCGCCAACGCCGAACCGCGCGTGCAGCACAAGGCGCTCGACCAGGTCAGCCATCCGCGCTTCGTGATGGCCGACACGATGAACCTGTGGATCGAGATCGCGCGCGAGGAGCTCCTGCACCTCCTGCGCCGCATCGATGCCGTCGTGCTCAACGAGGAGGAGGCGCGCATGCTGACCGGCGAGCGCAGCCTCCTGCGCGCCGCGGGCGCGGTGCTCGGCCTTGGCCCGCGCTTCGTGATCCTGAAGAAGGGCGAGCACGGCGCCTTCCTGCTCAGCAAGGACGTGCACTTCTCGATCCCGGCCTACCCGGTCGAGAACGTCGTCGATCCGACCGGCGCGGGCGATTCCTTCGCCGGCGGCTTCATGGGCTACCTCGCGGCGCAGGGCCGCTGCGACCCGGCCGCGCTGCGCAAGGCGATGGTCTTCGGCACGGTGACGGCCTCGTTCTGCGTCGAGGGCTTCAGCGTCGAGGCGATGTCCTCGCGCTCGCGCACCGACGTCGACGCGCGCTACGACGAGCTGTTGACGATCGTCACCGTCTGAGGGAGAGCGCGTGAGCGGCTCGGCGCGGCTCTTCGTGGCGCTGCTGCCGCCGGTGGAACTCGCGGCGGAGCTCGACCGGCGTGCGGGGGAGTGGCTCGCGCCGTGCGCGGGGAGCGTGCGGCGCTACGCGGCGGAGGAGCTGCACCTGACGCTGTGCTTCCTCGGCGCGACCGAGCGGGAGAGGATCGCGGAGATCGAGGGTGCGCTCGCCGCTGTCGCGGCGCGAGAGGCTCCGATCGAGCTGTGCGTGCGCGGCGGTGGCGCGTTCCCCGGGCTCGCGCGGCCGCGCGTGATCTGGGCCGGCGTCGAGGAGCGCTCCGGGGCGAGCGGCCGGCTCGCGGCGCTCGCGGCCGAGGTCGCGCGCGCGCTGGGGCGGGAGGTGGAGGAGCCGTTCCGCGCGCACGTGACGCTGGCTCGTCCGCGCGGCGGGATGCGCGTGCACGTGACGGAGGGCTTCGCGTCGCTGGCGGTCGAGGGTGCGTGGACGGCGCGCGAGCTCGTGCTCGTCGAGTCCCGGCCGGAGGAACGGCCGCGCTACCGGGTGCTGGGGAGCTGGCGGCTCGGGGCGTAGCACGGATTTTCCCGCCCTGCACCCACGACCCGCGCGCCTTCGGAGCGTCTCTAGCAGTGGCGCCGCGTGCTTCCTTGCGCCCTCCGCCCTGGCTAGACTCCGCTCACGCCCCAAGGACACAGGAATCGATGACCTCCATGAGCCTTCCCACCAAGAAGAGCGACACCAAGACCGACAAGACCCCCGCCGTGCCCGTCGACCCCAAGCGGGCCGAGAAGGGCCGCGCGCTCGAGGCTGCGCTGGGCGAGATCGAGAAGTCCTACGGCAAGGGCGCGATCATGCGCCTGGGCGATGCCTCCGCCGTGCGCGAGATCAACGGCATCTCGACCGGCTCGATCGGGCTGGATGTCGCGCTCGGCGGCAAGGGCCTGCCGCGCGGGCGCGTGGTCGAGATCTACGGGCCGGAGAGCTCGGGCAAGACCACGCTGACGCTGCACGTGATCGCCAACGCGCAGCGCGCCGGCGGCATCTGCGCCTTCGTCGACGCGGAGCACGCGCTCGACCCGGCCTACGCGCGCAAGCTGGGCGTCAAGCTCGACGACCTGCTCGTGTCGCAGCCGGACACGGGCGAGCAGGCGCTCGAGATCGTCGAGGCGCTGGTGCGCTCGAACGCGGTCGACGTGGTCGTGATCGACTCGGTCGCGGCGCTCGTGCCGCGCGCGGAGATCGCCGGCGAGATGGGCGACAGCTTCGTCGGCCTGCACGCGCGGTTGATGAGCCAGGCGCTGCGCAAGCTGACGGCGGCGATCTCGCAGTCGGAGTGCCTGGTGATCTTCATCAACCAGATCCGCGAGAAGATCGGCGTGATGTTCGGCAGCCCGGAGACGACCACCGGCGGACGCGCGCTCAAGTTCTACGCCTCGGTGCGCCTGGACATCCGCAAGATCGGCCAGCTCAAGGACGGCGAAGAGGTCATCGGCGGCCGCACGAAGGTGACCGTGGTCAAGAACAAGATCGCGCCGCCCTTCCGCAAGGTCGAGTTCGACATGCTCTTCGGCCGCGGCATCAGCCGCGAGGGCGAGATCCTCGAGCTGGGCCTCAACGCCGGCGCCGTGCTCAAGTCGGGCACCTGGTACTCGTTCAAGCACCCCACGCAGGGCGAGCTGCGCCTGGGCCAGGGCATGGAGAAGGCGCGCGCCTTCCTGGTCGACAACCCCGACCTCGTCACCGAGATCGAGAAGGAGCTGCGCGGCAAGCTCGTGCCCAGCGCGATCAGCTCGTCCGAGGACTCGGAGACGCCGGCCGCACCCGCGGCCGACGCGCCCGGGCGCCAGACGCGCCTCTGAGATCCCCGTTTCCATCCGCGAGCGCGGGTTGGATCGAGGCCGATCCAGCTCGCGCTCGAACGCTCCCCGCATCCCCCCGAGTCATGAGCGCCTCCACGACCACCACCCAGCCGCGCTTCACCGCCGAGCGCGTGCGCAACGACTTCCTGCGCTTCTTCGCCGAGCGCGGCCACACGATCGTGCCCAGCGCCCCGGTCTTCCCGCAGGACGACCCGACGCTGCTCTTCACGAACGCGGGGATGAACCAGTTCAAGGACGTGTTCCTGGGCACGGGCACGCGTCCGTACAAGCGCGCGGTCGACACGCAGAAGTGCATCCGCGTCTCGGGCAAGCACAACGACCTCGAGGAGGTGGGCGTCGACACGTACCACCACACGTTCTTCGAGATGCTCGGCAACTGGTCCTTCGGCGACTACTTCAAGGAGGAGGCGATCACCTGGGCCTGGGAGCTCCTGACCGAGGTCTGGAAGCTGCCCAAGGAGCGCCTGTGGGTGACCGTCTTCGCCGGCGACGCTGCGGACGGCCTGCCGGCCGACACCGAGGCGGAGCGCATCTGGATCGAGAAGGCCGGCGTGCCGCGCGAGCGCGTGCTGCGCTTCGGGCGCAAGGCGAACTTCTGGGAGATGGGGGACACCGGTCCGTGCGGGCCGTGCACCGAGATCCACATCGACCGCGGCGCTCCCGGTTCGAACCCGGCCGACGGCGCGGACCCCAAGATCGGCGTCAACGCCGGCAACGAGCGCTTCATCGAGCTGTGGAACAACGTGTTCATGGAGTTCAACCGGCTCGACGACGGCTCGCTCAAGGTGCTGCCGGCGCAGTCGGTCGACACCGGCATGGGCTTCGAACGCATCCTCTCGGTGCTGCAGGGCAAGCGCTCGAACTACGACACGGACCTGTTCACGCCGATCTTCGAACGCCTCGCGCGCATCGCGAACCGGCCCTACGGCGCGAGCACCTCGCGCGCCGACGTCGCCTTCCGCGTCTGCGCCGACCACGTGCGCGCGGTCACCGCCGCGCTCTCCGACGGCGCGCTGCCCTCGAACACGGGCCGCGGCTACGTGCTGCGGCGCCTGATCCGCCGCGCGGCGCGCTTCGGGCGCCAGGAGCTCGGCGTCGAGGATCCGTTCCTCTTCGAGCTCGTGCCGACCGTCGCCGAGGTGCTCGGCGGCACGTTCCCCGAGATGCGTGCGCGGCTCGAGCACGTGCGCGAGATCGTCAAGGTCGAGGAGCTCTCGTTCGGGCGCACGCTCGGCCGCGGCCTCGTGCGCTTCGCCGAGCTCGAGTCCAAACTCGGCGCGCAGAAGACGATCCCGGGCGCGGCGGCCTTCGAGCTGTACGCGACCTACGGCTTCCCGCGCGACCTGGTCGAGCTGATGGCGCGCGAGAAGGGCCTCGCGGTCGACGACGCGGGCTGGGACAAGGCCGAGAAGGCGCACCAGGACGCGAGCCGCTCCGAGGGCAAGTTCAAGCAGCTGCTCTCGGCCGAACAGCTCGAGGGCGTGCCGGCGACGAAGTCGACCTACCACGAGGCCGGGGCGCGCACGCACGAGCTCGAGAGCACGCTGACCTTCCTCGCCGAGGGCGAGCCCGCCAAGCTCGTGCTGGCCGAGAGCCCGTTCTATGCCGAGAGCGGCGGACAGGTCGGCGACCGCGGCGAGATCCGCGACCCCGCCGGACGCTGGCGCTTCGAGGTCGAGGACACGCGCAAGATCGGACCGGTCGTCGTGCACCTGGGCCGTCTCGAAGGCCTCGTGCCCGCGAGCGGCGCCCGAGCGATCGCCAAGGTCGACGCGGCCGCCCGCGCGCGCACGCGCCGCAACCACACCGCCACGCACCTCCTGCACAAGGCGCTCAAGCTCGTGCTCGGCGAGCACGTCGGCCAGCAGGGCAGCTACGTCGGACCCGACCGCCTGCGCTTCGACTTCTCGCACCCCAAGGCCGTCTCGGCGGAGGAGCTCGAGAAGGTCGAGGAGCTCGTCAACGCGCGCGTCTTCGACAACCTGCGCGTCGCGACCACGGTCGAGGACCTCGACGCGGCCAAGGCGCGCGGCGTCGTCGCGATGTTCGGCGAGAAGTACGAGGCGCGCGTGCGCGTGCTCGACGTCGGCGGGTGGTCGACGGAGCTGTGCGGCGGCACGCACGTCGACGCCTCGGGCGACATCGGACCGTTCGTGATCACGCTCGAGCGCGCGGTCGCGGCCGGCGTGCGTCGCATCGAGGCCGTCACCGGCGCCGCGGCGGTCGAGGAGATCCAGCGCCAGCGCCGGCGCCTGGTCGGCGCCGCGCGCCTGCTCAAGTCCGCGCCCGACGAGGTCGAGGTGCGCGTCGAGCAGCTCCTGACGCAGCTCAAGGAAGCCAAGAAGAAGGGCGAGAGGAGCTCCGCCGGCGGAATCGACGCGGCCTTCGCGCGCGTCAAGGCCGAGCTCGGCACGCAGGGCGAGTGGCGCCACGGCGTCTTCGCCTTCCCCGACCTCGACCAGAACGCGGTGCGCGAGCTCGGCGAACGCGTCAAGAGCCTCGCGCCGAAGATGGTCGTCGCGCTCTTCGGCCGCGAGGAGGAGCGCGTGCCCTTCCTGATCCTCTGCCCGGGGGTGGCCAAGGGCCACGCGCTCGCCGCGGGCGAGCTCGCCAAGACCGTCAGCGCCCGACTGGGCGGCGGCGGCGGCGGACGCCCCGATCTGGCCCAGGGCCAGGGTCTGAACGCCGAGCCCCTGCCGGCGCTCGTCGCCGAGCTCGCCGCGCGCATCGCGGCCGGCCTCTGAAGCCCTGCCCGCGCGTTGACAGCCATTTTCCGACGGGATAGCATCCCCGGCCTTTTCCACATCCGACGGGCGCTCGCCCGAGCCCCTCGAACCACCTCCATGCCCAATCCCAAACGACGTCACTCCAAGCACCGCAAGCGCATCCGCCGCTCGCACCACGCCCTCGACATGGCGCCGGCGAACCGCTGTGCGCACTGCGGCGCGGCCACCAAGCCGCACCGCGTCTGCGACAACTGCGGTCGCTACGCCTTCTCGAAGGGTGGCCAGAACGGCGTCGCCATCCTCGAGAAGGAAGAGGTCTAGCGACAGCACGGCGATGGCGAGCTCTCGGATCGCTCTCGACGTGATGGGCGGCGACAAGGCCCCCGACGCCATCGTGCGCGGGGCCCTGCTGGCCGTGTCTCCCAAGGCCCGCCAGCGTCTGCCGGTCGAGCGCGTGCTGCTCGTCGGCGACCAGGCCGTGATCCGCGCCAAGCTGGCGGAGTTCGGCGGCGACCCCGGCTTCGCGATCCGCCACGCCAGCCAGGTGATCGGCATGGGCGAATCGCCCGCGCAGGCGCTGCGCGGCAAGCCCGACAGCTCGATCGGCAGCATGACCGTCGCCTGCAAGTCGGGCGAGGCGGGCGCTGCGGTCAGCATGGGCAACACCGGCGCCGTCGTCGGTGCCGCCACGCTGCTGCTGGGGACGCTGGCCGGCGTCAAGCGCCCGGGCATCGCCGTCACGACCAACCTCAGCGGGAAGCCGCTGACCGTGATCGACATGGGCGCGAACATCGCGCCCAAGGCCGAACACCTCGTGCAGTACGGCGTGATGGGCGCGGTCTACGCGCGCGATTGCCTGGGCCAGCCCGGCGCGCGCGTCGCGCTGCTCAACATCGGCGAGGAAGAGGGCAAGGGCACGGACGTGCACAAGGAGGCCTTCAAGCTGCTGCAGCAGGCCCCGCTCGAGTTCGTCGGCAACCTCGAGGGCAACGATCTGCTGCAGGGCAAGGCCGAGGTGCTCGTCACCGACGGCTTCACCGGCAACGTCGTGCTCAAGCTGATGGAGGATCTCGCCGGTTTCATGGTCAAGCTCACGCTGAGCGAGATCGGCAAGCACGGCGTGCAGGCTCCGCCGCAGGCGCTGGCCGGCATCAAGAAGGCCATCGACTACTCCGAGTACGGCGGCGCGCTGCTGCTCGGCGTCGACGGCATCGTGATCATCGGCCACGGACGCTCGGACGAGAACGCGGTCGCCAACGCGCTCGCACTCGCGGCGCGCGCACTCGATGCGCGCGTCAACGAGCACATCGTCGCGGGCCTGGAGAAGTCGAGCAGCCCGAAGGACGCGTGATGTCCGCTCGGAGCCGCTGCTAGAATCCGACCATGAGCACACGCGTGCGCGTCGGCATCGCGGGGACCGGTTCGTACGTTCCCCCGCGGATCGTGCCCAACGGCCACTTCGAGCAGTACCTCGACACCTCCGACGAGTGGATCGTGCAGCGCACCGGCATCCAGGCGCGGCGCTGGGTCGACGAGGGCGAGGCCACCTCGCACATGGCGCTCAAGGCGGCGCGTTCCGCGCTCGAGGCCGCGCGCGTCGATCCCAAGGACCTCGACCTGATCGTCTGCGGCACGCTGACGCCCGACCACCTGCTGCCCGGCTGCGCGACGCTGCTGCAGCGCGATCTGGGCGCGACGAACGCGGGTGCCTTCGACCTCAACGCGGCTTGCACGGGCTTCCTCTCGGCCTTCTGCACCGGCGAGGCCTTCGTCGCCTCGGGGCGCGCGCGGCGCGTCCTGTGCCTGGGCGCCGAGACGCTCTCGCGCTGGCTCGACCCGCAGGACCGCGGCTCCTGCATCCTCTTCGGCGACGGCGCCGGCGCAGCGGTGCTCGCGCCGTGGGAGGAGTGCCGCCAGGGCGAGGTGCTCAAGACGCGCCTGGGTTCGGACGGCAGCGGCTACGAGCTGATCCACATGAAGGCCGGCGGATCGCTGCGCCCGGCGACGCACGCCACGATCGACGCCGGCGAGCACTTCATCCGGGTGCAGGGCCGCGAGGTGTTCCGCTTCGCCGTCGAGCGCATGGGCGCGCTGATCGAGGAGATGGCCGAGGGCCATTCCTACGACGAGATCTGCCTGGTCGTCCCGCACCAGGTCAACCGCCGCATCATCGACGCCGCGCTCGAGCGCGTCGGCTGGAACGACGAGAAGGTCGTGGTCAACATCCAGCACTACGGCAACACCTCGGCCGCGTCGGTGCCGGTCGCGCTCGACGAGGCCGTGCGGGCCGGGCGCGCGCAGCCGGGCAAGCTCGTGATCCTGGCCGCCTTCGGCGCAGGCCTGACCTGGGGCGGCGCGCTCGTGCGCTGGTGAGCCGACGATGATCCAACCGCAAGCGATCCTCTTTCCCGGCCAGGGCGCGCAGTTCGCCGGCATGGGCCGCGACTTCGCCGAGCGCTTCCCCGAGGCGCGCGCGACCTGGAACGAGGCCGACGCCGCGCTGGGCTTCTCGCTCTCGGACGCCTGCTGGAACCAGGGCGAGGAGGTCCACCGCACCGATCTCGCGCAGCCGGGCATCTACACCACCAGCGTCGCGGTGGTCCGCGTGCTCGAGGCGCGCGGGCTCGATCGCTCGAAGCTCGCCTTCGTGGCCGGGCTCTCGCTGGGGGAGTACACCGCGCTGTGGTGCGCCGACGCGCTCGATTTCGTCGACGGCCTGCGCCTGGTGCGCCTGCGCGGCGAGGCGATGCAGGACGCCAGCACGCAGATCCCCAGCTCGATGCTCTCGCTGATGGGCGCCGACGAGGAGCAGGCACGCAAGCTCGCCGCGCACGCCGCCGCGAGCGGCATCTGCCAGGTGGCGAACCTCAACGCGCCCGGACAGGTGATCCTCTCCGGCGAGCTGCGCGCGCTCGACGCGGCGGAGGCTGCGGCGAAGGACTTCGGCATCCGCCGCACGCGGCGGCTGACGGTCGCCGGCGGGTTCCACTCCGAGTGCATGCGCCCCGCGGCCGACCGCCTCTCCCGCGCGCTGGCCGAGATCCGCGTCCGCTCGCCGCGCGTGCCCTTTGCCAGCAACGTCACCGGCGAGCTCTCCAGCGATCCCGACGCGATCCGGCGCCAGCTGGCCGACCAGGTCTGCGCCAGCGTGCTGTGGGAGAAGAGCATGCGCCTCGCGCTCTCCCGCGGCGTGCGGAGCTTCCTCGAACCCGCGCCGGGCGAGGTCCTCGCGGGCCTCCTGCGCAAGATCGAGGAGGGGGTGCAGGTGACTCCCGTTGCCCGAGCGGAGCAGGTGCCGGCCTGAGCCGGCGGCCCGTGCGCGTCGTTGATCGCCCCCCGGGGCACAGGTATAGTCGCCCCGAATCGGGCACCGTCCCGCCTCCAGCGTGAGCTCCACCTCCCAACCCCGTCCTCTGCAAGGCAAGGTTGCCCTGGTCACCGGCGCGTCCCGGGGGATCGGTCGGGCGATCGCCCTGCGCCTCGCCGAGCGCGGGGCCAAGGTCGCCTGCGTGGCGACGGAGGCCGAGCGGGCGCGCGAGACGGCCGGCCTGTGCGCTGCCCAGGCCGAGGGCGCGCAGGCCTACGGCTGCGACGTGGCCGACACGGCCAAGGTCGCGGAGCTCGTCGAACAGGTGCAGAAGGAGCTCGGTGGCCTCGACATCCTGGTCAACAACGCCGGGATCACGCGCGACCAGCTCCTGCTGCGCATGAGCGAGGAGGACTTCGATCGCGTCATCGAGGTCAACCTCAAGGGCGCCTGGAACTTCCTCAAGGCCGCGAGCCGGCCGCTGATGAAGGTCAAGGGGCGCGTCGTCAACATCACCTCCGTGGTCGGGATCACCGGCAATGCAGGCCAGGCCAACTATGCCGCGAGCAAGGCGGGCCTGATCGGCTTGACGAAGTCCCTGGCCAAGGAGCTGGCCGGGCGCGGCGTGTGCGTCAACGCCGTCGCGCCGGGCTTCATCTCCACGGACATGACCGCGGCCATCGACGAGAAGGCCAAGGTCGCGCTGCAGGAATCGATTCCGCTGGGCCGCATCGGCAGCCCGGAGGAGATCGCCGCGGCCGTCGAGTTCCTGGTCGGACCCGGCGGCTCCTACATCACCGGCCAGACGCTGGTCGTCGACGGAGGCCTGAGCCTCTGAGTGCGGCGAACGGCGTCCTGAACCTAGCCAGTCCCCCCCAACCCACAGATCGACAAGAGGAGCGGAGAGGTGAGCAATCCCTCGGTTGAAGAGCGCGTGATCAAGATCGTCTGCGATCAGATGGGCACCACGCCCGACAAGATCACGCGCGAAACCTCGTTCATCAACGACCTCGGCGCCGACTCGCTCGACACCGTCGAGCTGGTCATGGAGTTCGAGGACGAATTCGAGATCTCCATCCCCGACGAGGATGCCGAGAAGATCCAGTCGGTCGGTCAGGCGATCGAGTACATCACCTCCAAGTCCTGAGCGCCGACCCCGCGTGCCACGGCGCGCGGGGCACGGCGAGCCGGAGCCTCCTCACGCCATGGCCGAACGCAGACGAGTCGTGATCACGGGCCTGGGCATGATCAGCGCCCTGGGCAACGACGTCGAGACCAACTGGGCGCGCATCCTGCGCGGCGAGAACGGAGTCGGTCCGATCACGCGCTTCGACGTCAGCGAACACACCGTCAAGTTCGCCGCCTGCGTCAGCTGGGACCCGCTCAAGCACTTCAGCACCCCGGACCTGCGCAAGCTCGATCCGTTCACGATGTGGGCGCTGCTCGGCACGGACGAGGCGCTGCGCGACGCGGGCCTGGAGCCGACGAAGGAGCCCGAGGAGCTGCGCGAGCGCTACGGCTGCATCATCGGCACCGGCATCGGCGGCATCACCGGCATCGAGGAGCAGCACAAGGACCTGCTCGAGCGCGGCCCGCGGCGCGTCTCGCCGCACTTCGTGCCCAAGATCATGGCCAACGCCGTCAGCGGCCAGGTCGCGATCCGGCACGGGCTGCAGGGCACGTGCTTCACGACCTCGAGCGCCTGCGCCTCGGCCGGACACGCGATGGGCATGGCCTGGCGCGCGATCCAGTACGGCGACTGCGACCTGGTCGTCACCGGCGGCGCGGAGTCGGCCACGACGCCGCTCTCGCTGGGCGGCTTCGCCAACATGAAGGCGCTCTCGACGCGCAACGACGACCCGGGCGCGGCCTCGCGGCCCTTCGACAAGGACCGCGACGGCTTCGTGATGGGCGAAGGCGCCGGCATCCTGGTCTTCGAGGAGTACGAGCACGCCAAGAAGCGCGGCGCGCGCATCTACGCCGAGGTCAAGGGCTACGGCTCGACCGACGACGCGCACCACATCACGGCGCCCGAGGAATCCGGCCGCGGCCCGGCGCGCGCGCTGCGCGAGGCGCTGCGCCACGCCGGCATCGCGCTGGAGAGCGTCGACTACATCAACGCGCACGGCACGAGCACGCCCTACAACGACCTGATCGAGACGCGCGCGATCAAGCTCGTCTTCGGCGACCACGCCAGGAAGCTCGCGATCTCCTCGACCAAGTCGATGATCGGCCACCTGCTGGGCGCCTCGGCCGCGGTCGAGCTCGTCGTCACCGCGCTCTCCGTCTACAAGGGGCAGGTACACCCCACGCGCAACTACACCACACCCGATCCCGAGTGCGACCTGGACTACGTTCCGGGCGCCGCGCGCGAACTCGCCGTGCGCAACGCTCTCTCGAACTCGCTCGGGTTCGGCGGACACAACGTCTCGATCTGCATCGGCAGGCCCGAGTAGGGCCCGGACACGCAACGGAACTGGAGAATCGACGTGCAAGCCAAGTTCAAGGAGCTGCTCCACCAGTACAAGCTGGCGGTCTTCCACAAGCAGCACGACAAGAAGAACGTGGAAGAGATCACCACCGAGTGCATGCACATCACCGACGATGTGCTCAAGCAGAAGTACCACTACCACTTCCGCCAGCTGCCCGACGCCGACCGCGCCGAGGTGATCAACATGATCAACAGCTACACGCGCGAGGCGATCCTGCCTCCGGTGGTGGAGAAGCTGGTGCACCGCCAGGTCGTGCTCGAGAAACGCGTCGAGGAGCTCGTGCGCCTGATGGAGCAGATCCTCGAGACGCTCTCCAAGGACGACCCGGCCTCCCGCGGGCGGTGAAGCGCGTGCGCGCCGCGCGATGCGCGGCCGAAGGGGAGCGATGAGCGAGCCGACCGCCGAGCTCTACCGGCGCCTCGAACGCGCGGACCAGCTGCACCTCCTGCACGGAGTGGGGGAGCTGGAGCCGCGCGCACGCGCCGCCTACCTGGCGGAGCTGGAGGCGCTCGACTGGTCGCTCGTCGTCCAGCTGCGCGAGCTGCTCGCGGCGCCGCCGAGCTATGCCGCCGGCGGGCTCGCGCCCGCGCGCCCCTTCCCGCTCGGGCGCCCCCCCGCGCAGGCTGCGCACGCGGCCCGCGGGCGCGCCGCCGGGGAGGAATGGCTGCGCACGGGCAGCGTCGCCGCGCTGACGCGCGCGCCGCGCCGGCGAGGAGTGGCTGCGCTCGGGCAGCGTCGCGGCGCTGACCGTCGCTGGCGGCCAGGCCTCGCGCCTGGGCTGGGACGCGCCCAAGGGCGTGTTCCCGATCGGGCCGCTCTCGAACTGGAGCCTGTTCGAGATCTTCGCGCGCAAGCTGCGCGCCAGCGGCGCGCGCCATGGCTTCCGCCCGCTGTGGTACGTGATGACCTCGCCGCAGAACGACGCGGCCACGCGCGCGTTCTTCGTCGAGAACCGCTGGTTCGACCTCGAGCCCGCGCAGGTCTTCTTCTTCCAGCAGTCGATGCTGCCGGCGCTCTCGCCCGAGGGCCGCGTGCTGCGCTCCGCTCCCGGTCGCCTCTTCCTCGCGCCGACGGGCCACGGCGGCGTGCTCTCCGCGCTGCGCTCGACCGGCGCGCTGGAGCACGCGCGCGAGCACGGCATCGAGCGCTTCTCCTACTTCCAGGTCGACAACCCGCTGGTCGTGCCCTTCGACCCGCTCTTCCTCGGCCTGCACCGGCTCGAGGGCGCGCGCATGTCGAGCAAGACGGTCGAGAAGCGCGACGCGGCCGAGAAGGTCGGCGTGCTCGCCTGGCGCGAGGGCCAGCTCGCCTGCATCGAGTACTCCGACCTGCCGCCGGAGCTGCGCGAGGCGCGCGAGCCCACCGGGAGACTCTCCTTCTCCGCGGGCAGCATCGCGCTCCACGTGATCGAGCGCACGCTGGTCGAGGAGCTCACCTCGCGCGGCCTCTCGCTGCCCTGGCACCTCGCGCGCAAGTCGATGAGCGTGCTCGACGAGAAGGGCCGCGCGGTCGAGGCCACCGGCGTCAAGTTCGAGAGCTTCGTCTTCGACGCGCTGGCCTTCTCGCCCGCGAGCGCGATCCTCGAGGTCGAGCGCGCGCGCGAGTTCAGCCCGGTCAAGAACGCCAGCGGCGAGGACTCGCCCGCGCGCGCCCGCGCCGACATCTCGCGCCTGCACGCGCGCTGGGCCGCCGCGGCGGGCCTCGCGCTGCCGCCGCCGGGCGAGCACGGCGCGCCGGCGATCGAGATCGATCCGCTCTTCGCGGACGACGAGGAGGTGCTGCGCCGGCGGCTGCCGCACGCGCCGCGGCGCGTCGCGGGAGGGGAGCTCTACACATGACGAGGCTCGCGGGACTCGAGCGCGCCTGGCAGCGCCAGGCGCAGCGGCTTTCGACCAGCACGGTGGCCGTGCTCCTGGGCGGGACCTCGAGCGAGGCCGAGGTCTCCAAGCGCACCGGCGCGGCCGTGCTGCGCGCGCTGCACACGCGGCCGGGCGCGAGCGCGCTGCCGCTGCCCGCGCGCGTCGTGGCGCTGGAGATCGAGTCCGACGGGCGCTGGACGCTCGAGGGCCACAGCGCCAGCGCAGCAGCGACGCTGCAGCGTCTCCCGCGCGGCACGCTGGTTTTCCTCGCGCTGCACGGCGGCGCGGGCGAGGACGGACGCGTCCAGGGGCTGCTCGAGCTCGAAGGCTGGACGCACACCGGCTCGGGCGTCGCGGCCTCGGCCTTGTGCATGGACAAGGCGCACACCAAGGCCGTGCTCGCGGCCGCCGGCTTGCGCGTCGCGCGCGGCCGACCGGTGCGCGCGGACGAGTGGCGCGCGTCGCGCGAGGCGCTCCTGCGCGAGCTCGCGTCCTTCGCCGCGCGCGGCCTGGTGGTCAAGCCCAACCGCGGCGGCTCGTCCGTCGACACCTTCGTGCTCGACGACGCGCGCGGGCTGGAGTCGGCGGTCGCGCGCGTGCTCGAGACCGGCGACGACGCGCTGGTCGAGGAGCGCATCCGCGGCCACGAGACCACCTGCGGCGTGCTGGGCAACGCGCGCGCGGGCGCCCGCGCACTGCCGCCGGTCGAGATCGTGCCCAAGCCCGGGCGCTTCTTCGACTACCAGGAGAAGTACAACGCCTCCGGCGCGACCGAGCACTGCCCGCCGCAGAACCTCTCCGCCGCGTGCTGCGCGCGCCTGGAGGAGCTGGCGCTCGCCGCGCACCGCGCCGCGGGCTGCGACGGCTACTCGCGCACCGACTTCTTCGTGCCGCGCGACGCCGCGGGCGCGGAGGAGGAACCGGTCGTGCTCGAGATCAACACGCTGCCGGGCCTGACCGACCGCTCGCTCTTCCCGCAGGCCGCCGCGGCGGCCGGGCTGGGCTACGCCGAGATGTGCCTGGAGCTGCTCGCGCTGGCCCTCGAGCGCGAGGACGCGGAGCGTCGCGCATGAGCCCCGCGGCGCGACTGCCCGTGGCCGTCGTCGGCGCGCGCGGCCGCCTGGGCGCGCTCGCCTGCGAGGCGCTCGCGGGCGCGGGCGAGTTCGAGCTCGTCGCGCGGCTCTCGCGCGAGGACGATCTCGAGCGCGCCCTCGCCGCGAGCGGCGCGCGCGTCGTCGTGGAGTGCACGCGCGCGGGCCTGGGCTTCGCGCACGCGCAGCGCATCCTGGCGCTGGGGCTGCGGCCGGTGGTCGGCACGAGCGGCGTCTCGATCGAACAGACGCAGGAGCTCGACCGCGCGGCGCGCGCACGCGGCCTGGGCGGGATCGTGGTGCCGAACTTCAGCCTGGGCATGTGGCTCCTGCAGCGCGCGGCGCTGGAGGCCTCGCGCCACCTCGAGCGCTGCGAGATCATCGAGATGCACCACGAGCGCAAGAAGGACGCGCCCAGCGGCACCGCGCTCGACACGGCCGAGCGCATCCGCGCCGCGCGCGGCGGCGAGGCCGACGTGCCGATCCACTCCGTGCGCCTGCCCGGATTGTACGCGCACCAGCTGGTGCTCTTCGGCGCGCGCGGCGAGAGCTACACGCTGCGCCACGACATGTCGGGCCCCGAGGCCTTCGCTCCGGGAATCCTGTGCGCCGTGCGCTACGCGGCGCGCGCCGTCGGCGTCGCGCGCGGCCTGGGCGCCGCGCTCGAGGACGCGGAGAAGGCGCCGCGAAGCTGAGCTCGCTTGCATCGCCGCAGCGGGCCGCTAGGCTCTGCGCGCATTGCCGGGGTGGCGAAATGGCAGACGCGATGGATTCAAAATCCATTTCCCGCGAGGGAGTCGGGGTTCAAGTCCCCGCCTCGGCACCATCGTCGAGCGATGCCGCGCTCGCGCGCCTGCTGCTGCCCGCGCTCCTGCACCGCCTGAACAACGTCACGCAGGTGATCTCGGGCGTCAACTCGCTCGTGCGCATCACGGGCGAGCGCGGCGTGATCGCCGAGCACGCCGAGGACCTCGACGAGTCGGCCCGCGGCCTCGAACGCCTGGGCTGGCTGCTCGGCCTGCTCGGGCGCCAGCGCGGGACGGACCTGCTGCTCGCGCGGCGCGAGCCGCGCGGACCCGAGTGGCTGCTCGATCTCGCGCGCGAGGCGCTGCGCCGCGAGCGGCGCGACCTCGCCGCACCCGACCCGGGCTCGCTCGCGATCGCGACCGAGGCCCCGGGCGCGATGGACCTCGCCTGGACGATCACCGCCTGGCTCGTCGCCGCCGCGCAGGCCGCACCCGAGCGCGAGTGCCTGACCTGGGGGATCCGAGCCTGCGGCGCGAGCGTGCACGTCGCCGCTGCGCGCGCTCCCGCGGAGGCCGCGGCGCTGGTGCGCTCGCTCGCACAGCGCGTTCCGACCGCCGGGCTCGCCGAGGAGCCCGACGGTCGCGTGGCGCTGGTGCTGCCGGCCGAGGGCTTCCGGCCGCCCGCGCTCAGTTGAGCACGCTGGTCGTGCTGCCGACGAACACGCCGCTGGTGTCGCGGATCAGCGCCTGGAAGGCGTGCGTCCCGTTCAGGCTGCCGTTGTGCGAGTAGGTGAAGCTCGCCGCGCCCGCCGCATCCGTCGGGAGCGTGACCAGCCGGCGCAGGGGCGAGAACGCGAGGCCGCTGTGCCAGAGGAAGCCGTCGGGGTGCAGGCGCGTGCTCTCGTTGGGCGAGTAGAGCGACTGCGGTCCGACGAGCAGCAGCAGGTTCGCGTTCGGCACACAGCCCGTGAAGGCGACGGTGACGCTGCCGCCGCCGGGGTTGCCCAGGCCCGGTCCGGAGATCGTCGCCTGCGGGCGGCGCGGCTCGAGCCGGCGCACCTGTGCGCTCGAGCACGAGGGGAAGCAGAACGTCGTGCCGCGGTACGAGAGCGTCTCGCCGCCGTCCGGCTGCCAGGGCGCGCAGGCTCCCGCGCTGCGGCCGGAGAGCAGCTCCAGGTTCGAGATCGAGTCGGGGCTCGTCGCGAGATCGGCCAGGCGCGTCCCGGTCGATCCGAAGCAGGCGATCGTGCTCGGCTGGCCGAAGGGCGCGATCGCGACGAGCATGCGCCAGTAGTCCAGGCCGATCACGTCGTAGCGCTGGTCCAGCCGCAGCGCCGCGACGTTGACCAGGCCCGCCGCGAAGCTCGCTGCGTCGGCGAGGCCGAGCACTTGTGTGCCGGCGAGCTGCGCGGCGTCGAAGCGCACGATCGAATCGTGGTTGGGCTGGACCAGGTCGACCACGCCGACGAAGAGCTCGCCGGTGCGCGCGCGGCGCGCCAGCGGCCCCGACGGACCGTCGAGCTGCGCGACCAGCGTGCTCTGGCCGCTGGAGAGATCGACGCGCACGATCTGGTTGTGGTACGTGCCGCTGGTGTCGGCGCTGACCAGCACGTGCGTGGCGTCCTCGAAGAGCGCGTCGTAGTTGAACGTGACGTTGCCGAGCGTGCTCTGGCCCGAGCCGTCGAGCTCGAAGCGCACGAGGTCGCCGTTGGAGCTCTCGCCGACGAGCGCGTAGCTCTCGTCGGGCGCGAGCAGCACGAAGCTGGGGAAGACGTAGGCGGGGAACGACCCCAGGCCGAGGATCGGCTGCCCGAGCGCGTCGACGTGCGCGACGCTGACGCCGTCGCAGACGATGCGCGTGCCGTCGTGCAGCGTCGCGTAGGCGTCGAAGGGGCCGATGCCGGCCGAGAGGCCGAAGCCCAGACCGGGCGCAGCCGTGTCCTGGGCCGTGGCCGAGGAGACGAGGAGACACAGGGACAATGCGGGCGCGAGCAGGCTCGCGCGCAGTGCGGAACACGACATGGTGAACTCCGTTCGATGACTCGTCGAAGGGCCGCCTCGAGACAAGGCGGCCACGGAGTGCGTTCGCGCACCACCGCGCACGCGCCTTCTTCCGAGGCCGGCGGGTTCAGCGCCTGCGGCGGGTATCCTGACTCGTCGCGACGAACGCTCGTCCAGGCCTTCCCGGGAGCGTGCTCCCGATGACCCGGCCGGGATCGACCCCGGCCCATGGACCTGCGTTCCAGCGACTCACAGTGGCGGGACCGTGCAGGTTTCGCACCTGACTTCCCCCTCCGCGTGCGCGTGGGTTGGAATGAGAACGCCGCCAGTCAACGCGTGACGCGCGCCGTCGTCAAGCGCAATTCAGCGCTGCGCCGACTCCGCGGCCCAGACTTCGGGAGCTGCACGCTCCACGGCCAGCGGATCGAGCGCTCCCGGGATTCCGCGCGCCAGCGCGTTGAGCACGCCCTGCGTGTGCGTGCTGCGCAGGTTGCGCTCGCTCCAGCCGGGCGAGGCGATCTGCGTCGTGCAGACGAGCAGGCCTGCCAGCAGGAGCAACCCGCCGATCCCGCCCAGCAGCGCACCGCCGGCGCGATCGAGCGCGCTCATCTCTCCGCCCTCCATCATCAGCTTGCCGATGCGGCCGACCAGCGCGACCAGGATCAGGCCCAGCACGAGGATCGTGCTCCAGAGGATCCCGTTGGCCATCTGGGGTGTGAACCCCATCAGGTTCGTCAGCCCCTGCGAGAAGCGCGGCGCGATCGCGCGAGCCACGCTGAGGGTCGCGATCAGGCCGAGCAGCCGAACCAGCTGCCACCACGTGCCGCGTCGAGCGCCGAGCACGAGGCACAGGAGCACGAGCACGAGGCTCGCCACGTCGAGCCAGGCGATGCCGCCGCCCGTCCCTGCTTCGTCGCCCGGCGCAAGGAACGCAGCACAGCCAAGGTGAATCGTCGTCATGGGGGGATCGCGTCTCCTGGGCTGCTACACTAGGGGATTGCGAACCAGCTCCACAACCGCCATGCACGATCCCGTCAGCAACGTCGAACGCGGCTACGGCGCCCTGCGGACCTGGTTCCGCCAGGATGCAGCCCTCGAGGCCGAGTTCCAGGCCAGCGCTCCCGAGTTCTTCGGCATCCGCCCCGCCGGCCAGGACAGCGAGGCCGCCCTGTCGGAGCGCCGCCACCTGGAGTGGTTCGCCCTGGAGCGCGAGAGCGCGCACCTGGGTGGCGTTCCGATCCAGGTGCTCTCCGCGCACCCCGAGGCGGCCGAGCGCGGCCTCGGTGCCGCCGAGGCTGCGAGCTGGATCGGTTCGTTCACGGGCGTCTTCGAGGTGACGGGCGTGCGCCCGGCCGAGGGCCTGTGGGTGCGCGACCTCGCCGGGTCGGGCGAGTACCCACTGGCCGAACCCGAGGTCGCGCAGGTGCTCGAGGCCGGCGACCTGATCGCGGGCCGCATCTTCCCGGTGGGGGACACGCTCTTCGGCGCCTCGCCCGCTGCGGTGTTCCTGCGCGACTCGCGCCTGCTCGAGGCCCTGCGCGCCGACATCGACCGCGCCCGCGAGCGCACACGCGGCGTGCTGCGCATCGCGCAGCGCGACATCGAGGCGCTCTTCCACCGGCCGCGCGCGGCGGCGAACGCAGGCGATCCGACCGGCGAATTGCGCGCGCTGCTCGCACGAGGGGGGCTGGCCCACGAGGAGATCGAGGTCCTGCTGGAGGAACTGGCCTCGGCGCCCTTCGATCCCGACGCCCTCGCGCCCGGCGCCGGCGACGTCCTGGGCGAGATCCTCGACCAGCTCGCGTTCGAGACCGAGCTGGATCTGGAAGAGGCGCGCCGTGCGATGCTGGTCGCGTGGCAGCACCTCGCCCGGCGCGGCCCGGGATCCGGCGCGAGCCTGACGCCCAAGCCCGCGAGCACGACGCCCTCGCAGCCGCAGCAGCGCTCCGCGCCTGCGCAGCGCCGCGAGCCGGCCGCGCGCGCCGCCCCGCCGCGTCGCGATCCGGTGGCCGAGGCGCTCGCGGAGTTCGACCGCGCGCGCGCCAGCGGCAGCCCGCTGGACCAGTCCTTCGACGCGCTCGAGCGCGCCCTCGAACTCGACCGCGAGGTCGATCCCGACGAGGCCGCGCCCGCGCCCGATTTTCCCGGAGCGATCGCCGCGCTCGTCGAGGAGTTCCTCTGGGAGCTCGAGCGCACCGAGGGCGCCGCGAGCGCGCGCGCTTGCGCGTGCCTGCGCAGCCTCGGACGCTACGCGGAGCCGATCGGTGTCAGCGAGAACCTCGACACCCGCGCGCTGGCGGACTTCGCCGCGCGCTGGTCGCTCGACCAGGACGAACTGCACGGCGCCGAGGAGGCGCGCACGCTGGTCGCGGCGCTGGAGCGCTTCCGACGCTGGAGCGAGGAATCCCAGGCGCTGACGCTCGACGCGTCCAGCGGCGAACTGCTGCGCCTGCTGGCCCGCGAGCTCCCGCGCCTCGCCGAGGCGAACCAGCGCCGCACGCGCCGTGCGGATGTCGCCGAGGGCGAAGTGTTCGAGCTCGTCGGACTCGAGCGCGACAACGCCCTCGTCCGCGGCGACTCGGGAGAACAGCGCGTCGCGATCGATCCGATGCTGGTCGAGTGGCTTCGTGTCGGCGATCGCCTGCGCGGACGGGCCGCGAACGGCAGGCTGGCCGTGTACGCCTGCTACCCGCACCTGGAGATCGAACTCGCCCCGGACCTGCCCGTCGAAGTCGAGTTCGAAGGCGATCTGCAGGCCGAGCGCGCCGACGAGCGCGACGACTAGGGCGCCATCCCGACCGGGATCTGGATCTCGCAGCGCAACTCGGACCAGTCTTTCACGGTCTCCGGCGCCACGAGGTAGATCTCGCGGATCGGGCCGGCGACGGCCCAGTGCATCTTGCGCAGGTAGGCGAGCAGGCCCGGATAGCAGCGCGGAACCTCGGGGTACGGGCCTGCCGCGACCGCGTACGCAACCGTCGCCGCGGGCAGGACGTCCAGGCGCAGCGGCTCACGCACGGTGGGCGTCCCGTCGACCGGGAACGCCACACGTGCGCGCAGCCTCTCGACCGGCACGCTGCCCGGATCGTCGAAGTACAGACCGAAGGGCGGCCCCGAAGCGATCACGCCCTGCGACTTCATCAGGCGAGCGAGCTCCGGCAGGCTCCGGCCAGCGAGCGCGTAGCTGCCGGTCAGCTCCAGGAAGACGTAGGGCTGTTCGAGACGGTCCTTGTAGGCGGCCTTCACTTCCGTGAACGGCGCGCGACTGACCGGCACGTCCGCGGTCAGTCCCACGGGCTCGGGGCGCGCTGCCTCGGAGAGACACGCGACGAGCAGGAACGGCGCGAGGAGAAGCGGGCACAGCGGGAGTCTCATGCCGGGCAGGATGCTGGCCTCGGCGCGGGGATTCCAGTGCATACGATGTCTGATAATGTACGTTATGACGCACCGTACGGGCTTGCCGCGCGCGCCCGCGGGGCTACCCTGCTGCGCCGATGGACGCCCACCCCGTACCCTCCGACCGCGGGCTGTACTTCGAGGAGTTCCAGCCTGGCCAGGAGTTCCGCTCCGCCGCGCGCGCCCTGACCCAGGCCGATGTCGAGTCCTTTGCGGCGCTCACCGGCGACCACAATCCGATCCACGTCGACGAGAGCTTTGCGGCTCGCTCGCCCTTCCGCCGGCGCATCGCGCACGGGCTCCTGGTCGAATCGGTCGCCAGCGGGCTCGCCTGGCAGATGGGCGTCTTCCGCGACACGATCGTCGCGCTCTCGCGCGTCGAGATGGAGTTCGTCGCGCCGGTTCGGCCGCCCGCCGAGCTGAGCATGCTCTTGCGCGTGCTCGAGAAGGACCCCGAGCCCGGCGCTCGGCGCGGCTGGGTTTCGTTTGCGACGGACGTGCTCGGGCCCGGCGGCGAGTGCGTGCTGCGCGGTCGCTGGATCACGGTCGTCCAGCGCACGCCTCGCGGCGGTCCTGCTGCGAACTGAACCGGAGCGTGCATTCCGTGGACCGCGGATCGTCCCCGCGCTAGCCTGCGTCGTTTCCTGAGAGGTCAACCCCGCGCATGAGTGCCTGGCTCCGCAAGCTGTTCGGCTCTTCCCTCGGGAAGAAGCTGGTCATGGCCCTGACCGGCCTGTTGTTGTTCGGGTTCCTGTGCGTGCACCTGGCGGAGAACCTCCTGCTCTACGCCGATCGCGACGGATCCACGTTCGACGGCTACGTGCGCCTCCTGACCGCGCAGGCCTGGATCCCGCTCGCCGAGTTGGCCCTCGGCGCGCTGTTCCTGGTGCACATCGTGCAGGCCTTCCGCGTCAGCCTGGAGAACCGAGGGGCGCGCCGCACGCCGTACGCGCTCTCTCCGGGTCATGGCGGACGCAGCGCGGCCTCGACCAGCATGCTGATCACCGGCTCGGTGGTCCTGATCTTCCTGATCCTGCACCTGCTCGACTTCCGCATCGGGCGCCTGACGCGCGAGAACGAGGGCATGGCGGCGCTGGTGCGCGAGAAGCTCTCCTCGCCGCTGGGCGCGGCGGTGTACTTGCTCGGCGTGACCGCGCTCGGGCTGCACCTGTCCCACGGTTTCCAGAGCGCCTTCCAGACGCTGGGCTGGAGCCATCCGCGCTACACGCCGCTGGTGCGCAAGCTCTCGATCGTGCTGGCGGTCCTGCTCGCGCTCGGCTTCGCCTCGTTCCCGATCTTCTTCCTCACCAGCGGAGGTTCGCGATGAGCGCCCCGAGCAGTGCGACACCGAACAGCAGCACGTCCCGCCTCGACTCGAAGGCGCCCGGCGGGCCGATGGCCGAGCGCTGGACGCGCCACAAGTTCGAGCTGAAGCTGATCAACCCCGCCAACCGCCGCAAATTCCACGTGATCGTCGTCGGCACCGGCCTGGCGGGTTCGTCGGCCGCGGCCTCGCTGGCCGAGATGGGCTACCGCGTCACCGTGCTGTGCATCCAGGACTCGCCGCGGCGCGCCCATTCGATCGCGGCGCAGGGCGGGATCAACGCGGCGAAGAACTACCCCAACGACGGCGACAGCGTGCATCGCCTGTTCTACGACACGGTCAAGGGCGGCGACTTCCGCGCCCGCGAGGCCAACGTGCATCGCCTGGCGGAGGTCTCCACGCGCATCATCGACCAGTGCGTGGCCCAGGGCGTGCCGTTCGCCCGCGAGTACGGCGGCCTTCTCGCCAACCGCTCGTTCGGGGGTGCGCAGGTTTCGCGGACGTTCTACGCGCGCGGACAGACGGGCCAGCAGTTGCTGCTGGGCGCTTACGGCGCGCTGATGCGGCAGGTCGGGCTCGGACGCGCGAAGCTGCTCGCGCGGCGCGAGATGCTCGACCTGGTGCTGGTCGACGGGGTCGCGCGCGGCATCGTGGCGCGCAACCTCACCACCGGCGAGTTCGAGCGCCACGTCGGCGACGCGGTGCTCTTGTGCACGGGCGGATACGGCAACGTGTTCTACCTCTCGACCAACGCCAAGGCCTGCAACGTCACGGCGAGCTGGCGCGCGCACAAGCGCGGCGCGTTCTTCGCCAACCCGTGTTTCACGCAGATCCACCCGACCTGCATCCCGGTCTCCGGCGACCACCAGTCGAAGCTCACGCTGATGAGCGAGTCGCTGCGCAACGACGGGCGCGTGTGGGTTCCGGCACGCCAGGGAGACAAGCGTGCACCGAACGACATCCCGGAGAACGAGCGCGACTACTACCTCGAGCGCAAGTACCCCAGCTTCGGCAACCTCGTGCCGCGCGACGTCGCCTCGCGCTCGGCCAAGGAGCAGTGCGACCAGAAGAAGGGCGTCGGCGAGACCGGCATGGCGGTCTACCTGGACTTCCGCGACGCGATCCAGCGCGACGGCGAAGCCGCGATCCGCGCGCGCTACGGCAACCTCTTCCAGATGTACGAGCGCATCACGGGCGAGGACCCCTACCGCGTGCCGATGCGCATCTACCCCGCCGTGCACTACACGATGGGCGGGCTGTGGGTCGACTACAACCTCGAGAGCACGCTGCCCGGCCTGTTCGTGCTCGGCGAGGCGAACTTCTCGGACCACGGCGCGAACCGGCTCGGCGCCAGCGCACTGATGCAGGGCCTCGCCGACGGCTACTTCGTGATCCCGGCGACGATCGCAGCGCACCTCGCGGGCCGCAAACTCCCCCCGGTCGGCGCGGACCACGCGGCGTTCGCCGAGGCCGAATCGGCCGCGCGCGAGCGGATCCAGCGCATCCTCTCGATCCGGGGCAAGCGCTCGGCGGACAGCATCCACCGCGAGCTCGGGCTGACGATGTGGAACCAGTGCGGCATGGCGCGCGATCGCCAGGGGCTGCAGCAGGCGCTGGAGAAGATCCGCGGGCTGCGCGCGGAGTTCTGGGAGAACGTCAACGTCCCCGGCGACGCGCAGGACCTCAACCAGACGCTGGAGCACGCCGGGCGCGTGGCCGACTTCCTCGAGTTCGCCGAGTTGCTTGCGCTGGACGCGCTCCAGCGCGAGGAGTCGTGCGGCGGCCACTTCCGCACGGAACACCAGACGCCCGACGGCGAGGCGCAGCGCGACGATGCCAACTTCTCGCACGTGGCTGCGTGGGAGTTCCAGGGCCTCGACCGGGCGCCGACGCGCCACCAGGAGCCGCTGACCTTCGAGATCGTCAAGCCTTCGACGCGGAGCTACAAATGAGCGCACCTTCCACCCAGCACGGCCAGGGCTTGCGGATCACGCTGCGCGTGTGGCGCCAGGCGGGGCCAGCGGCGTCGGGGAGTTTCGAGACGCACGAGCTGCAGGGTCTGTCCCCCGACATGTCGTTCCTGGAGATGCTGGACGTCCTGAACGAACGACTCGTCAGGCAGGGCGGCTCCCCCATCGCGTTCGACCACGACTGCCGCGAGGGTATCTGCGGCGCCTGCAGCCTCGTGATCGACGGGCACGCACACGGCCCCGACGCGGAGACGACGACCTGCCAGCTGCACATGCGACACTATCGCGATGGCGCAACGATCACGGTCGAGCCGTTCCGCGCCAATGCCTTCCCGGTCGTACGCGACCTGGTCGTCGACCGCGGCGCGTTCGACCGGATCATCGCCGCTGGCGGGTTCATCTCGGTCAACACCGGCTCGGCACAGGATGCCAACAACCTGCCCGTCTCGAAGGAACTCGCCGACGAGGCGATGGACAACGCCGCCTGCATCGGCTGCGGTGCCTGTGTCGCGGCCTGCCCGAACGCATCGGCGATGCTGTTCGTCGCGGCCAAGGTGAGCCAACTGAAGCTGCTGCCGCAGGGCACGCCCGAACGCGAGTCGCGCGTGCTCGCGATGGTCGAGCAGATGGACAGGGAAGGCTTCGGCAACTGCACCAATCACTACGAGTGCGGCGCGGCCTGCCCCAAAGGCATCCCTGTCGCCAGCATCGCGCGCCTGAACCGCGAGTTCCTGCGGGCGGCGCTGGTGAGCAAGCCCGCGCGCGCTTCCGCCGAGGACGGCGCCTGAGGCCTTCAGGCCGGCAACCGCACCTCGAACTCGGTCCCGGCGCCCTCCGCACTGTGGACGAGGATGGTCGCCCGCAGTTCGGACGCAGCCTCCGCAACCGAAAGCGATCCGAGCCCGCTGCCTCCGCTGGCACTCGTTCGCGTCGCGAGCAGTCGGTCGATCGCAGACGCCGGAATGCCTGGCCCCGTGTCGCGCACGAGCACGGAGCACGCGTTCGCGCCGCTCCAACGTCCGCTCGCCTCGAGACGACCTCCCGGGGCCGTGGCCCGTGCGCCGTTGGCGAGCAGGTTCGCCAACACTCGGCGAAGCGGGACCTCCGGGCCGCGGACCCGGCAACCACTCTCGACCGAGAGGCTGACGACACGGTCGGGGAACGTGCGCCGAACCGCCAGCACTTCCTGCTTCAGGACCGCGCACAGATCGATGTCGCCCGCGGCCGGCTGGAAGGACGAAGGCTCGCACAGCTCGCGCGCCGACTGAAGCGTGTGGTGCAGGTCAGGCCCCCCGCCCAGCTCCAGCTCGAGTGCCGCTCGCGTCAGCAGGTGCCGGAGATCGTGCAGTCGCGTTCGCTCGCCTGCGGAGTCAACCCCCGAGCACCTGGGCACCGCTGGAATCTCCTCTCCGATCCAACCGCGTTCTCCCCAGCTGCGACGCCAGCGCAGGGAACGCTCCTCGCGCTCCCGCAGGTTGGCGTGGGTCGAGGTCCAACCTAGGAAGTCGCAGTCAAGGACACATCCCGGCATGCCGGGCAGTGTGCCGAGGACGGTGCGGCAGGCTCAAGCTTCGTGTGTCGGCAACTCGCGTTACGCCACAGGAACAGGCATGCACGTTCCGTCGCCGCGCAGCGCGCCCCAGGCCCTGAAGCCTGAAAAATCCGTCCCAGAAACGTGTCCCAGATGGTTCCGAGTACTTAAGATCGCGTGCGAAACTCCGCGGCATGGGCATTGCTCTGTCGCGGATGCGATCTCGCATTCCACTGATCCCGAGGGTCCCTGATCTTCTTCTGCATCGAGTTCCCATGAACAAGTCTGTCCAGTACAGCGTTCTGCTCTTGGCGGGTTGCCTGGGCATCCAGTCGATCAGCGCGGGCCACGGCGGCACCTACCGCGGACCGGGCGACACGGTCCCGGCCGGCGGTGGCGGTGGCGGTGGCGGT
>JBGASC010000055.1:0-37657 GCA_044229935.1 Planctomycetota bacterium | reverse complement strand
CGTCGGCGTGCTCGAGGGCATCCAGCATCCCGACGGCAGCTATCCCTACCATCCGCTGGAATGGGGCGCGGAGCACGTCGGCTCGTCGGACGTGTCGAGCTTCTACCACTCGCGCATCCCGGGCTTCCTCGTGCACGCGCTCGAGCTGCTCGGCCGCGACCCTGCCAACGCGCTCTTCCGTGCGCCGATCGCGCGCGCGCTGGAGTTCCTGCTCGCGCTGGTCGGACCCGACGGGCGCAAGCCGGGCCTGCTCGAGGCCAAGCCCTGGTACTGGGGCGCCGCCTACGAGGTCGCCTCGCATCCCTTCGACGTGCACGCGCTGTGCATGGGCTGGAGGCTCGCGCGCCGGCAGGCCTTCGCCAGCGCGGCGCGCGCCTCGTTCACGGCCTGGGTCGAGCACCTGGAGTCCAGCGGCCGACCGCGCAGCCATCTCGCCGGAGCCGGTCGCGAGCGCAGCTACCAGTGCCCGCTCTTCTGGGCCGCGCACGCGGCCTGGATCGCGCGCGCCGCGCACGAGCTCGAGCAGTGCTTCCAGCAGCCCGAGCGGCCGCTGCCGGGTCCGGGCGCGATCGACCTGTCGGTCAGCTGGTTCGGCAACGCCGAGCTCGCGCGCCTGGAGGACACCGGCGTCGTCGCCTGGGTGCGCGGAGCGCGCCCCGCGGTCAACGTGCACCACGGCAGCCCGCGCGGCGCGGGGCTCCTGCGCGTGTACTCCAAGCGCGAACGGCGCGACCTGCTCGTGCGCGAGCGCTTCGAGGCCGCGGGCGAAGCCGAGTGGTCGGGGCGCGCGGGGACCTTCGCGCCGCTCGCGGGCTGGCGCTCGGGCTCGAGCGAGCTGCGCTTCGCCGGCTGGCTCGCGCGCGTCGACTGGCGCGCCGGCCGGCGCGGGGCCGCGCTCGCGCGGCCGCTGCGCGTGTTCCGCCGCGGCGTGCTCGGCTTCGGTGGGCCCGAGGTGGCCAGCTGCTGCGATCTCGCGCCGCGCGTCGCCGTGCACGCCGACGGGCTGACCCTCGAGAGCCGCCTCGCGCACCGCGACGGGCGCGCGCTCGCGGGCAGCCGGCTCGTGCGCGAGTTCCGCATCGGCTCGGGCTCGCTCGAGGTCGACGAGCGCCTCGTCGAGGCGGGGGGAGCCCGCGGGGTCGAGTACCATCTGCCGGAGGCCGCGCGCGACGTGCTGCGCGAGGCGGGCCACATCCGCTACCGTCTGGGATCCTGATGCGCTTCGATTCGATGTTCCGCCGCGCTCCGGCCGGCCTGGGAGCGACGCTCTCGGCCGCGCTCTCGGCGGGCGCCCTGTGCGGGAGCCTGTTCGGCACGCTCGACGCGGTCGTCGCCGCGATCCACGGCACGGCCGAGCTGTCGCCGCTCTCCTTCCTGGGCTGTCTCGCGGCGAGCCTGCTCCACTACGGGCTGCTCTTCATGCTCGGTCTGGCCCTGATCGGGCTCGTGCTGCACCTGCCGCTGCGCGCGCAGGCGCGCGACCTGGGACGGCGCTACCTCGTCTTCGTCGGCCTGGGCACGACGCTCGGCGCGTTCGCCGAGATCTTCTGGTGGACGCGGCCCTACGTCTTCTACGGCCACCCGGTCCTCTCGATCGAGCGCCTCGCCGCGTCGGCGGGCCTGCTCCTGGTCGCGGCGCTGCTCGGCTGGCTCGCCGCGCGCGTCGCGATGCGCCTCTCGACGGGGACGACGCGCGCGCTGGCGCTCTACCTCGGCGTCGGCTGCTGCGTCGGCGCCGCCTACCTGTGGTCCACCTCGCGCGCCACGTCCGAGCGCGGCGCGCCCAGCGAGCGCAACCGCGACCAGCCCAACGTGCTGCTCGTCGTCGTCGACGCGCTGCGCCGCGACACGCTCGGCTGCTACGGCGATCCGCGCGTGAAGACGCCCAACATCGACCGCCTCGCGGCCGAGGGCGTGCTCTTCGAGAACCACCTCACGCAGGTGCCGTTCACCTGGCCGAGCTTCGGCTCGCTGCTGACCGGCAAGTACCCGCGCCGCCACGGCCTGATCAAGATGGAGTCCGGCCTGCGCCTGCCGCATGACAACGTGCTGCTGCCCTGGCAGCTCAAGACCGGCCTGCGCACCGACGGGCGCGAGATGCAGGACCACGACTGGCTCGCGGCGACGTTCCACACCGGCACGCTCTCGACCGGCTCGGGTCTGCTGCGGGGCTTCGACCAGTACTTCGAGGCGATGGCCGGGCACGAGCTCGTCACGCTCGACCAGACCTGGAGCGTGTTCCGCTCCGATCTCCTGCTGTTCGTCTTCAAGAACAAGCTCACGCAGCGCTTCGACAACGCGATCGTCGCCAGCTCGGCGCGCGAGTGGCTCGCCCAGCACGCACACCAGCGCTTCGCGACGATGGTGCACCTGTACTCGACGCACACGCCCTACGATCCGCCCGCGGCGCAGCGCGCGCTCTACTGCGATCCGGCCTACACCGGCCCGATCCACGCCTTCTACGCCGACCACCGCGAGGCGATCGAGCAGGGGAAGTACACGCCCACACCCGCGGACGTGCAGCAGATCCGCAACCTCTACCTCGCCGGCGTCAGCCAGGCCGACGAGCAGCTCGGGACGCTCCTCGCCGAGCTCGAGCGCCAGGGCGTGCTCGACGACACGCTCGTGATCGTCACCGCCGACCACGGCGAGTCGCTCGGCGAGACGCAGGGACAGGGCACGCTCTGGGAGCACGACCACATGGTCCAGACCAACCTGCGCATCCCGCTGGTGATGCGCTGGCCCAGGGCGCTGCCGCGCGGCAAGCGCGTCGGGGCGCGCACCGAGGAGATCGACGTGTTCCCGACGGTCTGCGAGCTCGCGCAGCTCGCGCTGCCGCCGCAGCCGCGCGATCTGGACACGGTCGACGGGCGCACGCTGCTGCCGCTGGTGCGCGGCACGGCGCAGAGCCAGCGACCGTACTCGTTCGCCGAGAACGCGTTCTTCCAGGCCGCGCAGGACGACCGCTGGAAGCTGATCGTCGACACGCGGGTCACGAAGGAGAAGGACTGGGCCGCGGCGCAGGCGGCGAAGGGGCTGTACGAAGCGCGCCTCTACGACCTCTCCGCCGATGCGGGCGAGCAGACGAACCTCGCGGGATCGCACCCGGCCGAGGCCGCGCGCCTCTTCGACGCGTTGCGCGCCTGGAGCAGCTCGATGCCGCACCGCGAGATGGAGCGCTCGGCGCGCGACATCGACCAGGAGCGCAACTTCAAGAACCTCGGCTACACCGGGAACGACACGGCGCCGCGCGAGGGCCGTCAGGGAGCGAAGTGAAGGAGCTCGTGCTCGTCGCCAACGCGCGCATGCCCTCGCCGCGCGCGCAATCGCTGCAGGTGGCGCAGTGCGCGGCGGCCTTCGCGCGCGCCGGCGTCGCGACCACGCTGCTGCACCCCTTGCGCACCAGCGCGAGCCGCCTGCCCGAGGGCGTCGACCTGTGGGAGTACTACGCCTGCCCGAGGGGCCCGCGCCCGAAGATCGAGGCGCTGCGCTGCATCGACTGGATCGACCGCATGCCGCGCATGCTGCAGTACGTCCCGGCGCGCCTGCAGGAGTCGAGCTTCGCCAAGAGCGCCGCGGTGCGCGTGCTCGGCGGCTACCCCGAAGCGAGCGTGCTCTCGCGCGAGGCCGAGTGCGCGCTCTACCTGCTGCAGAAGAAGCGCGCGCGCGTCTTCCTCGAGCTGCACCGCGTGCCCGGCGGACGGCTGCGCCGGCGCTGGACGCTGCGCGCCTGCAGGGGTGCAGCGGGCGTGATCGCGATCTCCGGCGGCGTGCGCGACGACCTCGTCGCGCTCGGCGTCGAGGCCGAGCAGATCGTCGTCGAGCACGACGGCTTCGAGCCCGAGCGCTTCAAGCACCTGCCCGCGCGCCGCGCCGCGCGCGAGAAGCTCAAGCTGCCGCTCGACGCGCCGCTGGTCGTCTACACCGGCGGCCTGCTGGAGTGGAAGGGCGTCGACGTGCTGGTCGACGCGGCGCGCGCTCTGCCGGACGTGTACTTCGTGGTCGCCGGCGGCATGGAGGCGGACGTCGCCAAGCTGCGCACGCGCGCGGGCGGCCTGGCGAACCTGCGCATCGACGGCTTCCAGCCGCCCGAGCTCGTCGCGCTCTACCTTGCGGCGGGGGACCTGGGCGTCGTGCCCAACCGCGCGAGGCCTGCGATCAGCGCGAGGTACACCTCGCCGCTCAAGGTCTTCGAGGCGATGGCGGTCGGGCTGCCGCTGGTCGCGAGCGACCTGCCCTCGCTGCGCGAGATCCTGACGCACGGCGAGGACGGCTGGCTGGTCGAGCCCGACGACCCCCAGGCGCTTGCGGAAGGCATCCGCACGCTGGTCGCGGATGCGGGTCTGCGCGCGAGGCTGGGGAAGGCGCTCGCCGCGCGCGCGAGCGAGCACACCTGGGATGCTCGCGCGGCGCGGTTGATCGCGTGGATGGACTCGCGCTCGCGCTAGCCGACGTGTCGTTGCGCGAGCCTGCGGATCCAGCCGTCCCGTCGAGCCCGCACCCTCGTGGACACACGAGCGACCGCCGCTACACTCTCCGCGCCGCCTTCGACGAACCCGAGTCTTCCCGCGAGGAACTCCTCATGCGCCATCGTCTCCCGCTCGCCCTCCTCGGCACGCTGTGCCTCGTCCTCGCCGGCTGCGGAACCACGCGCGCCTACGAAGGGCCCGAGCGGCCTGCGGACCAGGTCGCGCGCGTCGAGTGCCAGCGCGATGGCGATTCCGCATCGCTGGGCGTGATCTTCCAGGGCGTCAGCGACGCCCTCAACGGGTACGCGCCGTACGAACGCCTCGACGTGCGCATGGACAAGGTCGACGAGCGCGACGTCGCCTCGTCCGCGGCCGCCCTGCTGCCGGGATCGCACCGGCTGAGCGTCTCGGCCCAGGATCCCAAGGGCTTCGTGCACCTGGGCGGCTCGCTCGTCTTCGAGGCCCGCGCCGGCAAGGTGTACGAGGTGCGGGTCGTCCCTGGCACGAAGGTCCAGCACGTCTTCGCGATCCGCGAGAAGGCCGCGAAGGACTGGCTCGCGACGAGCGAGCGCGCGCCGGCGGAGTTCTGCCCGATCGGCGCGGCCGAGTGGCTCGGCGGGTACGAGCTCGCCGACGGCGCCGACGAAGGCGTGTTCGTCGGCACGACCTGGGTGCCCAAGGGGCAGACGCTCGAGAGCTTCGGCGAGATGCTCGAGGTCACGCGCATGCCTCACGAGGGCGGCGCGGCCGTGTACCCCGACAACCCGGCCTGGCGCGAGCGCTGGGCGGAGGAGCGGCCGAAGGCGTTCCACGAACGCGCGTCGTTCGCGAACGGCAAGGACTGGATGGCGTTCAGCTACTCCGGCGAGCGCCCGCCGCGCAAAGAGCTGCGCCAGGGCGTCGGCGTCTACCGCGTGGTCGGCGAGCAGCAGTACCTGCTCTGCTTCGAGCGCGTCGGCGCGCCGCTCACGGCCGACGAGCGCGAGCTGTGGAAGAAGCGCTTCCTCGAGGCGCCGTTGCGCTGAACCGCGTCGGAGCGCGCATTCCCGCTCGAGGCGCGTTCAGCGCCACCCGTCGACGATCGCCCGCGCGCGCTTCGCGTAGCTCGACTCGAAGCTCTCGCGGCGCAGCGCGAGCTTCTTGCGCAGGTTGGCGTCCTTGAGCTCGCGCTTGGCGGCGCTGGCGTACTCGCCGGCGAGCTCGCGCGACTCGAGTCCGCCGGGGAAGGCCGCGTCGAAGCCGGCCAGCGCGCGGTAGTAGCCCTCCTGGCCCGCGACCTTGCGGCAGCCGTCGAGCAGCGAGCCGACGACGCTGGCGCGCTCCTTCGCGTTCCACCTCGGCCAGCGCGCGAGCTTGGCGCCCCAGGCGTCGAGGAAGGGGCCGAGCGGCAGGAGCAGCTCGTGGCTCGCGCGCAGGAGCTTCTGCTCGCGCAGCGGGTAGTGGCGGTGGCCCTCGCTCGCGAGCAGGTCGCGGTAGATCGCGGCCGCTTTGCCGAAGGCGCCGCCGTAGCGCTCGAAGCGCTCGCGCGCGAGGTCGGCGAAGCGGAACTTCTGCGCCTCGCCGATGCCCTTGGTGCCCTTGCGCTCGATGCCCTGCATCACGTCGCCGACGTTGTGCGTCAGGGAGGTGGCGAGGTTGCACAGCTCGGTCTCGCGCCCGCGCACGGCGGCGAGCGCGTCGAAGGCGCGCGCCTCGCGCGCGAGCTCGTCGTCGACGGCCTGCTCGAAGCGCGCCGCGTCCTCGGGCCGGCCCGCGGCGAGGTTGCCCATCATCCCGCCGCACAGGACCGAGAGGCGCTCGCCGTCGTGGCCGGAGACCGGGCCGCAGCCCTCGACCTCGACCACGCGCGTGCTGATGCGCCGCACCTCCCAGGCGCCGAAGTACAGCGCCAGGTCGCGCATGCGCTCGAGCTCCTCGTCGGGCTGGCCCTCGAACCAGAGCGCGTGGCGGATCTTGGCGTCGACGTCGGTCGGCACGTAGGTCGCGACGCTGGCGGTGTGCGCGGCCAGGCAGAGCGCGAAGTAGTCGGTGCGCGCGCGCGGCGTGGGCTCGTCCATCGCGGGGAGGAGCTCCGCGTGGCGCAGGATCGACCACCAGCCGAGCGGGTGGAAGCCGTGCTCGATCAGGCGCTCGCCCTGGGTCGGCGGGACGGCGTTCGAATCCGGGTGCGAGCCGTCGAAGAGCCAGGGGGCGGCGTTGCGGACCTGCGCGACGATCGTGCGCGGGCCGACGAAGCCGCCGAAGGCGCCGCGTTTCTCGCCGAGTTCGTGGAGCGGCTGCATGAGCGTGCGTGGGCAATACGCTAGCGTATCGGGCCCTCTCCATGCGCGTCCTGTACCTGACCGATTCGCTCTCCGATCTCGACGGGGTCGGGCGCTACGCCGTGCGCCTGATCTCGGCGCTGGAGGAGCTCGAGCCGGCGCTCGCGGTCGAGGTGCTGCTCGCGCGCAAGCACCGCCCGACCTCGGCCGACGTGCCCGCGCGCTGGAAGGTCTCGGTCGCGCTGCCGCCCGACTACCTCTTCCACATGAGCGCGCCGCGCTTCTGGGCCAGCGCCCTGCCCGCGATCGGCCGGGCGGCGCGCGCGGCGCGCTCGTGCGACCTCGTGCACGCGATCAAGGACTACCCGCACAACTGGATCGCGCTGCGCGCGGCCGAGCTCGCGGGCAAGCCCTGCATCGCCACGGCGCACGGCACCTACAGCGTGCAGCCGCTGCTCGACGCGCGGCACCAGCGCCGCGCGCGGGCGGCGTACCGGCGCTTCGCCTCGCTGATCAGCGTCAGCGGCTACACCGCGCGGCGGCTGACGGAGCTGTTGACGCCCGAGGAGCTCCCGCGCGAGCGCCTGCACGTGATCCCCAACGCCGTCGACGCCGCGCGCTACCGCGAGCGCGCCGATCGGGGCGCGCGGCCCTGGCACGCGCATCCGTACACGCTGGCGATGGGGGAGCTCAAGGAGCGCAAGGGCCACCACCTCTCGCTGGCCGCCTTCTGCGCGGTCGCGCCGCGCCATCCCGGCCTGCACCACTACATCGTCGGCAAGCCCAGCGGCGACGCGTACGAGGCCGCGCTGCGCGAGCTCGTCGCCGCGGCGGATCTGGGCGCGCGCGTGCACTTCCTCGGCAACATCGACGAGGCGGACAAGGTCGACCTGCTGCAGCGCGCGCGCGTCTTCGTGCACACGCCGGTGACCTCGAAGGACGGCGGCTTCGAGGGCTTCGGCATCGTCTACCTCGAGGCCGCGGCCTGCGGCGTGCCCTCGATCGGCACGCGCGACAGCGGCGCCGAGGACGCGGTCCTCGACGGCGTCAGCGGCCTGCTCGTGGCGCAGGAGGTCGGGGCCGTCGCCGCGGCGCTCGAGCGGCTGCTCGGCGAGGCTGGGCTGCACGCGCGCCTTGCGGCCGGCGGACTCGAGCACGCGCAGCGCTCGAGCTGGACCGACAACGCACGGCGCGTGCTCGCGCTGTACCGATCGGCCCTACAGTAGCGCGGCCCCGCCCGCCGATCGGCTGCCCCTCCATGCGCATCCTGCTCCTCAACGACCTGCACGACCCGCGCATCGGGTCGTCGGTGCGTTTGATGTACCAGCTCGGGGAGCGCCTGCGCGCGCAGGGCCACGAGTGCGCGCTGGTCAGCACGACGACCCGGCGCGACGAGGCGACGCCGACCGTGATCGAGGGCCTGGAGGTCTTCCGCCTGTGGTCGGACTACCCGGTGCGCTTCCGCGCCTGGGTCAGCCTGGACAACCCGCGCGTGCGCGAGCCCTTCGCGCGCCTGCTCGAGCAGTGGAAGCCGGAGATCGTGCACAGCCACCTCGTGCACACGCACCTTGGCTATGCCTCGCTGACGCAGGCGCGCGCCAGCGGCGCCGGCGTGCTCTTCACCGCCCACGACGTGATGACCTTCTGCCACCAGAAGCTGACCTGCTTCCACGGCGGCGAGGAGCACGGCGGCACGCTGCGCGACTACCGCGCCTACTGGCAGAAGTGCCTGCCGTGCCAGCGCCTGCGCTGGAATCCCTGGCGCAACCGCGCGATCCGGCGCGTGCTCGAGCGCGACGTGCACCGCACCAGCGCGGTCTCGGCCGAGCTGGCCGAGGTGCTGCGCCAGAACGGGATCCGCGTCGACCGCGTGCTGCACAACGCGCTGCGCGTGCAGTCCGCGCTGCCGGCGCCGGCGGAGGTCGAGCGCTTCCGCGAGCGCTTCGATCTGGTCGGCAAGCAGGTGCTCGCGATCGGCGGGCGCCTGCACGAGCAGAAGGGCGTCAAGCAGCTCCTGCGCATGCTGGCGCTGCTTGCGCCGCGCTTCCCCGGCCTGCGCCTCGTGGTCCTGGGCAAGCGCGAGATCTACGAGCGCGAGTTCGCCTCGCTCGCGCGCGAGCTCGGCGTCGCCGAGCGCGTCGTCGGCACCGGCTGGCTCGACGGCGCGGAGCTGCAGGCGGCCTACGCCGCGACCGACGTCTTCGTCACGCCCTCGATCTGCTTCGACACCTTCGGGATGGTCAACCTGGAGGCGATGGAGCACGCCAAGCCGGTGGTCGCGACCGTCTTCGGCGGCAGCCCTGAGGTGGTCGAGGACGGCCGAACCGGCTTCCTGGCCAACCCCTTCGACCTGGAAGGCTTTGCCGGGCGCATCGCGCAGCTGCTCCAGGAGCCCGCCCTGGCGCGGCGCCTGGGCGAGGCGGGCCGCCTGCGCCTGCTCGAGCACTTCGCGATCGACCGCCTCGCCGGCGAGTGCCTGGAGGAGTACGAACGGGCGCGATCGGCCGCCTCGGACTCCACCCGCGCGCGCTGAGCGGTCGATGCTTGGGGCTCGGATCCAAACCGCTCTGCACGAGCGGTTTGCGAAAACCTCACGCGCAGGGTAGATTTTGCCGCGGGTCAGCCCACGAGGCCTCCCGCCTCGCACGTCCGCTCGCGCACCTGGTTCCACCGCACCCTCGCACGCTCATGCGCAAGACCCTGATCACCTACGTCAAGCCCCACGTCCAGGAAGACCCGCTGGCGATGGTGCTCGGGATCGCCTACCTCGGCGCCGCGCTCGAGCGCGAGAAGATCCCGGTCGAGCTGTGCGACGAGCGCATCGTCAACGACCAGTACATGCGCGAGGCGATCGAGCGCAACGACGTGATCGGCTTCGACGCGTTGACGCCCAACATCCGTCGCGCGATCGCCTGGGCCAAGTACGCCAAGTCCAAGGGCAAGATCACGATCATGGGCGGCCCGCACGCCTCGGTCGACCAGGGCATCTTCCTCGACTCGGGCCACTTCGACTACGTGCTCAAGGGCGAGGCCGAGGAGACGCTGCCGCAGTTCTGCAAGGCGCTCGAGGGCGACAACTTCGAGGAGCTCAAGTCGATCGCGGGCCTGGCGGCGATGAAGGACGGGCAGCTGGTGATCGACAACCCGGCCCCGCCGCTGATCAAGAAGCTCGACGAGCTGCCGATGCCGGCGCGCCACCTGCTGCCGATGGATCGGTACTTCCAGCTCAACCCCGAGAAGCTGACCTACGTCTTCACCACGCGCGGCTGCCCCTTCAAGTGCATCTTCTGCCAGAAGGAGCTCACCGGCCGCGGCTTCCGCGTGCGCTCGACCGAGCTGATCGTCGACGAGCTCGAGCACATCGTGAAGACGTACAACCCCGGCGTCGTGCTCTTCGTCGACGAGATCCTGACGCTGCGCAAGAAGCGCATCCACGAGATGTGCGACGAGATCCTGCGCCGCAACCTCAAGTTCGAGTGGATCGCGAACACGCGCGCCGACTGCGTCGACTACCCGCTGCTCAAGCACATGCACCGCGCCGGCTGCCGCCGCATCTACTACGGCTGGGAATCGGGCAGCCAGCGCATGCTCGACGTGCTGAAGAAGGACCTGACGCCCGAGGTGATCATCGAGGCCGCCAAGATGACGCGCCGCGCCGGCATCTGGGCCAAGGTCTACCTGATCGTCGGCTCGCCCGGCGAGACGAAGGAGGACATCGTCGAGACCGAGAAGGTGCTGCGTCTGGCCTCGCCCGACCTCGTGCGCGTCAGCGTGTTCAACCCGCTGATCGGCACCGAGAGCTGGGACGGGTATCTCGCGAACCTCGACTTGTCCGACCTGTCGGAGAACTACGTCAGCTCGAACCGCTCGGCGTACAAGCACGAGCACTTCACGCAGATCGAGCTCGAGGAGCTGCGCAAGAACATGGTGCGCAGCTACGAGCGCTGGTACTACGCCTACCCGCAGCGCGCCAAGCGCTTCTTCGAGCGCGCGCTCTACTACATGGAGAACCCGCACTTCGGCAAGAAGCGCCTGGGTCGCGCGCTCGGCATCGTTCCGCCGCCCAAGAGCGAGAACGTGATGGACCGGGTGATGAAGCAGAGCGCCTGAGGGCGATGGGCCCGAGAGCTCTCGCGTTCGTTCACCGAACGGCTCAGCTGCTCGCCGTCGTCTGCACTCTGTCGCTGTGGAATGGCTGCGGAGGCACGATCGAACGCGGTAAACCCGTCGAGGTGGTTCGCGATCCGTCCCTGTCGCCGGGAACCGGACCGCGCTTCGATGTGTGGTCCGAGCAGGGTGGCGGCTGGTACGCGAACACGGTCGTGCCGTCGACCGACATCCTGATGGAGCGCACGGAGCTGTGGATCTCGCAGGACTCCGCGGGAGTCCATGCCAAGGCGCGCGTGTCGCGCTACGAGGAGTCGGAGTCTGTTTCCGGTGTCGAGCGAGACGAAGTGCTGGGACTTCAAGGCACCATCCGCGTGAGCGCTCCCGGACTGCCGACCGGGGGAGAGGTCAGGTCGGTCTCCTACACTCTCGATGGAAAGCGCGGGGACGAGGCCATCCATCGAACGGGCAGCTTCGCATTCGGCGCCGCAGACATCGAACGTTGATGCGCGAGGGGGGTGGCACTCGGTCTCGTTCCGCCATCCAAGAGCGAGAACGTGAGGGACCGGTTGATGAAGCAGAGCGCCTGAGCGCGCTCGCGCTGCACCTCCCCGGCTCGGGCAGGATGCGCCCTGCTCCCGGAGAGTGGCCGCAGGCGGAGCGGTTCTGAGCATGAGTGCGGCCGCTGGCCGTGCGGTGACAGGTCATCCTGTTACACTTGGCTCAATCGAAGACCTGACAAGCCCCGCGTGAGGCCGAGGATCCGACTCGAAGCCTGCACGCACGGCCTCGTGGTCTCCAACGAACTTGAACGGACATGCCCATGAGTGCTCGCACCACCTCAATGTGGATCGCATTGATTGCAGTACTGGTCGCTACCAGCCTGCTCTCGCATCGGTGGTTCGGGGGATCAGGATCGGGACGGGTCCCCTTGTCGCACACGCCTGAAGCCCCGGACCTCACCGAGAATCAGCGCAGCGATCGGGGTGCAGAGCTCAGCGAACCGGTCGAGTCAGGGATCCACGGGCGGACGGAGCTCACACATCCAGATGCTCCCACGAGCTCCGGTCGCATGGAGCGCCCGGCGGATAGCGCGGCCTCGATGGCCGAGCGGCCAAGGATCCCGTGCCGGGGTGAGGGAATCCCGCCCGCGGTGGCTCTCCTGCGCGACCCGCGATTCAACGTGGAGGCCGTGAGCTTCTCGGAATCCGATGCTCAGCGGCTCCAGTCGGCCATCGACTACGAGAACCAGTACCTGCTCGCTGCCGCGGCTCGTGCAAACGACGCCAGGGAGAAGTACTTGGACACCCAGCTGCTGTCTCCGTCCAGCGTCGTCACACCAGGCGTGACGGTCCAAGCGACGCGTGGCAGCGCGCACAAGAAGTCCACCTACAAGACAATGTCCGACGGACGCATGGAGGTGCGCTCGGCAGCCGCACACCAGGGGGAGGACCCGAGGGTGGATGCGGCCGAGGAGACCTACAAGTCGATGTGGGAGTCGAGCACGGCTGCGGTGATCGCGGCCTATCTGGACATCGCCAAGGCGAAATGACGAGCGGGCTCTGGTTCCTGCATGTGGATCAGAGCCAGCCGCACATGACCGCGCTCACTTCCCCGGCGCCGGCAAGATGCCGCGCAGCTGGAAGAGCACGCCCGAGAGCGGGTCGTAGATCTTGTGCTCGACCCAGCCGTACTCGTACGTGCGCCAGTCGAGCACGCACAGCAGCGCGCCGCAGGCCGCGATCACGATCCAGCGCGAGCGCAGCTTCTGCGGCACGAGCTCGTCGAGCATCGCCGCCGCGAACACGACCAGCGTCAGCTCGAGCACGAGCAGGTAGCGCGCGTTCTTCGTGAAGAAGCCCATCTCGCCAAGCAGCACCGCCGCGACCAGCCCCAGCTGCACGTGCGCCCGCTCGTACTCGCCGCGCAGCGTGCGCAGCAAGAGCGCGCCGGCGAAGCCCAGCGCGAGCAGCGTCACGCCGGGCGAGAGGCACAGGTAGTCGATCACGTACCGGTACCACGGCCCCGAGCCGAACCGGATCGCGTACTCGTTCGTCGCGGGCGAGCCCAGCACGGTGCGCACGGTCTGCATCAGCGGCGAGAGGCCGCCCGCCGCCAGCACGAAGAGCGGCGCGACGATCACGAGCGGCAGCAGGAGCTGCACGGCGAAGCGCGCCAGCGGCAGATCGCGCGTCGCGCGTCGCTCGAGCAGCACGCCCAGCGCGAAGGCCGGCCCGAGCAGCACGGCCAGCTCCTTGGTCAGGATCGCGAAGGCGAAGCTCGCCACGAACGCGATCCTCCAGCCCTTCGACTGCGGCGCGCGCAGCGTCTCGAGGAAGGTCCACACGCTGAGCGCGAGGAACACGAGCAGGAAGCTGTCCTGCAGCGCCTGGCGCGCGGTGCCCAGGAGCAGCGGCGCGAAGCTCGCGAGCGCGGTGATCACCAGCGCGCGTCGCTCGCCGAAGTGTCTGCGCGCGAAGAACGCGGTCAGCGCGATCCAGGAGAGGTGCGAGACGATCGAGAGCCACGAGAGCGCGCCGAGCGTCGCGCCGAAGCACTTCACCCACGCGCCCGACACGAGCACGAACGCGATGCGCAGCGGCGAGGGATAGATCCAGTTCGCGCTCGCGCCGTTCCAGGAGGCGAACAGGCGCGGCAGCGCCCCCGGACCGTCGCTCGCGATCGTCTGCGCGTAGCTGAGGTAGTAGCCGTCGTCCGATTTCGGCTCGTAGGGCACGCTGCCCAGATCGCGTGCGAGCAGCCAGCCCGCGAGCGCCACGAGCGCCGCTGCGCCGAGTGCGTAGAGGAGCGGCCGCTCTCGGGCACGTTCGGATTGCATGAGGGCGCGCAGTCTAGCAGAGGGCTGCTGGCCGCTGGCGCGACCGCTCTCTATCCTGTGCGGCCGTTTCCAGCCCAGGACTCCCGATGCGCACCCCCCGAACGAGCGTCTTCCTCTCCGCCCTCGTCCTCCTCGCCGCGAGCTCCGCGCCCGCCCGGGCCGGCACGAAGCTCCTGCGCTTCCCGGACATCCACAAGGACCGCGTCGCGTTCTGCTATGGCGGCGACATCTGGGTCGCGCCCTCGACCGGCGGCGTGGCGACGCGCCTGACGGCGCACGAGGGGCTCGAGCTCTTCCCGAAGTTCTCGCCCGACGGCGCGTGGATCGCGTTCACGGGCCAGTACGACGGCGACGAGCAGGTCTACGTGATCCCCTCGGGCGGCGGCGTGCCCAAGCAGCTGACCTGGTATCCGGCGCGCGGGCCGCTGACGGCGCGCTGGGGCTACGACAACCAGGTCTACGGCTGGACGCCCGACGGCAAGAGCGTCCTCTTCCGCTCGATGCGCGACGGCTACGACCTGACCGGCACGCGCCTGTACACGGTCGGCCTCGAGGGCGGCCTGCCCGTCGCGCTGCCGATGCCGGTCTCGGGCGGCGGCGATCTCGCGCCCGACCTGCAGCACGCGGTCTACTCGCCGCTCACGCGCGACTTCCGCACCTGGAAGCGCTACGAGGGCGGCTGGGCGCAGGACCTCTACATCTTCGACTTCAAGACCAGTGCGCTGACGCCTGTGGCGCACTCGGTGCGCACCGAGCGCGATCCGATGTGGATCGGCGACCACATCTGGTTCGACAGCGACCGCGACGGCACGCTCAACCTCTACGACTTCGAGATCGCCACGCAGAAGCTGACGCAGGTGACGCACGAGAGCCAGTGGGACGTGCGCTGGCCGAGCAAGGGCGAGAACGGCGAGATCGTCTTCGAGCTCGGCGGCGAGCTGCGCGTGCTCGACACGCACACCGGCAAGGTCACGCCGCTGGACATCAGCGTCCCGACCGACGCCGTCGCCAGCCGGCCCACGCGCGTCGCGGTCGAGAACTGGATCGAGGGCGCGACGCTCTCGCCCAAGGCCGAGCGCGCGCTGGTCGTCGCGCGCGGCGACGTGTTCAGCGTGCCGATCGAGAAGGGCGCGGTGCGCAACCTGACCAACAGCTCCTCCTCGCACGAACGCGACGCGCGCTGGTCGCCCGACGGAGCGCGCGTGGCCTACCTCTCCGACAAGAGCGGCGAGGACGAGGTCTGGATCGAGAGCCAGGATGGCCGCGGCGCGAGCGAACAGCTGACGAGCGGCGGCCAGCGCCGGCGCCAGGGCCTGCTCTGGTCGCCCGACGGCGCCTCGATCGCGCTCAGCGACGCGAGCGGCACGATCTCCTGCGTCGACGTGGCGAAGAAGAGCGTGCGCGAGGTCGCGCGCGACAAGGGCGGCAACGTCGGCGACTACAGCTGGTCGCCCGACAGCCGCTGGCTGGCCTTCTCGCTGCAGGACGCCAACGGCTTCCGCTCGATCTGGATCTGGAGCGCGACCGACGGGAAGCTCGCGCGCGTCACGGGCGAATTGTGGAACGAGACCGAGCCGGTCTGGGATCCGAACGGGAACTACCTGTGGTACCTCTCGGACCGCGAGTACGTGCCGCAGATGAACGGCCTGGAGTGGAACATCGCCACCAACCGCACCACGGGCGTGTTCGCGCTCGCGCTGCGCAAGGACGTCGCGCATCCCTTCCCGCCCGAGAGCGACGAGGTGACGGTCAAGAAGGACGAGCCCAAGAAGGACGGCGAGAAGAAGGACGGCGACAAGGACAAGAAGGACGCGGACAAGAAGGACGAATCCAAGCCCGAGGAGCCCAGGAAGGTCGCGATCGACTTCGACGGTCTCGCCGAGCGCGTCGTGCGCGTGCCGGTCGAGGCCGACAACTACGCCAGCCTCTCGGCCAACAAGGAGACGCTCTTCTACCTGCGCTCGGGCGCCTTCTACTACGGCCGCGAGAGCGAGCGCAGCACGGACCTGATGGCCTTCTCGATCAAGGACCGCAAGGCCTCGGTGCTGGTCGAGGACGCCGGCGGCTACTCGCTCTGCGACGACGGCAGCAAGCTGCTCGTGCGCGCCGGCGGCGGCTTCGCGCTCTACGACGCCTCGGCCAAGGGCAAGGACTCGAAGAAGCCGCTCTCGACCGCGGGCCTCTACGCCGACCGCGTGCCGCACGACGAATGGGTCGAGGCCTTCCACGAGGTCTGGCGCCGCTTCCGCGACTACTTCTACGTGCCGAACATGCACGGCTACGACTGGAACGCGCTGCGCAAGCAGTACGAGAGCTGGCTGCCGTACGTCGCGCACCGCTCGGACCTCAACTACGTGCTGGGCGAGATGGTGGCCGAGCTCAACATCGGCCACGCCTACGTCACCGGCGGCGACTGGGTGCAGCCCGAGCGCCACCCGGTGGCGCTCTTCGGCGGACGCCTCGCGCTCGACGCCTCCGCGCACCGCTACCGCCTGGCGCAGATCTTCGCCGGACAGAACGAGGAGGAGGCCTACCGCTCGCCGCTGACCGAGGTCGGCGTCGATGCGCACGTCGGCGACTACGTGCTGGAGATCGACGGGCAGGACCTGCCCGAGCAGGAGAATCCCTACCGCCTGCTGCGCGACAAGGCCGGCCACGCGGTCGAGTTCCTGCTCAACGACAAGCCGAGCAAGGAAGGCGCGCGCAAGGTGCTCTGGCGCCCGCTGCGCAGCGAGACGAACCTGCTCTACCTCGCCTGGACCGAGTCCCGCCGCGCGCTGGTCGACAAGCTCTCCGGCGGCCGCATCGGCTACATGCACCTGCCCGACATGGGCGCCGAGGGCATCGCGGAGTTCGGCAAGTGGTACTACGGCCAGATCCGCAAGGACGGCCTGATCCTCGACGACCGCGGCAACGGTGGCGGCAACGTCTCGCAGATCGTGCTCGAGCGCCTGCGCCGCACGCTGCTGGGCACGGAGTACCCGCGCTGGAGCGAGTACACCGGCACGTACCCGCAGGTCGTCTTCACCGGGCCGATGGCCTGCCTGCTCAACGAGGACTCGGCCTCCGACGGCGACATCTTCCCCTGGATGTTCAAGGCCGCGAAGCTCGGGCCCACGATCGGCAAGCGCAGCTGGGGCGGCGTCACCGGCATCACCGACCACGGCCCCTTGATCGACGGCGGCACCGTCAACGTGCCCGAGTTCGGCCACGCCGACGCGAGCGGCCAGTGGGCGGTCGAGGGCCACGGCGTCGACCCCGACATCGTCGTCGAGAACGATCCCAAGTCCGTGCTCGAGGGCCGCGATCCGCAGCTGGAGCGCGCCGTGCAGGAGGTCCTCGCGGCGATGCAGACGCGCAAGGCCGCGCTCCCGCCGCGTCCGCCGGCACCCGTGAAGACGAAGTGAAGAAGCCCAGTCCGAAGGCCGAGCCGGTCGTGCGCGTCGCGCTGTGCAGCAGCGCGGACCGCGGCGAGCAGGCGCGGCTGTTCAACCAGTGCTTCAAGAAGAGCGTCGACGAGTCGGCGCTGGTCTGGCGCTACGACGAGAATCCGCACGGCCGCGCCGTCAGCCTGCTCTCGCGCTCGCTCGCGGGCAGCGGCGTGTGCGGCTACGCCTGCAGCCCGCGCCTGGTGCTCGCCGGCGGCGATCCGGCCACGCTCGCCAGCGTCGGCGAGACCGGCGACGTGATGACGCATCCGGACTGGCGCAAGCAGGGCCTCTTCAGCGCGCTCGACCGCGCCTGCATGGCCGAGACGAAGAAGCTCGGCTGGCCGGTCTGCTTCGGGCTGCCCAACCGGCGCTCGGCGCACATCTTCCTCGAGCTGGGCTGGAAGGAGGTCGGCAAGCTGCGGCCGTGGACCTTCCTGCTCGGCGCGGGCTCGGTCGCGCGCCGCATGCGCGCCAGCGAGGGGCGCATCCGCAGCTGGCTCGCGCCGCTGCACGCGCGGCGCTGCGCCAAGGCGCGCGAGCGCCTGGCGCGCTCGGTCGAGGGCTGGAGCCTGCGTCCGCTGCAGGAGTTCCCGGCCGAGGTCGAGCGCCTCGCGCTGCGCGTCGCCAAGCGCCACGCCTGGATGGTGCGCCGCGATCCGCAGTACCTCGCCTGGCGATTCCTGCGCAGTCCCTCGGGCCTGCACCGCTGCTTCGGCATCCACGCGCGCGACGGCGGCTTCCGCGGCTACGTCGTCGTGCAGGCTCCGCGCGCGGGCGAGAACGTCGGCTACCTCGTCGACCTGCTCGCCGACGAGGAGGCCGCCGTCGCGGCGGGCATCTCGGGCGCGCTGAGCGAGCTCGAGACGCTGGGCGCGCTGGGCGTGCGCGCGACCGCCATCGACGGATCGTGGTGGCGCGGCCGCCTGGAGGAGGCCGGCTTCCTGCCGCCCAAGCCGGAGAACCACCTCAGCGTGATCCTGTGGGTCAACGACCCCGCGCACCCGCTGGCGCAGGCCTCGGCCGACGCCTCGCGCTGGTACCTGACCGACGGCGACCGCGACGACGAGACGATGGGGTAGGCTTCCAGTCCGCGTGTCGCTCAAGCACAAGCTCAAGCTCTTCCTGCGCGAGGCCTACGCGCGCACGCTCTTCCACAGCGGCGCGCACGCGCTGGTCGACCGCCTGCAACCGCGGCGCCTGACGATCCTGGCCGGCCACTGCGTGAGCGCGCCGAGCAACGCCGCGCTGGCGAAGGACATGAAGATCCGCGCCGAGGACCTCGAGCGCATCCTGCGCTGGCTGGCGCGGCGCTACGAGGTCACGAACGTCGGCGCGGCCGTGCGGCGTCTGGCGGAGCCCGGCAAGCGCAGCCTGCTCGCGCTCTCGATGGACGACGGCTACCGCGACAACCTGGACGTGCTGCAGCCGCTGCTCTCGCGCCTGGGCCTCTCGGCGACGATCTACCTCGAGAGCGCGCCGCTCGACGAGCGCCGCGTCAACTGGACGCACAAGTTCTTCTGGACGCTCGACCGCCTCGGCGCCGAGCGCTTCGTCGAGGCCTACCTCGCGCGCGCGCGCGACGAGCGCACGAGGAGCGCGCTCGCCGCGCAGCGCACGAGCTACCAGTTGAAGCGCGTGCTGAAGTACGAGGCGCCGGTCGAGGAGCGCAGCGCGATCGTCGACGCGCTCTTCCGCGAGGCCGGCGGCGACGAGCGCGCGCTGTGCGACGAGCTCTACCTCGACTGGGAGGGGGCGCGCGCGCTCGACCGCGCCGGCATCGAGCTGGGCGCGCACACCGTGCACCACGAGATCCTCTCGCGCCTGGACGCCGCGGGCGCGCGCGCGGAGATCGAGGGCTCCAGGCGCGCGCTCGAGCGCGGACTGGGCCATCCCGTCGCGAGCTTCGCCTATCCCTTCGGCCGGCGCTGGGACTACCACGCGGCCGCGGTCGAGGCCGCGCGCGGCGCGGGGCTGGAGAGCGCGACCAACACGCACGCCGGCACGAACTCCGCCTCGACGCCGCGCTACGAGCTCAAGCGCGTGATGATCGACGAGGACGCGCGCCTGCACCTGATCGCGACCGAGGCCTGCGGCGGCTTCGACCTCCTGCGGCGTTTCGGGCTGGACCTCTCGGAGTGAGCGGGCGCGCTCACCAGAGGTTGTAGAGGAAGTTCGAGGGCGAGTCGTCGCCGAAGATCGCCAGCAGCACGAGCCCGACGAGGATCACGACCAGCGGCGCGACCAGGTAGAGCCAGTTCTCGCGCAGGAAGGCGGACAGTCCCGAACGCTCGCGTGTCCCGCTCATCAGGGCCTCAGGGCTGGTACGCGCCGTTGGGCACGTCGTTCTGCAGCGCGATCCAGACGGCGAGGGCGATCAGGGCCAGCACGAGCAGGGCCACGATCCACCGGGTGTTCTGTCGCAGGAAGCGGTCCATCGTTCGTCCGTCCAAGCCTAGCGCGGATCCGCTGCGGAGGAAGCGCCCGCCTCAGAAGAGCGTGTAGATGAAAGGCGCGACCAGAGGCGAGCTCGCCGCGACCACCAGCAGGCTGCCGATCGAGAGCAGCACGACCACCAGGGGCATCAGGTACCAGTGTCCGCGCCGGGTGAAGGCCCACAGGAGCTCGAGCGTCGTGCCCAGGCGCCGGCCGAGCTTCCAGAGGATGAACAGCAGGAGGCCGCCGACGACCAGCACGCCCAGCGCGAGGGCGACGCGCGGCGGGAACTGCCCCAGCAGCCACGAGCCGCCCAACGCGATCGTGAAGACCAGGCCGAGCATCGCCCCGACACCCAGGTACGCCTTCCAGGCGGGCTCGTCGCGGTAGCTGACGCGGTAGAGCGTGCCGAGCAGGAGCCACAACACCGCGAACACGATCGGCCAGCGCGGGAGGCGGCCTCCGCTCGTGCTCGCCGGCGGCTCGCTCGCCGCGCGCTTGGCGGCGTAGGCGGCGGGGAACACGCCGCGCTTGTCGAGCTCGTCGTGCAGCACGCTGGCGAAGGCGTGGTTGCCCCAGGGGTTGAAGTGCCAGTCGCTCTGGAAGTAGAGCGACTCGCCGTGCTCGCGGAAGCCCTGGAGCCGTTCGCGCACGTCGACGGTCTCGATCGAAAGCTCACGGCACAGCGCGAGGAAGGTCTCGCCGGGCTGGTCGGCCGACCAGCGCGAGCGGTCGACGCCGAGGTAGCGCGCCAGCGCATCGCGCGCGTCCTCCTGGATCGCGGCCTTGTGCGGGATCGGCACCACGAGCAGGCGCGCCTTCAGCGCAGCGCAGGTGTCCTTGACGTTCTCGAGCGCGCCGCGCGTGCGCAGCAGCGCCTCCTTCAGGAACTCGGGCGGCTCGCGGAAGAACGCGGCCGATTCCATGTCGAGCGCGTGGCCGCCGTCGGGCGTCCAGCTGCGGCGCTCCGCGCCGAGCTTCTCGATCAGCGTTCCCAGCGCCGTGCGCTGCCAGGCGCTCTTCTCGCCCGGATCGGCGAGCACGCGCAGCTCCGGCCGCCCGTCCGGGTTGATGCGCGGCTTCTGGTAGCGGTCGTAGCTCGTCGCCGCGTTCCAGTACAGGTCGTTCGCGTAGGGGAAGAGCAGCACGACGTCGGGCTGGAAGGCGCGCCCCCGGCCGGCGAGCCAGAGCGCCTCCTGGTCGGTCGAGTAGCCCTCGGTCCCGGCGTTGACCACGTCGACGTCGCGGCCCTCCGATTGCCACCAGCGCTCGAGGATGTCGACGAAGAGGTCGTCGCGCTCGACGGTGTAGCCCTGCACGAACGAGTCGCCCAGCATCAGCACGCGCAGCTTGCCGGCGGGCTTGGCCGGGCTCGGCATCGGGTCGTCGCGCAGGCCCTGCTCGTTCATCTGGAACGTGACGTCGAACTCGCGCGTCGAGCGGTGCACGCTCACGTTGGGGCGCTTGACCCAGCCGAGCTCCGGGTCGAACTGCCCCAGCGTCGCGGGCGGACCCAGGCCGAACAGGCGCAGGCCTCCCTCAAAGACCGCGACCGCGAGCACGAGGCTGACCACCAGGGCCAGGAGCACGTTGAGGGCGCGCATGTTCGTCAGCTCACCATCGCCGTCACGGAGTCGCCCTCGTGGCGCAGGTGGAAGGCCGTCTCGGCGATCTTCTTCTTCGCGTCCGCACGCACGACGTAGTTGTTGAGGAAGAGCAGGTCCATCCCCGACAGGCTGAAGGTGTTGAAGGCGTGGGCCGGCGACTCGACGATCGGCTCGCCCTTCAGGTTGAACGAGGTGTTCATGATCACGGGCACGCCGGTCAGTTCGCCGAAGCGCCGGATCAGCCCGTGGTAGGCCGGGTTGGTGTCCTTGAAGACGGTCTGCAGCCGTCCCGAGCCGTCGACGTGCGTGATCGCGGGCAGCAGCGAGCGCTTCTGTGGCCGCACGGGCGTGACGTAGAGCATGAAGCGCGCGGGGAAGTGCTTCTCGGCCTGCGGGATGTCGAAGAACTCGTCGGCGCGCTCCTCGAGCACCGAGGGCGCGAAGGGGCGGAAGGCCTCGCGGAACTTGATCGTCGCGTTGAGCTTCTCCTTCATCTCGGCGCGGCGCGGGTCGGCGATGATCGAGCGCGCGCCGAGCGCGCGCGGGCCGAACTCGAAGCGGCCGCGGAACCAGCCGCAGACCATGCCGTTCGCCAGCTCGCGCGCGGCGAAGTCGTAGAAGCGCTCGTCGTCCTCGATCTTCTCGAACGCGATCGAATGCTCGCGCAGGAAGGACTCGATCTGTGCGTCGGTGTACTCGCTGCCGAGGTAGGCGTGGTCGAGCGCCGGGCCGCGCGGCTGCCCGAGCAGGTGGTTGTAGGCCCAGTAGGCCGCACCGACAGAGCCGCCGTCGTCGCCGGGCGCGGGCAGGATGTAGAGCTCCTCGAAGGGACCCTGGCGCAGCACCTTGTAGTTGGCGACCGAGTTGAGCGCGACGCCGCCGGCCATGCACAGGCGCCGGGAGCCGGTGATCTCGTGCGCGTGCTGCGCCATCCGCAGCACCGCCTCCTCGGTCACCTTCTGGATGCTGGCGGCGATGTCGCAGTAGAAGGGATCCAGCGACTTGTCGCCCAGCTTGGGATCGCGCGCGGGCCGTCCGAAGTGCGCGGCGAAGCGCTCCGAGAGCGTGTTGTCGGTCGAGTGCTGGTAGGCGAAGAACGACATGTCCTGCCACAGGCTGCCGTCTGCGGCGATCTCGATCAGCTCGTGGATCTTGTCGACGTGCCTGGGCTCGCCGTAGGGGTGCATGCCCATCAGCTTGTACTCGCCCTCGTTGACCTCGAAGCCGCAGTAGGCGGTGAAGGCCGAGTAGAGCAGGCCGAGCGAGTGCGGGAAGCGCAGCTCCTTCAGCATCTGGATCTGCGTCCCGCGTCCGTGGCTGATCGTCGAGGTGGTCCACTCGCCGGCGCCGTCGACGGTCAGGATCGCGGCCTCCTCGAAGGGCGAGGTGAAGAAGCTCGAGGCCGCGTGGCTGACGTGGTGCTCGGCGAAGAGGATCTTCGAGGCGGGCAGGTGCAGGCGCCGCGCGAGGTGCGACTTGATCCAGAGCTTGTCGGAGATCCAGCGCTGCATCGACTCGCGGAAGACGGCCGACGAGCGCGGGAACGTCGCCAGCGCGGTCAGCAGCATGCGCTCGAGCTTGACGAAGGGCTTCTCGTAGAAGACCACGAAGTCGACGTCGTCGAGCGTGATCTTCCCGCGCGCGAGCACGAAGTCGATCGCCAGGGTCGGGAAGCCCGAGTCGTGCTTGACGCGGCTGAAGCGCTCCTCCTCGCCTGCAGCGACGAGCTTCCCGTCCTGCACCAGCGCCGCCGACGAATCGTGGTAGTAGAACGACAGGCCGAGGATGTTCATCGTCAGTCCTGGCGCCGCGCACGGGACAGCGTGTCGTTGGAGCCCGTCCACGGGCTCCAGTTGCCCTCGCGGCGCCGGCGCAGGTGCAGCGGATCGGCGACCAGCCGGTAGAGCAGCGCGAACGGCCCGAGCAGCCCGAAGTAGAGCAGCGTCAGCAGCACGCGCGAGAGCATCTGGCCGAAGCGCTCGCTGAAGCGGAGAAGGGCTGCGTGCATGCGGGGGGAGGTGGCGCTGGGAAGGACTTTCCACACCCGGGGGCTCCCGGGGCGCCGAAAGGATAGCCCGCCCGCAGGCGAGTGTCAGGCACGCGCCGCGTTCAGCGCAGGACCAGGAGGCCGCGGTGCAGCTCGTCGCGCGTCAGGTTGCGGTCGTTGTTGAGATCGCGGTAGAGGTCGATGTAGACCTCGGTGCCGACGGGCAGCGAGGAGAGCAGCCAGCCGAGCTCGTCGGGGCTGGAGATCGTGTAGGCGCGCTGGCGCTTCTGCGCCGCGACGTTCGGCCGCAGCGCGTCGACCACGTCTCCCGGCTTCATGCCCAGCTTGTCGCCCGGACCCTCGGGCTGCACCTCGGTCACGCGCACGTAGGAGTTGGTGCCGATTGCGACGCGCTCGCCCTTGATGCCCATGCGTTCGAAGAGGATGCCGTTGGGCCGGTCCCAGACCTTGAGGCGCTTCTTGATCGTCTTGCCGGCGCGCTCGATCTCGACCTCGACCTCCTGCTGCTCGGCCAGGCCGACGCGCGCCAGGCGGTAGTCCTCCTGCCGGACCACGGGGCGGTTGTTGAGCGAGACGATGCAGTCGCCGCCCTTGAGCCCGGCCTGGTCGGCCGGACCGCCGGCGACGACGTTGAGCACCTTGAGGTGGTCGCCCTCCTCGACGTCGAAGCCCAGCCAGGTCGGCATCAGCTCGTCCTCGAGCACCGCCTTGACGCGGTCGACCGGGATCGCGAAGCCGATGTTCTGCGCCTGCGCGTTCATCGCCGAGTTGATGCCGACCAGCTCGCCGTTGATGTTGAGCAGCGGTCCGCCCGAGTTGCCGAAGTTGATCGAGGCGTCGGTCTGGATCAGGTCGCCGAAGCGCAGGCCGTTGTTGGGGATGCTGACGTCGCGGTGCAGGCCGGAGATGATGCCCTGGCTGACCGTGTGCGTCTGGCCGTAGGGGTTGCCGATCGCGATCACCGTCTCGCCGATCATCAGGTCCGAGCTCGTGCCCATCGGGATCGTCGGGAAGGGGTGGTCGCCGCGGATGCGCAGCAGCGCGAGGTCCTCCTGCTTGACGGCGGAGATCACGTCGGCGCGGTACTCGTTCTCGTCGTAGCGCTTGTCGAAGCTGACCTTGATCGTGCTCGCGCCCTCGACGACGTGGTTGTTCGTGATGATGAAGCCCTCCTTGAGGATCACCACGCCCGAGCCGGCGCCCGCGCCGGTCTTCATCTCGATGATGTTCCCGAACCAGTCGCGCGCCTTCTGGAACTGCTCGGTCTGGATGTAGACCACGGCCGGCGCGGCGGCCTCGACCACCTCGACCACGGGCGTCACGCGGCGCTTGTACTTCTCCTCGGGCGTGAGGTGCTGCGTGTCGGTGGACTGCGGGAGGAGCAGCGCGGCGGCGTAGAGCGTCAGCATGGTGGCAGGCGGCGTCGGGGGTCGGTGCGCCGGCCAGACTACGCGATGCGCCGCGCGTCTGTGAGCGCGCGCGGCGAAGGCTGGTGGGCGATACTGGACTCGAACCAGTGACCTCCACGATGTCAACGTGGCGCTCTAGCCAGCTGAGCTAATCGCCCTGGAGCCTCGGGTGGAAACCCGAGGGCCGAGAAGGGTAGGCAAAGTGCTGAGGGGCGACAAGGGTTTTCCCGCGCCTCGCCGGCGCTAGACTCTTGCCCCCTCGAGCCGGGAAACGCCCGGCCGCCGCCCCCTGCCATCCAACGAGAGGATCGCCGTGAAGATCGGAGTCGCCCGAGAGATCAAGAACAACGAGAACCGCGTCGCCTTGACGCCGGCCGGAGTCGACCGCCTGCGCGCCGCGGGCCACGAGGTGCTGGTCGAAACCCGTGCGGGACTCGGCAGCAGCCTGACCGACGAGGCCTACCTGAAGGCCGGCGCGAAGATCGCCCCCGACGCCGCGAGCGTGTGGAAGGCGAGCGACATGATCCTCAAGGTCAAGGAGCCGCTCGAGAGCGAGTGGCCCCACATGCGCAAGGGCCAGACGGTCTTCACCTACTTCCACCTCGCGGCCGACCGCAAGCTGACCGAGGCGATGCTCAAGACGGGCTCGCACTGCTTCGCCTACGAGACGCTCGAGCACGGCGGCGGGCTGCCGCTGCTCACGCCGATGAGCGAGGTCGCCGGCCGCATGGCGATCCAGGCCGGCGCGAAGTACCTCGAGGCGCCCGCCGGCGGCTCGGGCATCCTGCTCGGCGGCGTGCCCGGCGTGCGTCCCGCGAAGGTGCTGATCCTCGGCGGCGGCGTGGTCGGCACGCAGGCGGCGCGCATGGCGGCCGGACTGGGCGCCGACGTCACGATCATGGACATCAACCTCGACCGCATGCGCTACCTCGACGAGATCCTGCCGGCCAACTGCCGCACGGTCTACTCGACCCCGCACGCGATCCGCGAGGCGCTGCCCGAGACCGATCTGGTCGTCGGCGCGGTGCTGATCCCCGGCGCGGTCGCGCCGCGGCTGATCACGCGCGAGGACCTCAAGCTGATGCGCAAGGGCAGCGTGCTCGTCGACGTCGCGATCGACCAGGGCGGCTGCATCGAGACGGTGCACCCGACCACGCACGCCGAGCCCGTCTTCGTGATCGACGGCGTGACGCACTACTGCGTCGCGAACATGCCGGGAGCCGTGCCGCGCACGAGCACGTGGGCGCTGACGAACGCGACGCTGCCCTGGACGGTCAAGCTGGCCGAACTCGGCCCGGCGCGCGCGGTGCAGACGAGCCACGAGCTCGAGACGGCCGCCAACTGCATCGGCGGCAAGCTGGTCTGCAAGGCCGTCGCCGACAGCTTCGGCCTGGCCTACACGCCGGCGCAGGACGCCGCGCGCACGATCTCTTGATCGCCGCGGGCGATCCCGGCGGCCTGGGCGTGGTCCAGGCCGCCGTGCTCGGGCTGGTCGAGGGCGTGACCGAGTACCTGCCGGTCAGCTCGACCGGGCACCTGATCCTGACCGAGCGCGCGCTGGGCATCGGCGACGACGAGTCCTCGCGCGCGTTCGCGATCTGCATCCAGGCCGGCGCGATCCTGGCCGTGCTCGGGCTGTACGCGCCGCGCGTGCGCTGGATGGTGCGCGGCTTCGCGGGCGGCGATGCCGCGGGGCGGCGTCTCGCGTTGCAGATCGCGCTGGCCTTCGTGCCCGCGGCGATCGCGGGCGTGCTCTTCAAGCAGCGCATCGAGGACTCGCTCTTCGGGCTGTGGCCGGTGGTCTGGGCCTGGACGCTCGGCGGCGTCGCGATCCTCGCGCTGCCCATCCTGCGCCGCGGTGTCGACGGCGCGCAGGGGCGCTCGCTCGAGCAGCTCTCGTGGGGCGTGGCCTTCGGCATCGGCTGCTTCCAGTGCCTCGCGCTCTTCCCGGGCACAAGCCGCAGCCTGGCGACGATCGCGGGCGGTCTGGTGCTCGGCCTCTCGGGCGCCGCGGCGCTGGAGTTCAGCCTGCTGCTGGGCGTGCTGACCTTGTGCGCCGCGACGGCCAAGGCCGCGCACGACTCGGGCGCGCACATGCTCGCGAGCTACGGACCCGTGCCGATCACGGTCGGCTTCCTCGTCGCGGCGGTCTCGGCCTTCGTGGCGGTCAAGTGGCTCGTCTCCTGGCTCTCGCACCACGGCCTCGCGCCCTTCGGCTGGTACCGGCTCGTGCTCGGCGCGGTCGTCGCCGTGCTGATCGCCCGCGGCGCGCTGCCGGGCGGCTGAGTTTGCGCGAAGAAAGCCGGCGTGCGATCGTCACTGTCCGCATGAACCCGCGTCGCGCGCTGATCACCGGTGTCACCGGGCAGGACGGGAGCTACCTGGCCGAGCTCCTGCTCGAGCAGGGCTACGAGGTCTTCGGCCTCGTGCGCCGCTCCTCCAGCGCGAACCTCGCGCGCGTGCAGCACATCCTGCCGCGCCTGCACCTGGTGCAAGGCGACCTGCTCGACCAGTCGAGCCTGATGCGCGCGCTCTCCGAGAGCCGGCCGCACGAGATCTACAACCTCGCCGCGCAGTCCTTCGTGCCGACCTCCTTCGACGAGCCGGTGCACACGGCCGAGATCACCGGCCTGGGCGTGACGCGCCTGCTCGAGTCGATGCGCCACGTCGCGCCGCAAGCGCGCTTCTACCAGGCCTCGACCTCGGAGATGTTCGGCCACGCGCACGAGACGCCGCAGCGCGAGACGACGCCCTTCCACCCGCGCTCGCCCTACGGCGTCGCCAAGGTCTACGCCCACTGGATCACGGTCAACTTCCGCGAGAGCTACGGCCTGTTCGCGACCAGCGGCATCCTCTTCAACCACGAGTCGCCGCGGCGCGGCACCGAGTTCGTCACGCGCAAGATCACGCGCGGCGCGGCGCGCATCGCGCTGGGCCTGGAGCGCGAGCTCGAGCTGGGCAACCTCGACGCGCGGCGCGACTGGGGCTTCGCCGGCGACTACGTGCGCGCCATGTGGCTGATGCTGCAGCAGGACGCGCCCGACGACTTCGTGATCGCGACCGGAGTGATGCACACCGTGCGCGAGGTGTGCGAGCTCGCCTTCGCCGAGGCCGGGCTGGACTGGAGCGAGCACGTGCGCGTCAACAGCGCCTACCAGCGGCCGGCGGAGGTGCACGTGCTCTGCGGCGACGCCTCCAAGGCGAAGTCCACGCTCGGCTGGCGGCCGAGCATGGACTTCGAGACGCTGATCCGCACGATGGTGCGCGCGGACCTCGAGCGCGAGCGCGAGAGCGGCGTGCGCGAATCCGCGGCGAGTTCTACGGCCCCCAGACCAGCGCCACGGCCTGCGAGAGGTTGACGTTCGAGCCCTGCGGCGCGGGGCAGAAGTTGTCCTCGGGATCGCGGTAGAGCACCTGGTAGACGCGCGTCGCGCCGGGCGGGATCGGGAAGCCCAGCGCCGCGGGCCGGGTCGAGACCGAGAGCTCGCCCGGGCCCGGCTTGGCGAGCGAACCGTTGACCGCGAAGCCGCTGTAGAGGCGCAGCACCTGTCCGCCGACGCAGGAGAGTCCGTCGCCGAAGCTCGTCGGCGCGATCGCGGCGTCGCCCTGCAGGAAGAGGTTGAACACGTCGGGCGGTTCGCCCTGCACGCGCAGCACGAGCTGGTCGAGCGAGAGCCGCGCGGTGCCCGAGGGCAGCAGGATCGCGCCGCCGGTCGAGTTCGAGTTGTTGCAGCCGCGGCCGAAGCCGCCGGAGTTGCCGCACGGGCAGGGACCGTTGGATCCGTCGCCCGCGCACAGGTGGACGACCGGCGGCGCGGCGCGGCCGTGCACGAAGACGTCCGGGACGCCGTTGTTGTCGCCCGGGACGAGGTTCGGGGCGGGGCTCACGAACACCGAGGTCTGGCCGTCGATCGAGAGCTGGGGCCCGACCTCGAACTGGAGGTCTCCGCCGACGGCCTGGCCGCTGGCGCTGGACGAGAGCGTCCAGGTGGCCCCGGTCCAGCCGTCGCGCAGAATCAAGTCGACATCGGGGGTGGTGTCGTTGCTCTGCAGGTTCGTCGCCCTGGAGAAGAAGCACACGAAGCGTCCGTCGCCCCCGGTCGAGGGGGCGGTGCAGTCCCCGTTCGCTGTGGCATGGAGCGAGCGGCTGACCAGCTGCGTGCGGCCTGCCACGAGGTCGCGTACGTACACATTGTGCTGCGCGGTCACCACATCCGAGGTCAGGTTCGTGGCTTCGCTCACGAAGGCGACCCAGCGTCCGTCCGCGCTGATGGATGGCGTCGTGCTGGTCCCGTTCGCGGTCGCGCCGCCGTCCGTCAGGCTGACGCAGGTCGTCGTGCCCGCGACGAGGTCGCGCAGGTAGACCCCACCCAAGCTGCTGCCCTGGGGCGCAAGCACCGCCGTCGAGTCGAAGGCGATCCAGCGCCCGTCGGCGGAGAGGGACGGGGCAGAGTGGAGGCCGTCCTGATGATTGCCCGCCGAGTTCAGGCTGACGATGGATGTGCTCGCCGTGGTCCTGTCGTAGAGGAAGACATCGCGCCCGGAGTTCGTGTCCCCCGGTACGACGTTGTTGGCCAGCGACAGGAACGCAAGGAAGCGTCCGTCCGCCGAGAGCGAGAGCTGCTCGCAGTTCGCGTTGACTCCGAAACCTGGGATGCCGGTGGTGACGAGGATCGTGGTCCCCGCCGCGCGATCGCGCAGGTAGACGTTCCTCGAGGACGTCGTGGTGAACGCGACCAGGTTCGTCGCCGTGCTGGTGAACGCGACGATCCGACCGTCGGCGGACAGAGCGGACTGGAACGAGTCGCCGTTCGCTTGTCCGCCGCCGCTGGAGACGCTGATGCGCTCGGTCACCCCCGCGGCGAGATCACGCACGAACACGTCGCGCACGGCGTTGGTGTCGCCCGCCACGAGGTTCGTCGCGAGGCTCGAGAAGGCGACGATCGTGGCGTCGGCGGAGAGAACGGAATCCTGTGATGCCCCGTCGGCCTCGACGCCTCCGGGCCCGACGCTGACGCGGATCGTGAGCTGGGCCTGGAGCGGGGCGGCGAGAACGAGCAGGGCGAGAACGCTGCGAGTGCGCATCGGGGAAACCTCCGGTGGAAAGCGCGTGGAGCGCGGCCGGCCTAGCCGTTCGCGCTCCACGATTGGACACCAGCTTCGCCGATCGCGCTACTTGCGCTTGGCGGTCGCGTTGACCGGCAGGCTGCTCGGTGCGCTGTTGCCTCCGCGCTGGTAGGCCTCGACCCAGGGCTTGAGGAACTTGCCCGGGCAGTCCGTGCTGCGGAAATCGGCGTGCTTGTGCACCTCGCTGCGCGGGATGTTGTAGGTGCGGCGCAGGTTGTCGAGCAGCTTGCGCAGGCTCTCGAGCGCGGCGCTGGTGGGCTTCTCCTCGTCGAAGTTGCCCAGGAGGCAGATGCCGATGTTCTGGATGTTGTTGTCGCCCTTGGCGTGCGCGCCCTGCCAGGCGAGATCGCGTCCCTGGAACACGCGGCCCTCGGGATCGACCAGGAAGTGGTAGCCGATGTCGCCCCACGGCGGCATCTTGCTCTTCAAGTGCGAGCGCTGGATCTGGCGCAGCGCCGCGGCCGAGCTCTCCGCGCTGCCGTCCAGCGGCGCGGGCTCGGCCTCGGCCGAGTGGTGCACGGTGATCTTCTTCCAGCCGCCGCTGTTCTTGATCATCAGCGCGGGCTTGGCGGGCAGCGCGCCCCAGCTCGAGCGCGCGATCACCGGCACGCCGAGCAGCAGCTTGCCCTGGCCCAGATCGGCGAGCAGCTTGTCGGCGCGGCCGAGCGCGTCGTTGGCGCGCTTCTGCTGGCTCTCGTCGGCCGCCGGGTCCTTGGCGACCTTCTCGAGCGATCCGCGCGCGTTGCGCACGCGCGTGGCGAGCGCGGCGTCCTTGCTCCTGGTCTTGTCCGCGGAGAGCGTGCGGCGCGCCTCGTCGAGTCGGCCCGTGCCCAGCTGCAGCTCGGCCTCGATCTGCCAGTAGCCGCGCAACGACGGATCCTGCTCGACCTGCCAGAGCTCGATCTGGTGCAGACGCTCCTCGCCCGCGGGCAGCTCGGCCCAGCGCGGGAGCGGATCGGGCGTGTCGTGCGACAGGCTCGCCATCGGCGGCGCTTCGGGGCGCGGCGTCTGCGTCCTGCACGCGCTGGGGAGGAACAGGGCAGGGACGAGGACGACGAGGGCCGTGGCGCGGAGCAAGCTGGACTTCATGGGGATTTGGTACCGATTGGCGAGGCGCGAAACAATGGGATCCCGACGCTGGTCGCGGAGGCCGGCGCGGCGTAGAGCAGGCAGATGCTTGGCGAGAGGCAGGAACGCGTGGTCGAATCCCCGGTCATGAGGCGCAGGGCGAGCGGGTGGGCGTGGTGGGTGGGAGCGGTCCTGGCCGTCGGGCTGGAGCTGCCGCTCGCGGCGCAGGATCGGCCCGCCCGGCCGCAGGATCCCGAGGAGGCGCAGCTGGTCGACGAGTCGCTGCGCGAGGCGGACAGGGACCGCCGCCGCGGCGACCTGCACGCGGCGCTGCGCACGGCCGAGGAGACCCTGGCCGAGGAGCCGCGCCACGCCGGTGCGCTGCTCGTGCGCGCGCGCTGCAAGGCGGACCAGGCCGAGTACACCGCCGCCCTCGAGGACGCCCGCGCGGCGCTGGAAGCCTCCCGCGCGGGGAAGAGCGAGCTCGTGCCGGCCTGCCTGCGCCTGGTCGCCGGGCTGCTGCTCGATCTGGGGCGCGCGGCCGAGGCCGGAACGCTGCTCGATCCCGAGCGCCTCGACCCCGCGCACGACGCCCGCGACGCCTGGATTCTGGCGCGCACGCTCTGGGCGCGCGGCGACCGCAAGCGCGCGCGCACGCTGCTGGAGACCGGGGCAAGGACCGGCGATGAGCGCGGCTGGGAGGGCCTGCTCGACCGCGCGCGCTGCCAGCGCAAGCTCGGCGACCTGAGCGCGGCCTCCGAGTCGCTGGTCGCCGCCGACGAGAAGGCGCGCGCGGAGGGCTCGAGCGAGCCCGACGTGCTGGCCGAGCTCGGCGACCTGTACTTCGAGGCCGACAAGGAGGTCGCCGAGGGCGCGCGGCGCTCGGCCGGCCAGCTCTACGAGGAGGCGCTGCGCCTCAACAAGACGCACGAGGCGGCGACGCTCGGGCAGTACGAGCTGTACCACTTCAACTGGATGCGCCGGCGCAAGGACGCGGGCACGATCCTGAACGACTACCTGCGCCTGCGCCCGGGCTCGCTGCCCGCGCAGGTCGCGGCGACCTCGGCCGATCTGGACGACGGCGACCTCAAGAGCGTGCGCGTGCGCCTGGTCCGCCTCGAGCGCGCGGCGCCGGCACGCCGCGACGTGCGCGCGCTGCGCGCCGCGCTGGCCTGGATCGAGCACGACCGCGAGGGCTGCCAGAAGCTGCTCGCGGCGCTCGCCGCCGAGGATCCGGCCGACTCCGCGCCCGAGCGCGACCTCGCGGCGCACCTGTGCGATCTCTACCGCTTTTCCGAGGCCGCTCCCTTCGCCAAGGCCGCGACCGAGCGCGACCCGGCCGACGCCGAAGCCTGGAACGTGCTCGGCAAGGCGCTGGCGAACAGCGGTGACGAGAAGGGCGGCCTGGCGGCGCTCGACAAGGCGCACGATCTCGCCGCGCCGCGCCAGGACGCCTGGCGCGACAACACGCGCAAGGTGCTCGGCCGCATGCAGCGCGAGCTCGCCTCCAGCGGCGGCGGCGAGCTCAGCTTCGCCTGGGATCCGCGCGCGACCGAGGTCTTCCAGACCTACCTCGTGCCCTTCTACTCCTCGGCGCGCGCCGAGCTCGCCGCGCGCTACGGCTACACGCCGGGTCCGACCGCGATCGAGGTCTTCGGCAAGCACGCCGACTTCTCGGTGCGCTCGACGGGCTTCGAGGGCTACCCCGCGCTGGGCGTGTGCTTCGGGCCGGTGGTCACGGCCGTCTCGCCGCTGGCCGAGATGCGCGGCACGTTCTCCTGGGCGCGCACGAGCTTCCACGAGTTCACGCACGTGATCCACCTGGGGCTCTCGCACAACCGCTGCCCGCGCTGGATCACCGAGGGCATCGCGACCTGGGAGGAGGTCAACCGCAACCCGTCCTGGTCGCGCAACATGCGCCGCGACCTCGTCGACGCGCTCGCGAACGAGGACCTGATCCCCGTGCGCGACCTCAACCGCGCCTTCCGCACCGGCCGCATCCTCTTCGCCTACTACCAGGGCGGCCTCTTGTGCGAGATGTGGGTGCAGAGCCACGGCTTCCCCGCGCTGGTGCACCTGCTCGAGGCCTTCGACCGCGGCCTCGACCTGGACCAGGCCTTCGCCGAGGTGCTGCACCAGACGCCCGAGGAGGTCGACCGCGCCTTCCACGAGCGCGTGGTCGAGCTGACGCACGCGCTCAAGATCGAGCCGCGCTGGGACGCGGGCCGCGTCGCGACGCTGCGGCTGACGCTGCCCGCCAAGGCGCCCGCCGACGCGGCCGCTGCCTCGCGCTGGTGCGAGGACTGGATCACGGTCGCCGCGGGCTCCTGGCAGCAGCAGAGCCGCGTCGACGCCGAGGAGGCGCTGCGCCACCTCGGCGCGAAGGAGTCCGAGCATCCGCGCGCGAGCTTCCTGCGCGGCGAGATGGCGCTCGCCGGCGGCGACGAGGCGCAGGCGATCGCGCTCTACCAGCAGGGGATCGCGCAGGGCGGCGAGGACTTCCGCGCACGGATGGCGCTGGCGAGTCTGTACCAGCGCCAGAAGAAGTACGACGAGGCGCTCGTGCACGCCGAGGCGGCGGCCAAGGCCTTCCCCGGCTACGCGGAGAAGGAGCTCAACGCCGAGCGCCTGCTCGCGGCGATCCACAAGGCGCGCGGCGAGACCGACGCGGCGATGGAGGCGGTCGAGCGCTGGCTCGACTGGGAGTCGGGCGACTTCGACGGGCGCATGGCGGTGGCGAGCTGGCACATGCAGAACGGCCGGCCGGAGAAGGCCGCGCAGCGCCTGGACGAGGCGAACCAGATCGATCCGTTCCGCAGGAAGCTGCACGAGGACTGGGCCGCGGCGCTGGTCGCGTGCAAGCGCTGGGACGACGCGCTGCGCGAGTACAAGGTCGTGCAGCTGGTGCCCGCCGCGCTCGATCCCGACAAGCCCGGCGAGCTCGACGACAAGCAGAAGGCAGGGTGGATCGCGCACGAGGCGACGTGTCTGCGCGAGCTCGGCCGCAAGAGCGAGGCGCAGGGTCGCGCGGAGGCCGCGCTCGAACTCGATCCCTCGTGCGAGCTCGCGAACGAGGAGCTCGGGAAGCTGAAATGAATGATTGACGTCTGCTGAAGGGGGGGGGTAGTCTGTTGCGCAGGGAGAAGAGAATGAACCGCGCAAGTGTGCTCTTGCTCGCGACGGCCTTCGCGCTCGGCGGCGGGCTGTGGTGGTTCTTCAGCCGAACGTCGGCCTCTGGCGAGACAAGGGCGCTGCCGCCCACTCCGAGCCCTGTTGCGGCACGGGCCGAGTCTCCAAGCGTGGGCGCGTCCGTGGCTCGCGCGGAGCGCGAGAGCGTTCCTGCTCCGGCAACTCCTGCGGTTGCCGACGCGACACCGCACGTTCCGATCCCGGATCCGAACAAGCCCTTCGACCTGGTCGACAAGATCGATTGGTATCGGGATCAGCTCCGGATCGCTCGAGTGTCCGGCACGATCGACGACCAGATCGCCAACTGCCACTTGCTCTGGGGAATCTCAGTCGCGGCCATGCTGGATGAACGCGGCCAATTCACGGAACAGCAGCAAGGCCAACAGCCATTGCAACGCCCTCGATCCGGCGAACGCGCGATTTCGGTGAACATGCGCACCTACATCGTGAATGACGCCGAGTTCCCGGACTTCGCCGCGTTCGACGACTTCCTGAATGCCCGGAACCGCGACGCTGGGAAGGAGGCTGCGGAGAGAAACAAGGCGATTCTGGAAGGGCGGACTCCGAATCCACCCGTGCGCCCCGAGATCCCCGAAGAGTTGTTTGCCGATCTGAGCCATCGCTGCGACCAAGCCCGGGAGATCGGCTTGAAGCGACGGCGCTAGACCAAGCAGCTTTGCGTGGTCCAAATTCCGATCCAATTGCTCCCTCACCCTCGCAGTCCATTTGAGGTCCACTATCGTGTCTCGATCCACAGCTCGCGAAATCGTAGCGATCCTGCTCGTCGCCGTTGCCTCCGCTAGACTCGCCGCCGCACAGACCGGGGGGGCAGAGTGCCCCCTCGTGTGTCCAAGTGCGCCAGTCGACGGGAACCAAGGGACGCTTCCCCCAGGCTGCGACCTCGTCATCACTTGGGGAGGACCTGGTCAAGCTTGCGAGGACGGGACTGGAGAACCGCCTTCATGCGTGACTTGCACTCCCTGTGTCCTGGGTGTGAACCTGTCCTGGGGCTGTCCGGCCGCAACCTACAAGCTTGAGCTTTGCAGGCCTCCCGGTTGTGCGTGGCAAGCCGGTGGCACCTCGTCGTTCAGGACAGGAAAGCTCGTGACCGACTGCGACGGTCAACCCGATTTCATGACGTGCAATGTCTGGTCAACCACCACCCCTGCTGTTCTCGTATTCACGAGGAGCATCCTCCTGTACTGCGGCTGTACCGGCGGGTAGATGTCGGGTACCTGCGGCGGCGCGTGGGACGGTACGCCATCGGGCCGCGCAGGGACGGGCTCGCATTCCCGCGCCATCGTCGCGAACGAGGAGCTCGGCAAGCTGAAGTAGGCGCGCCCGTGCCGGCCGCGCACGGCCCTACTTCGGCTGCGTCCCGTCGCTGAGCATCCGCACGAGCAGCGAGTCCTGGTTCTCCCGCAGCAGCCGCTCGGTCCCCGCCACCGCGCTCGACCACGCCCCGTTGGTCGTGTCCTGCAGGACGCGCGCGAGCAGCTCGGCCGCCGCCGCGTCGTGCGCGAGCAGGTTCGAGGGCGCGCCGGCCTTGGCGCTCCAGCCCTGCGCGGCGTTGAAGCCCTCGACCAGGTCCTTGGCGTTGCCCTCGGTGAAGTTGGCCTTCTTCGCGGGGTCGAACATCTTGCCCGCGAGCTCGAGCGCCTCGCTGACCGCGGTGAGGTGCACCAGGGCCATCACGTCGCGCGCCTCGTCGGCTGTGTACTCGCGCGTCAAGCGCTCGACGAAGAGGCGGTTGAGCACCTTGGTGTTGCGCGCGAAGGCGGTCCAGGGGAGGCGCTCGACCGCGCCGCCCTGCGCCTCGAGCATCAGGCCATCCGCGTCCGCGCCGACGACGTTGCGCAGCGCCTCGCTCTTGTCGCGCGGATCGTCGACGCCCTTGCGCTTCCATCCGGCGGGGAACTCGCGCGCGAGGAGGTCGAAGGCGCGCTGCGCGCCGGCGAGCTCGAGGTCGAGGTCGCCCAGCAGGATCTTCGCCGCGGGGGTCGTGGCCTTGGCGCCCAGCGCGGCGACGCGCGCGTGCGCGGCGGCGAAGTCGAAGCCGCCGAGCTCGCGCTCGAGCGCGTCGGGGCCGGAGAGGGACTGCGCCAGCGCGAGCGTCTCCTCGCGCGACTGCTGCGTCTGGATCTGGCTGGCGATCTGCCCGAGGTTCGAGAGGCGCTCGCGCGCGCGGCGGCCGAGCTCGAAGAGCACGTCGGTGCCCAGCGGCGACTTGCCCAGCGGGAAGTCGGGCAGGTCGAAGACCGGCATCAGCTCGGTCAGCTTCTTCTTGGCGCTCTCGTGCTCGCCCTTCTCGAGGTCCTTCTGCGTGTCCTCGAGCACGGTCTTGGCGTACTCGCTGGCCTGCGTCAGCACCTCCTGCTCCAGGCGCGTCTTCTCGCCCTGGAAGAGCGGGTCGTTCTCGTACGCGGCCTGGCCCTCGACCGCGCGCATCGCCAGCAGCGCCTTGCCGGGCAGGAACGGGCGCGTGTCGAGCGCGGCGGCCGCGCGCAGCTTCTGCGAGAGCGCGAGCACGTTGGTGTGGTGCGTGGTCGCGGCGGCCTCGGCGTTGGTCGCCTCCGCTTCGAGCGTGTCGGCCTTCTCGGTCGCCTCGGCCGCGGAGTTCGAGCCGCGGAACTTCTCCGCCATCTCGCGCAGCGCGGCGATGCGCTCCTTGGGCTCCATCTGCCGCGCGACGATCTCCAGCAGCGCCACGCGCGCCTGCGTCTCGAAGAGCTCGAGCTTCTGCTCGTCGTTCTCCCTGGGCTTGCCGCCGCCGGAGGCGCCGCCCGGATCGGGCGTCGGCGCCGGCTGCGCCGTCGCGTGCGCATCGACGGGCGGGACCTGGGCGGTCGTGCTCGTCGGCTGCGCATCGACGGGCTTGGGCTCGCCGCCCGCGTGCTGCGCGCTCGTCGATGGGTGGCCGGGGTCGACCGGCGTCGGCGTCGATCCGCGCTCGCGCAGCGCGAACCAGGCAGCCGCGCCGCCGGCGGCGACGACCAGGAGGCCGATCAGCACGCCCTTGGACGAGCGCGCGCTCGCGGCACCGCTCGCGCTCGCGGCCGGAGCGGCGCCGTCGGCGTTGCGCAGTCGCTCGATCTCCAGCAGCAGCTCGCGCGCGGAGCCGAAGCGCAGCGCCGGGTCCTTGCGCATCAGCCGTTCGACCAGCGCGATCACCGGCGCGGGCACGTCGGCCTTGAGCGCGGCGATCGGGCGCGGATCCTCGCGCAGCATCGCGCGCAGGATGTCGCGGCTGGTCGCGCCCTCGTAGGGCGTGTGCGCGGTCAGCAGCCGGTACGCGGTCGCGCCGAGCGCGTACAGGTCGCTGCGGTGGTCGACCTTCTCGCCGCGCGCCTGCTCGGGCGCCATGAAGTGCGCCGTGCCGAAGACCTTCTTCTCCGCGCTCTGCTGCTCCTCGGCCTCGATGTGCGTCGCCAGGCCCAGGTCGGCGATCTTCGTCGCGCCGGCGTGGTTCTGCATCAGGTTCGCCGGCTTGAGGTCGCGGTGCACGATGCCGCGCGACTCGGCGTAGGCCAGGCCGCCGGCCGCGTCGCGCAGGATCTCGAGCACGGCCTTCCAGGGCAGCGCCCCCTCGCGCTGCACGCGGTCCTCGAGCGTGCCGCGGTCCATGTACTCCATCGAGAGGTAGTGCACGCCGGCGTGCTCGCCGACGTCGTAGACCGTCACGACGTTGGGGTGGTTGAGCGCGGCGGCG
>JBGASC010000054.1:0-37748 GCA_044229935.1 Planctomycetota bacterium | reverse complement strand
CGGCGGGGAGCGTCGCGTCGTACATGGTGAACTCGACCTCCTGCACGCTCAGGCCGGACGGCCACACTTCGACGTGCATCTTGGAAGAGGCCGGGAACGTCACCGTCATGCCGAGGGAGGACAGGAAGTCGCCGATGTCGGCGAAGTCGTCGGCGGGGAGGGAATCGCCGGGCTCGTACACGATGGTCTTCCAGTAGGAGAACTCGACGCCCTGGGCGTCGACGCCGCGCAGGTACACCTCCATCGCCTTCGAGTCGCCGGACCAGGCATCCTGCGTTAAGTCGAGCGTGCTGAACGAGAGATCGTCGCTCGCGCTGTCATCCGTCAGCGGGAGGGCCAGGCCGCCGGCGACGTCGTGCTGGTTGCTGACCTTCTTCCGGTTGACCCGGATCTTCATGTGTCCATCGTCCTCCTGCCAGTGGCCGTCGACGCGCTTCTGCACCTTCGCCTTCGTCAGCACGTAGCCCGGCGGGAGCGGGACATCCCACGCCGTGCCCGCAGCAAAGCGCGGATGCGTGTTCGGTGTCGGGTCGCCCGCATTGACGCCGTTGCTGCGCAGGGCGCCCGCGAGCTGGCCGGCGACGTCCTTCGCCTTCGTCCCCGCGGCGACGAACACGCTGAACGAAGCCGTCGTTCCATCGGGCTTCTGCACTTCCAGGGTCACTCCGTGCGGCTGGTCGACCTTCTGCTGGGAGGTGCAGCAGATCTCGACGGTCAACGTGCTCGAACTCTGCGCTGCGGAGTTCGGCGCGGTCCCGAAGCAGAACGCCAGCAGCACGACGAAGAGGAATGTGATTCGTGAGAACATCGGGGGTCCTTCTTGCTTGGAGGATCGTTGCGTAGGGGGTGGAAGACGCCGGGCAGGCGGAGATCCGCGAACGCGAGGAACGCGCCATCACGCGGAGGCGCTGCCCCGGTCCGGCATGGAGAGCCCATGCGCGTTTCGAACCGGAACCGGCGCGCCGCAGGACGCTGCGCGTGCCTCCGTGAGGAGCTCGGTTCCCACGTGCCCGATGGCGACGTGCGTGAGAGCCCTGCTCCCGTGCGTGGTGCCGCCCTCGAGGCGAGGTGTTGTTCCGGCGCCGAGCGGATTGCCGGGATGACCGCGAGAGTTGCAGGGAACGCGCTTCCTGCTCGCACGATTCGACACGGGCTTGCTCGTCCGTTCGCCGCAGGTCGTCCGAGCCCATCTCGAGAGGCACGAGACGAGAGATCGACGAGCGGCGTTGCGATCCCGAGAGCCAACCAGCCTCGCGTGAACCCAGCTCAACTTGACGCCTTTGGCGGTGCCCTCGATGATCGCGATCGCCGTGAGCGCCTCGCTCGACCGGGGCACCGAGGCCCCGAGTTCGCGGAGCCGTCGCGCGAGCGCGCGTGCTCGACGGCACGCACGAGCCCGCACGATCCCGTGCACGATCGAGCGGAGGCACTCCAGACGACCGGTTCCGGGCGGACCCGTCACGCCTCGCGCCGTCCGCTGTGGACCCCGACGGGTCCTCCTCGGCCCCAAGCCATTCGAACCATGCGACTCCTCCACGACCCGCGTTCCTTCTCCGCTCTCGCGTTCGGCTTGCTCCTCTGCGTGCCGTTCGCGGCAACGCACGCCGCAACCGCACCGGCGAGCACGATGAGCGGCCAACAGAATCCGGATCAGCGGCTGCTCGTCCGGCACCCGACGAGCGTGAGCCTGCCGCAGTCCACCGCGTTCGCGATCCTCGGCCACTCCTGCGGCGGGATCGGAGAGCACGCGTACATGACCGGCTTCGATCCCGTCAGCGGGTATCCGACAGGGGCCGTGCGTCTCACGACCACCTGCAGCCTGGGGGGCATCGGCGGCAACACGATCACGTACACGGCCTGGGCCGGCGTGACCTGGGACTTCGGGGGTGGCGTGTTGTCCGCGGCGGCGCTGGCGAGCGCTCCCCCGGTCGACCCGACCTTCAGTGCATTCGACGCGTACGGCGACGAGGTCTTCAACGCCGGCAACGCGGCGTACCTGCTCGTCCCGCTGCCCGGCGTGCCGAACGCGGTGAGCGCACTCCAGTCGGGAGACCAGTTCCAGGTCTCGTGGACGCCGCGCGGCGTGACGCCGGCCGCGATCACGTCGACGACGTTGACCGCGACGCCGGTGAACTCGTCGGCTCCTGTGCTCACGGCGACGATCGCGGGGTCGGCGACGAGCGGCATCATCCCGATGCTGCAGCCGCAGACGACCTACGCGATCCGCGTCGTCAACACGACCCTGAGCGGGTCGGGTTCGCCGTCGGTTCCGCTCGAGGTCACGACCTCGAACGCCACGATCCCGCCCGGCGCGCCCACCGCGCTCGCCGCCACCTGGTCGAATCCGAACCCGAGCGGCTCGACGGACACGCTCGTCGCCACGTGGCACGCCGCCGATCCGGGCAACAGCCCGATCGACCAGTACATGATCACGATCACCGACAGCGAGACCAGCAACACCTACACGCAGAGCGTCTCGGGCACGACGCTCGGCGCGAGCTTCACGGTGGACTGGGTCCCGGACTGGGGCGTCCAGGTCAAGGCGCACAACGCCTTCGGCTGGGGTCCGTGGTCGAACGTGTACATGCTCGGGGGCCTGTAGCGGCGCTCGATCGCGTCCAGCGCGGGGCGCCTGGAATTCCGCGGATGGCCTGAAAGGCGCGGCGCTCCGTCGGACAGGAAGGGACCGCTGCGGCGAGCACCTCGTGCCGCCGCCGGTCCGTCCCCCACCGTCGGAGTCCCCCCGCTTGTCGGCCCAAGAGATCCTCTCCACGTCCATCCACGCCGCGCTCCTCGCCGGGAGCCGCGCCGCGGAGGCGATCGTCGATCCCGCGACGGATGGGCACGCCGCGCGCAGGTCGTGCGCGGGGGAGTCGATGCCGTGAGCCGCGCACAGGTCCTCGTGCTGGTGGTGCATGGCCTGCTCCTCGCGCTGCTCGGGATGCTGCTGGGGTTCCCGCTCCAGCATGCGATCACCGCGGACGGCTCGCCGCAGGCGCAGCTCGCCTGGCGCTCGTCGCACACGACGCTCGTCACGGGCGGCACGCTCTACGTCGCGGTCGCGGCCGTGGGTCAGCATCTCGCGCTCGGCGCGCGCGCCGCGCGCTTCGCGACGAGCGTGCTCGTGCTGGCGAGCTACGTCTTCGCCGCGGTGCTCTGCGCCGGGCCGCTGCTCGGCGCGCGCGGCCTCCAGCCCGTCGGGCCTCCCGCGCATGTCGCCGTGCACCTCGGGTTCCTGGCGGCGATCGCGCTCCTGTTCGCGGGTCTGGGGGTGATCCTCTGGGGCGCTTGTTCCGCCGTCGCGCGCAGCAGGTCCGCATGAACGAGATCACGCGCGGACAGCGCCTGTACTTCGCGACCGTGGGGCTGCTGGCGCTCTGGGTCGGCGGCTGGGGCACGCTCGATCCCGCCCACGCCGACCGCGCGCTGCCCTGGTTCGTGCCGCCGCTGCACGCACGCTTCCTCGGCGCGGTCTACCTCTCGGCGGGCGTGATGCTGGCGAACGGGCTCGTCGCACGGCGCCAGCGCGACGTGCGCGCGATGGTGATCCTGGTCACGCTCTGGACCGGAGCGCTGCTCGTGCTGTCGCTGTTCCACCTCGAGGAGTTCGACGCGCAGCACAAGCCCGTCTGGTTCTGGTTCGGCGCGTACATCGTCTATCCGCTGGCCGGGATCTGGTCGCTGCGCGCGCACCGATCCCCCGGCGCGGATCCGCTCGACGCGGCCTTGCCGGCCTGGGCCCGGCGCGGCCTGCTCGCCCAGGGAGCCGCTGCCGTGATCCTGTCGCTGCTGCTGCTGGTCGTGCCGGCGGCGATGGTCTCCGCCTGGCCGTGGAAGATCAGCCCGCTGCTGGCCCAGGTCTACTCGGCGCCGTTCTTCGCGTACGGCGCGTGCAGCTGGTTGCTCGCGCGGAACAGGAGCTGGGCGGAGTCGCGCATCGTCGTGCGCGGAGCCTGCGTGCTGGCCGTGTTCGCGCTCGTCGCCTCGCTCCTGCACCGCAACCTGTTCGACGCAGGCCGCATCGCCACCTGGGTCTGGTTCGGCGCGCTCGCTCTCGCCGCCGCGCTCTCGGGGACGCTGCAGGCCCGCTACCTCGGGAAAGGACTCTCCTCGTGAAGCGATCGCCCGCTCGTATCTACACCGCCCTCGCCGGCGTGTTCCTCCTGCTCCAGGGCATCTCGACGCTGGCGTTCCGCCTGGTTCCGAGCCTGGACGAGGCGTTCCCGCAGCTGCTCGGGGCGACGCACATGATGCCCGCGCACTCGATCCTGCACATCGTCAGCGGGCTGCTCGCGCTCGCGCTGCTCCGGTGGGGCGGCGAGCGCGGGGTGCTGTGCTTCGCCGCAGGCTTCGGGACGTTCTACGTCGCGCTCGCTGTCTACGGCTGGCTGGCAGGGAACCCGACGCTGCTGCACCTGCAGCCGTTCGATCACCCCTTCCACCTGGGGCTGGGCCTGATCGGCTGGATCGCCGTCGCGTTCAGCGTCCAGCGCTCGCGCCGCGAGTCGAGGTCGCGCGCATGAGCACGCAGGGAACGCCGATCCGCTGGCCCGTGCGCGCCTGGCTGGGGGTCGAGGTCTGCTTCGGGGTGGCCGCGGTGCTCGCGATCGGCGTCGCTCCGCAGGACAGCGCGACGAACTTCGCCTGGCCGATCCGGCCGGCCGTGATGGCCGCCGTGCTCGGGGCCTTCTACATCACGACCGCACCGCTCTTCCTGCTGCCGCTGTTCGCACGGCGCTGGGAGATGATCCGGGTGATGATCCTGCCGGCGGCGCTGTTCTGCGCGATCCAGCTGCTCGCCACGTTCCTGCACTGGGAGAAGTTCACGGTCGAGAGCCGCCCGTTCGCGGTCTGGCTCGCGAGCTACGTGCTGCCCCCGCCGATCCTCGTCGCGGCGTACGTCTGGCAGGAGCGCACGGCACGCGGCCGAACGGTGGACTCCGGCGAGACGTTCCCGGGCTGGCTGCGCGCGCTCTGCCTCGCGTGCGGCGGAGCGCTCGTGCTGCTCGGTGCGAGCTGCTTCGCCGCCCCCGCGCTGCTCGTCCCGCGCTTCGCGTGGGTGCTGACGCCGCTGACCACGCGCTCGATGAGCGCCTGGCTGATCCTGTTCGGGACGCTGCTCGTCTGCATGGTGCGCGAGAACGACCGCACGCGCTGTCGACTGGCGTCGCTGATGCTGATCTTCGCCCTGCCCGCGCTGATCGTGCAGATGCTGCGCTTCCGCGAGGAGGTGAACGCCGCCAGTCCCGCCCTCTGGGTCGGGCTCGCCCTCTTCGCCGTGGCATTCGTCTGCGGTCTGTGCGTGGCGCGCGGGAGCTGGCGGGCGGCGATGAGCTGAACGCGGCCGAGGACGGAGTGCGGGGATCGTGTGCGTCCGGCCGGACTGGTAGCCTTGCCGCGATGTCGGACCCCGCAACGCTGGCCATGGCACTCCCGGACGTCGACGAGGGCATCTCCTGCGCGGGTACCGCGCTGGAGTGCCGCACGTTCCTGGTCCGGAAGAAGGCGTTCCTGTTCCTGTCGAAGGACCACATCCGCTTGAAGCTCGGGCCGTCGATCGCCGACGCGAAGAAGCGCGGGTTCGCGGCGGGAGCGGCGGGTTGGGTCAAGCTGAACCTGGACGAGCTGCCTCCACGACCGCTGCTGAAGGCCTGGATCGCCGAGAGCCACTCGCTGTTCGCCGGAAGCCCACGGACGAAGAAGGCGGCGACGTCGAAGCCCGCACGCAGATCGAGGTCCTGAGGACCGCCTGACGTCCGCCAGCGGGCGCGCCGGTACCGGTGCTCCTCCTGCCGGCGCACGCCGTGCGATGCAGGAACGCGGACTCGGCGTGCTTTCCAAGGCTCCTGTCTCTCGAGCGGGCGTGACGACTCGCGGGCGAGGCGGCTCAGCCGAGCAGCACGAAGCCGGACACGAACGCATGGACGAGCACGCCGAGCACGACCCCGGCCACGAACTCCGCGCGGCGCAGCGCGCTCCAGGAGCAGCGCAGTGTCCAGAGGCCCAGCGGAAGCCAGAGCGCGAGGCCAGTGCACAGGCCGGGGGAGTAGGAGCCCGTCACCAGCGATCCCGCAGCATGCGCCAAGCCGTTGATCGAGGTGACCGTGCCCAGCGTGGCGCACAGCCAGCGAGCTTCTTCCCTCCGCTTGGCCAGCCACACGGCGACGATCATCACGGCCAGCGCGACGCCGTTGAGCCACAGGAAGGCGCTCGCGGTGAAGCGCACGCTGCCGATGCGCGAAATCCAGGCGGGGAACGTCTCGCCGCAGAAGTACTCCTCGCCGGCGTGCAGCAGGTACGTGACCGGGAAGAGCCACAGCTGCAGGCCCTGCTGGCCGCGCATCGGGCTCACGGCTGCGCGTCCGCTGGGAGCCCGTCCGCCGCGTCGCACGAGTGGTCAGAGCTGCACAAGTCCACCGCGTAGCTCCCGGCGAAGTCGGTCGCGACGAGGTCCACGACCCACACTCCGCGCCGCGCGGGCCAGTGCTGGGTGACGTCGCACCGTCCGCCGTGCACGTCTTCGCGATGCCGCTCGATGCCGGCAGGGTCGAAGAGCCTCAGCGAGATCCCCCCGCTCGCGCCGTCGATGCGGAAGTGTGCGCGCAACACGCCGGCGGAGGTTGGGCAGTCCAGCACGATCCGATGCGACTCCGACTTCGGATCGACCTCCAGGGAGTAGAGCTGGGACCAGCGGCTGTCCAGGCACAGGGTGGCGGAGCACGCGGCCAGCAGGGCGAGCGGAACGCTCGACAGGATTCGGATTCTCATCGCTCTTCTCCTACGGGCGAACCGGCCAGACGCACACGAACCGCGCGCCCTCAGCGTAATGGCGCGAGGAACTCGTGCAACAGCCCGTCGACCTGCTCCGGCTGGTCGATCCACGGACAGGCGCGCGCATCGTGCACGAGCTTGACGGAGAAGCGCGGCTGGCCGACGAGCCAACGCTTCCAGCTCGCGCTGCGTCCTGGGCGTTGAACTCGCACAGGTAGCGCACCCAGACGTGCAGAGGCGGCGTCGCCGCCGCGCGCCACAGCCGCAGTCCGCGCACCGGATCCCTGGCGTAGTCGCCCGGCAGGAAGTTGTTGTCGTCCCAGGTCTCGCGCGTGACCGTCTTGAACCACTTCGGGGCCATGTACTGGTCGATCGCGGCGACGCGTCCCTCGAGCGTCGCGAGCTGCGCCGCGCGCCCGGGATCCGCGCTCGTCATGCACGCGGAACCGGCGAAGAGCACCACGGCCTTCACCTGCTGCGGCCGGCGTCCGGCGAGTCGCAGGGCGATCTGCGTGCCGCCGAGCCAGTGTCCCGCGACGATCGGCCGCTCGAGGTGCTCGTCGACGATCAGCTTCTCGAGCGCGCCCAGCGCCGCGTTCGTCCAGGTCTGGTCGCCGAAACTCGTCGTCGCGCTCGGCGAGGGCGGGGCCGGCGTGCCGCCGAAACCTGCGAGGGTGACGGCGTACATCGTGAACTCCTGCGCGTGACGCTGCAGGAACTCGTCGAAGATGCCGGCCCCAAAGCCCAGCCCTGGCACGAGGATCAACGCCTGCTTGCCTTGGCCGGCGCGCTGCACTCCTCCGAGCGTGCCCAGCGCAGCGCTGGCGTAGCCCGGCGGGTCGACGAGGTTGTCGAGGCTCGCGTCCTGCACGAGGATGCGCTTGCAGGCCTGCTGGGGATCGGAGTGCGGCACACCGGAACCGACGAGCGTCATGGCGAGCGAGAGTGCCCGCAGGGAATCGTGGATGCGCATGGGATGCCAGTGGCGGATTGTCCAAGGGAGACTTCACGCTGCGCCCTCGAGGTCGTCCGCATCGAGGCTCGCAGCACAAGCGCCGAGGATGGCTGGAGGGACTGCCCTGCGGCGCGGCAATTCGGCCAGTGGGCCGCGGCCTTCGACGAGTGCGCCTCTGGCGACGACGAGTGGCTCCGTGTGGCCCCGTCAGCGCAGGCGCTCCGCGAGGCGCAGCGAGCCCGCTCGGCTCGCGACGAGTTGCGTGCCATCGGCGAGCACGATCGAGAAGCGACGCTCGTCCGTGCGCCGGACCGAGCGCACGTGATCGAGGTTGACCACGTGCGAGCGGTGTACACGGAAGAAGCGCTCGGGGTCGAGGCGCGCCTCGAGCTCGCCGAGCGTGATGTGCATCAGGCTCGAACCCGCGGCGTGGTGGATCTCGACGTAGTCGCCGCGCGCCTCGAGCCGCACGATCGACTCGACGCTCACGGGCAGGATCTGCGCCCCGACGCGCGTGAACAGTCGGCGCACGGGGTGCGGCTCGAGCGCATCCCGCACGCGCTCGCTCGCCGTCGGCACGTCCGGCCGCGAGCCGAGCCTGGGACGCACGCGCAGCAGGGCCTGCTCGAAGCGCTTGCGCCCGAAGGGCTTGACCAGGTAGTCGGCGGCGCCGAGTTCGAAGGCCGTGACCGCGTAGCGGTCGAAGGCCGTGGTGAAGACCACCTCGGGCGTGTGCTGGATGCGCCGCAGCACCTCGAGCCCGTCGAAGACGGGCATGCGCACGTCGAGGAAGAGGAGCTCGGGACGCAAGCCGTCGATCGCAGCGACCGCGCTCGCGCCGTCCCCGGCCTCGCCGACGCACTCCAGCCAATCGACCTCCGCGATCCAGCGGCGCAGCAGGCGTCGCGCGAGCGGCTCGTCCTCGACCACCAGTGTGCGCACGCTCATCCGGACTCCTCGCGACAGGGCAGAGCGACGGTCACCGCGAAGCCCGCACCGCGCGCGCTCTCGACCTCGACCGAGCCCCGCTCGCCGTACAGGGCGCGCAGGCGCTGGCGCACCAGCTCGAGGCCCTTGCCCGTGCCGCGCGTGTCCGTCGCAGGCTCATGACGTCTCGCACGACGAGCCGCAGCACGCCCTCCGCCGCGCTGGCTCAGGTTGCACGGTTCCCGCCGGGACGCAGTGCGATGGCGTGGCGGATGGCGTTCTCCACCAGCGGCTGCAAGACGAACGCCGGCACGATGCACTGCAGGGTCCGGGCCGGAACCTCGGCGTCGACCTGCAGGCGCGTGCCCAGGCGCAAGGACTCGAGCGCCAGGTACGCGCACACGAACTCCCACTCCTCGCGCAGCAGCACGCCCTCGTGCGCTGCGTCCTGGATGCGCAGCGAGTAGCGCAACAGGTCGCCGAGCTGCTCGAGCGCCTCCTCGGCCGCCGCCGGCTGCTCACCCACCAGGGCGCGCACGGAATGCAGCGTGTTGAAGAGGAAATGCGGGTTCAGCTGTGCGCGCAGGGCCTTGAGCTCCGAGCGCGCGCGCAGCAGCTCCGCCTGGGAACGGCGCGCCTCCTCGTCGCGCAGGCGCGCGGCGGTCGCCAGGCCGAAGGTCACGCTCGTGATCACCGCGAACGTGATCACGCAGAAGAACGCCTGCCACAGGAGCAGCGAGCGATCGTAGCTCGACCAGTCCCATCCTGTGCCCTCGCGCCGGGAGAGTTGCAGGCTCAACGTCGCCTTGAGCGCAGTCGCTGCGGCCGTGTAGACCAGAGCGAGAGCGAGCAGGCTCGTCCCGATGGCGCGCCGCGAGCGGCGCTGCCAGGCGCGACGGCAGCCGTGCACCAGACCGATGCCCAGCAGCGCCTCGGGCAGGACGCTCGCGAGCGAAGCCAGGGCCATCGAGCGCGTGTCCAGGCGTCCCTGCAGGCGGAACGCGAAGAAGTAGATCGCGAGCGGCGGCAGCCAAACCAGCGTGTACCAGAACCAGAACCTGCGCGGCGCGCTCGGCATGGGCAGGGTGGATCATGCGGCGATTCCTGCGCACCCGCAATCACGGGCGCGCCTTCCGCCATTCGTCGACACGATCGGCTCGCTCGACGAGCACTCGCCGACGCCGTGCGCGCTACACTCGCGGCCGATGCAGCGCTTCCACGACCCCGCGCGCATGCCGGGCACCGATTGGACGCCGGCCGAGCTCCTCGAGCACGCCCTCCCCCTGCGCGGGACGCCGGGCGAGGACTACGTCGCGCGGCGCGGCGTCGACCTCGCGACGGCGGAGGCCGCGGACCTGCGCTTCGCTCCCGACTTCGGCGGGCGGCCGGCCGTGCTCGCCGCCCTGCGCGACGAGCAGCAGCGGCTGACCGCCGTGCACGGCCGCCACCTGCACGCGACGCACGCACAGAACAAGATGCGCACGATCGGCACGCCCGGCGGCGTGATCAGCGTGCGCGGCGGCTGGCGCGCCGATCCGTTCCTGATCGTCGAGGGCCTCTTCGACGCGCTCTCGCTCGCGAGCGCGGGCTGGGCCGCGATCGCGACGATCGGGCGCGACGCCGACTGGCTGGCCGAGGTCTCCAGCGGCCGCAGCGTGTGGCTCGCGTGCGACGCGGGCCGGCCGGGAGAGGCGGAGGCGGCGCGACTCGCCGCGCGGCTTCCGCGGGCGCACACGCGACGCCTGCCCCCGCCGCCGCGCTGCAAGGACTGGAACACCGCGCTGGGGAAGCTCGGCCCCGCGCGCATCTCGCAGTGGATCGCCGCGCACGTAGAGCTCGCGGAGCACGCCTCGTGAGCGAGGTCTACGTCAGCACCGACATCGAGGTCGACGGGCCGATCCCCGGTCCGCACTCGATGCTGAGCTTCGGCTCGGCCGCGTTCTCCGCGGACAAGACGCTGCTCGCGACGTTCACGGCGAACCTCGAGCCGCTGCCCGGCGCGCGCGGCCACCCCGACACGCTCGCCTGGTGGGCGCGGCATCCCGAGGCCTGGGAGGCCTGCCGCAAGGACCCCTGCGCGCCCGCCGATGCGATCGCACGCTACGTCGCCTGGCTCGACGCGCTGCCGGGGCAGCCGGTCTTCGTCGGCTATCCCGCGGCCTTCGACTTCCTGTTCGTCTACTGGTACCTGATGCGCTTCGCGGGGCGCAGCCCGTTCAGCTTCGCCGCGCTCGACATCAAGACGATGGCGATGGTGCTCCTGCGCGAGGACTTCCGCGCGATCTCCAAGCGGAACATGCCGCGACGCTGGCTCGAGGATCGGCCGCACACGCACGTCGCGCTCGAGGATGCGATCGAGCAGGGTCTGCTCTTCTGCAACATGCTCGCGGAGGCGCGGCGCTGAACGCAGCGCACGCACGGAGCCCGCGCATGCCCCCTCGCACTCCCCCGCCGACCGAAGGCCTCGTGCTGCCCGCGATGGTCTGCTTCCGCGTGACGCGCCGCTGCAACGCGCGCTGCGGCTTCTGCCTCGCGCCGCCCGACGGCGCGCATCCCGACGCCGAGGAGCTCCTCGCCCGCATCGAGTGGCTGCGCGCGCAGGGCGTGCGCACGATCCACTTCTGCGGCGGCGAGCCGACGATCCGGCCCGACCTCGCGCGCCTCCTGGCCCACGTGCGCGAGCGCGGCCTGAAGTCGCGCCTGACGACCAACGGCATCCTGCTCCCCGAGGAGCTGCTGGTCGAGCTCGGCCGCGCGCGCACCGAGGTCAAGCTCAGCCTGCACGGCGACGCGCGTCGACACGACGAGCTCGTCGGCCGCGAGGCCTTCGACGCCGCGACGCGCACGCTGCGCCGGCTGCTCGACGCGCGCGTGCCGGCCTCCGTGCAGACCACCGTGGTGCACGGGGGCGTCGAGGTCGTCGAGTGGATGAGCCGGTTCTGTCTCGAGCAGGGCGTCCGGCGCCTGAGCATCCTGCCGTTCATCCCGCGCGGCAGCGGTCGTGGGCTCGAGGACTGCTTCGGCCTTGCGCCGCCCGAGCGCCGCGCGCTGCGCGAGCTCGTGGCGCGCAAGCGGCGCGAGCTGGGCGGCCGCCTGGACGTGCGCTGGCTCGACTTCGGCACGCGCGACTTCCACGTCGTCGAGGCCGACGGCCGCCTCGTGCTCGAACGCTCGACGGAGGCGCTCGACCAGCTGCTGCTGCGCCTGCCGATTCCCGCTGCGCACTAGGGCGGCGGGCCGCGACCAGCGGAGCCGGTCCTCCGCGCCGCACGCGACCTGGACGCGGTCCGAACCGGGCCGCGCCGCTGCGACTCGCGCGCGGAGGTACGATGGTCTGAGCGGCAGCCGCCGGCTCGCCGCGCACGCGAACCCCAGAACCCGGACGGACGCCCATCATGATTCGCTCTCGGCTCCTCGTCGTCACGACCCTCTCCCTGCTCGCCGCCTCGGCCTCCGCCACGCCGCAGGTGATCTCCCCCACCGTCGTGGCCTCGATCCACGACGAGCCCGTCGACGGGCTGGGCGACTCGTTCAACGCCACGCCCTTCGAGGGCCTGATCCGCACGCAGTCGACGCGCGCCGACCGCGCGATCCAGGAGTACGACGTCAGCGCGCTGACGGGCCAGTCGATCGTCTCGGCGACGCTGTACGGCCGCGTGGCGGTCAACAACGCCTTCGACAACGGCGTGCGCACGTTCGACTTCCTGCTCTACAACGCGGACGGCAGCGCGCAGCTCTCCGACTACCAGATCGCGGCGACGGTGGTCGGCAACGGCCAGTACCACCCGCCGATCGACACGAGCTTCACGTTCCAGTTCGACGTCACGACGCAGGTGCAGGCGCTGCTGGGCGCAGGCGCGACCTTCGTCGGCCTGCGCGTCGAGGGCACGTCCAACCCGAACTTCCCGAACATCCTCGTCACCACGGACTGCCACCTCGACCTCGTCGCGGGCGTGCCGCCGATCCTCTCGTACTGCTCGCCGGGCGTCGCGGGCGTGCTCGCCTGCCCCTGCTCGAATCCGCCCGCGGGAGCCGGACGAGGCTGCGAGAACAGCTCCGCCACCGGCGGCGCCTCGATCAACGCGACGGGAACGCCCTCGCTCGCGGCCGACACGCTGGTGTTCAGCACCACCGGCGAGAAGCCGACCGCGACGAGCATCGTGCTGCAGGGCAACGCGACCGATGCGACGGGCGTGGCCTTCGGCCAGGGCGTGCGCTGCGTCACCGGCGGGCTCAAGCGCCTCTACGTCAAGACGGCCAGCGGCGGCAGCATCACCGCGCCGCTCGGCGGCGACCCGAGCGTCTCGGCCCGTTCCGCCGCGGCGGGCGACACGATCGTCGCCGCGCAGCACCGCTACTACATGGTGTACTACCGCGACCCGGTCGTGCTCGGCGGCTGCTCGTCGACGAGCACGTTCAACGGCACGAACGCGCTCAACGTGACCTGGTCGCCGTGATTCGCCGCGCGAGCTGAGCGCGTGGCGGGAGCGCGGCTGGTACAAGAGCGCCTCCGCGCTCCCCGCAGCCATGCTCCCGCCCGCCGACCCGACCCGCACGCCCGAGTGCGCGATCCTCCGCCGCGCGGAGCCGGGCAGCGCTCGTGCGCCGCTCGTCGCCGGTGCGCTGCTCGTCGCGTCGCTCGGGCTGTGGACCCTCGTCGGCCTGCGCTACGCCGAGCTCAGCGCCGTGCCGTTGCGGCCGGGGCCGCTGCTGCTCCACGTCGGGCTGCTGACGCTCGGCCACTCCCTGATCGGGAGCGCGCTGCTGGGACTGCTCGCGCGGCGCGACGATCCTCCGCGCGATGCGTGGGCCTGGTGCATCCTGCTCGGCTACGGCGCGGCGCCGGCGATCCTGTGGAGCTCGGACCGGCTGGGCGGTCGCACGATCGGCTGGGGCCTGCTCGCGCTGCTCGTGCTCGCGGGTCTGGTGCTCGAGCTGCGGCGGGTCGCACGCCGCCGCGGCGCGCGCGCGTCCGCCGATCCGCGCGCGAGTCGCGACGCCGGGCCGACGGCGTGCTCGCGCGCCATTCCGCTGCTCGCCCTGCTCGCGTGCCTGGGCGGAGCCGCGCTCTTCGGGCTCGATCACATCGTGTACCTGCGTCCGGATCCGCAGGGCGTCGCGTTGACGCCGCCCGAGGACAACCTCGTGCACACGGCCTTCGCGCTGGAGTGGACGCGGCAGCAGCCCTACCGCCACCTGCTGCAGGCGTTCACGCCGGAGAACGTCGGCATCGCGTACCACTACCTGACCGACGTGCAGCTCGCGTCGTGGTGGACACTCTGCGGCGGCGAGGCGCTCGAGCTCGTGCAGCGCGAGCGCTTCCTGCTCGAGGGCTTCGCGTTCCTGCTCGGGATCTACCTCTTCGCCAAGGCCGTGCTGGAATCGACCGGCTGGGCCCTGCTCGCGTCCGCGCTGCTGTCGGTCGTGCCGTTCTGGTTCGTGGATCTGGCCGGGATCCCGCAGCGCGAGTGCATCCAGCGCCTGTGGATCTCGTTCACGTTCCAGAACGGGGCCGCGTTCGGCGCGGCGTTCCTCGCGGCGGCCTGGCCCTGGCTGGTGCGCGGGAGGACGAGCCTCGCGCGCGCAGCGCTGGTCTTCGCCGGGTTCGTGTTCCTCGCCAAGGTCTACTTCGCGCTGCTCGCGTGGGCTGCGGCGGCCGCGCTGCTCGTGTACCTGCGTCCGCGCGGATGGCTGCCGTGGCTCGCGGGGCTCGTGCTGGTCGGGCTGGCGATCCTCGCGCTGCAACCGCACGGCGCGGACGTGCTCGCGATGCGTCCGGTGTGGGCGCCCGGACGTTTCTGGAACGATCTACTCGCCGACGGCGGGCCGCCGTCGCCGGACGGGCGCGCGCTGCCCAACTTCCTCGACTGGATCGGGGTCGGGCTGAGCGTGCTGGCGGCGGGAGCGCTCGGCGCGGCGCTCGCGTTCCGGAGAGCCTGGCCGCGCGCGCGCGAGGGCCGCGCGCTGATCGTGCTCGTCGCGGCCGGCTGGTGCGCGTACCTGGTGCACGTCTCGCTGTTCTGGTTCCTCGACACGCACCAGACGGGCTTCCAGTTCCTGCCCTGGCTGGCCGTGGTGTCGATCGTGGTCGGACTGGCGGGCCTTCGCGCGGCGTGGAACCACGCGTTCGGCGCGCGTCCTCGCGCCGCCGCGCGGCTCGCGTGGGCGGGCGTGGTGCTCTGGCTCTTCCTCGTCGCGCGGGCCTGGGCGACGACGGACGGCTTCGCGCAGAGCCAGTGGCCGAAGTACCCGTTCAGCAACGACAGCTGGAAGGTGCTCTCGTTCCTGCGCACGCAGACGCCGGCGACCGCGCGCGTGCTCGGGCCGTTCGAGTCGCCGCTGCTCGCGCCGCTGCCCTCGCCCTATGCGATCAGCGGCGTCGCGGAGCGCCGCGCGGTGGACGAGCACTTCAACCTCGCGATCTGGTTCCCCGGGCTCGCGGAGCGCGTCGCGGAACGCAAGAAGCTCGTCGCGCAGTTCTATGCCGATCCGCGCCCCGAGCTCCTGCGCACGCTGACCGCCGCGTGGGAGCTCGACTACGCCGTCGTGCCCGCGCGCCGCGCGGCGCGTCTGCTGCCGGACTTCGGCGAGACGGTGTTCACCACCACGCAGTGGATCGTGCTGCGCGTCGGTGCGCGGCCGGCGCCACGCTAGTCCGCGCTCGCCGCTCCGAGCCATCCGCGACGGCGCTCGTCGCGGAACCGCCGCTCGGGCGATCCCGCGCCGAACCCGTTCAAGGACCCGCGCTCAGAGGACCTTTCCGCCGGCGACAACCGCGGGAGCGGGCACCGGAGCGGGAAGGGGCTTGGGGCTCGAGCCCTCCGCCGGCGCGACGGGGCTCTTCTCGTCGCGGGCCTTGCTGTCGCGCGAGACGGAGATGTCCTCGGCGCCCGCCTTCTGGAAGATGTCGCGCACGCGCTGGATCGGCTCGGGGTTGTCGAGGTGCACGGCGACGAGCACCTTGCCCGAGTGCAGCAGGCTCTCGAAGCGCTTGGCTTCGAGCTCGCTCAGCCCGAGCCCGATCAGCGTGCCGCTGATCCCGCCGACCGCGGCGCCCAGCGCCGTCCCGCTCAGCGCGCCCATCAGCGGGCCCGCCGCGAGGAACGGACCGACGCCGGGGATCACGAGCGTGCCCAGGCCGACCAGCAGCCCGAGCGCTCCGCCGAGCAGGCCGCCGACCTTGGCGCCGGAGAGCGCGCCTTCCTTGGGTGTCTTGGTGTCGGTCTCGCGCGCGAGCTCCGCGCTGCCGGACTTGTCGGACATCAACAGCGAGATCGCGGGGTTGGGGATTCCGCCGGCCTTGAGCTCGTCGACGACCGTGAGTGCCTGGGACTGATTGGCCACGATGCAACAAACGACTTTGGACATGAGTTCCTGGTTTCGAGGCCCGAGCGCGCGCGCGATGGCGGGCACGCGCCGGAGCGAGCCTGTCCTGCGACACGGCTCGAAGGTTGGACGACCAGGCGGCGTTGCGGAGGGCTCCGCGCGTGGCAGCGCTGGGCATCCAAGATCGCCCCGGGCTTCGTGACGGAGCATCGACAGCTCCAGCCATCCCGACCGGTGGAACCGGGTAGTCGCGCTGGCGCCTGCACGCGCGGCATCCGGCGCGGGCTCAGGAGCGTGCGCGAACCGCTTCGAGGGACGCGCGCACCACACCGGGCAGGCCCAGCCCGCCGCGCGCCGCAGCGGGTCCGAGCGCGACGCCCGCCTTCAGCACTCGCTTGCAGGCCCGCAGGAGTTCGGGCCCGGCCAGGAAACCCATCACGGCGGCGACACCCAGCGCGGACAAGGGGTGCTCGCGGATCCGGCGGCGCAGATCGAGCGCGATGAGCGTCTCGTCAGTCGTGACCTGCAGCGAACCCGTGATCGTCTGCATCGCCAGGGCTTCCTCGCGATCCAGGATCTCCTCCACCGTTCCGGGAAGCGGGCGCGGTTTCGTGGTCTTCGGCGTGCGCAGTTCGGAGGCGTTCATACTTGGCCTGCAATCGATGTCGTTCTCGTCGAGAGTCCAGGGACAGGGCGAGGGCGCCCGCAACGAATGCGATCGACAGCGCGATCACGCCGCCGGAGAGATCCCCCAGCCAGGCTCGATCGCCCCACAGCGCGCTGAGCCCCGCGCACAGCCCGCGCAGCACCGCCAGCGCCGCGGCTCCCAGCCAGACGGCGGCGACGACGGCGAACGCCGCGGCGACGGCGCTGCGCACGATCGTGCGGCGCAGCTTGTGCTTGACGCGGTCCTTGCGGATCTCGACCAGTCGGCCGATCGATCCGGACACGTCCTCGAAGCAGCGCACCAGGGAGTCGAGCAGGTCGGGAGCCTGCGCGGTCGCGCCGGCTTCGGGTGGTTGCGCGGCTCCGGCCGAGCTCGTCGCATGGACTCCCGGCCGCACCGTGCTGGCGCGGCCGGGTGTGCCGAGCGGAGCAGCCGGTGCCGCCCCGGGAAGTTCGCTCGACGGATTCATCGATCGGTCCTCGTTCGTGTCGCGCGGCTCAGCTCGTGCGCCGGCCGACGATCACGCCGATGACGGCGCCGACCGCGGCTGCGATCAGGACCGACTGGATCGGCTTCTCGCGGATCCCGTCCTGGATTCGGCCCTTCCATTCGGTCGCGTGCGCCTTGCCGGACTCGACCGCCTGGCGGAGCTTCTGCTTGGCTTCCGAGCCCGTGGACTCGTTGGAATCCGCGTCGGTACGCGTCTCGGAGCCGGTGCGACGTGCGGTGGAGACGTTCGTCTCGGGATAGGTCGGGGACTGGGTGCTCATGGTTTCCTCTGCTGTCGAAGCGTTCGGTGGTCCGTGAAACTGCAACGTAGGGGACGCGCGTCCCGTCACCCATCGGGAGATCCACTCAGCTCGCGGGCGGATCGCAGGTAGCGCGAGCCTGCACCGCGACGCAGAGCGACCTCGCGCTCAGAGGATCACGGCCAGCAGGACGATGCCCGCGCCGATCGCGAGCCAGGTCCATTCGTTGTTGGTCGGCTCGAATCCGGCGCGCAGCGCGCCGAGCGACGGGCTGGAGCGTTCGGCGCGTGCGAGAGCGGTGCGCTCGCTGGCCGCGACGGCCGCGGGCGCGTCGGCACGGCCGGCGCGCAGCGCGCCCAGGCTCGGATCCGCGCTCGCGTGCAGCGCGACGCGGTCGAGGGAGGTCAACGGCTGCGCGAGCGGCAGCAGGGCCGGCAGCGGGGCGAGCAGGGCGAGGGAGAGGAGGCGCGGACTGAGGAGGGTGATCATCGGTTCTCGATTTCGAGGGGACGGGGTTGCGGGGAGCGAAGGGCGAGGCCTCGGTTGGCCACCGTGGCATCGGATTCTGGGGCATCCGCCGCTCGCGCACCGCGGCGGCAGGCGAGCAGCGTGAAGTGCCGGCAGCGTGACCAGTCGCGCTCGAAGAGCGCGAGCGGCGCGAGGATCTCGCCGCGCATCGGGTCGAGCAGGATCAGGTTGCCGCGCGGTTCGTCGTAGCCGAGCACGAGCTCGTAGTGCTGCGCGCTGCCGTCGGGCGAGAGCATCACCAGCGGCGGGCGCCCGGCGTCGATCCCGGCGAGGATCCCCGTCGGCGCGCGGTCGAGCGTGCCCTCGAAGAGGAAGACCTCGAGGCCGTGCGCCTCGAGCGCGGCGCGCAACTCGTCGCCGGAGAGCCCGTGCTTCTCGACGGCCATGCGCGCCAGCTGCGTGCGCTCCTCGGCCGGCAACACGACGCCCCAGTACTGGCACAGCGCGGAGATCGCCGCCAGGCCGCAGTCGTAGAGCGCGTCCTGGCGCACGAGCGGGAGGTCCAGACGCACGGCGCTCGCGGAGAGCGGCGCTGCCGGTTGCGGCGCGCTGCGGCAGCCGGCGGACGCGAGCGCCAGGCTGGCGAGCGCGAGCGCGCTCGCGAGACCGTTCGCGGGGCGCGCGGTGCGGAGGGTGCGGGTCGGATCTCTCATGTTGGAACCCCGGTGATCGACGGCGTGGTCCGCGCGGCGGCGGTGCGGGAGCGCGGCCAGCCAGGAACGGGAAGACGGCCCGGGCTCGTCGCCCGGGCCGTCGCGTTCCGCAGCGGGTCAGTTCTTGGCGGTGCCCTTGGGCTCGTTCTGGATCGAGCCGTTCCAGTAGGTCGGGGTGGAGTAGTACTCGTAGACGTGTCCGATCCACTTGGGATCGCACATGTCGGCGGCGTTCTCCTTGCCTTCCTTGAACTCGGGCGCGGACTCGAGCTGCTTCTTGGTGCTCGCCAGCGTGATGGTGCGCTTGTCGCCCTTGTCGCCCGCGAGCGAGAACTTCAGCGCGTCCCACGGGACCGCGACGATCCTGTCGCCCATGCCGAGGAAGCCGCCGACCGAGAGCGTGACGTAGCTGACGCGACCGTTGGAGTCGATCGCGAGCTCGCGGATGTCACCGAGCTTTTGGCCGGTCGGGGTCTCGACGTTGGTGCCCTTGAGCTCGCTCGCGCGCCAGGTGATCACCGACGAGCGCGAGGAGGCCTCGACGGGCTTCTTCGCGTTGGGATTCGACTCGCCGACGTAGAAGGCGTCGACGTCCTTCGTCCAGTCGGCATTGGCCAGCACCGGCCAGCTCTTCTTGTCGAAGCCGGGCGCCTTCTTGAGCTGTTCCTTGTCGAGCGGCAGGACCAGCGAGCGGGCGCTGTCCTTCTTGTTCGTGTCCGGCTCGACGGCCTTGAGCACCGACCAGGGCATGGCAAAGAGCTTGTCGCCCATGCCGAGCCAGCCGCCGAACGAGAGCACCGCGTAGGAGCTCTCGCCGCCGGGGTGCACGACGATGTCCTCGATCTTGCCGAGGTCGTCGCCCGACTTCGAGTTGACCTTCATGCCGATGAGCTCGCTGCCGAGCATCACGTTCGGCGTGCCGGGGAGCAGGGTGAAGGCGGTGGCGAGCAGGGTCAGCCCGGCCAGCGCGCCCGTGACGTGCAACAGTCGTTTCGTGTTCATCATTGCGTGGATCCTCGATCTCTTCGTTCCTGGCGGGGCGCTGGGTCGGTCCTCGGCTCGAGGCCTCGGATGCGATGCGCAGCTCGCTCTCTGGTGCTTCTTAGTCGCCCCCTGGCGCCGCCCCGATCGACAGTTCCAGGCAGCGGGCAGGGTTGATCCCGGTAGCGCCGCGCGTGCTAGGCGCTCTGGCCGCGCAGCAGGCTGGTCAGGTCCTCGGCGTGCTTCTCCTCGGCGGCGAGGATGTCCTCGAGCAGGCGCCGGGTGGTGACGTCGTCGTCTCCCAGGAAGCGGATCACCTCGCCGTAGCTCTCGATGGCGATGCGCTCGGCGACGAGGTCCTCGCGGATCATCTCGGCCAGGTCCTCGCCCTCGACGTACTGCGCGTGGCTCAGGCTGCTGAGCTGGTCGGGGTCGAGGTTCGGCTTGCCGCCCAGCTGCACGATGCGCTGGGCGATGCGGTCGGCGTGCACCTGCTCCTCGTTCGCGTGCTCGAGGAACTCCGCCGCGACGCTCTGCGCGTGGATGCCGTTGGCCATGTAGTAGTGGCGCTTGTAGCGCAGCACGCAGACGATCTCCGTCGCGAGCGCCTGGCCGAGCAGCTTCAGCACGAGCTCGCGGTCGGCCTTGTAGCTCTCGGTGACGGCGCCCTGCTCGACGTTGCGGCGGGCGCGCTCGCGCAGCGCCTCGATGCTCGTGAGGGTGCCGTTCGTGCTCGCGGTGCGGGTGAGTTGCTCGTGCTTCATGGTCGGATCACTGCCGGGACGGGAAGGGACTCCGCGCGCGCACGGGGCGGTCGACGCGGACGATGACGGGCTCAGGCCACCCTGCGGCTGCCGATGATGCGCACGAGCAGCATCACCACCGCGACGACGAGCAGCACGTGGATGAAGCCGCCCATCGTGTACGACGACACGAGTCCGAGCAGCCAGAGCAGGACGAGCACGACGGCGATGGTGTAGAGCATGGGAATCCGGGTACTGGGACGACGTGGACTTGGACCGGGACGCGCGCCGCGGGGCGGGCGAACCCGGGGACCACGTCCGCAAGAGGGCGTGGCCCCCGTGTTCTTCCCGGGTGCCAATCAAGTTGAGGGTGGTTCGCCGGGGCCGCCGGGATGCGGGAGCTCGTCGGCCGCAGCGAACAGCGGGACTCTAGGTCTCGTGCTCGCGGCCGGACATCGACAGATCCACGGAGGTCGAACCCTGACTGATCGGTACTCGCGCCGTTTCGCCGTGCGCGCGGCGGATCTCGACGCTCACCGCGGACCGGTCGACCCGGGCACCGCTGCCGAGGAGCCCGAGGCCGCGGACGTCGCGCGTGTCGTCGGCGACGTCAGCGTGACGGTGGTTCCCCCGTCGGGCTTCGACTCGATGTTCAGCGTGCCGCCCGCGTGCTGCAGGAGCTCGCGGATGCCGAACAGGCCCTGTCCGCGCGCGTCGAGCGCGTCCGTGGCATGCCAGGTACCCGTGTCCAGGACCGAGATCAGGACGCGGCCCGCGCTGCCGGCGAGCTCCACGCTCACGCTGCGCGCGCCCGCGAGCGTCGCCGCCTGCTCGATCAGCTCGCGCACGAAGCGGAACAGCAGCACGCGCAGCTGTTCGTCGGTCACCACCGGCGATCCGCCGTCGCGGACGTGCACGTCGATCTGGTACTTGCGCGCCTGCTCCTCGGCGAGCCACTGCAGCGCCTCGAAGAGCCCCAGGTCGTGCAGCACCGGCGGGCTGAGCTGCAGCGCGAGGGCGCGCAGCGAGCGGTCCGCCTGCTCGAGGAGGCGCTCGATGTCGCTCAGCGGCTCGCGCAGCTGCGCGCCTGCCGTGTCGCGCAGCATGCAGATCTTCAGCTTGGCCAGGGTGATGTCCTGTCCGATCCCGCTGTGCAGCTCCAGGGCGACGCTGTGCCGCAGGAGCTCCTCGCTGCCGATGATCTCAGCCGCGAGCGAGCGCAGGCGCTTCTCGCGCTGCAGCGAGACCTCTTCGCCGCGCCGGCTCTCGGTGACGTCGCGCGTGATGCCGATCACGCCGCGGACGGCCCTTTCCTCGCTGCGCCAGGCGATCGTGGTAGTGTGCAGCAGGCGCCGCGCGCCGCGATGCGAATCGGAATCCTCGCGCGTGCTCGGGGCCCCTGTGCTCATGACCTGCCGGTCCTCGGCCATGATGCGCGAGGCCATCGAGCTCTCGTAGAGCGCCCGGTCGTCGCGGCCGAGCACTTCCGACGTGGTCCTGCCGATCATCGCCGCACCGCGGGGATTGATCACGACGTAGCGCCCGTCGAGGTCCTTGGCGAAGACCATGTCACCCGCCTCGTCGAGCACCTCGCGCAGCAGCCCGTAGCGCGAGCGCAGCTCGTCGAGCATCGACTGCACGCTGCCCAGCTCGAGCAGCAAGTCCTGCGAGCCCTTCCCGCTGAGCACGCCCTGCAATCCGGCGCGGATCGCGCCGAGGCGGTCGCACGCGATGTTCATGCTGTCCAGGACTTCGGGCTCGGTCATTCTCTCTCCAGACCAACGCAACGACGCTCGCGGCGGCTGGCTCCAGCCGAAGGTGGTCCACGCGCGCCGGCGCTCGCAGCGCCTGCACGCGACCGGACCCCTTGACGACGTTTCGCGTGGATGGCCGCCAGCCCGCATTCAAACCCGGATCCCGGCCCGCGGACATCGGCAGATGCACTGAGTACGAGCCATGAGACTCGCGCGGTCCTGTTCCTACGCGGCTAGCCCTCGAGCGAGGTCAGCCCCTCGCGGATGGCGTATTTCGTCAGCTCGGCCGTCCCGTGCAGCCCGAGCTTCTGCACGATGTTGCGCCGGTGCGTCTCGACCGTCTTGATCGAGATGTGCATGTCGCGCGCGGTCTCGGCGGAGGTCTTGCCCTCGGCCACGAGCTGCAGCACCTCGCGCTCGCGCGCTCCCAGCGTCGAGTACGCGGTGACCTCCGTGCCCGCGTGGGCGCGCGTCGAACGCTCGACGACGTAGCCGGCGATCTCCGAACTCAGGTACATGCGCCCCGCCCCCGCCGCGCGCACCGCACGCAGGAGCTCCTCGTGAGCCGCGATCTTGAGCACGTAGCCGCAGGCGCCGGCCTCGAGCATATGGTGCACGTAGCGCTTGTCGGTGTGCGTCGAGAGCGCGATCACCCGCACGCGCTCGTACTCGGTCCGGATCCGGCGCGTGGCCTCGATCCCGTTCAGGTCCGCCATCCCGATGTCCATCACCACGACGTCCGGCGAGAGCGTGCGCACCAGATCGAGCGCCGTGCGCCCGTCCGCGGCTTCCCCCACGACCTCGATGTCGGGCACGGAGACGAGCAACGCGCGCAGCCCGTCGCGCATCATCCTGTGGTCGTCCACCAGGAGCACACGGATCTTCATGTTGCAGCCTCGTCTTCTCCCGCGGTGCGGTGGTGCAACGGCGCGCGCAGGCGGATCTGCGTGCCCGCGCCGGGAGCGGATGCGATCTGCATGCTCCCGCCGACGTGCCTGAGGCGCTCGTGGATGCTGAAAAGGCCGAAGCCCTTGCCCGTCGCGTTGGCGGGATCCATGCCGACGCCGTCGTCCTCGATCGACGCGCACAGCTCGTCGCCCTCGCGCCCGAGCGTCACCGAGACGCGCCGGGCGTCTGCGTGCTTCGCTGCATTGATCAGGAGCTCGCGGATCGCCCGGAAGAGGATCACGCGCGTCTTCTCGGATGCCGGCTTGGGCTTTCCGTCGTCCGCAAGGGCGATCGGGGTGCCGTAGCGCGACTGGATGCTCTCGGCCAGCGACTGCAGCGCGGGCTCCAGGCCCAGGTCGTGCAGCACGAGCGGGCTGAGCTCGAAGCTGATCGATCGCGCGGCGCGGTTGGTCTGCTCGATCAGGTCGTCGATCTCGTCGAGAGCCGCAGCGCCCGTCTTGCCGAGCGATTCGCGCAGCGCCGAGAGCTTGATCTGCGTCAGCGCGATCGTCTGGCTCAACCCGTCGTGCAGGTCGATCGCCAAGCGCCGCCGCTCGTGCTCCTCGGTCAGCAGCAGGTCCGCCGTCAGCGAGCGCAGGCGCCCCTGGTACAGGTGCAGCACCTGTTCCCCGCGCTTGCGCTCCGTGACGTCGCAGATGTAGAGCGTCACCAGCGGCGCGCTCGCGGTCCCGATCGAGGCGGCGGCGAGCTCGACGGGGAACTCCGTGCCGTCGCGGCGCATGACGGACACCTCGAAGCGCCTGCCGAGCAGTTCGTGACCGCCGCGGGTGCGCCGGCGCGCGAACTCCGCGCGCGCCTTCTCGCGCAGGCTGGGCGGAACGATCAGCTCGACGATCGGCTGCCCGAGGACGTTCTCGCGGCGGTAGTCGAAGAGCTTCTCGGCCGCCGAATTGAACTCGACGACGAGGCCGTCGGCATCGATCGTGATCACCGCGTCGAGCGAGGACTCGAGGATGCCGGCCTTGCGCGCCTCGGACTCGCGCAGGTCCTCGATGCTGCGCTGCCGCGCGAGGAACTGGCCGATCTGCACGCCGATCGAGAGCATGAACTCCTCGACGGAGGCGTCGCGCGGCCGCTCGGTGCGGCAGAACATGCGCAGCAGCGCGTACACCTGGCCGTCGACGAGCACGGGCAGACGGAACATCCCGCGCAGGCCGAGCAGCCGCGCCTCGGGCTCGTTCGCGAGCGCCGCGTCGGCACGGATGTTGGCGATCGAGACCGCTGCGCCGGACTGCCAGGGCTCGCCTGCGCTGGCAGGGAACTCGCGCGTGCCCGCGACCGAGCGCAGCGGAGAGACGTCCCAGCCCGGAGCGCCCCAGACCTGCGCGCAGCGCGGGACGTGCTGCTTCGCGTCGACCAGCCAGAGCTCGCCGACGTCCCACTCGAGCTCCTCGCACAGCCGCCGCAGGATGACCTCGGAGGCCTTCTCGAGCGTCCTCGCCTCGGCCAGGACGTCCGCGATGCTGTACTGCAGCGCGAGTCGTGTGCGGGCCTGCACGTGCTCGGTGATCTCGACCGCGGTGCCGAGGAAGCCGACGAGGCGGCCCTGCGAGGTGAAGCGCGGCGTGCCGATCTCGAGGATCCAGGCGTACTGTCCGTCCGCGCGCCGCAGGCGGTACTCCGTGCGGTACAGGCACTGCGATTCGAAGGCCGCGCTGGAGATCGCGGCGCAGCGCGCCCGATCGTCGGAGTGCACGTCCTCGAGCCAGTCGTGCGCGAGCACCTGAGGCAGTTCGCGCCCGGTGAACTCGAGCCAGGCGCGATTGACCCAGCGGCAGCGAGCGGGACTGCGCATGATCCGCACGAGCACGGGGCCGTGCTGCGCGCGCTCGCGGAACTGCAGTCCGCGCCGGGTCGCGCGAGTGGTCGGCTCCTGCACAGCGTCCGGTGACCCTTCGGAGGACCCGACTCGCGAGGGCGAGGGATCCTGATTCTCGTTGGCCGGAAGCACGCCGCGCAGGTCGCGCGACTCCACCGGGCCGGATGAGAGCTTGATTTCGGTCACAGATCGTCGGCGCTGGGGCGAGGCTCAGGACTCCCCGGAAGCTGGGATCCAGCCGGACTCATGCCTGTCCGATCCTGCGCCGACCGCACGAGTGTACCCGTGAATGGGGTCCCCGATCATTCGATGGAAGCAGGTACTCTTCGCACGCGAGCTGCAGTGCAGTGCGCACGGACGCCAACCTGCTCCCTGCACGGCCATTGTGCGAGTGTGTCGACATCGACACGGCACGTCTCGATTCGCCGGAATGGGAAGACGCGGGCACGAGGCCGACGCTCGCCTCCCGCGCTCAACCGACGATGAGGCTATTTCGCCGCCGCGCGCGCCACGAGTCCGATTCCGGCGTCGATGTACTGGCCGCCGCCGGTCTGACGACAGTGGATCGCGAGCACGTGCTTGCCCTGCACGAGCCGCGCGAGCGCCTCGGGGCGCAGCGGCACGCGCACGTACGAGGTCACGTAGCCGGAGAGGCGCGCCGCGAGCTCGCCGTCGATCCACACCTCGGCATCCTCGTCGTGGTGGATCGAGAGCTCGACGCGGCCCGCAGGCGCCGCGGCGAGCTCGAACGTGCGCCGCAGCCAGATCTCGGGCCCGTCCCAGCGCGTGTGCACGAGCGCGCCGGGCGTGCCCTGGGTCCCGAAGCCTCCGGGGCCGCTCGACCAGCTCGCGTCGTCGAAGACGGGCTTGGTCCAGCCCTGCGCGGGCGCGCGCAGCGTGAAGCGCCACGCGCACTCCGACTGCTCGGCGTCCGGCACGAGCGGTTCGTAGCGCAGGAGCGGCAGCGGCGCCCAGGCGCCCGCGCCGCGCGCGCCGGCGTCGTACCAGCGCTTCCAGGTCTCGCGATCCTCGAGCGCGCGCAGGAACAGGCCGCCGACGACGGGCCGCGCGATCATGTTGATCTTGCGCGGCTGCGTCGTCTCGAACCAGTCGCACACCGGCACGCGGTCGGGCGTCTCGTTCACCCAGCGCCACAGCGGCGCGATCAGCGCCTCGAAGTCCTCGCGCGTGCGCGTGAGGCAGGCGCTCCAGCTGGTCCAGTCGATCTTCGTGAACGTCGCGCGGCTGTCGAGCGGCAGGCCGTAGCGCTCCTGGTGCTTGCGGTACCAGGCCATCTCGCGCGCCTTGACCTCGTCGGGGAAGAGGCCCAGCCCGAGCACGTCGTCCCAGACGAGGTTGTACTTCTGGCTCCACGTGCCGGGCTTGTCGAAGGAGAGGCGCGTGTGCTCGCCGTCGTCAGCGAGCCGCTGCCACTCGCGCACGGCGCTCTCGGCCTGCGCACGCGCCGCGCGCGCGGCGTCGGGCACGCCGTGGCGCTCGCACAGCCTCGCCCACGCTCCCAGCGCGACGATCGCCTTGGCCGAGAGGTTCGCGTTGCGCGCGAGGTGCCCGGTGAAGTCGTCGGTGCACAGCTGGTGCACCGGATCCAGGCCTTGCTCCGCGAGGTACGCGGCCCAGCGCCCGAGCACGGGCCAGTACGGCGCGGCGAAGTCCGCGTTGCCCTCGCGCTCGGCCAGAGCGGCGACGAGGATCAGCAGGTTGGCCGACTCCTCCACGGGCATCTGGTTCTCCTCGGTGCGCTCGCCGCCGCCGTAGACCTGGCCGGTCGCCTGCGGATAGGTGCCCAGATCGTGCGGCGCGAAGGGGAAGCGCCAGCGCGGCGAACTCGCGTAGTCGAGCACCGGCACCAGCATCGCCTTGGCGAGATCGGGCCCGAGCAGCAGGAACAGCGGCGCCATCGGGTAGATCACGTCGACCGTGCCGACGCAGCCGTTGGAGAAGTTCTCCTTGGGGAAGGCGAGCGGCCGGCCGTTCGCGTCGGCACAGAGCTTGTTCGCGCCCAGGCACTGCCGGTAGGCGAGCGCGCACAGCTGCGACCACGGCGTGCCGCCCAGGCGCTCGAGGTCCGCGCCGAGGCGCTGGTCGAAGTCCGCGCAGCGTCGCGCGAGCGCGTCGGCGTCGCGCGCGGCCGCGAGCAGCTCGCGCGCGCCGGCCCCGTTGCGGCGCCAGTACGGACGCAGGCGTTCGTCGAAGTACTGGATCGACCACTCGTCGTCGTAGGCCAGCGCCGCGACGGCGTGCGCTCGCGCGAAGTCCAGGGCCGCCGCGGGCCAGCCCTCGTCGGCGCGGCGCGACTCGAAGAGCGGCGCGGGCGGATCGCGCCGCTCCGCGAAGGCGCGCCGCAGCTCGGCCGCGGGTCCGTACGCGGCGCGCACGCCGGCCTGTGCGGTCGCGAGGTAGGCCGTGCCCCAGTCGATGCGCAGGTCGTCGCCGCGCTTGCCGAGCACGTCCTGCTCGACCGAGGCCATCGAGACGGCCGTCGTGCCGCCGGAACGCTCGCTCTCGAGCAGCGCGCCGCGCACCAGCTGCGCGGGCTGGTCCACGGCGACGGCCGCGGACCAGTCGACGTGGAACGCGAAGACGTGCTCGCGCCCGTCGAGGGCCTCGCCGTCGAGGAAGAGGAAGCTCTCGGGCCGCGCCAGCAGATCGAGGTCCTCCGGCAGCGCCGGCGTGACGAAGCGCAGCGTGATGCGCACGTGCTCGTCCTCGAACACGGCGCGCGTCGTCGTGGGCGCGACGTGCAGGGACTGCTGCGCCAGCGCCGGGACCTCCGCGGGCTCGGGCCCGACTAGGCGCACGACGCGTCCGTCGACGCGCGCCAGCACGCACAGGCGCTGCTCGCGCCCGGTCCAGTGCGTCGGCCAGCCGTCCGTCAGCCGGTCGTACGGCGACCAGATCGAGAAGTAGGGATCGTGCACGACGAGCGGCACGCTCGGGGGCCGCAGGTCCTGGGCGAACGTGGTCGCGCCGAGCGCGAGGACGGCGAGGAGCGTGCGCATGGTGCGCGCATGCTAGCGCGCGGCGCGGATAGAATCGCAGCGATGCTGCTCGTCGCGCTGCTCCTCGCCGGACTCCCGTGCACGCCGGAATCGCAGCGGCGCGTGTTCCTCGTGCCGCTGCCGCCGGAGCACGGCTGGCAGGAGCTGGCGTTCCTCGCCGCGGTCCCCGCCGCGAGCAGCGTGAACGCCGGCGAGCCGCTCGTCCTCGCGCTCGCCCCCGACGCAGTGCTGACTCCGGAGGCGCGCGACTTCCTCGCGCGTCTCCGGCCGCAGCGCGCCTCCTGGATCGGTTCCGACGCAGCCGCGCCCGCGCTCGAGGGCTGCGAGTCCGAGCGCATCGCTGCGGCGAGCGCCGACGAGGCCGCCTGCTCGCTCGCGCGCGCCTGTTTCGCGCAGTCCAGGCAGGCCGTGCTCGCGCGCGAGGACGACTACGCCGGAGCGCTCGCGGGTTCCGTGCTCGCCGCGCGACTGCACGCGCCGCTCTTCTTCTGTGGCGAGGGCGGGATCTCGGGCAGGGCCCGCGCGGAGCTGCAGCGTCTGGGCGCGAGCCGGCTGCTGCTCGTCGGGGATTTCGAGGAGCGCGCGCTCGAGCTGGACAGGATCGACGCGGAGCGGCTGCGCTCTCCGGCGGACGTGGCGCGCTGGATGCAGAAGCACGATCTGCCCGTCGACTACCTCGCCGCCGTCGCGCCGCACGACCGCGACGAAGGCCACGCGCGCAAGCTCTCGCTCGCCGGCGCGGTGCTCGCCGCGGGACACGGCGGCGCCCTCGTGCCGATCGCGCGCGGCAGCGCGGCCGAGGCGCGCGCAGCGCTCGCCGGCTTCCGGGCGGCGCTGGGCAGAACGCCCGAGTACCTCTGCCTCGCGGCGCTGCCCGAGGCGCTGCCGATGGAGGCCCTGCCCGGCTCCGGCGAGGGCGTCGACACCGATCCGCCCTCCGACCTCGCCTACGGCGACGTCGACGAGGATCCGTTCCTCGAGCTCGCCGTCGGCCGCTTCGTCGCGGAGGACTGCGCGGCGGGCACGCTGCTCGCGGCGCGCGGCCTCGCCTACGAGGAGCTCCTCTCGCCCGCCTTCGCGACGCGCTGCGCGCTCGCCGAGTGGGAGCGCAGCAGCGCCGCGCTCTTCGCCAACGTCGGCTTCGGTCCGCCGGCGCTGCACGCGGGCGAGAAGCCGATCGAGCAGGACTCGCCGCTCGCCTCGGTCTCCGTCCTGGTGCACGACGCGCACTCCTCGTGGTTCCAGATCGGCAACACCTACCTGCACGATTCGCGCGTGCTGCTCGCCCCCTGCCTGGTCGTGAGCGCGGGCTGCAGCCCGGCCTCGCTCGACCAGGACGCGGACCTGCACTCGGTCGCGCTGCGGCTCCTGCGCAACGGCGCGATCGGCTTCGTCGGCAACGTGCGCCGCGCGATCGCGCAGCAGGAGCTCTACCGCAGCGAGTTCCTGAACGCAGTGCTCGCCGGGGAGAGCCTCGGCCGCGCGCACCGCCGCGCGTTGAACCGCATGCTCGTCTCCGTGCTCGCGCACGGCGAGACCGAGCACGGCCCGCACCGCTACCAGCTCCGCAACCAGGCCTTCTACGGCGATCCCGCGCTCGTGCTGCACCTGCCCGGGCCCCCGCGGTCGGCGCCGGCGCGCGCCGAGTTGCGCGGCCGCGGGGTGATCGTGCACGCCCCCGCCGCCTGGTCGCGCAACGAGGAGTTCCTCGTCCCCGACTGGAAGTACGAGGCCTCGACCGCGATCTACGCCTGGCGCGGCGCGGGCGTCGGCGTCGAGTCGAGCTGGGACGGCGAGCACAAGCGCAACCAGGAGCTGCACGTCTTCACGGCCGAGGTGCGCACCTCGGAGCGGGTGCGCGCGCTCGTGGCGCAGAAGCCGCCCGCTGCGCCGCTGGGCTGGGACGGGAAGTTCTTCGTCGACGAGCACGCCGACGGCACGCGTTCGATCCTCTTCCGCGTGCAGCTGCTCGAGACCGACATGGCGCAGGGTCGCATCCTGCGCCAGCTCGACACGCTGCGCCTGCGCCTGGAGTGAGGCGCCCGGCCGCGCGGACGTGCACGCGCGAGCCGGGACCGCACCGGCTCGTGCCATCACGAGCCGGGAACGCGGTGGCTAGCTGTTCGCGACCAGCCGCGTGAGCTCGACCGCAACCTGCGTCAGTTCCGCCACCGCCGAGCGCGCCTGCGACACGCCGCTGGCCGTGTTCTGTGCCGCCGTCGCCACGGCAGTGATGCTGCGCGCGATCGCGTCGCTGGCTCCGGCGACCTCGGAGACGTTCTTGCTGATCTCGGAGGTGGTCGCGGTCTGTTCCTCGATGGCTCCCGCGATCGAGGTCTGCGCGTCGTTGATGCGCTCGATGATCTTGCCGATCTCCAGGATCGCCTTGACCGCGGCGCTCGTGTCGCTCTGCACGGCCTCGATGCGGCCGGCGATGTTCTCGCTCGCCTGCGCGCTCTGGCGCGCGAGCTCCTTGACCTCGGTCGCGACGACGGCGAAGCCCTTGCCGGACTCGCCGGCGCGCGCCGCCTCGATCGTGGCGTTGAGCGCGAGGAGGTTCGTCTGCTGCGCGATCCCGGCGATGACCTTGACGACCTTGCCGATCTCCACGCTGGACTCGCCCAGCTTGCGGATCTTCTCGTTGGTGTCCTTGGAGAGCTGCACGGCCTGCTGCGCGACCGAGGCGGCGTCCGAGGTGGTGCGCGAGATCTCGGAGATGCTGGCGGTCATCTCGGCGATGCCCGAGGCGACCGTCTGGCTGCTGCGCGAGACCTGCTCGGCCGCGGCGGCGACCGACTGGGCCTGCGTGCTGGTCTCGGTCGAGTTGCCCTGGATGTGCGTGGTGACCGTGGTGAGCTCCTCGGACGCGCCGCCCAGCGTTCCCGAGGTCGCGCGCACCTTCTCCACCAGCGCGCGCAGGTGCTGCCGCGAACGAACCTGCTCGGTGACGTCCGTGGCGAACTTGACCACCTTCACGGGACGGCCCGAGGCGTCGAGGATCGGGTTGTACGAGGCCTGGATCCAGACCTCCTTGCCGCCCTTGCCGATGCGCTTGTACTCGGCCGCCTGGTAGCGACCCGCGGCGAGCTCGTCCCAGAAGCGGCGGTACTCCGCGCTCTTCTCGAAGCCCGGTTCGACGAACATCGAGTGGTGCCGCCCGCGGATCTCGTCGAGGCGGTAGCCCAGCACGTTCAGGAAGTTCTCGTTCGCGTCGAGGACCGTGCCGTCCAGCTGGAACTCGATCACCGCCTGCGACTTGCGGATCGCGGCGAGCTGGCCCTCGTAGTCCGCGTTGCGCAGCCGGCGCTCGGTGACGTCGGTGGCGAACTTCACGACCTTGAAGGCGCGCCCCGACGCGTCGAGCAGCGGGTTGTACGAGCCCTGGATCCAGACCTCCTTGCCGCCCTTGCCGATGCGCTTGTACTCGGCCGCCTGGTAGCGGCCCGCGGCGAGCTCCTCCCAGAAGCGGCGGTAGTCCGCGCTCTTCTCGAAGCCCGGCTCGACGAACATCGAGTGGTGGCGGCCGCGGATCTCGTCCAGGCGGTAACCCAGCACGCGCAGGAAGTTCTCGTTCGCGTCGACGATCGTGCCGTCCAGCTCGAACTCGATCACGGCCTGCGATGCGCGCAGGGCCGCGTGCTCGGCGCGCAGCACGGACAGCTCGTCGAGCGTGTCGCGGTTTCGTTCGGATGCGGAAGGTGCATTGCTCGTCAGGGTAGGCATGAGGATTCTCGCGCGATCGGAGGAAGGGGAAGTGGCGAGGATCCTGCTCGGAGGGCGGAGTGCCGGCGCTTGAGCTTGCGGCCGCGCGCCGGCGCGCCTCCTTGTGCGTATGTCGGGAGCGCGCGACTCGGCGCTCGGGGCGGCTTCGCGCGCGTCGACCTCGTGCGCGGCCCGATCCTGCATGCGCGCGCAGCTCAGCTGCGGCGCACCCAGCGCAGCTTCGCGGAGCTCGCGCGCGGGTTCGCGTGCCGTTCCTCGCTCGAGGCGCGGATCACGTCCGCGCTCGCGGCCGAGTACACGCCGCGCTGCAGGCCCGACTCGAAGGACTTCTTCACGCGGCGATCCTCGCCGGAATGGAAGGTCAGGACGGCCGCGCGGCCGCCGCTGCGCAGGCACTGCGGCAGCGCGCGCAGGAGCGACTCGAGCACGCCGAGCTCGTCGTTGACCTCGATGCGCAGCGCCTGGAAGACGCGCCGCGTGCTGCGCACGAGCTCCTCCTCCCCCGCCTGCGCGGGAAAGGCCGCGCGGATCGCCTGCGCCAGCTCGAAGGTCGTGCGCAACCGGCCTCGGCGCGCGACGAGGGCCGCGGCGAGTCGCTCGGCGTAGGGCTCGTCGGCGTCCTCGCGCAGCGCACGCGCGAGATCCGCGACCGAGACGCGCTCGAGCCACTCGGCGGCCGAGAGCCCGCGCGCCGGGTTCATGCGCATGTCGAGCGGGGCGTCGTGCTTGAACGTGAAGCCGCGCGACGGATCGTCGATCTGCATCGAGGACACGCCCAGATCGGCGAAGAGGAAGTCGACGCCCGACTCCCAGCCGACCTCGAAGAGCACGCTCGCGAGCGCCGCGAAGTTCGTGCGCCTCACGACCAGGGCTTCGGGCCCGTGGCCGGCCGCGCGCAGCCTTGCCTCGGTGCGCGGCAGCACCAGCGGATCGACGTCGAGCGCGAGCAGCGTCCCGCCCGGGGCGATCCGCTCGAGGAAGCGCTGCGCGTGGCCGCCGAAACCGAAGGTGGCGTCGACGCCGCGCTCGCCCGGCCGCGGCGCGAGCACCTCCAGCGCCTCCTCGACCAGGATCGGCACGTGCTGCCCGGCCGGCGTCATCCCGCGCTGGCGCACGTGCTCGATGATCTCGGGATAGCGTTCGGGCGCGAGCTCCTTGTACTTCTCGTGGAAGGCGCGCGGATGCGTGCCGCGGTAGCGCGGACGGCGCCGGCGCGGGGGCTGGGCATCGGGAGCGGGCTCGCTCATGGCCGGGCATCAGACCACCGCGGCGGCGATACCGCGAGCAGGAATGCGCCTGCCCGATCCGGCAGGCGCCCCGCGCGGCCCGCGTGCGAATCCGAGGCGGGCACTGGACGACTACTACACTTGTGGTAGGATGGCCCGCGTGAACCGCGAACCCCAGATGCCCAGTGATGCCGAGTGGAAGGTGCTGAACGCCCTGTGGAAGGAGCACCCCACGACCGCGCGCACGCTGCTGGCGCGCGTCAAGGGCGAGGGCTGGGCCTACAACACGCTCAAGACCATGCTGACGCGCATGGCCGAGAAGGGCTTCGTGCGCGCCGAACTGCGCGGGCAGATCACGTGGTACGAGCCCGCGCTCGAGCAGCGCGCCGCGCAGCGCAACGCCGTGCGCCGCCTGGTCGAGCGCGTCTTCGAGGGCGCCTCGGGGCCGCTGCTCGCGCGCCTGGCCGAGGACCAGCGCATGAGCGCCACCGAGCGCAAGCAGCTCGAAGGCTGGATCGCGGACCTGGAGCGCAAGGAGCGCGGGCGTGGGAAGCGCTGACTGGCTCGCCGACGCCTGGAGCTGGATCGCGGCCTCGACGCTGCAGGCGACGCTGCTCTGCGCGCTCGTGTGGATGGCCGAGCGCCTGCTCGTGCGACGCGTCTGGGCCGAGCTGCTCGTGCTGGCCTGGCTCTGCGCACTCGTGCGCGCGTTCCTCCCGCCCGGGCTGGCCTCGCCGCTGAGCGTGACGCGCGCACTCGGCGAGCCGACGCTCGCCGCCGCGGCGGAGAGCACGCCGTCCGCGAACTGGCTCGCGGCGCTGGGCTACGTCTGGCTGGCCGGCTGCGCGCTGCTGCTCGCGACCCGCGCGCTCCAGCGCCGGCGCCTCGCGACGCGCTTCGAGCCCGTGGCGCTCCCGCACGCGTGGAGCGTCGTGCTCGCGCGCGCGGAACGGCGGCTGAGGCGTCCGCGGCGCGTGCGGGTCGCGACGCTCTCCGGCCTGGGGACGCCGGCCGTGTTCGGCCTGCGCCGTCCGACGCTGCTGCTGCCGCGCGGGTGGCTGCAGCGCGCTCCCGAACGCGCCGACGAGCTCGCGCTGCTGCATGAGCTGATGCACCTGGAGCGCGGCGACCTGTGGCTGGACGAGGCCTGCGCCTGCGTGCGCGCCCTGCTCTGGTTCCAGCCGCTCGCGTGGCTGGCCGTGCGCCGCATCCACGTCCTGAGCGAGCTCGCCTGCGACCAGCGCGTCGCACGACTGCTCGGCCGCCGCGCGCCGGACTACCGCGCAGCCCTGCTGCGCACGGCGCGCGAGCTCGCCGCACATCCCGAGGTTCATCCCGTGCGCGGCTTCCTGCGCGAGGCGCATGCGCTCGTGCTGCGCATCGAGCTGCTCGAGCGCCGCGTTCCGCGCGCGCCGGCCGTGGTGCGCGCTGCGGGCCTGGCGCTCGCGCTCCTGCTGGCTGCCTGCGTGCTCCCGATGGCCCCGACGAACGCCGCCCTGCGCGTCGATGCACGCCGCGCCTTCGCTGCCGGACAGCGCGGCGAGCGCCTGAGCTGCTTCACCCTCCACGCCGCGGCGATGGTGCTCGCGGCGGAACCGCCGCTCCCTGGATCCCGAGACTGAACCATGCAGCTCCTGACCGTTGCCACGCTCACGCTCACCGCATTCACCGCCGGCGTCCTCGCGATGCAGGACGCCCAGACGCAGCGCTTCGCGTATCCCAAGTCCAAGGACGCCGACGGCGGCATCGCGCGCTGGATGCAGGCCTGCAAGCCGGGTCCGGCGCACGCGCGGCTGAAGGAGCTGCTCGGCAGCTACGACGTCACCAGCCGCATGTGGATGGCGCACGACAAGCCGCCGATGGAGTCGAAGGGCAGCATGGAGGTGAGCTGGCTGGTCGAGGGCAAGTGGCTGATCTCGAAGACCTCGGCCGAGATGATGGGCCAGAAGATCAACACCACCGCGATCCTCGGCTACGACAACTTCAAGGAGCGCTTCGTGTGGTGCACGGTCGACAGCCTGCAGACCACGCTGAACACCGCTTCGGGCCTGTTCGACCAGAAGGGCAACGACCTCACCCTCTGGGGCACGATCGACGAGCCGATGACCCCCGAGCAGGACAAGATGGTCAAGTACGTCTACCGCAACTTCGGCCAGGACAAGTGCACGCTCGAAGTGCACGACATGATGATCGGCGAGACCAACACCAAGGTCGTCGAGTTCGAGGCCGTGCGGAAGAAGTAGGCAGCCGGCGCTGCGCGGCGCGCGAAGCGGGGTCTCGCGCCCGGTTCGCACCCACCGAAGATGCTGCGGGCCGGTCGCAAAGGACCGGCCCGCAGTCTTGGGTCACGTGCCGCACGGCCGACGTTGCGAGCGTGGATGCGCGGGCGTGACGCTCTCCTCGGTTCTCCCCCGAGTTTCCCCTTTGCTGCGCGCCAGGCAGGTTCCCCGCGCTTCCGGACGGCACATCGTCGAAGGCGAAGGGGATCGTGGCGATACGATGTGAGTGAGCACCTTCACTTGCCCCTGGGCTCCGTCGGCGGACGGGATTCCGCGAGAAGATGCTCTGCGCAGATCGCCGTCCGTGCACACGTCGACGCTCCGCTGCGAACCCGTTTGGCCAGGCCACGCGCGATCGCTGCGTCGCTTTCGGCCGCGGGCTCTCCTGCGCCGCGAAGGCTCGCGATCGCGCGTCGTGCCACGATGCGGAACGAAAATGCCGCTGGCCGCGCCCGTCGCGCGGCCAGTCGCATCTCGAACGCAGGACTCGATGTCCCGCATCTTCATTCCAGCGCAATCACGGTGTCCAAAGCAGTTCCAGGGAGTTCGTCGCGTTGAACGTCGACGTCGCCGGACAGCCGCCGAGGACAATCGGGTCGCGGTAGTAGACCATGTAGTGACGAGTGCTCCCCGCAGTGATGAGGTCCCCCAGCGCGGCGGAGCGAACAGTTACCGTTGGGTCCACTCCCACAGGCGCACTGATGCTCCCCCCCACCGCAGACTTGATATACAGCCGCTTGAGGACGCCGCCGACGCAGCGCACGCCCTGACCGAAGACGGCTCCGCCAGGGATCAGCGTCGTACCCTGGAGCAGGACCGAGGTTCCCGTCGGCTTCTGATTCGAGGTCGTGAAGACCACGGTGTCGGCGCCGATGGACGGATTGCCGGTTGCGGTCATGCTGGCACCTCCGGTGTTTGAGCTGTTGTCGCAGCCACGGCTCAAGCCGCTGGGAGCATTCCCGCACGGGCACGGCGCGACGCCTGAAACGCCTGGTTCACAACGCACGATTCCGGTGGTACACGGACCCGACGAGCGAGTGATGGATAGGCTCTGCGTGCTGGTCCACGGACTCGAGCCGGTTCGACCGATCTGCACGACGTAGTTGTGTCCCTGGATCGCCGTGAAGCACACGTTTGTGTACCCATTGGAGGGTGGCGTGCTGCCGGGGATGCTGGTGGAGCACTGATTGGCACACTGAACGATCGATCCCGGGCACGGATTGAGGTCCTCGTAGATGTTGATCACTGGCTTGAAGCCCGATGTAGAGCAGAGACTGAATGTATAGGTGTTGATGTTCTGCCCGTCTCCCACTGGACTCCACTTGTACCAGAGATCTTCCCAAAGGCCGTCTGGGGCACAGGTCGACGTGCCGCTCGGAGGCAGAGTCGATGCATTCGGTGTTGCCAGAGTCGCGTTGACTGGGAATGGACCGCTGACGCTCGTCTCAGACGGCAACGCCGGCAAGTTGACTGAGCACGGATCGTCGTTCGCCGGTCCCACGCTGAGACAACCGGCGCGCACCATGACCTGCCCTGCGAGGCCGATGCTGTCGAACCGGACGGGCGGCTGCACGTTTGCGCCCGGACTGCCGTAGTTGACCGGTGACGTTCCGAAGCCCGAGTCGTTGCCGAAGAACCAGGCCACCCCCGGGAAGGGACAGTTCTGGTCGAGCGGTGCGACGTACTGCGCGGGGCCGGCACCGGAGAGACCGTAGCTGTCCTGGTGCGAACCCACGAAGAAGATGCCGCTGATGTTCAACGGCGCGAACGTGTAGGTCACGAACGTGTCGGTGTCGACGTTCGAGACCGTCGTCGGGATCTGCAGCAGCAGCGTCGCGTCGGACGGGTCACCGTCCTGCGTGGGTCCGTCCTGCCACACGAAGATGTCGCTCGGGGTGCCGTTGCCGGGGTTGAAGCCCGCGAAGAGCGCCGAGCCCCAGGCCACCTCCACCGAGCTCAGGGTGGTGGTGACGCCCACCGAGCCAAACCGGTTGAGCCACACCAAGTCGCCGCCTGCCGTCCACCCGAGGATGTTCTCGGTCGAGCCGTCGTCGTAGGTGCAGGGCGGCAGGGCCGGCACGAGGAGGATGTCGAAGCTGCCCGAGCCGGCCGCTGCTCCCGGGAAGGTGCCGAGTTGAATCGTGTAGGTCTGGCCGGCCGTGATCGGGAAGCAGATCTCCGACTGCAGGCCGCACGCGTCGTCGTTGCAGCCGATGGCAGTGCTCGCGGGGCAGCCGGCGCCGTCGTACACGGCGACCTTGGAGTCGACCGTCGCGAGGCCGCAGAGGGTGATCTCCGCGCGGCCCGTGGTCGGTGCGGTCCACGTGTACCAGACGTCGTTGTCGATCGCTGTCAAGCCGTAGAACAGGCAGAGCGGCTCGGCCTGACCCTGTGCGCCGGTCGTTGCGCCCAGTTGGTTGAACGCGTACGGACCCGTCGGGCCGAGTGCGATCGGGGTCGAGCAATCGTCGTTCGTCGGCGGCGGCAGGATCGCCATCGTGAACGTCCCGGTGCCAGCGCCGGCCGCGCTGTACGCGCCGATCTGCAGCATGTACGCCGAGCCCGCCGTGACGGGAAACAGCATCTGGCTGACGAGACCGCAGCTGTCGTCGTTGCAGCCCAGCGCGCCGCCGCCGGGGCAACCTGCGCCGGAGTAGA
>JBGASC010000053.1:0-38003 GCA_044229935.1 Planctomycetota bacterium | reverse complement strand
CAGCTCCGCTTCGTCCTCGACGTAGCCCAGCACGGTCTCGATCTCCTGGCGGCCCTCGGGCGCGACCGTCAGGGCCGAGATGTCGCGCACGCCGGCGAGCGACATGTGCAGCGTGCGCGGGATGGGCGTGGCCGTCAGCGTCAGCACGTCCAGGGTGGCGCGCAGCTTCTTGAAGTGCTCCTTGTGCTGCACGCCGAAGCGCTGCTCCTCGTCGACGATCACCAGGCCAAGGCGCGCGAAGCGCACGTCGGCCGAGAGGATGCGGTGCGTGCCGATCACGACGTCGATCTCGCCGCGCTCCAGGCGCTCGATCACCGCTCGCTCCTCCTTGCCGCCGACGTAGCGCGAGAGCTCGGCCACCTCGACCGGGAAGTCCGCCATGCGCTCGCGGAAGGTCTCGTAGTGCTGCTGCGCCAGCACGGTGGTCGGCACCAGCACCGCCACCTGCCCGCCGCCGTTGATCACGCGGAAGGCGGCGCGCACGGCGAGCTCGGTCTTGCCGAAGCCCACGTCGCCGCAGAGCAGCCGGTCCATCGGCCGCTCGCTGGCGAGGTCGGCGCGGATCTCGCGGTCGACCGTGACCTGGTCGGCCGTGTCCGCGTAGGGGAAGGCGCCGATCATGTCGCGCACGAGCTCGTCGTCCTCCTTCCAGGGGGTGCGCCGGGTCAGCGCGCGGCGCGCCTGCACCTCGAGCAGCTCGCCGGCGAGATCGAAGAGCGCGCGCTCGACCTTCTCCTTGCGGCGGCGGAAGGACTGGCTGCCGATCTTGTCCAGCGGCGGCGCGCTCGAGCCCGATCCGACGAAGCGCTGCACGAGGTCGATGCGCGAGGCGGGCACGAAGAGCGCCACGTCGTCGGCGAAGATCAGCTTGAGGTGCTCCTCCTCGCCGCCCGAGCGCTCCAGGCGCTCCAGTCCCGTGAAGCGCGCCACGCCGTGCACGGCGTGCACCACGTGGTCGCCCGGCTTGAGCTCGAAGAAGCTCTGGATGGCGCGCACCTTGTGGTGCGCGTGCGTCTTGGCCGCGGCGCGGCGGCCGAGGATGCCGGCCAGCTCGCGGTGGTTGACCAGCGTCGTGCGCAGGCAGCCGATGCGGAAGCCGCGCGCGAGCGAGCCCAGGCGCGTCTGGATGCGCGCGCGCGCATCCGCGCTGGCGTCGCCGAGCGCCTCGTCGAGCAGCCCGCGGAAGCGGTGCTGTTCGGCCTCGTTCTGGCACAGCACCACCACGCGCGAGCCGTCGCGCGTCGCCTCGAGCAGCGCGGCCGGCGCCTCGCGCATGCCCACCGCCAGCGCCTGCACCGAGCGCGTGTCGAGGTCGAAGGAGCGCGCCGGCAGGCTCTGCAGGTCGAGCGTCTGCGCGCCCTCGCGCAGCGCGGCGAGCTGCAGCAGGGCGCGTGCGTGGCTGGGCGACTGGATGCGCAGGCTGGCCTCGCGCTCCTCGATGCGCAGCGGTTCGACGCGCACCCAGACCGCGGAGCGCGCCAGCAGCGCGGGCAGCAGCACGCCCTGGCCGTCCTCGACGCCGCCCGCGTCGGCGGCGATGCACACGCGCGCCTCCTTCAGGCTCTCGACGCTGCGCTGGTCGAGCGGATCGAAGGTGCGCAGGCTCTCGATCGCGTCGTCGAAGATCTCGACGCGCAGCGGCAGCTCCGAGGCGAAGGGATACAGGTCGAGGATCTCGCCGCGCAGGCTGACCTCGCCGGGCTTCTCGGCCAGCGGCGTGCGCGTGAAGCCGGCCTGCACCAGGCGCGCGAGCAGCTCGCCGGTGTCGATGCGCTGGCCCGTGGCGAGCACGACGATGTCGCGCTCGAGGTCGGCGCCGGTCGGCACGGGCTGCAGCAGGGCCAGCGCGGACGCGACCAGCGCGCGCGGTCGGCGCTCGTTGGGACCGGCCAGGCGCTGCACGACCTCGAGCCGGCCGCGCACCTGTTCGGGATCGGCTCCCGCGCCGCGCTGCGCGACCGACTCGCGCGAGGGGAACCACAGCGCGTCCAGGCCGAAGAACTCCAGGTCGTCGCGGAACGCGGCGGCCTCCGCGTCGGTCGAGGCGATCACCAGCCATGGGCCCGGCGCGTGGCGCGCGAGGAAGCCCAGCACGAACGGCTGCGCCGAGCCCCACAGGCTGCCGATGGCGAGCGTGCGCTGGCGATGGAAGACCTCGACCAGGCGCACCAGCTCGGGCGTCGCGTCCAGCTCGGCGGCGCTCCAGGCCGACGCGGGCGCGGCGCCCGTCCCGCTCGCGCTCATGCGTCCCCTCGCTCGCGCAGCACGAGCAGCGCCTCGTGCGCCGCCCAGCTCTCGGCTTCCTTGCGCGTGCGGCCCCAGGCCGGCGGGAAGCGCTCGCCGCCGAGCTCGGCCGAGACGAGGAAGGCGCGCGCGTGCGCCTCGCCGCGGCTCTCGAGCAGGTGGTAGCGCGGCAACTCGTTGCGCGTGCGCTGCGCATGGTGCTGCAGCTCCTGCTTGGGGTTCGCGCTGCCGCGGCGCTCGCGCACCTGCGCCAGCGCCTCGCCCAGCGTCGCCTGCGCGAACGCGCGTGCGGCATCCAGGCCGCCGTCGAGGTACGTCGCGCCCAGCACGGCCTCGTACAGGTTGGCCAGCACGGAGGCGGGGAGCGCGCGTCGGCGCAGGCCCAGCCCGATGCGCGCCTCGTGCTCCAGTCCGAGCTCGCGCGCGGCGCGCGCCAGCGTCGGGCGCGAGACCACGTGCGCCTTGAGCTCGGTCAGGTCGCCCTCGGGGAGCTCGCCGTGCTCGCGGAAGAGCTGTTCGGCCACGATCAGGTCGAGCGCCGCGTCGCCGAGGAACTCCAGGCGCTCGTTGTCGGCGCCCGCGCCGGTCGACGAGTGCGTCAGGGCCAGCTCCAGCAGGGCCGGATCGCGGAACACGTGCGGCAGGTCGGGCATCGGGCGGGGGAGATGCGTGGCGGTACTTTTCGCGAAGGATCCGCGCGGGTGGCCCGACAGTATAGGTGCCCATGGCGTACAACACCTCGACTCCGAGCGAGCTGGCGATCGACGTGCACGGTCTGGTGCGGCGCTACGGCGCGCGCACGGCGGTCGACGGGCTGGACCTGGAGCTGCGCCGCGGCGAGTCGCTGGGCCTGCTCGGCCCCAACGGCGCGGGCAAGACCACGACCATCCGCGTCCTGAGCACGCTCGCGGCGCCCGATGCCGGCACGGTGCGCGTGCTGGGGCTCGATCCGGTGCGCGATGCGGTCGCGCTGCGCGCGCGCATCGGCGTCGTGCCGCAGGAGCTCGCGCTCTACGACGGCCTGGGTGCGCGCGAGAACCTGGAGTTCTTCGGTCGCATGCACGGCCTCGCGGGCGCAGCGCTGGCGCGCCGCGTCGAGTGGGCGCTCGAGCTGGCCGGATTGGTCGAGCGCGCGAGCGACCCGGTGCGCACCTTCTCGGGCGGCATGCGCCGGCGGCTCAACCTGGTCACGGCGCTGGTGCACGAGCCCGAGCTGGTCTTCATGGACGAGCCGACCGTCGGCGTCGATCCGCAGTCGCGCAACCACGTCTTCGAGATGGTCGAACGCCTGCGCGCCGAGGGGCTGACGCTGGTCTACACCACGCACCAGCTGGGCGAGGTCGAGCGCTTGTGCGATCGCATCGTGATCCTCGACGCGGGCCGCGCGGTCGCGCGCGGAAGCCTGGCCGAGCTGCAGCGCTCGCACGCCCCTTCGCAGGCGCGCCACGCGCGCGTCGCGCTCGACGACGGCGTCGAGGAGCGCCTGGCCTTCGCGGGGCTGCGCTTCGAGGTCGAGGAGGAGCGCCCCGACCTCGAGGCGATCTTCCTCTCGCTCACCGGGCGCGCGCTGCGCGACGAGGGCTGAACGAATGCAGTTGCGAACGGCGTGGACCCTCTGTGCCAAGGACTGGCGGCTCTTCCTGCGCGACCGCACGGGGCTGCTCCTGAGCCTGGCGCTGCCGGTCTTCCTGGCCACGCTCTTCGCGGCGGCCATGGGCGGCTTCGGCGGCGGGGGCATGGGGCGCGTCAAGGTGCTGTTCGAAGACCTCGACCACAGCCCGCGCTCGCAGGCCTTCGCGGCGCGCCTGGCGGCGGACGAGAACCTGAACGTCGAGAACGCCGAGGGCGCGCGCCAACGCGTGGCGAACGGCAAGGCGCCGGCGGCGCTGGTCGTGCCGGCTGGCTGGGGCGCGGCCCTGGGCACCGAGCGCCAGCTCGCGCTGGTGTGCTACCGCGATCCGGGGGCGACGATCGAGCAGCAGATCCTGGCCGGAGGCCTCGCGCGTGCCTTCTTCGCCAGCGGCGACGAGGAGCTCACGCGCGCGCTGGTCGTGCACGGCATCGGGGAGCTGGGCTTCTCCTTCGACGAGTTCCCCGGCATGCGCGGCCTGTTCGACTCGACCTGGGACGCGATCGCGCGCTGGAGCGTGGCGCAGCAGACGCGCGCGCCCGCCGCCGGCGCCGAGGCGTCCAAGGACGAGGCGAGCTTCGCGGTGCTCCTGCCCAAGCTGCTCGGCGTGCGCGTCGAGGACGTCGCCGGCGGCGAGGATGCCTCGCAGAAGAGCGCGATGCAGTCGCACGCCATCTCGGGCATCACGGTGATGATGCTGCTCTTCGGCCTGGTCGCGGCCGGCGGCACGATCCTCGAGGAGCACGAGGGCGGCACGCTCGAGCGCCTGCGCCTGGCGCCGCAGGCCGGCTCGGCCGTGCTCTTCGGCAAGTTCCTCTTCACCGCCACGCTCGGCTGCGCGCAGGTGGCGATCCTGTTCGCCTACGGCGGCACGGTCTTCTCCGTGCCCGTGCTGCGCGCACCGCTCGCGCTGGTCGTGCTCTCGCTCGCGCTGGTGACCGCGGCCACGGGGCTGGGGCTGCTGCTGGCCGTCCAGGCGCGCACCCGCAAGCAGCTCGAGGGCTTCTCGACGCTGGTGATCCTGGTGATGAGCGCGCTCGGCGGCAGCTGGTTCCCGCTCGTCGTCACGCCCGAGTGGTACCGGCGGCTGGGCCACTTCACGCTCAACGCGTGGGCGATGGACGGCTACCAGGGCATCTTCTGGTACGGCAAGGATCTCGCGGGCATCTGGCTCGAGGTGCTGGTCCTGTTCGCGATCGGGGGCGCGACCTGCGCGCTCGCCGCGCGCGGCTGGCGCGCCCGCTTCGAGCGCACGGCCTGAGGCCGAGCCTCGTCCTCAGCCGCGCTCGCGCCGCGGCTCGCGCAGACCGAGGTCGCCGCACAGGCGCGCGTGTTCGCGCTCGGCGAAGCGGTCGGTCATGCCCGCAAGGTAGTCGCCGATCGCGCGCTCGAGGCCGACCTCGTCGGCCCAGCCGCGGTACCAGCTCGACATCTCGCGCGGCGCGGCGCGGTAGGCCTCGAACAGGTTCGAGAGCAGTCGTCGCGCGTAGAGCGAGATCTCCATCAGGTACGGATGGCGGTAGAAGCGCTCGTGCAGGAAGGCCTGCAGCTCCTGCACCTGCGGGAGGAGTTCCGGACCGTGCCCGATCAGCATGCGCGGGTGCGAGCGCACCTCGCGGACGTCGCCCACGCCGGCGGCGGCCAGGCGCGCGGCCGAAGCGTGGATCAGGTCGTTGATGCAGCTCTTGATCAGCTGGTTGGCGACGCGCTTGACGCGCAGACGCACGTCGTCCGTGGCGGCCAGGAAGCCCGGGTGGCGCGCCTCGACCTCGGCGCGCGCCTGGCGCCACAGGCTCGAGCCCGACTCGAGCTCGGACTCGGCGAACATCGCGGCGTAGAGGCCGTCCTCGATGTCGTGCATGTCGTAGGCGGTCGAGTCGGCGAGGTCGACCACCTGCGCCTCCAGGCAGGGATGCCGCGGGCGGGCGCCGAACTCCGGCGGCCAGTGCTCGTTCGACTCGTGCTTGAGCAGCGACTCGCGCACCTCGCGCGTCAGGTTGAGCCCGGGGTAGTCCGGGCTGCGGCGTTCGAGCACGTCGACGACGCGCAGCACCTGCGCGTTGTGGCGGAAGCCCCCGTGCGCGGCGAGGATCGCATCCAGCGCGATCTCGCCGCGGTGGCCGAAGGGCGGGTGGCCGATGTCGTGCGCCAGCGCGAGCACCTCGGCCAGGCTCTCGTTCAGGCGCAGGGCGCTGGCGATGCTGCGCGCGACCTGGGCGACCTCGAGGCTGTGCGAGAGCCGCGTGCGGTACAGGTCGCCCTCGCGGTTGAGGAAGACCTGCGTCTTGTACATCAGGCGGCGGAAGGCCGTGCTGTGCACGATGCGGTCGCGGTCGCGCTCGAAGGCCGTGCGCAGCTCGTCCTCGGGCTCGGGATGCGCGCGGCCCAGGCTGCGCACGCTGAAGCTGGCCCAGGGCGCGAGGTCGCGCGCTTCCCGCGCCTCCTTGGCGAGCCTGTCGAGCAGTGCCGGTTCGTCGTTCATCGCGTCCCGCGCGAGGCGCGAGCCGTGGTCCAGGCTATACAATGCGGCGCACGTTCCGGAACCCGACGCTCCGCATGACCCGCATCCGCAACCGTCTCGCGCCGCTCGCGCTCGCCGCACTCCTGGCCTGCGGCCGGGCCGAGGACGACACGCCGGCGCAGCCCGCGCAGGGCAGCACCTCACCCGGCACGGGCGCAGCGGGACTGGCCGGCATCCGCGAGCCCGTGCACCTGCGCGGGAGGCTGGTGCTCTCGGGGACGCTGGCACTCGTGGAGCAGGGCGCGGTGTTCGTCCTGGCGTGGAACCCGGCCGACATCGGCAGGCCGGCCGCGCTGCCGCTGCTCGCGCGCAAGTACGAGCTCGACGATCCCGACTGGAGCCGCATCGGCGACGCACGCGCGCACTACTTCGGTTTGTCCGACGAGGATCGCGTCGGCGACGTGCAGCGTCCGTTGCCCGACGTGCTCGAGCTCGAGGGGCGCTTCGATCCAGACGGCCGCCTGCAGGGTCACCGCGGGGCGCCGAGCGCGACGCTCTCGGCACGCAACGGTGACGGGGATCTCCAGATCCTGCTGCCCTCGCAGACGGCGACGGCCCAGCCCGGTTCTCCGCGCAAGAAGGGCGGCTAGGCGCGCGTGAGCGACGCGGATCCCTGGTACGTCGACGCGTTTCGCGAGGGCTACCTGCGTCTCTATCCGCACCGCAACCTCGCGGCTGCGCGTCGCGAGGTCGGGTTCCTGCTGCCGCACGGCCTGCGCGGACGCGTGCTCGACCTGTGCTGCGGCTTCGGCCGGCACACGCTCGCGATGCGCGAGGCGGGCCTGGAGTCCGTGGGCATCGACCTGTCGAGCGAGCTCTTGGCGCACGCCGCCCGGAGCTCCGGCTGGGATGGCCTGCGCGGTCGGCTGATGCGCGCGGACGCACGGGCGCTGCCCTTCCGTGCCGCGAGCTTCGACTGCGTGGTCAACCTGTTCTCGTCCTTCGGCTACTTCGGCGAGCAGGGTGACAAGAGCGTGCTGCGCGAGGCTGCGCGCGTGCTGGCGCCGCAAGGGCTGCTGGTGATGGACCTGATGAACCCCGACTTCGTGCGGGCCCGGCTCGTGCCCGAGTCGCGTACCGAGCGGGAGGGTGCGCAGCTGATCGAGAGCCGTCGCCTGGTCGGGGACGGGCGCCTGGTGGTCAAGGACGTCGAGCTCACCAACGACTCCGGACGCCTGCGCTGGCGCGAGGAGGTGCGCCTGTACGACCCGGCCGAGCTGCTGCGCTGGCTCGACGCTGCCGGCTTCCGCCAGCACGCGGCCTACGGCGACTTCGACGGCTCTCCGCGCACGGCGGACTCCCCTCGGCAGATCGTGTTCGCCCGGAGGATCTGAGGCACGGGCCCCCGGCCCGCGCCGGCGCTATACTCGGCGCTTTCCGCGCTCCTCGTCCGAACCGCCGGAGAACACCCATGCGCAACGACATCGTCTTCAGCCCGCAGTGCGAAGAGCTGGCCGCCACCGCGCGTCAGATCGCTGAGAAGCACGTCCGTCCCAACGCGGCCAAGTTCGACAAGCTGCAGGAGTACAACTGGGAAGCGGCGCGCGCCTGTGCCGCTGCCGGGCTCTTCCGCACCTTCATCGCGAAGGAGTACGGCGGGCTGGGCGCGGGGATCCTGGCCCTGGCGCGCGTGACCGAGGAGCTGGCGCGCGCCGACTCCGGCTTCGGGGTCGCGTTCGCGGTCAACGCGCTGGGCTCGTTCCCGATCATCGTCGGCGGCACGGAGGAGCAGAAGAAGCGCTGGCTGCCGGCCGTCGCGCGCGGCGAGAAGATGGTCGCCTTCTGCCTCTCGGAGAAGTTCGCCGGATCGGACGCGCAGGGCCTTTCCGTGACGGCCGTCGAGGACGGTGATCACTACGTGATCTGCGGCGAGAAGAAGTGGACCACCAACGGCGGCGTGGCCGACATCTACTCCGTCTTCGCGGTCACCGACCCGAACTCGAAGTCTCGGCGCATCAGCGCGATCGTCGTCGAGAAGGGCACGCCGGGCTTCAGCGTGCAGAAGATCGAGAACAAGATGGGGATCCGCACCGTCCCCGTGGTCGAGACGCACTTCGACCACGTGCGCGTGCCCAAGAGCAACCTGATCGGCGAGCGGCCCGGCATGGGCTTCAAGCACGCGATGATGACGCTCGACCTGGCGCGACCCGGCGTGGCCGCCCAGGCCGTCGGAGCAGCCCAAGGCGCCCTCGACCTGGCGAACGTCTACGCCAACCGGCGGCAGCAGTTCGGCGTGGCGATCAGCAACCACCAGCTGGTGGCGAAGATGCTGGCCGACATGGCCATGAAGACCGAGGCCGCGCGCTGGCTGGTCTACGCTGCCGCCGTGGCAGCCGAAAAGGGCAGCAACGACACCTCCAAGATGGCCGCGATGGCCAAGTGCTTCGCCACGGACGTCGCCATGGAGGTCGCCACGGAGGCCGTCCAGGTATTCGGTGGGTATGGATTCATGGAGGACTACCCCGTCGCCAAGTGCTTCCGCGACGCCAAGATCCTCCAGATCTACGAGGGCACGAACCAGATCCAGCGCATCGTGATCGCGCGCCACATGGTCAAGGAACTCGGCGAGCTGGAGCACCTGCGGCCCTACATCCCGACCGAGGTTCAGAAGAGCTACGGTGGGGCCCCCGTCGCGACCTGAGACTCCCGGACGGGGCGCAAGGGAGCCCCATGTCCACTGCCGTCCTGGTTCTGGGCGGCTGGCCACACCCTGCGCGGAACCTTGCGCACTCGACCGCATCGAAGCGGCCGAGCGTGTGAAGGAACTGCCAGGGAGAAGGAATTCGGCACTGCCGGTGTCGAACCCACCGTCCCCGTTCGTATTGAGCTCGTCGGCTCGCGCTTTGCTGGCAGGAGCGCGTCCCGATCCGGCGGACGGAAAGAGAGCAAGCGCTCCCCACCGTTCTCCGGCTCGATGGCAGTGAACCGGAGGCCGAGGATCCCCATCCCAGGCCTTCTGCGAGGTGCAAGCATGAGCGGCAAGATCATTCCCCATCGCGAACTGGACCAGCGGCTCGACGAACTGGCTCTGGACCCCGAGCACTTCGAGGCCAACGCCCGGAAGCTCGCCCGGAAGCTGGAACGGCAGGGTCTGGACCTCGAGATCAGCAACCCGCACAGCTGGCGCAATCCCATTCCGCCGACGTCGACCCGACCGACCGTCGAGAACCAGCTGCGCGCCGAGATCGACTCCTTCATCCTGATCGGCCGCGAAGACGAAGCGCGCCTCGCGCGGCGGATCGTGTTCGCGCGCACCCGCCTGCAGCTGGCGCTGGAGTCCGCGAACCTGACGCTGGAAGACCTCAACGGGGGCGTGGGCGCCATGCCGGCGAGCATCCCCGGACGCTCGCGCATCGATTGCGCGCTCTTCCCGCAGGTCTGCCGCCGCTGGACCGAGTGGCACGCGCTGCGCACCGAGCTGGTCGAGCGCAACCTGTACCTGGTCCTGATCAACGTCGAACGCTACGCACATACGACGGCTGGTCGCGCGGACCTGATCCAGGAGGGCTCGGCAGCGCTGTTCCGCGCGGTCGACGGCTTCGACTGGAAGCGCGGGCTCCTGTTCCGCACCTATGCGGTGCACTGGCTGAACCAGGCGTTCCGCGCCTACCTCTACAACTTCTCCAACACGGTTCGCGTCCCCGTCTACCTGCAGAAGGCGATGCGGCACGTGAACCAGGCGATCGAGAAGCTGGGCGACCCCGATGCGAGCGTCGAGCAGATCGCGGCCATCACCGGACTGGGCGAGAACCTCGTCTCGTCGGCGCTGGAATCGATGCGTTCGACGCGCTCGCTGGACGCGCCGATCCACCTCGACGACGACACGGGCGCGCTGCGCGAGCTCCTGCGCTCGGGCGATCCTGGTCCCGAGAACCTCATCAACGAGGACATCTCGCTCGTGGACGGCATCCACCAGGCCCTCGATCGCCTCAGCGCGCGTGAACGCCATGTGATCGAGATGCGCTTCGGGATCGGGTTCGATCGCCAGCACACGCTGGCCGAGGTGGCGGGCGACCTGGGGGTCAGCCTCGAACGCGTGCGCCAGATCCAGGTGCGCGCGATCAACAAGATGCGCACCCCTTCACTGCGCAAGGCGATCGATCCCTACCTCAACAACTGAGCTCCAGCCGTGCGTCCGGTTCCGAGGGCCTCGCGTTCGCGAGGTCCTCGGCATTTCGGACGGGTGCGCGCTCGACCGCGCCGACTCGGCGCGGAGTATGATCGCGGTGCACATGGTCAAGCGCGTTCCCGTGCTCGGGCTCTTCTTCGGCGTCTTCCTTGGCGCAGGCGTGGACTACCAGGACGCGAAGGCGGCCGCGACTCCCGTCGACGCGCGCACGCTGCGGTCGCTCAGCCTGGACCTGCTCGGTCGCCCGCCGCTGCGCGCCGAGTACGAGCGTTGGCGCACGTTCGAGCGTGCGCAACTCCTCGACGAACTCCTCGCCGGCCGCGAGTTCTGGGCGCACTGGCTCGACGAGCAGCTCTATTACTTCCTGCTCATCAACAACTTCAGGCCCGAGCAGGAGCGCCTCGTCGCGATCCCGGGCGATCTGCACGAGAAGCGCCTCGACGTGCGCGAGGCCGTGCATCGGATCGCGCTCTCGTCGAGCTTCGACCAGCGCAATCCCGGCGCGGACACCTTCGTGACCGTGGTCCTCGAGCAGCTCGCGGGACTCGAAGTGGCGAAGAACCAGCGCGAGCTCGAGATCGGGAAGAAGGTCTACGACGGCGCGCCGGGGACCTTCCTCGGCCAGGCCGCGCAGAGCCAGGCCGATCTCGTGCGCTGCGCGATCGCCAGCCGCTCCTTCGCGCAGCACTTCCTGCGCCGCGAGCACGAGCGCCTGGTGCACGCCCGGCCCGATCCCAAGGAACTCGCGGCCTGGAGCGCGCGCTTCGAGAAGGACCCGCGCTGCTTCGCCGAGCTGGTGCGCGGCTGGCTCGACGGGCCGGCCTACGCGGCTCGTCTCGCGCGCGGCGTGCCGCTCGAGAACCGCGTCTTCGCGCGCACCCTCTTCGTCGATCTCGCCGATCGCCTGCCGAAGTTCGAGGAGTCCGAGCCGCTGCGCGAGGCGCTCGATGCGCTGGCCGACTCCGCTCCGCTGCGCGCGCTGACGGCGCGGATGCTGCTGGACTCGGGCAAGCTCGCGCTGCCCGCGCGCAAGGACCTCGGCGACGCGCGCAGCTGGCTGCGCAGCCTCTTCCCGCGACTGCTCGGCCGCGAGGCCAGCGAGGCGGAGCTCGCGGAGTTCTCCCGCGTGCTCGAGGATCCCTCCGCGCGCGTCGAGACCGTGCTGTACGCGCTGGTCTCGAGCCCGGACTACAACCGCTACTGAGACGATCATGGACCGGCGCGCATTCCTGGCGACGATGGCTGCGGCAGGCGGCGCCTGGGCCGTCTCCGCAGCCGCGGCCAGGACGGAAGCCTCGGCGCGGATCCCCGCACCGGCCGCGGCGGCCGAGCGCAAGACCCGGCACCTCGTGCTGGTGGCGTTCGCCGGCGGCGTGCGCACGCGCGAGACCTTCGGCACGCCGGCCAACGTGCCGACGCTCGCGGCGCTCGCGCGCGAAGGCGTGCTCTACACGCGCGCCCGCACGGCGAACCTGGGGCACTTCGGCGCCGCGCTGGCGATCTTCACCGGCATCGCCGAGCAGCACGGCATCCGCGAGAACGCGCGCAGCGGCGACGTCACGCTCTTCGAGTACCTGCGCAAGGACCTCGGCTGGGGCGCGAACGACGCCTGGATCGCGACCTCCGGTGGCGCGCAGCAGGTCAACTACGCCTACGGCCTGCACCCCGAGTACGGCGCGAAGTACGGCGCGAACACGCTCGACGGCGAGGGCATCTTCAACCGCGAGTTCAAGGCGCTGCTGGACGCCTGGGGCCGGCCGCGCGAGTGGAGCGCCGGCGAGGAGCAGCAGCTCGCCGCGCTGCGCGCCAGCCTGGCCCGGCACGCGGGCGACGACGCGGTGCGCGCGGCGAACGCGCAGATCGAGCGCTTCCTGCTGCAGGAGCTGACGCGCGGCACCTCCGACCTCGCGGGCGCCAACGCCTCGGATGCGAAGGCGCTGCGCGTCGCGCGCAACCTCCTGACGCTCTTCAAGCCGCGCCTGACCGCCGTCGTGCTGCAGGACGCCGACATCGCGCACGGCAACTACAACGGCTACGTCGAGGTGGTGCGCCGCAACGACGCGGCCCTGGGCGAGCTGTGGCAGGCGATCCGCCAGGATCCCGAGCTGGCCAACTCGACCGCGATCGTCGTCGTGCCCGAGTTCGGCCGCGATCGCGACCTCAACTCGCGCCGCGGCCTCGACCACGGCGACGGCAGCGAGGACCTCTCCAGCGTCACCTGCGCCTGCTGGGGCCCCGATTTCAAGCGCAACGTGATCGTCAAGGAGGAGGTCGGCGTGGTCGACGTCGCGACCAGCGTGTGCGAGCTCTTCGGCGCCAAGGCGCGCTTCGCCCGCGGCAAGCGCCTTCCCGGTCTCTTCGCCTGACGCCGTGATCCTCCTGCTGCTCCTCGCGTTCGCCTGGTGCGCACAGTCCGACGGCCAGGGCGCGACGGCGACGCCGGCACCGCAGGCGCAGCCCGCCGCCGGCTGCCTCGCCTGCCACGAGGGGATCGAGGCGATGCACCCCGAGGCCGCGCTGGGCTGCGTCGATTGCCACGGCGGCAACGCGGCGGCGCGCACGCGCGAGGGCGCACACGTGCCGCGGCCGCGCGTGGCCCAGGAGAACGAGCGCGTCGCGGGTCTCGACGAGAACCTCGCCTGGCGCCGCTTCCAGAACCCGATGGACCTGCGCGTCGCGCCCCAGGTGTGCGGCGAGTGCCATCCCAAGCTCGTGCGCCACCTGCAGCTCAGCCTGCACGGCACGACGGCCGGCCATCTCTCGGACGGCTTCTACGAGGTCGGCCTCTCCGCGCACAAGGCCTCGAGCTACGCGGTCTTCCCCGTGCGCGCGACGAAGCCGCGGGGCGAGCGCGCGCCCGACGCGCTCGACGAACTCGTGCAGGTGCCCGCCGTGCGCGCAGACGGTCCGGCGACCAGCCTCGCCACGCACTACCCCGATCTCCCGCGCAAGGAGTGCATGCAGTGCCATCCCTGGTCGCGCGGCCGCGCGGTCGAGGGCCGCGTCGGGTTCGACGGCGACTACCGCGGCGAAGGCTGCGCCGCCTGTCACGTGAGCTACGCCCTCGACGGCCTCTCGTCCAGCGCCGATCGCGCCGCCGTGCACACCGAGCCCGGGCATCCCGAGCGCCACGCGCTCGAGGCGCACCCGCCGACGCGCACGTGCACGAGCTGCCACTACGGAGACGCGAGCATCGGGCTCAACTTCCGCGGTCTCTCGCAGCTGCCGCCCGGTGCTCCCGGCGGACCGGAGATCCCAGGCACGACGCGGCAACTGCTCAACCGGCAGTTCTACCTCCAGGACCCCTCGATCGACCCGCCGGACGTGCACCACGAGCGCGGGATGAACTGCATCGACTGCCACACGCTCGGCGACGTGATGGGGGACGGCGACCTGCACGGAGCGATGGAGCATGCGGTCGAGATCGGCTGCAGCGACTGCCACGGCACGTTCACCTCGCGCGCGACGCTGCGCACGCGCCGCGGGACCGAGCTCGCGAACCTGCGCGAGGAGAACGGCCGCGTCATCCTCACCGGCAAGGTCGACCGCGTCGAGCGCGAGGTCGTGCAGGTGGTCGACGTGCTCGATCCGCGCAGCGCGCACTACGACTCGCGCGCGGCGCAGGCGATGACGCCGGTGCACGCCGGCGTCGAGTGCTACACCTGCCACTCCAGCTGGAACCCGAACTTCCTCGGCTTCCACTTCGACCGCAACGCGTCGCTGACGCAGCTCGACCTGGTCACCGGCGAGCGCACGAAAGGGCGCGTGACGACCCAGGAGAAGGTCTTCGCCACCTGGAAGAGCTTCTTCGCCGGGCGCGACGAGCGCGGCGGGATCGCGCCCTACCTGACGGGTTTCTCGAGCATGGGCAGCTTCACCGACGAGAAGGGCGAGCGCGTGCTCGACCAGGTCCTGCCGCGCACGGCGGCCGGCCTCTCGGGCATGAGCATGATCCAGCACCAGATGCACACCGTGCGGCGCAGCGCGCGCAGCTGCGTCGAGTGCCACCGCACCAGCGCGACCTGGGGCATGGGCTCGGCCAACTTCCAGCTCGCGCGCCAGCTGGCCTGCATCGCGGACGAGCGCGGCATCGAGATCGTGGCCCTCGACCGCCAGCGCCTCGCCAACTCGCAGCCGCTGGAGAAGATCGTGCTGCCCGACGTGACGGCGCTGGCACTGCGCTGCGACCCGCTGCAGGGCGCGGCGCAGACGCTCTTCGCGGCCGAGGGCGCGCGCGGCGTGCACGCCTACGACCTGCGCGATCCGCTCCACCCGCGGCGCCTCTCCTTCGTCGAGTGCGTCGAGCCGCAGGCGCTGCTGCTCGCGGGAACCTTCCTCTACGTCGCCGACGGACCGGCCGGTCTGCGCGTCTACGACGTGCACGACGAGGCCAAGCCCGTGCTCGTCGCGCGCGTTCCAACCTTCGACGCGCGCGCGCTCGCGCTCTCCTGGCCCTGGCTGTACGTCGCGGACGGCGAGGGCGGCCTGGTGCTGTTCGACGTGCGCTCGCCGCTCGCGCCGCGCCAGGTCTCGGTGCTCGCGACCGCCGCGCCGGGTACGCGCAGCCGCATCGTCGCCGTGCAGGAGCTCTTCCAGTACAGCCGGCCGCGCGCGAAGAAGCAGAAGGACGGCCGCGAACTCCCCGGCGATGCGCGCAGCGAGGCGCGCCACCTCTGCGCCCTGCTCGACGAGACGCGCGGCCTCGTGCTGGTCGACGTCACCGAGCCGACGCGGCCCTACGTGCTCTGGCCCGATGGGCGCCGGCAGCGGCGCGACGAGACGCGCGTCGAGGAGGGCCTGGAGTACCGCGGCCTGGTGCTGCAGAGCCAGGTCGACCTGGCCGAGCCGCAGGGCGGTTCGCGCACGCAGGAGCGCGACTACGCCTACGTGCTGGCCGAGCGGCGCGTGCGCAACAACTCCGAGAGCTTCCTCGGCGTGTGGGACGTCAGCGATGCGCTGCGGCCGCGGCGTGTCTCCAACCCGCGCGTGGCCGACACGAGCGAGGCCCTCGTCCCGGCCAACGTCTACAACACGCCCTTCCTGCAGCGGCTCTTCCTCGTCCCCGGCGCGCAGGGCGTGCTCGTCACCGACGCCTCGCTCTCCACGCAGCCCGGCTCGCTCGGCGCGCTGGGCGGCATCCGGCACGCGTATGCGCTCGCGCTCGAGAGCTTCCCGCTGGACAAGATGCTCGACGAGGACGGCCGGCCGCTGAAGGACGTCAGCCACGCCGGGAGCCGCTGGCTGCTGCGTCCTGAGATCGAGCGCATCCTCTCCGTCGGCGCGAGCGCGCTAGGCCTGCTCGGCCCCGACACGAGCGTGCAGTCGGCGCCCGGGACCACCGCGCGCCTGGAGTTCCAGCGCCTGGACCGCGACGGCACGTGCTTCCTGGAGGGCGCGGAGCTCGCGGGCCGCGCCTCCGTGACCGACGAGGACGGCGACGGGCGCATCTCGCTGGCCGAGTTCGCGCACGCTGCGGCCGGCGACGCGACGCCGCGCGGCGAGACCTACGTCGATCCGACGGCACCGAGCGCGCTGGAGCGTCGCGTCGATCGCGACGGCGATCTCGCGCGCCTCCTCGACGGCACCGACCCGCAGCGCTTCGACGCGAACCAGGACGGCCAGCTCGACCGCGCCGAGACCGAGCGCGCCTTCTTCAGCGCCCTCGACCTCGACGCGAGCGGCGCGCTCGACGCCGCCGAGCTCTCGCGCCATCCGGGCGAGCTGCGCAAGATCCGCTTCGGCGGCGCGCGCGCGGCGGAGCTCTTCGCCGCGCTCGACGCGAACAAGGACGGCCGCGTCGACGCGCACGAGTTCCGCCTGCGCGAGCTCGACTGGAAGGCGCTCGACCCCAACGGCGACGGCAAGGTGCAGCTCGCGCTGGCGCGCGACTCGAAGGCCGCGCGGCGCAGCTCGACCGTGCTCAAGCCCGAGTGGCCCGCGCGCCAGATCTTCCGCTGGCCGCTGCCGCCCACGCTGACGCGCGAGCGCTTCGCCGCGGCCTTCGACGCCGACGGCGACGGCGTGCTGACGCGCCAGGAGCTGCGCGCGCGTCCCGACCTCGTGCCCTTCGGCGACGACAACGGCGACGGCGAGCTGCAGGCCAGGGAATGGCAGTCGCGCCTGGACCTGATCGGACTCTACGGTTCCGAGCTCACCGTCGACGGCTTCGAGGAGCGCTGGGATCTCGACCGCGACGGCAAGGTCACACCGGCCGAGCTGCCGCTGCCGGTCTGGCTCGCGGTGCGCCTGGGATTGCGCAAGCCGTGAGCGCGATCCTCGTCGGCCGAGTATCGTCTGCAGCCGTGCGTCCCTCCCTGTCGCGATCCCGCTGGTGGCGCAGCCTCGGGCTCGCGCTCTCGATCGTCCTCGCGTGCGCGTGCGCGGGTTGCCGCACGCACGGATCGCGCACGGCCTCGAGGCCCGCCTCGAGCGAGGTCGATCGCGAGTACGACGCGATCTGGGCCGCGTGGCGCGCGGTGACGGACGCGGATGCCAAGCGCTCGGCCTCCGAACGCGCCCTGGAGACGGACCGGAGGTTCCGCAGGTTCGCGCTCGAGGCGCGCGCCTTCGCGCGGGAGCACCCGGGCGATCCGCGCCGGCACGAGCTGATCGTGCAGTCGGGCTACACCAGCCCGGCCTTCCTCACCGGCTTCAAGCCCGGGTTCGAGCACGATCCCGTGCCGGCCAACTGGATCGTCGACGAGGCCGCACGCGCCGCGTTCCTCGAGCAGCAGTTCGCGCTGAACGAGGCGGTCGTGCTTGCCAAGGACGCGACCGAGCGCCAGCGCGGCGGCGCCTTCGTCGCGAACCTCGTCGAGGCGCGCGCCAAGGCGAAGCGCGCGGGGAAACCGCTCGATCTCGCGCCCTTCCGCGCGCTGACGGACCGCGCCGTGCGCGAGTTCGGCGACGAGCGCGCGCTGGTCGTGGTCGACCCGTTCGTCGCGGCCCTGCGCGAGCAGTCGGCGCGCGAGGCGGACGAGTACCTCGCGCAGCTGCAGTCGAGCGCGATCGGCCCCGCGCTCGCGGCGCGGCTCGAGCGCGAGCTGCGCGGGGAGGAGCGCGCGGCGGAGGAGCTGAGCGCGAAGGCGCGCGGCCTCGAGCAGCTCGCCTTCACCGCGGCCGACGGCCGCGACGTCGACGTGCGCCGGCTCGCGGGCAAGGTCGTGCTGATCGACTTCTGGGCGACCTGGTGCGCGCCCTGCTGCGAGGAGATCCCCGAGCTCGTCTCGCTGCAGCAGAAGTACGCCGCGCGCGGGTTCGAACTCGTCGGCATCGCCCTCGAGCGCGCCGGGATCCTGCCGCAGGACGCGCGCGAGGTCCGCGAGCACAAGCTGCAGGCCGCGCGCGAGAAGCTGCTCGGCTTCACGGCCGCGCGCGGGATGAGCTGGCCGCAGTACTTCGACGGCCTGGAATGGCACACGCGCTACGCGATCGAGTGCGGCATCCGCGCCGTGCCCGCGCTGTTCCTGCTCGACCGCCGCGGGCGGCTGCATCCGACCGACGCGCGCGGCCGGGAGCTCGAGGCGGAGATCGAGCAGCTGCTCGGGAACTGAACCGCCGAGGTGCGCAGGCCTCGCCCGCCGCGCGCAGCCGCGGGACACCGCCTCGCGGTGAGGCGCGTGCTAGAATGCGCGGCCCTTCGCCGACCGCCATGACGAACGAGACGCCCGCGCCCGCCCCGCTCCGCAAGCCCGCCTGGCTCAAGGTCCCGCTTCCCGGCGGCGAGGGCTACGCCAAGCTCAAGGAGCTCGCGCGCGGTCTCGAGCTGCACACCGTCTGCGAGGAGGCGCGCTGCCCGAACATCGGCGAGTGCTGGAAGGGCGAGCACGCGACGATGACGCTGATGGTGCTCGGCGACGAGTGCACGCGCCGCTGCCGCTTCTGCGCGGTCAAGACCGTGCTGCAGGCGCCGCCGCCGAACCCAGACGAACCGCAGAACGTCGGCCGCGCGGTGGCGACGATGAACCTCGCCTACGTCGTGATCACCAGCGTCGACCGCGACGACCTCCCCGACGGCGGCTCGGCGCACTACGCGCAGTGCATCCGCGAGGTGCGCCAGCAGTCGCCGCGCACCGTGGTCGAGACGCTGATCCCCGACTACCAGGGCCGCGACCTCCAGACGCTGATGAGCGCGCGCCCCGACGTCCTCGCGCACAACGTCGAGGTCGTCAGCCGCCTGCAGCGCAAGATCCGCGACCCGCGCTGCTCCTTCGAGAAGTCGCTGGAGACGCTGCAGGGCGCGAAGAGGCTCGACAGCAGCGTCTTCACCAAGTCCTCGCTGATGCTCGGCCTGGGCGAGACGCACGAGGAGATCGTCGAGTCGATGCGCCGGCTGCGCGACGCGGGCGTCGAGTTCCTGACGCTGGGCCAGTACCTGCGTCCGGGCCCGAAGTACGCGCCGGTGCGCGAGTACGTCACGCCGGAGCGCTTCGACGAGTACCAGCGGCTGGGGACCGAGCTCGGCTTCCTCTACGTCGCGAGCGGACCGCTGGTGCGCTCCTCGTACAAGGCCGGCGAGTTCTTCGCGGCGCGACTGGTGCGCGAGCGGCGCGCGCGAGTTCAGGGCTGAGCGCCCCCGCACTCTCCCCGCGGCGTGCTGCGTTCGAGATCCCGGGCAGCCCTCAAACCGAGGGCTGCCTCAGGATCGTTGCCCTATTTCTTCTCGGCGTATTCGTGTCGATCGCCGCCGAGGGAGTCGACCCGTGCCGCAATCCACTGCGCCTCATCGATGAGGGCGGCCGTTTCGGGAATCGTATGCGGATCCAGGATGGCCGTCTGTGTTAGCTCGGTTTCCGGATCGATCTGCTTGGATTGATGTGCGGTCGCCCACCACGGTGGAAGATTCGGATACGAGATCGGTTCGCCGAGCTTGTGCGTCGAGACCTCGCAGGCCCCCGTTCGGATCATCTCCTTCAAGATCTTGCTGGACGCCATCGACAGTTCCTTCTCGACACGCGCACGTGCCGCGAGCAGTCCGGGGACATCGCTCCCCGCGTACTTGGTCTCGAAGTCCTGCTTCACGAGTGCGGGTGGAACAGCCGTGGCCACTGGTGCGACATCCGCGGCATCGGTGCGTGAATTCGGCGTGGTCTCGAGCGACGAAACCGGTTCCGCGCCTTGAGCCTCAGCTCGGGGCAACGGTGGCGGCGGAGCGAGCGTACGAGCTTCACTGCTCGGCTTCGTCATGAGCCAGGCGCCAAGCCCCAGAGCTACCGCCGCGAGGCCCAGAGTTGCGAACCGAGTCCAGGTCTTCATCTCAAGCACCTCCGGGTACGAGCAGTGGCCGCATGTGAAGCCGACCTTCAACCAATGTTCTCCCCGAGAGGCCGGCCAAGCACACCCTCCAAGGGGACCGGCCACGGGAACTGCGGCCGACAGGGACGAGCGTAGATCGGGGCGATTCGAACCGTCAATACGCCCGCAGTGCGCGACTGACCATTCGAGTCCCAGGGCTTCCTCTACGTCGCGAGCGGACCGCTGGTGCGCTCCTCGTACAAGGCCGGCGAGTTCTTCGCGGCGCGCCTGGTGCGCGAGCGGCGCAAGAGCACGGCGATCTGACCCCGCCGCGCGCGGGCCTCACTCGGTCGTGCGCACCTCGAACGACCAGGTGATGTTCTCGATCCCGCTCCACTCGTGCACGGGCACCTCGGCGAACGTGGTGTAGCTCGAGTTCGGCGTGAACGGGAAGCCCAGCGGCAGGTGCGCCGAGGCCTCGTCGTCGTGCTCGCTGCCCAGCCCGTCCTTGACGTGCAGCGTGACGTGCGCGGCCTCGATCGCGTGGCCGGTCGTGTTGACGTACGAGTACCGCATCCAGAACGTCTCGACGCCCAGGCGCCCGCGCAGCTTGCACTCGTGCACGAGGATCGTGCCCCGTCCGGGGAACTCGAGCTTCTGCGGCACGGCGTTGTGCGCGGCGAAGGCCTTGCGCTGCGCTTCGAAGTGGCGCAGCTCGACCTCGTGGCGCGCGGCGAGCTCCGCGGTGTCGAGGTGGCGCTGGCTCGCATCGGAGGCGCAGGACGCCAGGACGAGCGGAACGAGAGCGAGGACGGAGAACGCGGGGACGTGGAGGCTCATGGCGGGGTGCCGGCGGCGATGGGGGACCGCCTCGCGCGCTGCGGACGGTTGATTCTGCCCCTTTCTTCCCGTTCCGGCACGTTTCCGCGCCTCGTTCGAGGCCCCCTCGGCGTGGTATCCTCCCCGACCTTTCACCCCGCCCTGGAGCGCACCTGATGACCGCCGCCCAACTCCGCACCGTGATCGAGCCCGATGGCCGCGTGAAGGTCCGCGACCTCGGCCTGAGCGACGACGAGCTGCTCCACTGCTACCGGACCATGCTGCGGGTGCGCGCCTTCGACGACACCTGCCTCAAGCTGCAGCGCTCGGGCCGCATCGGCTTCTCGATCCCGAACAAGGGCGTCGAGGCGACCCAGGTCGGCGCCGCCAGCGCGCTCCTGAAGACGGACTGGATCTTCCCGAGCTACCGCGACTTCGGGATGGCGCTGTACCACGGCATCAGCGCCGAGGGGATGATGCACAACATGTATGGCGACGCCCTGGACAGCGCCAAGGGCCGCCAGATGCCGGTGCACTTCTCGTTCACCGAGCCGATCAAGTTCGTCTCGATCAGCTCCCCGATCGGCACGCACATCGTCCAGGCCGTCGGCGCGGCCTACGCCATGCAGCTGCGCGGCGAGAAGCACGTCGTGCTGACGAGCTTCGGCGACGGCGGCACGAGCTCGCTGGGCTTCCACTCCGGGATGAACTTCGCCGGCGTGTGGAAGTCGCCGGTGATCTTCCTGTGCCAGAACAACCAGTACGCGATCTCCTGCCCGGTCGAGAAGCAGACGGCCAGCGACGGCTTCGCGGTCAAGGCGCAGGCCTACGGCATGCCCGGCATCCTGGTCGACGGCAACGACCTGCTCGCCGTGCGCCAGGCGGTGCTCGAGGCGGCCGAGCGCGCCCGCAAGGGCGGCGGGCCGACGCTGATCGAGGCGCGCACCTTCCGCATGGGCGGCCACTCGACCAGCGACGATCCCACGCGCTACGTGCCCAAGGAGATGGTCGCCGAGTGGGAGAAGAAGGACCCGCTGCTGCGCTTCGAGAAGTTCCTCGCCAAGCGCAAGCTGTGGAACGAGAAGCTGCGCGAGACGATCTACGCCGAGGCGATGGCCGAGACCGACGCGGCCAGCAAGACCGCCGCGGCGACGCCCAAGCCCGCGCTGGAGACGATCTTCAGCGACGTCTACGCCAGCGTCCCCGCGCACATCCGCAGGCAGGGCCAAGAGGCCTTCGACGTCGCGGCGCGGCACGGCGAGGCCGAAGCCGGCGGCGGCAAGTTCCCGCTCTGATCCACGCAACCCAGGCACGAATCGAGACCCCCGCGATGGCAACCCTGACCCTCGTCCAGGCCGTGAACGACGGATTGCGCACGGCGATGAAGAACGACAAGAGCGTGCTCGTCTTCGGAGAGGACGTCGGCCCCAAGGGCGGCGTGTTCCTCGCGACCGAAGGCCTGACCAAGGAGTTCGGCGAAGAGCGCTGCTTCGACACGCCGCTCTCGGAGGACGGCATCGTCGGCACCGCGATCGGCATGGCGCTCAACGGCCTCAAGCCCGTGGCCGAGATCCAGTTCCAGGACTTCATCTTCCCGGCCTTCGACCAGATCGTCAGCGAGGCGGCGAAGTTCCGCTACCGTTCCGGCGGCCAGTACACCTGCCCGATGGTGATCCGCACGCCCTACGGCGGCGGCATCCGCGGCGGTCTGTACCACTCGCAGTCGGGCGAGGCGTACTTCTGCCACACGCCGGGCCTCAAGGTCGTGATCCCCTCGACGCCCTACGACGCAAAGGGCCTCCTGCTCGCCTCGATCGACGATCCCGATCCGGTGCTCTTCCTCGAGCCCAAGGCGCTCTACCGCGCGGTCAAGGGCGAGGTGCCCGAGGGGCGCTACACGGTCGACCTCTCGACGCTGCGCACGGTGCGCGAAGGCCAGAACGTGACCGTCTTCTGCTACGGCGCGATGGTGCCCGTGTGCCAGAAGGCGGCCGACAAGGCGGCCGAGAAGGGCGTCGAGTGCACGGTGGTCGACCTGCGCACGCTGCTGCCGCTGGACGAGGAGGGCGTGCTCGAGGCCGCCAAGCGCACCGGCCGCGTCGTGGTCGTGCACGAGGCGCCGCGCTTCTGCGGCTACGGCGGCGAGATCAGCGCGCTGATCGCGGAGAACTGCATCGAGTACATGGAGGCGCCGATCGTGCGCGTGACGGGCTTCGACACGCCCTTCCCGAACACGCTCGAGCACCACTACATGCCCGACGAGCGCCGCGTGCTCGACGCGATCGAGCGCGTCGCGAGCTGGTGAGCCGGGCATGGTGCTCGAGATCAGGCTGCCCGAGCTGGGCGAGGACATCGACAACGGCGAGGTCGTGCGCGTGCTGGTGAAGGCGGGCGAGACCGTCCGCGCCGACCAGCCCGTGCTCGAGATCGCTCACGAAGGCGGCACGGCCACGATCCGCGCCCCGCGCGCGGGCCGCATCGCGCGCCTGTGCGCCGAAGCCGGCCAGTGCATGCGCAAGGACATTCTGCTGTTCGAGATGGAGTAGGAGGAAGACATGGCACTCGAGTTCAAGCTGCCCGACATCGGTGAAGGCATCGCCGAGGGCGAGATCGTCAAGTGGCTCGTCAAGGTCGGCGACCTCGTCAAGGAGCACCAGTCGATCGTCGAGGTGATGACCGACAAGGCGACCGTCGAGGTGCCCTCGCCCGCCGCGGGGAAGATCACCGCGCTCAAGGCCAAGGAGGGCCAGACCGTGCCGGTCGGCAGCGTGATCTTCGTGCTCGACACGGCCGCGGGCGGCGCGAGCGCGCCCGCACCGGCGGCGCCGAAGCCGGCCGCTGCACCTGCGAAGGCCGCGCCCGCTCCCGCTGCGGCGAAAGCCGCGCCCGCGCCCGCGCCCGCTCCGGCAGCGCACGCGAGCGCGCCCGCTGCGGGCGGCGCGACGCTCGAGTTCAAGCTGCCCGACATCGGCGAGGGCATCGCCGAGGGCGAGATCGTCAAGTGGCTCGTCAAGCCCGGCGATGTCGTCCAGGAGCACCAGTCGGTGGTCGAGGTGATGACCGACAAGGCGACGGTCGAAGTGCCCTCGCCCGCGAACGGCACGATCACGAAGATCCACGTCAAGGACGGACAGACCGTGCCCGTCGGCACCGTGCTGTTCACGCTCGCGACCGCGGGCGCGGCTTCGGCGAAGCCCGCGGCGTCTGCCGCTCCGGCCGTGCACGCGCCGGCGGCGAGCGCGGCTCCGGCCGCGGCGCGCGCACCGGCGCTGGCGATGGCCGCGGCAGCGGCCGCTCCCGCCCGCGCTTCCGACGAGAAGGTGCTCGCCGCCCCGAGCGCGCGTCGCGTCGCGCGCGAGCTCGGCATCGACCTCCACGCGGTCGCGGGCAGCGGACGCAACGGCGTCGTGCGCCGCGCCGACGTCGAGGCCTTCGCGCAGAACGGCGCCTCGCGCGCGAGCTCCGCTCCCGCCGCGGCTGCGGCCCCGGCGCGTCCGCAGTACGCGCCGATCTCGCTCGCCCCGGGCGAGCGCGAGACGCGCGTGCCCTTCCGCGGCGTGCGCCGCAAGATCGCCGAGGCGATGGTGCGCTCGAAGTTCACCGCGCCGCACTTCACGGTCGTCGAGGAAGTCGACATCACGCAGCTGGTCGCGCTCAAGGACCAGGCCAAGGCCATGCACGCCGCCTCGGGCGTCAAGATCACCTTCATGCCCTTCATCATGAAGGCGACCGCGATCGCCCTCGCGCAGCACCCGATGCTCAACGCGCACCTCGACGAGGCCGCGCAGGAGATCGTGCGCTACGGCTACGTCAACCTCGGCATCGCGATGGACACCGACAACGGCCTGATCGTGCCGGTCGTCAAGAACGTCGACGCGAAGAGCATCCTGCAGATCGCGGCGGAGCTCGCCGAGCTCGCCGAGCGCACGCGCGCCGGCAAGGTCAAGCCGGAGGAGCTCAAGGGCTCGACCTTCTCGATCACCAACGCCGGCAACATCGGCGGGACGCTGGCGACGCCGATCATCAACTACCCCGACGTCGCGATCCTCGGCGTGCACCGGATCATGAAGAAGCCGGGTGTGGTCGAGACCTCGATGGGCGACCGCATCGAGGTGCGGCAGTACATGAACTTCAGCTGCTCGGTCGACCACCGCCTCGCCGACGGCGCCGACGGCGCGCGCTTCCTCGTGCTGCTGAAGAAGCTGCTCGAGAACCCGGGGCTCCTGGCGCTCTGAACGCAGAGAGATGAAGTCCAAGCCGAAGAGCACTCCCACGGCAGGCAGGAGCGGCGGCAGCCTCCCTCCCGCCCGCCAGCGCGAGCTGTTCGTGCACATGCTGCGCATCCGCGTGCTCGACGAGCGCATGCTCAAGCTGCAGCGCGCGGGCCGCATCGGCTTCGTCGGCACGGCCAAGGGCCTCGAGGCGGCGCTGGTCGGTCCCGCCAGCGCGCTCTCGAAGCAGGACTGGCTCTGGTCGGGCCTGCGCGAGGGCGGCGCGGCGCTCGCGCGCGGGATGCCGCTGGGCGACTACATCGCGCAGATGTACTGCAACTCGAACGACACCGCCAAGGGTCGCCAGATGTGCAACCACTTCCAGCACAAGGGGACGCACTACCCCAGCTGGTCGAGCGTGATCGGCACGCAGATCCCGCACGGCGTCGGCGCGGCGTACGCGGCGAAGCTGCGCGGCCTCGACGAGGTGCACTCGATCCACTTCGGCGACGGCGCGACGAGCTCGAACGGCTTCCACAGCGGGATGAACTTCGCCGCGGTCTGGAAGGTGCCCTGCGTCTTCGTCTGCGTCGACAACGGCTGGGCGATCTCGGTCTCGAGCTCGAAGCAGACGGCCGCGAAGAGCTACGCCGACAAGGCCGCGGCCTACGGCATGAGCGGCGAGGACGCCGACGGCAACGACGTGCTCGCGGTGCACGCCGCGATGACGAAGGCGGTCGATCGCGCGCGCGCGGGCAAGGGCCCGAGCCTGGTCGTGTTGAAGACCTACCGCATGCTCGGCCACTCCAGCTCGGACGACCCGACCAAGTACCGGGACGCGAAGGAGGTCGCGTACTGGGAAGCGCGCGACCCGATCGAGGGCTTCGAGACGAAGCTGCTCGCCGCGAAGATCCTCGCGAAGGGCGAGCGCGCGAAGATCGAGGCCGAGCTCGTCGCCGAGATCGACGCCGAGATCCACAAGCAGGAGGCGGCGCCGAAGATGCCGCTCAAGACGCTGGTCGAGGACGTCTACGCCGACGTGCCGCTGCACCTGCGCAAGCAGTACAACCAGTTCCACGCGATCGCCGAACGCCTCGGCGAGGCCACGCCGGGCGACGGGGCGTTCCCGCTCTGAGGCCGCCCGGGCGCGGGAGACCGGGCCGCGCCGGTCCCGGCGTACGATTTTCGCGGCCTGGCTGAACCACTTCCGGTGACGGCGGGCTCCCTCTTCCCGCCGTGACCCCGACCCCTCGCGATCCCGAACACCTGCTCGAGCACGCGGGCTACGTCCGCCAGCTCGCGCGCGAGCTCGCCTTCGATGCGAACCTCGCGCACGACCTCGAGCAGGAGATCTGGCTCGCGGCCCTGCAACACGTTCCCGCCGACCTGCGCCATCCGCGCGCGTGGCTCGCGACGGTCGCACGCAGCCTCGCCTGGCGTGCGCGCCGCGGCGCTTCGCGGCGTGCGGAGCGCGAGCGGCGCAGCGCGAGCGAGGAGGCCGTGCCTTCGACCGAGCAGATCCTCGAACGCGAGGAGCTGCGCGGCGAGATCGTGCGGGCCGTGCTCGCGCTGGACGAGCCGTATCGCTCGGCGCTCGTGCTGCGCTACCTCGAGGAGCTCTCGCCGCAGGCCGCGGCCGAGCGCCTGGGCGTGCCGCTCGAGACGCTGCGCACGCGCGTCAAGCGCGGCGTGGAGGAGCTGAAACGCAGGCTGGAGCGGGACCACGGCGGCGACCACGGTGCGTGGTGCCTGTCCCTCGTGCTCGGGTTGCGCCTGGAGCCGGCGAGCGGCTGGTCGCTCGCTGGCAAGGCGCTGCTCGCGCTCGTCACCGGAGGTCTCGTCGTGAGTCTGCCGCAGAAGATGCTCGCAGCGACGGCAGCGTTGGCGCTGCTCGTCGCCGGTTGGATGGTCTGGAAGCCGCTCGCCCTTCCCGCGCGCGGAGCGGAGCTGGAGGCGCGCTCGTCGCAGGGGGCCGCAGGGCTCGAGAGAGAGGGTGCGCTGTCCGCGTCGGATTCCGGTGCGCGCCGGGCGGTCGTCGCCGGGGAGGTGGCGTCGCCCGAGCGCGCGCCGGAGCCGCGTGCGACCGGTTCGGTGCGACTGCGCGTCGAGTGGAGCGACGGCACGCCCGCCGCGGGCGTCGGCGTGCGGCTCGCGGACTCCGGTTCGGCCGGGCAGGAAGCGTTGCGCTTCTTCCGCACCGACGAGCGCGGCGAGGTCGCCTGCGATTCCGTCCCGCGCAGCGTGGGCGTGCTGCGCATCGACCGCTGGTTGCAGGAGGTGCGTTTCGACCTGTGGAGCTCGCCGAGCGTCGAGAAGACCGTGCGCCTGCCGGCGGGCATCGATCTCGTCGGGCACGTGCGCACGAGCGACGGCACGGCCGTGGCGGATGCGCGCGTGCTGCTGACCACGCCCTGGGATGCGGCGGTCGAGCTCGAGCTCGCGCGCAGCGCGGCGGACGGCAGCTTCCGCGTGCGCAACCTGGTCGATCCGGGGCCGGGTGCGCTGCTGGCGACCAAGGAAGGCCTGGCGGCCACGCCCGCGGTGCGCTTGTACCAGTCGAGCGAGCTCCTGCACGAGGTCGAGCTGGTCTTCGAGGGGACCGCCGGCGTGCTCGCCGGCCGTGTGCTCGACCCTCGCGGCCAGCCCGTCGCCGGCGCGCTCGTCGCCGCCGGGGATCCGCGCGCCTTCCGCAGCGCGCGCCTCGCCGACGGACGGCGCGCCGATCGCGGCCTGCTCCTGGGCGTGCGCAGCGACGGCGCAGGGGCCTATCGTCTCGAAGGGCTCGCGCCCGGCAAGCACACGCTGTGGGTGCGCGCGGGCGCGACAGAGGCACGCTCGCTCGCGGCCTGGCGCGGCGAGATCGAGCTCGGCGCGCAGGGCGAGACGCGGCGCGACATCCGCCTCGAGGCCGGCGTCGAGGTCGCGGGCCGCGTGATCGACGAGCACGGCGATCCGGTCTTCGGCGCGATGGTGGAGACGCGCGGTTCGCGCGAGGGCGCAGCGCTCGAGGCCCACCGCGTGCAGGCCGGACCCGACGGCAGCTTCCGGCTCGCGGGCCTGCCCGCCGTCGCGCTCGAGCTGGTCGCCTCGGCCAGCGAGCGCGGTGAAGCGAGCACCCGCGTGCTCGCGCCGCCGGGCGAGCACGTCCAGTGGAACCCGATGCTCGGCAAGGGCCTCACGCTGCGCGGGCGCGTCGAACGCGGTGGCCGCGAGACCGGCACGCTCGATCTGGTCGCCTGGATCGTGCGCGACGGCCGACCCGAGCACGTGCAGGAGACCAGCGCCTTCGAGGACGGACGCTTCGAGTTCGCGAACTGCCCGGACCTGCCGCACCACGTCGAGGTCAACACCCGCGGCCCCTCCGGTGCGCGCCTCGCCGCGCTGGACGGCGTGCGACCGGGCGCGGGGGAGATCGTGATCCCGCTCGACCCTGCGGCGCTGCCCGAGTCGCGCGTGCACGGTCGCGTCGTCGACGAGCGCGGCGAGCCCGTGCGCGCGGGGCGCATCCTGATGTTCTGCATCGATCCGCTGGCGCACGCGCAGGCCGAGTTCGCCTCGGAGCGCGGCGAGTTCTCCGTCGGTCCGCTGCAGAGCGGGAGCTGGTCGCTCTCGATCGAGGCGCCCGGGTACGCGCTCTTCGCCCGCCAGGGAATCGAGCTCGCGGGCCGGGAGGACCGGGACCTCGGCGCGCTCGAGCTCGTGCGCGGCGGGACGGTCCGCGTGCACGCGCAGCGCGCGGACCGCGCGACGCTGGGGCGCGCCAGCGCCGAGCTGCACGCGCTGGACGGGTCGGCCGCCGATTTCGTCCCGCTGCACGACGGCCAGGGCACGAGCCGCCAGCTTCCGCCGGGACGCTACGCGCTCGCGGTGCGCGCCGCGGACGCGCCCGAGCTGGGGATCGCCTGCGCGACGATCGAGGTCGGCGCCGGCGGCACGGCCGAGGGCGAGATCACGCTGCGACCCGGCTCGCGCCTCGGGCTGCGCTGGAGCGACGGGCGCGCGAACGCGGCCGCTCGGCCGGCCGCCTTCGTGCTGCGCGACGCCGCGGGACGGCAGCTGTTCGCCGCGCCGCTGGACTTCGCCTCCGGCGCGAGCGTGACCCACCAGCTGTGCCTGGAACCCGGTCGCTACCGCGTGGAGAGCTACCCGTCCGGTGCCGTCTTGGACGAGTTCGAACTCGCGAGCGGTGCGGGCGAGGGGATCGAGCGTACGATCGCCTACCGCGAGCGCTGAGGTCTCGACCTTGCGCCCGGGCCGCAGCGGTCCGGGCGCCCGGTCCGGCCCCGCCTGGGATGGCGCATTTCGGGTTCGTCATGCCATACTGCACGACACCCAGGAGAGTTCCTCTCCGCGCCGCGCGCCTGGACCGCGCCTGCGGCACCCGTCCCCCCCTCCACGAGTTCGAGAGGACCGCGAGCATGAGACCGCTGCCCTTCGCCGTGCTGCTGAGCACGGCCCTGTTGCCCTTTGCCTCCATCTCCACCGCCGGACATCCCGGTGCGCCCGCCTCGGGCACGCTGCCGAGCGCGTCGGGCGACGAGCCGCGCCTCTCGTCCGTGGTCGAGCAGGTTCCCGACTGGGTCGAGCCTCCGGGACAGGAGAGCTGCCTGTTCGCGATCGAGCCGCTGACGGGCGAGGCGCGCGATCTGGGCGTGGGCTTCTCGCACCTGCCGCACCTGGACATCCTGCCGCACCACTGCCCGAACAACCTGCACGTCGACGACGATGACGACGACGACGACGATGACGACTGCTCGACCACGCTGGCGGCGATGCCGATCGCGGTGCTCGGCAACGACTTCGACGTGACGCAGATCGACCTCAACACCGTGCGCCTCTCGCGCCTGGAACCGTCGCTCGCGACCGGACCCTGGCCGCTGCTCACGCCCTACCAGTGGAGCTACACGGACATCGGCACCCCGTTCGAGGGCGCTCCCTGCGGCTGCAACAACCTGCACGGCGACGGCGCGCTCGACATCAAGCTCAAGTTCGTGCGCCAGGACGTGATCGACACCTTCGAGCTCGCGCAGGAGCCCAGCGGCACGAACGTGCTGCTGCGCATCTCGGGCCGCTCGCCGACGGGCATCGGGTTCCGCGTCTACGATTGCGTCCACATCCTCACCGAGTGATCGCATCCGGATCGGCCGGCGCGCGCGAGCACGGCTTGCAAGCGGCCGTCGCGCGCCGGATGCTCGTGCGCTCATGACGCCGGAAGCAGACCAGGGCCAGGGCGCTGCGGAACCGGGAGCGGAGATGCTCTCGCTGGAGCAGATCGTCCAGCGCCTCTCCTCGCGTTCGGCATTGTCTGCGCGCTACCGCGTGCGCGGCGAGGTCGGGCACGGCGGCATGGGCACGGTGCTGCGCATCTGGGACGAGGACCTGCGCCGCGAGCTGGCGATGAAGGTCGTGCGTCCCGCGCGCGGAGGCGATCAGGCCGGCACGATCGCGGGCATCGATCCGCGCCTGCTCGACCGCTTCCTCGAGGAGGCGCAGGTCACCTCGCAGCTGGACCACCCCGGCATCGTGCCGGTGCACGAGATGGGCCTGGACCCCGAGGGCCGCGTGTACTTCACGATGCGGCTGGTCGCGGGGCGCGATCTGGAGGCGATCTTCGCCGCCGCGCGCGAGGGACGCGAAGGCTGGACGCTGACGCGCGCGCTGGGCGTGCTGCTCAAGGTCTGCGAGGCGATGACCTACGCGCACGCGAAGGGCGTGCTGCACCGCGACCTCAAGCCGGCCAACGTGATGGTCGGCAAGTACGGCGAGGTGTACGTGATGGACTGGGGGCTCGCGCGCGTGCTCGACCGGCCCGACCGCGCCGACCTGCGCGTGCAGGTCGCGGCGGCGCCCCGGCCGGCGACGCAGGTCAACTCGCGCCGCAGCGAGATCCGCGCCAGCGACACGCAGTCGGCCCTGGTGACGATGGACGGCGACATCGTCGGCACGCCCTCCTACATGTCGCCCGAGCAGGCGCGCGGCGAGATCGCGGCGATCGGGCCCGCCTCCGACGTGTACGCCGCGGGCGCGCTGCTCTACCGCCTGCTCGCCGGGCACGCGCCCTACGTGCCGCCCGGCGCGCACGGCGATGCGCTCTCGGTCTGGGAGCGCGTGCGCGCGGGCCCGCCCGAGCCGCTCGAGGAGCGCGCGCCGTCCGCGCCGGCGGAGCTCGTCGCGGTGTGCACGAAGGCGATGGCGCGCGAGCCGTCGCAGCGCTACGCGAGCATGCAGGCGCTGGCCGACGACCTGCGCGCCTGGCTCGAGGGCCGCGTCGTGCACGCCTACGAGACCGGCGCGCTGGCCGAGATGCGCAAGTGGATCCGGCGCAACCGTGCCTTCGCCGCCACGGCCGCCGCGCTGATCCTGGTGGTCGCGGGCGGTTCGGCCATCGCCGCGCTGGTGCTGAAGCACAAGAACGACGAGCTCGTCGCGGCCAACGGCCGCATCCAGTCGAGCGAGCAGCAGGCGCGCACGCAGGCGCAGCTGGCCGAGGAGCGCGCGCAGCGCGTGCTGCGGCTCTCCGACACGCGCCGACTGCGCCAGCTCGGCGAGGCCGCCGGCGAGCTGTGGCCTGCGCTGCCGGCGATGATCCCGCGCTACGAGGCCTGGCTCGCCTCCGCGCGCGAGCTCGCCGCGCGATTGCCCGCGCACGCCGCCGCGCTGGACGAACTGCGCGCGCACGCTCGCTCGACGAGCGCCGCGTCCGCGAACGCGCCGCAGTCCTGGAGCTTCGCCAGCGAGGAGGACGGCTGGCAGCACGACGTGCAGCAGGAGCTCGTGCTCCAGCTGCGGGCCTTCGTCGATCCGGAGCACGGCACGCTCGCCGGCATCGAGCGCCGGCTGGAGTTCGCGCGCCACGTCGAGGAGCGCACCGTCAGCGGTCCGCAGGTGCGCGCGCAGTGGGACGCGGCCTGCGCCTCGATCGCCGACGCGCAGCGCTCGCCGCGCTACGGCGGCCTGCGGATCGCGCCGCAGGTCGGCCTCGTGCCGCTGGGACAGGACGCCCGCAGCGGCCTGTGGGAGTTCGCCGACGTGCAGACCGGCGAGCTGCCCACGCGCGATCCCGCGAGCGGCCTCCTGCACATCGACGGCACCAGCGCCGTGGTGTACGTGCTCCTGCCCGGCGGGACGTTCGCGATGGGCGCGCAGGCGACGAACGCGAACGAGCCCAACTACGATCCGCAGGCGCGCAGCAACGAGGCGCCCGTGCACGAGGTCGTGCTCGATCCGTTCCTGGTCTCGAAGTACGAGATGACGCAGGGCCAGTGGCTGCGCGCGGCCGGCTCCAACCCGAGCATCTACGGCCCGGGCACGAGCCTGGACGGCAAGCCCGTCGACCTCGCGCACCCGGTCGAGCAGGTCAGCTGGAACGAGTGCGCGCGCATCCTGCACGAGCTCGGCTGCACGCTGCCGACCGAGGCGCAGTGGGAGTACGCCGCGCGCGCCGGCAGCGACACGCCCTGGTCGAGCGGCAAGTCGCGCAGCACGCTCGAGGGCTGCGCGAACATCGCCGACCAGGCCGCCGCGCGCGCGGGCGCGACCTGGCCGGGCATCGAGGAGTGGCCCGAGCTCGACGACGGCTTCAGCGTGCACGCACCGGTCGGGAGCTTCGCGCCCAACGCCTTCGGCCTCTTCGACGTGCACGGCAACGTCTGGGAGTGGTGCCTGGATTCGTACGGCTTCTACTACGGCGAGGTCGAGCCCGGCACGGGCAAGCGCGTCACCAAGGACGAGCGCTACCGCATGAACCGCGGCGGGAGCTTCTACCACGGCGCGACGAACGCGCGCTCCGCGCACCGCAACAACTCCGCGCCCGAGACGCGCGCCAACCACCTCGGCCTGCGGCCGGCGCGCGCGCTGGTGCGCTGAGGCGCGCCCTCAGCCGCCGACGAGCTGCCAGCGGAACGTGACGCTCTCGCCGGGGCGGAACTCGAGCACGAGGATCTTGGCCAGGAGCTCGCTCGTGCGCTCCGTGCCGATGCGCGCGAGGTACACGTGCCCGGCGTGGATCGGCGCGTGCGCGAGGCTCGCGAGCTCGAGCTGCGCCGTCCGCGCGCGCACCAGGTCGGCTCCGATCGCGACGAAGACGTTCCCGCCGTTGCCCGTGAGCCGCATCCCGCTCGACGTGCCGATCTCGGCGAACGTGCCGAGGTCGACGATCGCGCCCGTCTCGCCGCCCTGGATCCCGACCGTCAGGCAGTCGGGGTAGTAGCCCAGGCACAGGTGGCTGTCCTTGTTGCGCACCTCGCCCTGCTGCACGATCAGCCCCGCCGCGCCGCGCCGCAGGTCGAGCGAGCAGAGCAGCGGATCGTGCACGTAGAGCGTGGTCACGGCGCCCGCGTCGGCGTCGGACTCGGGTGTCGCCGTCGCTCCCTTCTGCGCGGAGACGGGCAGGAGGGCGAGGGCGGTCAGGCCGAGCAGCGAGCAGGCGAGCAGTGCGGTCTTCATGGCGGAGTCCTTCCGGATGGGATGGGTGCCCATGAGACGCCGGCTGCGGCCGGAGTGCGTCGGAAAACCTCCGGATCCGGCCCGCTCAGGCCAGCTTGCGGTACGCGATCAGGTCCGCGCCGCGCGTGTAGGCGATGCCCGTCTGCCCGTTGGTCATCGGCTCGTTCGAGAGGCCCTGTCCGGGCCAGCGGAACTCGCCCTCGCTGCCGTCGTCGAAGCGCAGGGTGAAGTAGTACGTCGTCTTCGCGCCCCAGCGCCCCTCCTGGTCGGTCTCGCTGCGGCGCTCGGCGACGATCGCTGGGCGCACGAAGAGCGGCTTGCCGCCGCCGGAGTTCTTGCGCGCGGCGTTGGCGCCGACGATCAAGAGCACGCCGACGAGCGCGATCGCGTCGCCGAGGTAGAGCCAGGGGCTCTTCCAGTCCAGGCCGGAGCCGAGCACCTGCGTCGCGACCACGACCAGCGCCACGGCCACGCCGGCGAGCACGACCACCAAACCGCGGTTGCGCAGCTTCGCCACGCGCTGCTCGACCACCGGATCGAGCGGGACGAAGGCCTGCGCGGCGGCGAAGTTCGGGTGCTCGCGCATGCGCTTGAGGCGCTGGGTGGTCTCGTCGTCGGCCACGGCCTTGCCGCCCATCGCGAGCGGCATGGCGCAGTAGGCGCACAGCGAGAGGTCCGCGCGCTTGAGTTGCGCGCCGCAGTTGGGGCAGTGGGTGCGTGCGGGGGCTTCGGTCGCCATGGGGGAGCGGAAGAGTACCCCGTGCGCGGCCCCGGTGCGACGGCTGCAGCGCGCGGCCGTGCGGCTGGCTAGAATGCGCGGCCTTTCTCGGAGCCCCAAGCCCTCATGAGCACACCCCGCAAGGTCGTCGTCATCGGTGCCGGTCCCGCCGGCTACGTCTGCGCCATCCGTCTCGCGCAGCTGGGACAGCAGGTCACGGTGGTGGAGAAGGAGTACCTCGGCGGCACCTGCCTCAACGTGGGCTGCATCCCGTCCAAGGCGCTGATCGCCGCCGGGTCGCTGCTGCACCGGATCGGCGAGGCGAGCGCGATGGGCATCACCGCCAGCGGCGTCAAGCTCGACGTCGCCAAGCTCGTCGAGTGGAAGAGCGCGATCGTCGCGCGCCTGACCGGCGGCGTCGGCAGCCTGCTCAAGAACCACAGGGTCGAGGTGGTGCTCGGCAGCGCCAGCTTCCTCGACAAGCAGCGCGTCGGCGTCAAGGCCAACGACGGCTCGACGAAGACGATCCCCTTCGACGACGTGGTGATCGCGACCGGCTCCGTGCCGATCGAGATCCCCGGCTTCGCGTTCGACGAGGACAAGGTCTGGTCCTCGACCGGCGCGCTCGCGCCCAAGCGCATCCCCGAGCACCTGGTCGTGATCGGCGGCGGCTACATCGGGCTCGAGCTGGGGATGATGTACCGCAAGCTCGGTTCGAAGGTGACCGTGCTCGAGGCGACCAGCGGCGCGCTGCCCGGCCAGGAGCGCGACTGCGTCAAGGTGATCGAGCGCTCGCTCAAGAAGCAGGGCATCGAGCTGCTGACCGAGACCTTCGCGCAGGGCTACGAGCACAAGGCCGGCAAGAGCACCGTGCGCGTCAAGACCAAGGCCGGCGAGAAGACGGTCGTCTGCGACCAGATCCTCTCGACCGTCGGCCGTCGTCCGTTCAGCGCGGGGCTGGGGCTGGAGAAGCTCGGTCTGGCGACGGACGCCAAGGGCTTCCTGCAGGTCGACAAGCAGATGCGCACGAAGCTCGCCAACGTCTACGCGATCGGCGACCTCGCCGGGCAGCCGATGCTGGCGCACAAGGGCTCGAAGGAGGGCCTCGTCGCCGCCGCGGTGATCGCCGGGCAGAAGGAGGAGTACGACGCGCGCTGCGTGCCCGCCGTGATCTTCACCGCGCCCGAGATGGCCTCGGTCGGCCTGACCGAGGAGCAGTGCCAGCAGCAGGGCCGCGCGATCAAGACCGGCTCGTTCCCCTTCGCCGCCTCCGGCCGCGCGATGAGCCTGATGGAGACCGAGGGCTTCGTGAAGATCATCGCCGACGCGAAGACCGACGAGCTGCTCGGCGTGCACATGGTCGGCCCCGAGGTGACCGAGCTGATCGCCGAGGCCGCGCTCGCGATCGAGATGGGCGCGACCGCCGAGGACGTGGCGCGCACGATCCACGCGCACCCGACGCTGCCCGAGGCGATGATGGAAGCCGCCGAGGCCGTGCACGGCATGGCGGTGCACATCTATCAGAAGAAGTGAGCGCGTCGCTCGAGGTCCGGCGGCTCGGCCGCACCGAGTACGGGGCGGCACACGCGCTCCAGGAAGAGCTGCTCGTCGCGCGCGTCGAGGGAAGAATCGGCGACCAGTTGCTGCTGACCGAGCACGAGCCCGTCGTCACGCTCGGCCGCAAGTCCTCGCCCGGCGATGCGCGCGGAGCGACCGTGCCCGTGATCGCCGTCGAACGCGGGGGAGAAGCGACCTACCACGGACCGGGCCAGATCGTCGGCTACCCGATCGTGCACCTCGCGGAGGACCGCCGCGACCTGCACCGCTGGCTGCGCGATCTCGAGGAAGTCGTGATCCGTTCGATCGGCGACTTCGGTGTCGAGGGACGGCGCGTGGAAGGCCTGACAGGCGTGTGGATCGGCGATCGGAAGGTGTGCTCGCTGGGCGTGGCCGTGCGCAGATGGGTGACGTGGCACGGGTTCGCGTTGAACGTGTCCACCGATCTGGCCTGTTTCTCGAACTTCCAGCCGTGCGGGCTCGATCCGCGGGTGATGACGCGCCTCGCGGACCACGTCGGTGGCGATATCGACCCGGAAGAGGTCGAGATGCGGCTCGTGATGCGCTTCGCCGAGCAATTCGGGTACCGCGAGATCACCGAGCGCTGACGAGTTTCTCGCCGGGCCATCGGTTCCCTCGCCGTCGCCACGCGATTATCTTCACGCGCCGCGCCTCCTCCTCGCCGAACCCGGCACGCCCTCATGAACAACTTCCACCGCGTCATCGTCCTTCCCCTCTCCTTGCTGTTCACGACCTTCGCATCGTGCGGAGGCGGGGGCAGCAGCGACGACACGACCAACGTCACGGGCACGATCGCCTTCGTCGCAGCGAGTCCGCTCGTGGCCGGCGACGTGGAACCGAACGACACCGTCGACCGCCCGCAGCCGATCGGCGACGTGCAGGCCGGTCGCGAACTGCGCATCCGTGGCACCGTGGGGGAAGGCGACGTGCTGGACGCGTTCGCATTCACCGCGCGCGAACGCTCGGCGATCACGGCTGAGCTTTCGTTCGATTCCGCGCCTGGACGCCTGGTCCAGCTCGGCCTGTTCGATCCGATCGCGATGCGCATCGCGGCTCGGTCCGACGAACACAAGCTGAGTTTCGATGCGCGTGGAGCATTCGACCTCGTCGTCCGAGCCGACGTCGGAACGGGTCCGTACACGCTCGTGGTCCGCGCGAAGAGCGAGCCGCTGGACGCGCTCGAGGCCGGCTGGATCGGTTCGTTGTCGGTCGGCGACGCGATCACGCTCGCCGGCGGCGCATCGACATGGTCGGCGTCGTGCACGGAAACGGCAGAGGTCGTCGTCGCGGGCCTGGAGCACGGTTCGCTGGTGGTGAGGAACTGGACACTCGGCACGGAGATCGCGTGCACGAGCGTCGAGTCGCGATTCGCAGTCGGACTGTTCGATGCGCTCGAGTTCACTTCCACCGACGCGACGCCCATCCGAGTTCGTGTCGAGGCGCCCTCGACCTCGTCCGTGCCGCGCGGCTTCACCCGGCAAGCCACGCTCGCCGACGAGCGCGCGGCCTGGAACGTCGACGCGAGCGCGCCGGTGTACGGTGAGCCCGTGCTCGAGGCTGCCTCAGGCGAAGTGCTCGTGCGCTCGAAGGCCGGTGCGGCACTGACCGAAGAGTACATGCGGCGGACCTGCACGGTGAAGGACGTGTTGCCAGGCATCGCCGAGCTCGTGCGCATCGACCTCCCGACCTCGTTGAGCGCGGCTGCGCGATCACGCGCGACCGTCGCCCTCGCCCGGAGCCTCGCTTCCAGCCCGAGAGTCGACTACGCCGAGCTGAACCTCATCCGCCACACGCAAGGCGGCCCGGTCACGCCCAACGACACGTATTTCGGGCTGCAGTGGCACTACCCGCTGCTCAAGCTGCCGCAGGCCAGGGGTGTGTTCACGGGCACCACCAACACGATCGTCGCGGTGATCGACACCGGCGAGCGTCCGCACGTCGATCTCGACGCGAACACGATCCCCGGATACGACTTCATCTCGAGTCCGACCACTGCGGGTGACGGTGACGGTCGCGACGCGGATCCGTTCGATGTCGGCGACGGAACTGGCCCGACGCCGTCGAGCTTCCACGGCACGCACGTGGCCGGCACGATCGCCGCCGTCACCAACAATTCCGCGGGCGTCTCCGGCGTGTGCGGTCCGGCGAATCGCACGCGCATCATGCACCTGCGTGCGCTCGGCCAGGGCGGCGGAACGGATGCGGACATCGCGCAGGCCATCCTCTACGCGGCGCGGCTGACGAATGCCTCGGGCACGCTCCCGGCGCAGCGAGCCGACGTGATCAACATGAGCCTGGGCGGCCCCGGTTCCACGTCGAGCGTGCAGAGCGCGATCAATTCCGCGGTCGGCGCGGGCGTGGTCATTTTTGCCGCGGCGGGAAACAACAACTCGGGCGTGGCCTTCTTCCCGGCGTCGTACGCCAACGTGATTTCCGTCTCGGCCGTCGACATCAATTCGAACAAGGCGCCTTAC
>JBGASC010000052.1:0-38281 GCA_044229935.1 Planctomycetota bacterium | reverse complement strand
AGCCGCTTTCCGCCGAGGAGGAGCTGCGCCGCGTCGTGCCGGTCGTCGCCGGACTGCGCGCACGCCGCGCGCTGCCGATCTCGATCGACACGCTCAACGCCGAGGTCGCGCGCGCCGCGCTGGACGCGGGCGCGACGATCGTCAACGACATCAGCGCCGGCCGGCACGACGAGCGCATCCTGCCGCTGGTGGCCGAGCGCCGCGCCGGCTTCGTCGCGATGCACATGCAGGGCAGCCCGCGCGACATGCAGCGCGCGCCGCACTACGTCGACGTGTGCCGCGAGGTGCGCGCGTTCCTGGCCGAGCGCGTGCGCGTCGCGCTCGACGCAGGGGTGCCGCGCGAACAGCTCTGGATCGACCCGGGCATCGGGTTCGGCAAGACGCTCGAGCACAACCTGGCGCTGCTCGCCGGCCTGGGAGAGCTCGCGACGCTGGGCCAGCCGCTGGTCGTCGGCGTCTCGCGCAAGTCCTTCGTGGCCGCCCTCGAGGAGCGCGCCGGCCTCGCGCGCAGCGCGCCCGACGCGCGACTGGGCGGAACGCTGGCAGCCGAGCTGTTCGCGGCGCGCGCGGGCGCGAGCGTGCTGCGCGTGCACGAGGTCGCCGCACTGCGCCAGGCGCTGCTCGTGGATGCGGCGCTCGAGCAGCGCGCGGAGGCCTGAACGGCCCCTTGTGCGAGAGGCGGTGCGCGGCGACACAATCTCGCGCCGTGAAGGAGCAACGCATCTTCGGCACCGACGGGGTGCGCGGCCGCGCCGGCGAGGGCTGGCTCGCTCCGCGCGCGGTGGCCGCCATCGGCTGCGCGATCGGCGACGTGCTCGTGCCGCTGGCGCGCACGCGCGGCGGGCGGCCGCGCGTGCTGCTGGGCCACGACGGCCGACGTCGGCCCGCGCTGGAGCGGCGCTGGCGCGCGGCCTGGCCGAGCACGGCATCGAGCCGGTCAGCGCCGGCCTGATCACCACGCCCGGCCTGGCGCTCCTGACGCGCCTGGAGGGCTTCCGCGCCGGCGTGATGATCAGCGCCTCGCACAACCCGGCCGAGGACAACGGCATCAAGATCTTCTCCGAGCAGGGCGACAAGCTCTCCGACGAGCTCGAGCTCGCGATCGAGGCGCGGCTGGCGCTCGCCCCCGCCGCGGAGTCGGAAGGCCCGCCGCCGCCGCTCGACGCCGCGCTCGAGGGCCGCTACCTGGCCTACCTGCTCGAGCACGCCGGCCGCGGCTTGAGCCTCGGCGGGATGGCGCTGGCGCTGGACTGCGCCAACGGCGGCGGGAGCCGCATCGCGCCGCGCGTCTTCGCCCGCCTGGGGGCCCACGTGCGCGCGCTGGCGGCCGAGCCCGACGGCGACAACATCAACCGCGGCTGCGGCGCGACGCGCCCGCAGATCCTGCAGGAGGAGGTGCGGCGCCACCGCGCCGCGCTGGGCATCGCCCTCGACGGCGACGGCGACCGCTGCATCCTGGTCGACGAGCGCGGCGAGCTGGTCGACGGCGACGGCATCCTGACGCTGCTGGCGCGTTTCCTGGCGCGGCAAGGCGAGCTCACGCCGCCGCGCATCGCAGCCACCGTGATGAGCAACAAGGGCCTGTACCGCGCCCTGCGCGAGGTCGGCGTCAGCATCGCCACCACCGACGTCGGCGACCGGCGCGTGGTCGAGGAGCTGCGCCGCAGCGGACTGCGCCTGGGCGGCGAACAGTCCGGCCACGTGGTCTTCGGCCCCGACCACTTCTTCATCGGCGACGGCATCTACACCGCGCTGCGCGTCCTGCGCGTCCTGCGCGAGAGCGGCCGGCCGCTCTCCGAGCTGGCCGCACCCTACCGCCCCTTCCCGCAGGTGCTGCTCAACGTCCCGGTGCGCACCAAGCCGGCGCTCTCCAGCCTGCCGGGCCTGAACCGCGCCCGCGAGCGCGTCGAGGCCGAGCTGGGCGAGGACGGCCGCGTGCTGCTGCGCTACTCGGGCACCGAGTCGCTGGCGCGCGTGATGGTCGAGGGGCCGGACCTGGAGCGCATCCGCAGCCAGGCGCAGGAGCTCGCCAGCGTGATCGCGGCCGAGATCGGCGCGCAGGCCCAGGCGTGACGCTCGAGCTCGCCATCGAGACCTCGTCGCGCAGCGCCTCGGTCGCCGCGCGCTCGGGCGATCGCATCCTGGAACGGCGACGAGCTCGCGCGCCCACGCCAGCGATCTGGTCCCGGCCCTCGACCAGCTCGTGCGCGAGCTCGGCGCCTCGCCGCGCGAGCTCGCCGCCGTCTTCGTCGGCCTGGGGCCGGGCAGCTACACCGGCCTGCGGGTGGGCATCGCCACCGCCCTGGGGCTCTCGCGCTCGACCGGAGCGGCGCTGCGGGGCCTGTGCTCCTTCGAGGTGCTGCTCTGGGAGCGCCTCGCGCCGGGCGCGAGCGGCGGCGTGCTGCTCGACGGACGCGCCGGCGGGCTCTACCACGCGCGCTACCGGCGCACGGCAGGACGAGATCGAGGAGCTGCTCGCGCCCGCGATCCTGCCGCCACAGCTGGCGCGCGAGCGTGCCGCCGACGACGGACGGACGCTCGGCGACGCCGACGTGCCCCGGCGCGCGCGCTGCTCGAGCCGGCGCCGCGCGCCTCGCGCGCTCGGGGCCGATGCGTCCGGAGGACGTGCAGCCGCTCTACCTGCGTCCGTTCCAGGCCACCGAACTCTCGCGCTGAGCACGCTCGCGCGCGAAACCCGCGCTCGCCGCGCACGACGCCCACTGGATCCGCGCTGGCGCGACCGCTAGGTTGCGGACGTGGACGCCTACCGGGTCAAGGCCGAGATCGATCTCGACGCGCTGCAGCACAACCTGCAGGTGATCCGCCAGCGCGCCGGCCCCGGCGTGCGCGTGATGCTGGTGGTCAAGGCCGACGCCTACGGCCACGGCGCGCGCGCGATCGCGCACCACGCGCTGCGCTGCGGCATCGACGGGCTGGGCGTGGGCACCTCGGCCGAGGCGCTCGAGCTGCGCCACGACGGCATCCGCGCGCCGATCCTGGTGCTGGGCACGATCATCGACGACGAGGCGCGCGACTGCCTGCGCCACAACGTGCAGATCGCGCTGCACTCGACCGACCGGCGCGCGATGATCCAGGACCTCGCGCGCTCGCTGGGCCTGCGCGCGCGCGTGCACGTCAACATCGACACGGGCATGGGCCGCCTGGGCGTGCTGCCCGGGCGCGCCCTCGACCTCCTGCGCGAGGTGCGCGGCTCCTCGCACCTGGACCTGACCGGCGTGATGTCGCACGTCAGCGCCAGCGAGGGCGCCTTCGCCGAGTCGACCCGCGAGCAGGCGCGCGCCTTCGAGTGCGTGCTGCGCCAGGCGCGCGAGGAGCGCCTCCTGCGCGGCTCGATCCACATGGCCAACTCGGCCTCGCTCTTCACGGGCCTCAAGCCGCTCTACGACACGGTGCGCCCGGGCATCAGCGCCTACGGCATCCTGCAGAGCGACCTGCCCGGCTCGGGCGAGCTGCAGCCGGTGCTCGCGCTGCGCACGCAGATCGTGTTCCTCAAGGACGTGCCGGCCGGCACGCCGATCGGCTACTCCTCCACCTGGCGCACCCCGCGCGCCACGCGCATCGCGACGCTGCCGGTCGGCTACCACGACGGCGTGCCGTGGCGGCTCTCCAACTGCGGCGAGGTGATCGTGCGCGGCGTGCGCGCGCCGATGGTCGGGCGCATCTCGATGGACTACATCACGATCGACGTGGGGCACATCCCCGGCGCGCGCGTCGGCGACCGCGCCACGCTGATCGGCAGCGACGAGTCCGAGACGATCACGGTCGAGGAGGTCGCGCACAAGGCCGGCACGATCCCCTACGAGATCACCTGCTCGGTCGGCCGGCGCGTGCAGCGCCTGTACCTGGGCGGCGAGGATCCTGCGGCGCGCGAACTGCACGCGCGGGAAGTCCACGCACGCGCGCACGAGCGGCGCCACGAGGCGCCGCACGACGCGCTGCTCGCGCGCGGCCTGGCCCTGCCGCCGCGCGGTCCCGCCGCGCGCGCGGCGGCGCGCGCGAGAACCTCCGGCGGCCGCGACCGCGAACCGTAGGCCGGCGATGCGCGCACGCTGCTGCGGCTCCTCGGGCTGTTCTCCTGGAACCTGGCCCTCGCGCTGGGGTGGCTCGCCTTCGCGCTGATCGTGTCGCTGACGCTGGTCGAGAAGAGCGGCCTCCTGACGCGGCTGGTGCGCGACGAGCTGCAGGCGCGCGCCGGCACGCTGCCGGTCGCGCTCTCCCACGCGCGCGTGGCCTGGTTCGACACGCGCTTCGAGCTCGAGGGCCTGCAGCTGGGCACGCGCGGCGAGCTGGCGCGCCTGGAGCACGTGCGCCTGCGCTGGAGCCTGACCGGGCAGGGAGGCTTCGAGCTGCGCGGCATCGAGGTGCGCGGCGGCCGGCTCTGGATCGCGCGCGAGATGCAGGAGCGCCTGGTCGAGCTCGCCTCGGCCGAGCGAGCGCCCGGCAGCACGCTGCGGCTGCCGCCGATCACGGTGCGCGACGTGGCGGTCGAGCTCGACCTCGCGCGGCAGGCACGCGTGCCGGTCGGCACGCTCGAAGCGCGCCTGGAGGGCAGACCCGGCGGCGGCGGCGCGGGCGAGGGCGCACTGCGCCAGGCCAGCGGCAGCCGCGTCTTCCTGCACGCCGACCTCAGCGCAGGTCGGCAGCTCGCGCTGGAGCTGGTCGCCTCCGATGTGCCGGTGTCGAAGGCCTACGTGCCGAGCGGCCCGCTGGTCGAGACCTGGAACGCGCTGCAGCCGGTCGGCGCGCTGGCCGTCGACGGGCGCATCCGCGCGGACCTCGCGCCGGGCGGCAAGGCCGAGGGGCAGCTGCGGATCGCACTCGGCGAAGGCAGCCTGTTCGTCGCGGGCGGACGCGAGAAGATCGAGCGCATCGCGCTCGATCTGGACGCCGCGCTCGGCGGCGCGCCGAGCGCGAGCCTCCTCGACCCGCTGGTCTGGGACAGCACGCTGGCGCTGCGCGCGGAATGGAACGGCACGCCCTTCGAGCTCTCCGGCGAGGTGCACGCCGGCGAGGCGCGGGTCCGGGCGCACGTCGCCGCGCTGCCGCTCGACGGGAGCGTGCTCGACTTCCTCGAGCCCGGCAGCGTGCGCGAGACCTGGAAGCAGCGCTGGGACACCTTCGCTCCGGGGGGAACGGCAGAAGCGTGGGCCGCCGGCGAGCTGCCGCTGGGCGCAGGCGACGCCGGTGCGGCCCTCGACGCCGCGCGCATGGCGGCCGAGCTGCGCTTCGACGGCAAGACCAGCCTGGGCTACCTCGGCTGGCCGCACGCGGACGGACGCGAGGCCGGTTTTCCGCTCGCGCTGCGCGAGGTGCGCGGAGGCCTCGCCTTCGGCCGGGATCCCGCGCGCAAGCGGCCCAACCTGCTCGGCCTGGTCGGGCTGGTCTCGCAGTCGGAGTGCGGCGAGATCCGCGCCCAGGGCATCGTCGGCTCGCACGCGGTCGACGCGCCGCCGCTGCTGCCGGGCTACGGCTCGAGCGAGCTCGACCTGCAGCTCTCCAGCCCGCACCTGGAGCACACGCCCGCTCTCGACGCGGCCATGGAGGGCCTCGCGTCCGCGGTGCCGCCCGAGACGACCTGGAAGAGCTTCCAGCCGCGCGGCGGCGTGCTCAACGGCGTCGCCGTGCGCCTGGTGCGCAAGGTCGACATGCCCTGGTGCGCCTGCGACCTGCGCTTCGCGCTCGAAGACTGCGCGCTGACCTGGAAGGAGCTGCGCCTGCCGCTCTCGAAGTCGCACGGCGAGCTCCTCTTCCGCTCCGACGGCAAGGGCGAGCGTGCGCTGGCGGCGCGGCTGTCGGCGACGCTGCGCGCGCCGCAGGACATCACGCTCGGCGTTCGCATGCAGACCGACGCGCGCCTGCCCGCGCCCCCGCACGCCGCGCCCTCCAAGCCGCTCGACCAGCTGGCTGTCGTCGAGGCGCGCGTCGAGCACCTCTCGCTGGTCGGCGACGAGCGCAAGGCCCTCGTCGCGCGCTTCGCCGAGCTCGGCCCCGCCCTCGAGCGCATGAAGCCCAAGGGCTTCGCCGACGTGCAGATCTCGCGCGTGCAGAGCGCAGCCGACGCCCCCGCCGCCTGGCAGGCCGAGATCACGCCGGTCGAGGTCGAACTGCAGCCGCAGAGCTTCCGCGTCAACACGCGCGACGTGCGCGGCCGCGTGATCGTGACGGCCGAGGAGCCGCGCGAGGCCGGCCAGCCGGCGCGCATCGAGACGGCGCTGGCCCCGCTCTTCGGGCGGCTGGGCAAGGGCGCGGACGCGGTGGAGATCGCCTTCGAGGCGCGCTTCGGCCACCTCGCCGCGACGGGCGCGACCGCGGCCGCTGCGGCACCCGATCGCGTCGAGATCCGCGCCTCGGGCATCAACCTGCAGGACACCAGCCTGCTCGGCGCGCTGGGCGAGAATGCGGGCGACTTCGACCTGAGCGCGCTCTCGGTCGGCGGCCGGCTGGACCTCGAGGGCGCGATCCTGTTCGACGCGGCGGGCGCGGGTGCGCTCGACGCGCGCCTGTTCCTGCGCGGCAACACGCTCGCCACCGCGCACGAGTTCAAGCTGCGCGACCTGCGCGGCGTGCTGCACCTGGAGGGCACGAAGCTGACGGGGAAGGTGCTGCACGCGGCGCTGGGCGGCACGGAGGTGACGCTCACCGAGGTCTCGTTCCGCACCGTCGGCCCCGCGCCGGTCCCGGCCGCGCCGGGCCGCGAGCCCGAGAGGCGCGGCTTCGCGCTCCAGACGCACATCAGCGCGCGCGCCGTGCCGCTGGACCGCGCGCACCTCTCGGGCTTCGTCGACAAGAGCACGCTCGACCCGCTGCTGGAGCGCCTGATGCTCTCGGGCACGCTCGACATCGACGACGGCCTGATCACGATCAGCGGCAACACGCCCGACGACAGCAAGCTGGAGTTCCAGGGCAAGGTCAGCCCGACCAACACCTCGATCCAGCTGGGCCTGCCCTGGGTGATCAACTCGGCCACGGCCTACGTCGACCAGCTGCTGCTCGAGGGCGGCAAGGTGCGCGCCCGGGCGCATGTCCAGGATCTCTTCGGCGAGATCGCCGGCCGCGATCTGGACCACGCGGACCTGCTCCTGACCTACGTCGAGCCGCGCCTCTCGATCGAGGACATCTCGGCCGACTTCGAGGGCGGCAAGCTGCGCCCGCTGGGCGCCGCGGCGCAGCGCAGCGGCACGGCCTTCTCGATCAGCTTCGAGGAGCCCAACGAGTTCCAGCTGGCGCTGGAGTTCGACGACGTCGACGTGGGCAAGCTGCTGCACGGGCTGTTCGTCTCGGACTTCGCCACGCGCGGCAAGCTCAAGGCGCAGCTGCGCCTGACCGGCAACACCGAGCACATCCTCGACATCCAGGGCAGCGGCTGGGTGATGATCAAGGACTCGCGCCTGTGGTCGATCCCGGTCTTCCGCGAGCTCTTCTCGCAGCTGGGCCTCGACAACGCCGCCGTGTTCGACCAGGTCTACACCAACCTGCGCGTGCGCGAGGGGCGCATCGAGCTGAGCGAGATCGCGGTCGACAGCCCGATCCTCAAGCTGCGCGGCAAGGAGGGCGCGCTCGACTTCGACGGCGACATGCGCTTCGACCTGCAGCTGCGTTACGACCTGGTCGATCGCCTCGGGCCGGTGACGCGCCTGATCTACTGGATCCAGAAGGAGCTGCTCTCCGTCTCGATCCGCGGCGACATGGCGCGGCCCTCGGTGGTCTTCAAGAACCCCTTCTCGTCGCTCTTCGGCGGCGGCAAGCACCGCCGCGCGCTGCCGCTCCCGCCCTTCGCGCCGCTCCCGCCGCGTTTCTGATCGCGCCGCCGCGCACCGCGCGAATAGACTCGGGAGCATGAGCACGAGCGACGTCTTCGTGGTGCTGATGGCCGGCGGTTCGGGCACGCGTTTCTGGCCCGCCAGCCGCAAGGCCCTGCCCAAGCAGTTCCTCCCCATCGCCGGGCGCAAGGCCATGATCCGCGAGACCTTCGACCGCCTGCGCGGCTTCGTGCCGCCCGAGCGCGTGCTGGTCGTCGCCGGCGAGCGGCACGCGGCGCTGGTGCGCAAGTTCCTGCCGCGCCTGCCGGCCGAGAACCTGCTCTGCGAGCCCGCCGGCCGCAACACGGCTCCGTGCATCGCCTGGGCCGCCTGCGAGATCGAGCGCCGCGCCGCGCGCAGCGTGCAGGTCGTGCTGCCCTCCGACCACGTGATCCAGCCGGCGCGGCGCTTCCGCGAGCAGCTCGCCGCCGCGGCCGAGGAGGCCGCCGCGGGCGACGTGCTGCTGACGCTGGGCGTCAAGCCCACTCACCCGGCCACGGGCTACGGCTACATCGAGTGCGGCGCGCTGCTGCACGAGCGCCGGCACGCCGCGGTGCACGAGGTGGCGCGCTTCGTCGAGAAGCCCGACCGGGCGCGCGCCGAGCAGTTCCTCGCCACGGGGCGCTTCCTGTGGAACGCGGGCATCTTCGTCTGGAGCACCTCGAGCATCCTCGCCGCGCTGCAGCAGTGCACGCCCGCCACGCTGGCCGGTGCGCGCGCGATCGTCGCACGCCGCACGAGCGCGGCGCTGGCCGAGCTCTGGCCGACGCTGCCGGCCGCGGCCATCGACGTCGCGGTGCTGGAGAAGGCGCACAACGTGCGCGTGGTGCCGGTCGACTTCCAGTGGAACGACGTCGGCTCGTGGACGGCGCTGCCCGAGGTGCACGCGCGCGACGAGCACGGCCACTGCGTCGCGGGCGGGGCCGGTCTGGTCGCGAGCGACGCCGCGGACTGCATCGCCTACGGCCCGCGCGGCCATGTGATCGCGCTCCTGGGCGTGCGCGACCTGGTCGTGGTGCACGCCGGCAAGGTCACGCTGGTCTGCCCGCGCGAGCGCGCGCAGGACGTGCGCGCTCTGGTCGCGGCGATGGAAGCGCGCGACGCGGGCTTCGTCTGAGCATGGCGCTCCCCGGCTACGCGCTGGCGATCGACCACGGCACGAAGCGCACCGGCTTCGCGGTCGCCGATCCGCTGCGCATCAGCCTCAACGCGCTCGAGCCCTGGCGCGGCGCCGGCGACGCGCCCGGACTGTTCGAGCACGTCGCCGCGATCCTCGCCGAGCGCAGCGTCAGCACCTTCCTGGTCGGGATGCCCTTCAACATGGACGGCAGCGAAGGGCCGCGCGCCGCCGAAGTGCGCGCCTTCGCCGAGCGGCTGAGAGCGCGCTTCCCGCGCGTCGCGCTGCACTTCGTCGACGAGCGCCTCTCGACCAAGGAGGCCGAGGAGCTCCTGCGCGAGAGCGGGCTGCGCGGCGAGAAGGCGCGCGCGCTGCGCGACAGCTTCAGCGCGCTCGTGCTGCTGCGCGACTGGATCCGCGCCGGCGAGAGCGCGGGCTGAACGGTTGCCCCGCCCGCGCGCGTGGGGCAAGCTCTTGGGGTGCTGTTCCTCGCGCCCATCCTGGCCTTGCTGCCGCAGTCCCCCGCCGCGCCCGCTCCGGCGAGCGTGACGCCGAAGGGTCCCGTGCTCGCGCGCGTCGTGCGCGACGCGGAGCTGGTCGCCTACGCGCGCGTCCTGCGCCTGGAGTCGCGCGAGCTCGAAAGCGTCGAGGGCAAGCCCGTGCGCATGCAGCGCGGCGTGAAGGAGACGCGCCTGGCGGAGCTGGAGCTCGGCCAGGTGCTCGCGGGGGAAGCGCCGGCCAAGCGCGTGTGGCTGCTGGCGCAGCGCGACCGCGGCGCCTACGACCTCGAGCTGGACGCGGCCGGCGCCCAGGTGCTGGTCTTCCTCACGCTGGGTGACGATCCCACGCCCGAGGGCTGCACCTACCTCGCGCACACGCAGGAGGTCGTCTGGCGCGCCGCGGACGGCAAGGCCGGGCTCGCGACGGTCGCCGAAGAGGCCGGCCAGCGCAGCGTGCTCGCGCCGGGCTTCGGCTTCGAGGCCGCCGACGGCGAGCTCGCGAAGATCGCGACCGGAGCCGACGGACGCGCCCCGCGCGTCGGTTGCGCGGCGCTCGAGGCGCGCATCGCGGCGCTGGCGGCGGAGCAGCGCGGCGTGTGGATCGAGGCCGGGGCGCGCGGCGGACGCGACGAGTTCGCCTGGCAGCTCGTGCTGCGGCACAACCGCAGCGCGACGCTGACGATCGAGCGCGCCCAGGGCCCCGAGGCGCACGAGATCCGCTTCTCCGCGCCGGTGATGGACGACATCGCGCTGCGGCTCGACGACCACGCGCCCGCGGAGGCGAAGCTCGTGCTCGGCGCGCCGAAGGAGCGCGGCCTGGTGCGCCGGCTGAAGCTCGCGGGCGGCGCGGAGGTCGAGCTCCTCTCGATCGACCGCGAGTGGATGGACGATGCGGCGCACAAGGTGCTCGCGCGCTGGGTTCTGCCGCTGTACGCCAGCCTGCGCTCGGGCATCCGCGAGCCCGGCCTGCTCGACGGCCGCGTCGACGACCGCGAGTGGCTGCGCTGAGCGCGCGTCGCGTCTAGCGCGGCAACGCCCGCTCGAGCCAGGCGACGACCTCCGCATCGCTGGCCGCGTTCAGCACCGGCAGCGTCAGCTGCGCCAGCCGCGGGCCGTACTTCGCCGCGGCCTCGAGAGCCTGCTCGCCTGCGCGCAGCGTGATCACGTCGTGGCGCAGCGGATCGGCGGGATCCGCGGCGACGCCGAAGCCGAGCTTGCCCGGCGCGTCGGGCGCGAGCTTCTTGAAGGACTTGAACAACCCGCTCGGCTTCGCGGGCAGCTGGAACGCCGGCTGCAAGCGCGGCGCGACGAGCACGAGCGCCGCGATCTCGCCGGGCTTCTCGCAGGCGTAGGCCAGCGCCCACAGCGCGCCGAGGCCGAAGCCGAGCAGCACCTTGGGCGCCTCGGGCTGGCGGTAGGCGAGGTGGTCCTGCACGTCGCCGAGGTCGCGCAGGATCTCCTTGATCCCGTTCGAGTGTCCGCGCGCGCCCTCGGATCGTCCGTGGCCGCGCAGGTCGGGCAGCGCGACCGACCAGCCTGCGGCGGCGAGCTGGCGGGCGAGCTCGAGGTAGCGACCGCCGTGCTCGCCGGCCTCGTGCACCACGGTCACCGCGCCGCGCGGTTCGCCGGCCGCGGCGAGCTCGAGCACGTGCAGGAGCACCAGGCCTGCGAGGCTGTGCGTCAGGCCGCCGGCCTGCTCGCCCTCGGGTGTCGATTCGCGCAGCTCGAGGTAGGTGACGAAGGGCTCCGCCGTGCTCATGCGCGGCCAAGGTAGAGCCGCGCGACGCCCGAGGACAAGCGCGTGCTAGGATGCGCCGCGACAGGAGAGGCCCGGACGGCCGTTCCGCCGGCTCTGCCGCGCGGGGAGGAAAGTCCGGACTCCTCGGGTCAGGGTGGTTGCCAACGGCAACCGGCCGCGAGGCCAGGGAAAGTGCCACAGAAAACAAACCGCCTCGCGCCTCACGGCGCGCGGTAAGGGTGAAACGGTGCGGCAAGAGCGCACCGCGGCGTCGGTGACGGCGCTGGCAGGGCAAACCCCACTCGGAGAAAGACCAAATAGGGAAGGCACATGGCGATGACCCGCGCCCCGTCTTCCGGGTAGGTCGTTCGAGGCCGCGGGCGACCGCGACCCCAGAGAAATGGCCGTCACCGCCCTGCTTGGGCGGAACAGAATCCGGCTTACAGGGCCTCTCCTGTCCTCCCCCGGACCTGCCAGCCTCCGGGGGGCGCGCTCTCCACCCGCGGCAGGCGTGGGCTGCGAGAAGCGCACTACCACAAGATGCTGTGGTCTACCCGGGACGACACCGCCAACGATTGACGAATTTGCAGCTCCCGAGTAGAGTCCTTGCTCCCCGTTCAGCGCCGCACGCCCGCAGCCGTTCGAGTGGATCCCAACCCCGCCCCGGATCCCCACGACCCCTACCGCAGGCCATGGAGTTCGTCTTCGTCGTCCCTCGGACCGCCCTGTTCCCCGACTTCTACCCGCACGGGCTGGTCCAGTTCCAGGACGCCCCGGCCGAGGAACACAGCTGCGCTTCGCGCACCGCCTTCGAGGCCGTGGTCGCGCGCGAGGGCTTCTTCGTCGAACGCCCCAAGGCCGAGCGCACGCCGGCCTGGAAGCAGATCATCCCCTACACGCTGGTGCAGTGCGGCGAGCGCGTGCTGCTGACGCGCCGCACCAAGAAGGGCGGCGAAGCGCGCCTGCACGACAAGCACTCGATCGGCATTGGCGGCCACATCAACCCGATCGACCTCGAGGCCGCGACGCAGGCGGGCTCGCTCTGCAACCCGCTCCCCTCCGGAGCGCGGCGCGAGATCGAGGAAGAGCTCTGCGTGCACGGCCGGTACGAGCTGCGCGCGCTGGGACTGATCAACGACGATTCCAACTCGGTGGGCGCGGTGCACGTAGGCGTCGTGCACGTGATGCGCGTCGACGGCACGGTCGAGGTGCGCGAGAAGGAACAACTCGAAGGCCAGTTCGTCACGCCGCACGAGCTGCGTGCGCTCGCCGAGCGCGGCACGAACATCGAAACCTGGTCCAAGCTGCTCCTTCCCCATCTGGAGGAGCTGCTCTTCACCCCGATGGCCGTTTCCACCTGAGAACCTGCCCATCCACTCGCAGACGAAACGGCACCACAACCACACGATGAGCACCACCAGCAAGAAGAACCGGGAGATGCTCCCGGGCAAGATCTACGACTCGCTCCTCTCGGCCCGCACGGCTGACAAGGTGACGCTGCACTTCAAGGACGGCCGCGTCGTGCACGGCGCGCTGATCTTCAATCCGTTCAAGGGCACGGGTCGCGTGATCAACATCGACCAGGAAGTCTCGATCGACTTCGCCATCGACGAGATCCGCGACCTGAAGTTCTAGCAGTACAGGGAGGGCTCGCCTTCCCGAAGCCATCGCGCCCCGGCAGCCTCCTGACTGCCGGGGCGCGAGTGCATTCCGGGCCCCAGTTGCACGCGCAGGCGCCGCAGGCTTCGATGGGACGCATGTCCACCGCCCCGATCGCCGCACGCCTGCGCCAGCGTGTCGATGGAGCCGCCGCGCAACTGCGCGGCTTCGACGACGCGCGTGCGGCGCGCCGGCCCGCTCCCGGCAAGTGGTCGCCGAAGGAGGTCCTCGGCCACCTCGTCGACTCGGCCTCGAACAACCACCAGCGCTTCGTCCGCGCGCGCTTCCAGGACGATCTGGTCTTCGCGGGCTACGAGCAGGACGACTGGGTCGCCGCCGAGCGCTGGCAGGAGCGGCCCTGGCCCGAGATCGTCGAGCTCTGGCGCCTCTTCAACCTGCACCTCGCGCACGTGATCGAGACCACACCCGAGGCGATCGCCGAACGCGTGCACACGCGCCACAACCTGCACCTGCGCGCGTGGCAGCCGGTCGCGGAAGGCGCTCCGACGACGCTCGCCTGGTTCATGCTCGACTACGTCGGCCACCTCGAGCACCACCTCGCGCAGGCGGGCGCGGGCTGAGCACCGTCTTCCGCACGGCAAGCCGTGAGGTTCAGCGCTTGAGGCCCTGTCCCTCGACGAAGACGTAGCGTGCGCGCACGGGCAGCTGGCGCGCCTCCTCGGTCTTGCCGTCGGGCCAGCGCACCTCGATGCGATCGATCGTGCCGGCGTCGCCCAGTCCGAAGCTCTGCACGAGCTCGCTCTGCGAGAGGTAGCTCCCCCCGCTGCGCACCTCGCTGAACTGGCGCTTGCCGCCGGCCTCGACGCGGATGCGCGCGCCGATCGCGGTCGCGTCGCGGCGCGTGCCGACGGCCTGCACGGCAACCCAGGCGCGGCGGTTGCCGCCGTCGTTCTCGAAGATCGCGGGCGCTGCGCCCAGGTTGGCGAAGACGAGGTCGGGATCGCCGTCGCCGTCGAGATCGGCCGTCGCCAGGCCGCGCCCCACGCGCGGTCGCGTCAGCTCCGGCGGCTCCTTCGCGCCGACGTCCTCGAAGCGCGCGCCTCCCAGCCCGCGGAAGCACAGCGCCGGCTGCGCGAAGGTCGCGGGCGGATCGACCAGCGGCGCGTTGTCGTAGATGTGGCCGTTGGCCACCACGAGGTCCTGCACGCCGTCGCCGTCGAAGTCGAACAGGCGCACGCCGAAGCCCAGCGTCGAGAGCGAGGCGCGCGCCGTGCCGCTGCGCGAGGAGATCTCCGTGTACGAGAGGCGGCCGTCGCAGCGGTAGATCGAGTTCGCCTCGTTCTGGAAGTTGGTCACGACGATGTCGAGCGTTCCGTCGCCGTCGAGGTCCGCCGCGTCGACGCCCATGCCCGAGCTCTCGCGCCCCTCGGAGCTGTAGCCTGCGCCCGAGACCAGGCCCACGTCCTGGAAGCGGCCGTTGCCCAGGTTCTCGAAGAGCCGGTTGTGCGTCGTGTCGTCGGCGCAGTAGATGTCCGCATCGCCGTCGCCGTCGAGGTCGGCGACGAGCACGCCCAGGCCCTTGCCCTTGACCGCGGCGATGCCCGAGCTCTCGCTGACGTTCTCGAAGGTGCCGTCGCCGCGGTTGCGCAAGAGCGAGCAGCCCTCGGGGTCGTACAGGTCGGGGAACGGATAGGTCGGGATGCCGTTGATCGAGGCCGGGCGGTGGTCCTCGACGCGGTAGACCACGTAGTTCTCGACGAAGAGGTCGAGCTTGCCGTCGCGGTCGTAGTCGAGGAAGGCAGCGCCGCTGCTCCAGCGCGCGTCGTCGACGCCGGCCTCGCGCGTCACGTCGCGGAACGTGCCGTCGCCCAGGTTCTTGTAGAGGATGTTCGAGCCGTAGCAGGTGACGTACAGGTCGGGGTGGCCGTCGCCGTCGTAGTCCCCCACCACCGCACCCATGCCGTAGCCGCGGCCGCGCACGCCGGCGCGCTCGGTGACGTCCTCGAAGCGCCAGCCGCCGAGGTTGTGGTAGAGCCGGTTGCCGCCCGGCGCCTGCTCCCCGGTGTGCGCCGGCACGGCGCCGGAGTCGACGAAGTACAGGTCCGGCCGGCCGTCGCCGTCGTAGTCGATCACCGCCACGCCGCCGCCGAGCGTCTCGAGCATCGTGCGCTGCGGCGTCGCGCCGTTGTGGTGCACGAAGCCGATGCCCGTGCGCGCCGTCACGTCGCGCAGCTGCGGCAGCGCCGGCGCGCTCGCCGCGGGGTTCGCGGCCGGCTGCGCCGGCGCCGGAGCCTCCGCGCTCGCGCCCGGACTCGTTGCAGCGCCGGGCGTCGGCTCCTTCGAGCACGCGCCCGCGACGCACGCGACGAGCGCCGAGAGCAGCGCGATGCGGGAACCCGTCGAGCTCACTTGCGCAGCGCTCCCGACTCGATCGCCTGCGCGCGGTCCTCCTCGAGCTTGCTCTGGCCCTTGCGGCCCTGCAGCGAGTAGATGTGCGCCAGGAAGCGGTGCACCACGGCCGTGTCGGGCGCGAGGTCGCGCGCCTGCAGCGCGCTCACGAGCGCCGCGTCGAGCCGGCCGTTCTCCAGGTCGCTGCTGGCCGCCTTGAGCAGCGCGGTCACGCGCAGGCGCTGGCGCTCCTCGCCGACGAGCAGCTCGGAGAGCTGGCGGAAGTGCTCGAGCGCCGCGCGGGCCTTCTCGGTCTCGCCCTTGCGCTGCAGCACCAGGCCCAGGTTCAGCCACGCCCCGGGCAGGTTCGGATCGAGCGCGATCGCCTGCTCGAAGGCCTTGTGCGCCTCGTCCAGGCGCCGCGACTGCAGGAGGAAGATGCCCTGGTGGAACGGCGCCAGCGGATCGGGCTCGCGCGCGGCGACGGCCTGCGCGAACTCGCGCTCGGCCAGGGCCTCGTCGCCGCCGAGCACGGCGATGCGCGCCAGGAACAGGTGCGCGCGCGAGTTGCCGGGCGAGAGCTCGAGCACGCGGCGGAAGGAGCTCGCCGCGGCCTCCAGCTGCTGCAGCTCGAAGCGCGCCGCGCCGAGGTTGTTGGCCACCTCGGCCTCCCTGGGCAGCAGCGTGGCGGCGCGCTCGAAGGCCTCGCAGGCACTCTTCCAGCGCTTGAGCGCGAAGCGCGCCGAGCCGAGCAGGTTCCAGACCGGCGCGTTGCCCGGATCGAGCGACAGGAAGGCCACCAGGTGCGGCTCGGCCGACTCGAAGTCGCCTTGCTCCAGGAAGCCCTGCGCGGTGGCGAGCTCGGCCTTGGCCTGCGCGATCCGATCCTGCTCGGACTGGGCCTGCGCCGCCGCGCGCGCGGGGGCGAGCGACGCGGCAGCCGGCGGCGCGAGGACGAGCAGCGCAAGGACGAGCGAACGCATGCGCGTCAGCATACCAGGGCCTCCCGTGCCGCTCACGGCGCCGGATAGGGCGGCATCTCGGGCTCGAGATCGACGTGCATCGCGTCCGCCACGCGGTTGATGTAGTTGAAGTAGGCGATCACCTGGATCGCGTCGTGGATCGCGACGTCGTCGAGCCCGTGACGCCGCAGCTCGGCCACGTCCTGCTCGCGCATCGCGGCCGGCTCGCGCGTGAGCTTCTCGGCGTAGGCGCAGAGGGCCTGGTCGACCGGCGCGAGGCCGGCCGAGCGCCAGTCGCGCTGGACAGCCTCGATCCAGGCCTCGCGTTCCTCCTCGTTCGTGTCGCGGACCTCGGCACGGAGATCCCAGGCGTGCGCGATCCTTCAGTAGTGGCAGCGGTTCGCCGTGCTGACGACGACCGCGAGGAGCTCGCGCTGCCGCCGCTCCAGCCCCGCGGGCGCGTGCAGGATCGCGAGGTAGAGCCCCATCGACGCGTCGAGCACGCGCGGGGCGAGGCTCATCGCGCGCACGATCTGGAAGACACGGCCGGCGCGCTTCACGGCGGCCTCGTAGGAGAGGCGCAGCGCGCCCTGCGCCTCCCCCGGTGCGACGGTGCGGATCCAGGCCACGCTCAGAGCGACTTCTTGTTGAGGTAGAAGTCGATCTTCTCGTAGTTCTTGTTGCTCTTGCGCTCCTCGACCTCGGTCACGGTCTTGGGCGGCGGCACGATCACCTTCTCGCCCGGCTTCCAGTTGACCGGCATGGCGCAGCCATTCTTGTCGGCGGTCTGCAGCGCGGTGACCAGGCGCTTGATCTCGTCCACGTTGCGCCCGACGTTCATCGGGTAGTAGACCAGCGCGCGCACGACGCGCTTGGGATCGATCACGAAGACCGCGCGCACGGTCGCGGTCGCCGAGGCGCCCGGGTGCAGCATGCCGTAGAGCTGCGCGACCTTCGTGTCGAGGTCGGCCAGGATCGGGTAGTCGATCACCACGTCGAGCTTCTCGCGCAGGTTCTCGCGCCAGGCGAGGTGGCTGTGCACCGAGTCGATCGAGAGGCCGATCAGCTTGGTGTCGAGCGCGTCGAACTCCTTGGAGCGGCGCGCGAACTCGGTCAGCTCGGTCGAACACACCGGCGTGAAGTCGGCCGGATGGCTGAAGAGCAGCACCCACTTGCCCTCCTGCCACTTGCTGAACGTGATCTCGCCGTGGGTCGAGCTCTGCGTGAAGTCGGGAGCGGTATCGCCGATGCGCGGGATGCCGCCGGTCGTCGATTCGGTCATGGGAGTCCTCCTGTGGGCTCCCAGCCTAGCGTCCCCCGGCCCTTCCGCCTCAGCGGGAGGCGGCCGCGGGGCGGAAGACGGCCTCGAGGGCGCGCTTCTCGACCGCCAGCTCCGAGCGCGACCAGCGCGCTTCGATCGCGCGGCGCGAGGCCGGGTCGCGGAAGGCCGCCAGCGCGCTCGCCGCCGGGCCGCGCACGCCCAGCTCCGGATCCTCGACCAGCGCGGTCAGCACCGCGCGCACCTGCGCATCGCGTGCTCCGCTGTGCTCGAGGGCGCGGATCGCGGCGCTGCGCAGGCGCACCGGGCGAGCCGCGTCCTGCGCGAGCGCGAGGCAGGTCTCGCGGGCGCGCGCGTCGCCGGTCTCGGCCAGCGGCCCGATCACGCTTGAGGCGAGCACGTCCTCCGGGCGAGTGCTGCTCGAGCGCGCGGGCCAGGAGCTCGTAGGCCTGCCCCGGCGCCGCGTGCGCCAGGGCTTCGCGGCCGCGCCCTGCACGTTCCAGCTGTAGCCGGCCTCGAAGACGCGCTCGGCCAGCGCCGAGAGCTCGGCGTCCTCGCCCAGCGTGGCCAGGCTCTCCAGCGCCGCGACGCGCACGCGCGCCTCGGCGTCGGTCTCGGCCGCCTTGGCGAGCGCGGCGCGCGCCGCGGGCTCGTGCGCGCCCGCGAGCGCCGTGAGCGCCTCGGCGCGCACGCGCGTCGCGACCTCCTCGGCGCAGCGCGCGAGCACCGCGGCGAGGACCTCGTCGCGGCCGAGCGTCTTCGAGCCGTCGCGCAGCAGGCGAGCGAGCTCGCGCAGCGCCGTGCGCCGCGCGGGCGCCTCGGCCGCGTTGGCCGCGAGGTCGAGCCACTCCGCGTCGGGGCGGTGCTCGGTGCGCGAGCCGGGGATCCAGCCGCGCGGGTCGAAGCGCACCCAGCGCGGCGCGTCGGCGCAGGCGAAGGTGAAGAGCTGCTTGCGACCGCGCAGCTCGACGCGCTCGGTGCGCAGCGCGTCGCCGAGCTTGATCTCGATCTCGGCCGGGACCTCGAAGGCGGCCGGCGTGCCGTCCTCGACGCGCTGGCGCTGGTCGACCGAGACGCACAGCTGGTGCGCCTCGCGGTCGTAGGTCCAGCCGACCTCGAACTCGGGGTGGCCGGTGGACTGGAACCACTGCTCGAAGAAGCGCTGCAGGTCCTTGCCGCTGGCGCGCTCGAAGGCGCCGCGCACGACGTCGGTGGTCGCGCTGCGGCCTGCGTTCTCCGCGAGGTAGTTGCGCACGCCGCGGAAGAAGGCCGCGTCGCCCAGCACGCGGCGCAACAGGTGCAGCCGCACGGCGGCGCCCGAGTAGACGTGCCCGCTGAGGAACAGGTCGATCGGATCGACGCAGCGGTCCCAGACGATCGCGCGCCGGTTCGCGCCGCTGTCGGCCGCGGCGTTGCCGGACTGCATGTCGTCGACGGCGAGCGCGAACTCGTCCGCGCCCTGCGCCTCGGCCGTGTAGAGCGCGCCAAAGTAGGTCGCGAAGCCCTCGTTGAGCCAGGCCTGCGACCAGTCGGCACAGGTGACGAGGTCGCCGAACCACTGGTGCGCGGCCTCGTGCGCGATCAGCCCGCCCATCGTGCCGTCGCGCTGGCCCTTCTCGTCGACCATGCCGTTCTCGGTCAGCGTGGTGGCCGAGACGTTCTCCATGCCGCCGAAGGGGAAGTTCGCCACGCAGCTCTGCGCGTACTTGGGGTAGGGATAGCGCACGCCCGTGACCTGCGAGAGCCAGGAGAGGATGCCGGGCGTCTCGTCGAAGCTCGTCGCGAGGAGCGGCGCGAGGCGCGGCGCGGCGCGGTAGACCAGCGGGATGCCGTCCCAGCTCGCGCGCTGCTCGGTGAACTCGCCGGCGCAGAGCGTCTCGAGGTAGGCCGGATGCGGGAAGCTCGCGCGCCAGCGCTCGAGCACCTCGTCACCCTGTTCGGTGCGCTCCAGGCGCTCGCCGGCGCAGACGGCGCTCCAGCCGCGCGGCATGTGCACCACGATCTCGCTCGAGGCGCGCTCGGAGGGCTGGTCGACGCACGGGAACCAGGCGCGCGCGTCCTGGCACTCGCCCTGCGTGAAGACCTGCGTCGGCAGCCCGTCGCGCTCGGCCGTGAAGTACAGCCCGCGCCGCGGCGTGCCGGCGTACTCGATCGTGATCTCGCGCGCGTCGCCCGCGGCGAGCGCGCGCGGGAAGCGCACCTCGAGGCGCTCGCCCGACTGGCGGAAGTCGAGCGGGGCCTCGCGCTCGTCGCGCACGCTCGAGACCGCCAGCCCGGCGAGGTCGAGCTCGATCATCCCGAGCGCGCCCTGACGCGCGACGAAGCGCAGGCGCTCGCGGCCGCGCAGCGCGCGCTCGGCGGGCAGGAGCTCGATCTCCAGGCTGTAGCGCTCGACGTCGATCGGCGACGCGCGGCGCTCGAGCGCGCGCGGGGCCGGCTGGCCGGCGAAGGCAGGACCCTCCGTCGCGTGGCGAGCCGGGGCGTGGCAGGCGACCAGGCCGAGCGCGAGGGAGAACGTCGAAAACAGGCTGCGGTGCGGGGCGTGGCGCATGGGAGACGAACCGGCATCCTACCAGCCGCGCGCGCATTGCGGGGCCGGCGGTTGTCCCGGAGGCGCGCAGCGGACAGACTGGGCGTCCAGCGTGGATTTCCTTCTGGAGTGCATCGGCTTCCCGCCCGACCATCCGCTCGAGGACATCGTCGAACACGTGCTGCGCGAGGGCGAGCCCGCAGCCTGGCGCGGCGATCCCGCGCGCCACCGCCGCCTCGTGCTCGGCAGCGGGCTCGAGCTGCGCGCCGATCGCGAGGACGATCGCCTGCCCTGGAACGTGCTGCCGTTCTTCCAGACGCCGCACCGGCTGCGCATCGCGGTCGACGAGGTGCGCGCGCTGCCCGACTCGCCCTTCGACGCGCTCCTGTGGGGCTGGGTCGCGCCGCCGGTCGAGAGCGCCGAGCGGCGCTGGAGCCCGGGTGCGTACCGCCTGGCGATGAACCTGATGGACGCGCGCAAGCTGCCGCGCACGCTGCCCAAGGGTCACGTGCTCGCCGTCAGCGTCGCCGGCTTCGCGCTCGACGTCGCGCACGTTCGTGCCGACGGCCAGCACGGGCGGCGCGAGGCCTCGATCGAGCCGCTCGGTCATCCCGAGGATCCTGGCGGTTGCGCCGAGATCGCGCTCGACGTGCGCAAGATCCTGCACATCAAGAACCCGATCACCGGCATCGAGGTCGACGCGCTCGAGGTCGACGCGCCCGAGCGCCCGCACATCATCTTCCTCAGCCAGTGGCAGCTGCAGCGCGACGGGCTGCCGCAGCCGCAGGTCGGCGGCCGCGTCGAGGGCACGTTCCTCTTCCTCGGCGGCGTCGCGGGCGGGCTGCCCGCGCCGACCTCGCGCGCGGGGCGCAGCTTCGGCTGAGCTCGCGCGCTACTTGCCCGCGCTCCAGGCCAGCATCCTGGGCAAGCTCTCGTTCCCCCCGTGCGTCTTGTGCTCGATCCGCAGCGTCACCGCGGGCTGCTTGGGGTCGCGTTCGATCTCGCAGGCGCTCAGCCAGGCGAGCCACGCGCCGCGCTCGGCCTCGGGGCCGGCAGCCTGACCCTCGACGGGCCGGGTCAGCTCGGTCAGCGCCGCGGCGAACTCGTCGGCGTCCTGCGGCGTGTCCCAGTACGTGACGAGGTAGAGCACGCGCGCCTCGCCCTTCTCGGCGAGCAGCAGGCGATCACCGCCCCAGCCCTCGGCCGACTTGTTCGTGTAGCGCGTGTTGATCAGCGCCATCGGGTTCTTCGCGTCGAGGCCGCCGCGTTCGGCGAAGGGCTGCGTGACCAGGCCGAGGTAGAGCTCGCCCAGCGTGTCCTGGCCGATCACCTTCCAGCCCTTGGGCAGGTTCGCCGCGTCGAGCTTGACCGGCACGGGACGATCGCGCTTGGACTCGACCCAGTACTTCTTGGGGTGCAGGATCTGCTCGGAGGAGCGCGGCGGATCGTTGAAGCAGGCGCGCAGCTCGTCGTTCTTCGCCGCCGCGAGCAGCATGTTGATCCCTTCCGCGTGCACGAGGAAACCGTCGCCGCGCAGGTAGGCCGCCAGCAGCGGCTTCCAGACCACGGTCGGCGCGGTGTCGAGGCCCTTGGTGCCCAGATCGGAGGAGTCCGTCAGCGCCTTGCGGTCGAGCTTGGCCATGTGCTTCATGGTCCAGGCGTTCATGGCGTTGACGCCGCTGCCCTCGACCATCGCCTGCACGGCGAACTCGACGTCGGTGTCCTGCTGCGCCGCGGCGATCAGCTTGTCCAGGCCGAAGACCTGGTCGTCGAGCGCGTGCGTCAGCTCGTGCGCGAGGATGATGCGCGCGAGGTCGCCCTGGAAGCCCTTCATCAAGTAGAAGGTGTTGCTGCCGGGGTCGTAGAAGCCGCCGACCTGCTGCTCGAGGAAGCTCTCGAAGGTCTTCTGCAGGTCGAGCTCGTGCGGAACCAGACCGAGCAGCTTGGCGACGCTCTCGTCGCGCACGCGCCGCTCCGGGGTCTCGGTCGCCGCCTGGCGCTTGCGCGCGTACTCGAGAAAGCCCTGCTTGTCGGTCAGCTTCACCGCGACCGGGCGCGTGTAGCTCATGCCGCGCAGGGTCTCGATCTCGCCGCGGATCTCGTTGGAGATGCTCTCGAGTTCGACCTGGGTCCACTCGCCCTGCGCCGGCGGAGCGGCAGGGTCCTGGGCGAGGAGCGGAGCCTGGAGGAGGAGGGGGGTCAGCAGGGCGTGGATCATGCGTTGGGAGGGAGTGCTTGCCGCGGACGAGGCCGCGGCGCAGGATCTTACGCACTGCGATGTGCGCGCGTCAGGACGCTCTGCGTAAGACCCTCGGCTGGCTCGGCGCCCTGGCCCTCGCCGGCTGCTCGGGTGCGATCGCGCCGCGCGTCTTCGACCCGGGTCCGGTGAGCGAGGAGACGGGCGCGTTTCCGGTCGGCGAGGTCGGCTCGTTCAGCGGCACCGGCGCCGAACGCGCGCTGGTCTTCCACGGCGGGTTCCAGCGCGCGATCGAGGAGTGCAACGCGCGCGGCGGCGTGCGCGGCCGGCGCATCGAGCTGCAGGTGCTCGACGACCGCGGACGAGCGGAGGAGGCCCGGATCGGCGCCCAACGCCTCGCGGCGGAGATCGGCGCGGTCGCGATCGCCTGCGCCAGCGACGAGAACGTCCACAAGGCGCTGCTCGAAGGCGCGCGCGGCGTGCCGATCGTGCTCGGGCGCAGCATCGTGCCCGAGAAGCAGCGCGGCTACGAGGCCGGGCGGCGCCTGGTGATCGCGCTGGAGCAGGCGACCAAGATCCTGCCCAAGGAAGTCGCCGCGGCACTCGCGTCCCCGCGGCCCTGAACTCCGGGGGCTGGGCACTCGCGCTGGCGGCGCGGCGCGCGCCCGCCTATCCTCCGCGCCCATGAATCCCCGCTCGCTCTTCCTGCGCAAGTCCGGCAAGGAAACCGACACGGGCGAGCACGGCGCGAGCGGATTGAAGCGCTCGTTGACCGCGCTCGACCTGACGCTGCTGGGCATCGGCGCGATCATCGGCGCGGGGTTGTTCTCGAGCATCAAGGAGATGATCGTCGGGCGCTTCGCCGCCGACGGCACGCTGATGATGCACGGCGCGGGGCCGGCCGTGATCCTCTCCTACGCGCTGACCGCGCTCGCCTGCGGCTTCGCGGCGCTGTGCTACGCCGAGGTCTCGGCGATGGTGCCGGCCTCGGGCAGCGCCTACTCGTACTCGTACGCGGCCTTCGGCGAGATCATCGCCTGGATCATCGGCTGGGACCTGATCATCGAGTACGCGATCGGCAACGTGTACGTCGCGCAGAGCTGGGGCGACTACTTCCAGACCTTCCTCGACGGCCTGTGCGGCTGGCACTTCCCGATCTGGCTGACGAAGGACTTCCAGACCGCGGGGGCGCTGGCGCTCAAACCCGAGTACGCCGACGCGTTCCCGAAGCTCTTCGGCCACGTCGTCGCGTTCAACCTGCCGGCCTTCGGCATCACGATCCTGCTGACCGTGCTGCTCTTCGTCGGCATCAAGGAGAGCGCGCGCGCCAACGCGCTGATGGTCGTGCTCAAGCTCGCGCTGGTCGCGATCTTCATCGTGCTGGGCTTCAAGACGATCCTCGCGAAGGGCGAGAGCCACTGGACGCCCTTCATGCCCAACGGGATCAAGGGCATCTGGCAGGGTGCCGCGCTCGGCTTCTTCAGCTACATCGGCTTCGACGCGGTCTCGACGGCCGGCGAGGAGTGCAAGAACCCGCAGCGCGACCTGCCGCGCGGGCTGATCTGGTCGCTCTTGATCTGCACGGTGCTGTACATCCTGACCGCCGCGGCGCTGACGGGCGTCGTGCCGCTCTCGGAGATGACCACCAACGACCCGCTGGCCAAGGCGATGGAGTACATGGGCTACCGCAACTTCGCGACGATCTTCGCCTTCGGCGCGGTGATCGCGATGACCGCGGTGCTGCTCGTCTTCCAGCTCGGCCAGACGCGCATCTTCATGGTGATGGCGCGCGACGGACTCCTGCCCAGGGTCTTCAGCAGGATCCACCCGCGCTTCCGCACGCCGCACGTCTCGACCTGGATCACGGGCCTGATCGTCGCGCTCTCCTGCTCCATCCTCACGCCGGACCAGGCGATCGGTCTGTGCAACATCGGGACGCTCTTCGCCTTCGTGCTGGTCGCCCTCGGCGTGATCGTGCTGCGCATCCGCGAGCCCGAGCGTCCGCGGCCCTTCCGCGTGCCGCTCTACCCGATCACGCCGATCCTCGCGATCCTGGCCTGCCTGGGCCTGATCGCCGGCCTGGAGATCTCGAACTGGCTGCGCCTCCTGATCTGGCTCGCGATCGGCCTCGCGGTCTACGGCGTGTACGGCTATCGCAACAGCGTGCTGCGGCGGCAGGCGCGCGGGAACTGAGACCGGATCGCGGCCGCGTGTTGCGGCTCGGCGGGGTCGCCGGTACCTTCGCGCCGCGCCCACACGGCGCCCCCCCCCACCGATGCCCGATGCCAAGACCGCCCTGCTCGTCGTGCTCGGCATCGTCGGCCTGGCGTTCGTCGTCTTCTGGACCCGAGCGCTGGTGCAGAGCTCACGCAGCGGCGACTCCGTGCGTCCGACGCCGTACGAACTCCTCGTCGGCCTGGTGACCGATTTCTTCGACACGCTCGGGATCGGTTCGTTCGCGACGACGACCTCGCTCTACCGAGCGCGCCGCACGATCGACGACCGGCTCCTGCCGGGCACGCTCAATGTCGGGCACACGATTCCGACGTTCGTGCAGGCCTTCATCTACACGAAGAGCGTGGAGGTCGAGTCGACGACGCTCATCGCCATGATCGCGGCGTCCGTCGCGGGGGCACTGCTCGGCGCACCGGTCGTCTCGCGCTGGCCCCGGCGCAGAGTGCAGCGGGGAATGGGCTGTGCGCTGCTCATGCTCACGGCCATCCTGGTCTACCGCCAGCTCTGGACGCAGCCCACGACAGGCACGACCGGGTTGTCAGGCGGCATGTTCGCGCTGGGAGTCGCCGGCAACTTCGTCCTCGGCGCACTGATGACGATCGGGGTGGGTCTCTACGCTCCCTGCCTCGTCATGGTGTCCATGCTGGGGATGAACCCCGGCACCGGCTTCCCGATCATGATGAGCTCGTGTGCCTTCCTGATGCCCGTCGCGAGCGTGCCGTTCGTCCGCCAGAAGTGCTACGCGCCGCGCGCGGCTCTCGGCCTGACCCTGGCGGGCGTCCCGGCTGTACTCATGGCGCACTGGTGGTTCGAGTCGCTCGACATCAACACGGTCAAGTGGCTCGTCGCCGTCGTCGTCGTCTACACCGCCATCACGTTGTTGCGCGCCGCGGCGCGCGAGAAGAAGGACTGACATGGCCAATCTGTGGATCCGCAAACCGATGTCGATGTTGCTCGGCGAGGCCGGCGACTCGGAGAAGGGGCTCAAGCGCACGCTCGGGCCGTGGGCGCTGATCGCGCTGGGGATCGGCGCGATCATCGGCGCGGGCCTGTTCGTGCGCACGGCCGCGGCCGTCGCCAACTGCGCCGGCCCCTCGGTCACGCTGGGCTTCGTGATGGCCGGCATCGGCTGTGCCTTCGCCGGCCTGTGCTACGCCGAGTTCGCCTCGATGATCCCGATCGCGGGCAGCGCCTACACCTACGCCTACGCGACGATGGGCGAGCTGATGGCCTGGATCATCGGCTGGGACCTCGTGCTCGAGTACGCGATCGGCGCGGCGACGGTCGCGATCGCCTGGAGCCAGTACCTGAACAAGCTCCTGAAGTACTTCGACCTGCAGGTGCCCTACGAGTGGTGCCACTCGCCGATGGAGCACGCGACCGACGCGGCCGGCGTCGTGACGCACGGGATCATGAACGTGCCAGCGGTGTTCATCCTGCTCGTGTTGACGCTGGTGCTGATCCGCGGGACGAAGGAGTCGGCCCTGCTCAACGGCCTGATCGTGGTCACCAAGGTGGCGATCGTGATCATGGTGATCGTCTTCGGCTGGGGCTTCATCAACCCGGCCAACCACACGCCCTACATCCCCGAGGCCACGACCTACACCGACGGCCACGGCGTGGTGCACAACTACGGCGGGTTCTGGGGCATCATCGGCGCCGCGGGCATCGTGTTCTTCGCCTTCATCGGCTTCGACGCGGTTTCGACCGCCGCGCAGGAGGCCAAGAACCCCAAGCGCGACATGCCGATCGGCATCCTCGGCTCGCTGGTCATCTGCACGGTGCTCTACATCCTCTTCGCGCACGTGCTGACCGGCGTCGCGACGGTCGACGACTTCCGCAACCAGGGCCGCGAGGCCTCGGTGGCCTACGCGATCTCGACCTACATGCACGGCTACGAGTGGCTCTCGAAGTTCGTCACGGTCGCCATCCTGGCCGGCTTCTCGTCCGTGATCCTGGTCATGCTGCTGGGCCAGTCGCGCGTCTTCTACTCGATGAGCCGCGACGGCCTGGTCTCGCCGATGTTCTCGGAGCTGCACTCGAAGTTCCGCACGCCCTGGAAGTCGAACCTCGTCTTCTTCCTCCTGACGGCGGGCTTCGCTGCGTTCATCCCCGAGGACATCGTCGGCGACATGACCAGCATCGGGACGCTCTTCGCCTTCATCCTGGTCTGCGCCGGCGTCTGGATCATGCGCATCAAGAACCCGCAGGCCGTGCGCGGCTTCCGCGTGCCACTCGCGCCGGTGGTCGCGATCCTGGGCGTGGCGGCCAACCTGCTGATGATCATCGGCCTGGGCTGGACCAACTGGGCGCGGCTGGGCGGCTGGCTGGCGATCGGTCTGGTGCTCTACTTCACGTACGGCATCCGGCACAGCCGGCTCAACAACCCGCAGAAGAGCTGAGTGCTGAGCGGCGCTGGGGCGGCGGGTACAATCCGCCGCCCCATGAGCACCGGAACGACTGCACAGAAGACCATCGCCCCCGTCGACCTCGCCGCCGAGCGCGCAGAGCTCGGATCCGCGCTCGAGGAGGCCGTGCTGCGCGTCTTGCGCAGCGGCGCGTACGTGCTCGGCCCCGAGGTCGAGCGCTTCGAGGCCGACTTCGCGCGCCTGCACCGCGTCGCCAACCCCGGCGTCGGCGTGTCGAACGGCACGGACGCGCTGATCCTCGGCCTGCGCGCGCTGGGCGTGAAGGCGGGCGATGAGGTCGTGACCTCGCCGTTCACGTTCTTCGCCAGCGCGGGCTCGATCGCCTGGATCGGCGCGAAGCCGGTGCTCGCCGACGTCGAGCTCGACACGGCGCTGCTCGACGTGACGAAGGCGCGCGCGGCGATCACGCCGAGAACGACCTGCATCCTGCCGGTGCACCTCTACGGCCAGCTCGTCGACATGAAGGCCTTCCGCGCGCTCGCCGACGAGAAGAAGCTGACGCTGCTGGAGGACTGCGCCCAGTCGCACGGCGCGCAGCGCGACGGAGTGTCGTGCGGCGAGCTCGGCGACGCGGCCGCCTTCTCCTTCTATCCGACGAAGAACCTGGGCGCCTGCGGCGAGGGCGGCATGATCCTCTCGCGCCGCAAGGACGTGGTCGAGCACGCCAGGCGCCTGCGCGACCACGGCAGCCCGGCCAAGTACCAGCACGCCGAGATCGGCACGAACTCGCGCCTGCAGGGCATCCAGGGCGCCGCGCTCAACGTCAAGCTGCCGCACCTGGAGCGCTGGAACGAGCGCCGCCGCGCGATCGCGGCGCGCTACACGCAGCTCTTCGCCGGCTCGAAGGCGCTGACGACGCTGCGCGTTCCGCCGGGCTCGCTGCACGTCTACCACCAGTACGCCGTGCGCGTGACCGGCGGCGTGCCGCGCGAGCGCGTGATCGAGCGGCTCAAGGCGCAGGGCATCGTCGCCGCGGTGCACTACCCCAGCCCGGTGCACGTGCAGGAGGCCGCGCGCGGCTGGGGCTACGGCCCGGGCGCGTTCCCCAACGCCGAGCGCCTCGCGCGCGAGGTCCTGTGCCTGCCGGTGCACCCCTTCCTCTCGGCCTCGGACGTCGAGCGCGTGGCCGAGGCGACGCTGCGCGCGGCCGAGGGGCGGGAGGCCTAGAGCGCGCCGCGCTCGCCGGCCGATAGAGGACGCGCATGCTCCCCACCGCACCCGGACTGCTCCTCGCGCTGCTCTCCGCCCTCGTCCTCGCGCCGCAGGATCACGGCATCGTCGGCGGCGGCGCCAAGGGCGAGAGCGCGCCTGCGGCGAAGGGCGCGCAGCGCGGCGGCGGACGCGGCGAGACGAAGAAGCCGGCGGACGACAAGCCCAAGCCCGACGACGACGAGGACCTGGCGCAGAAGTACTTCGAGATCGCCGACTACAACGCCGACGGGTTCCTCACCATCGCCGAGGCCGAGCCCGCGCTGGCCCTCGACCGCGCCGGCTTCGCCGCCTACGACACCGATCGCGACGGACGCATCAGCCCCAAGGAGTTCCGCGCGCGCTACGAGGCGATCGTCTCGCGCGGCGGGTTGTTCACGCCGCCGATCGGCAAGAACGGCACGCGCGCGGCCAAGGAGCAGGGCCTCGAGGACCTGGGCGAGCGCTTCGACAAGGACGGCGACGGCAAGCTCAACGCGACCGAGCTGCGCGCGCTGCTCGAGGACGCGAAGTCGCGCCTGGATCCCGACGTCGCGCTGGTCAAGTTCGACCGCGACGGCAGCCACAAGCTGGAGAAGGCCGAGATCGCGGCGCTGGCGACCTTCCTCGATCCGGCGCGGCGCAACGCGCCGATCCAGAAGGCCAAGTCCGTCGCCGAACTCTTCGGTCAGGCGCTGCCGCGCGAGGAACGCCGCGGCGCGACGCAGCTGTGCCCGCGCATCCCCGGGCCGGTGACGATCTTCCGGCGCCTGGACCTCGACGACGACGGGAAGGTCGAGATCGAGGACCTGGTGCTCCTGCAGCGGCCGATCCAGCTGCCCGTGCGCCTGGCGGCGGTGCTCGCCACGCTCGACACCGACCGCGACGGCGCGATCAGCCCGGCCGAGCTCGAGGCGGGGCTGGCGCGCGAGTAGTCCCGCCCCGCGTGGCGCGCGGCGCAGCGCGCGGCGTGTTCAGGGATGCAGCGACGCGCCGCTTCACGTTCAACCGTGCAGCACCTCGAGCGGCTCGAGGCGCGGCCCGCGCTCGGGATCGCTGACCGCGTAGTCGCCCGCATCCGCGAGCGAGACGCCGGCGTGCTTGCCGTCGAGGCCGAGCACGTAGAACTTCAGGCCGAAGCTCGGCAGGCCCTTCTCGTTCAGGAGCTCCGGCTGGTAGCGGCCCTGGCGCTGCGTCTGGCGCACGATGAAGCGCAGCACGTTCATCCCGGCGTCGAGCGGCGTCTGGCCCTGCGCGAGCAGGTCGACGATGTGGAAGCTGGCACAGCTGAGCAGGTTGGCCTCGCCGCGGCCGGTCGAGCCCGCGCTGCCGGCGTCCTGGTTGCAGTACAGGCCCGCTCCGAGGATCGGCGAGTCGCCGACGCGGCCGGGGATCTTCCAGGCCAGGCCCGAGGTGGTCGTCGTGCAGGCGATCGCGCCGTTCGCCCCGAGCGCGGAGCAGTGGATCGTGCCGGTGACGCGGTCGTGGCGCCAGCGCCGCAGCTCCGCGGCTCCTTCGCGCGGCGCCTCGGCCACGCGCACGGGCGGCGCGCCGTCGTCGAGCTTGCCCTGGTACTCGAGCTTGGGCGGCGGCGGAAGCCAGTCGTCCTTGCCGCTGAGCCCCTCCTTCCACTCCAGCCACTTCTTGCGTGCCGATTCCGTCAGGAGCTCGACGTGCGGATGCCCGTGCCGCCGCGCGAACTCGTAGGCACCCTTGCCGACCAGCAGCACGTGATCGGTGCGCTCCATGACCAGGCGCGCCACCTCGCAGGGGTGTAGGATGTTCTCCAGCGCAGCCACGGCGCCGCCCTTCCCGCGCGGTCCGTACATCACCGCCGCGTCGAGCTGCACCACGCCCTCCTCGTTGGGCAGGCCTCCCAGCCCGACGCTCTCGTCGTTGGGATCGGCTTCGGTCACCTTGACCACCTCGATCGCGACGTCGAGCGGGTCTCCACCGGCGAGCAGCTTCTCGTAGTGGAGTTTCATCCCCGCCAGCGCGTTGGTGCTGCCGACCAGCGTCGCGCGCGCGGCGCTGCGGCGCGGAGCGGAGCTCGCTCCGCTCGCGGCGCGCACGATCGCGTCGTCGGCGCGCGCGCTGCTGCACGAAAGGGCGAGGCCGCTCGCGAGCGCGGCACCGAGGACGTCGCGGCGTGTGAGTGGATTCCGTTCGAGTTCCTGCATGAAGCGTGCTCCCACGAAACGAGGACTGCGAGTAGCATACGAACCCGTCGGACGGATCACGATGCTCGAACTGCGACCCAACTGCGAGTGCTGCGACCGGGACTTGCCACCCGACGATCGCTCGGCGTTCATCTGCTCCTTCGAGTGCACCTTCTGCGCCGAGTGCACCGCGACGCTGGGCGGCGTGTGCCCCAACTGCGGCGGCGCGCTCGAGCGCAGGCCGATGCGGCCGGCGCAGTTCTTCGCGCGCCATCCGGCCTCGCAGAAGCGCGTGCGCAACGCCGCGGGCTGCGGCAAGAACGCGCCGCGCGAGCAGAAGAGCGCGCGCTGAGCCGAGCGCGGCGCTGCGTTCAGCGCTGCGGCGAATTCGGTGCGGGCTGCGCCGGCGGATGCGCCGTCTCGGCCGCGGACCTCGGCGGCGCGGCCTTGCGCGGCGCGGGCAGTTCGCCCGCCTTCGCGCCCAGGCACAGCTTGCGCAGCCACTGGCGCTGCAGTCGCTCCCACGCCTCCCAGCGCGCACCGAGCTCGGGCTTGCTCGCCTCGCGCGCGGCGTTCGCGTGCAGCACGCTCTCGAGCTTGAGCGTGCGCAGGTAGCGCTCGAGGTCGCCGGGCCGCGGATCGGCCAGCGCCAGCGCGGTCGAGAGCAGCGCCGTGCCGCTGCGCCGCAGCTCCTCGGCGTCGACGAGCTCGATGCGGTCGGCGCTGGTGTGGTAGCTGAAGTCGGTGAAGTGCCAGAAGAGCACGGCCGGAATGCCCGCGCCGAGGAAGACCTGGTGGTCGCTGCCGCCCTCGAAGGGATGCTCGCGCGTCTGCCAGCCGCCCGCGGCGAGCGCCGTGTCGTGCAGCGCCGTGCGCGCGACGAGCGCGATGCCACTCGCGTCGCGCTCGGCGGGCGGCACCGAGCCCGCGCCCCAGGCGGTGTGCGCGTCGGGCGCGAGCAGTTCGACGGCCGCAGGATCCGGCGGCCGCTCGAGCAGCGCCATCGCGCCGGTCTGCGCGCCCGACTCGCCGGTCATGTCGCCGACGACCGCCGCGACGATCGTGCGTCCGCCCTGCTCGATCAGGATCGAGCTCTCGCGCATCTCCAGGCCCCAGACGAACGAGACGGAGCGCGCCGGCCGCTCGATGCGGCCGCCGTCGAGCCCGCTGCACAGGGCGCGCAGCGCCTCGAGCGCGGTCGCGACACCGCTGGCGTTGTCGCACGCGCCCGGCTCCTGCACGTGCGCCACGACCGCGACGGCCTCCTCGGGCTTCTCGCTGCCGACCAGCGTCGCCACCAGCGTGCGCAGCGACCGCTTGTCGAAGCGCACCGTCGCGGACAGCGAGAGGCGCGCCGCGGGATCCTGCGCCGCCGCGCCGCGGATCGCCTGCAGCGCGCGGCGCGAGATCTGTCCGGCCGCGAGCGTCGTCCCGGCCGGCACGCTGGCGTACTGGATCGCGTCGAGGTGGCGCTGCTGGCCGCTGGGATCGGTGTTGTAGTCCTCGAGCGAGGCCGAGAGCACGGCCACCGCGCCGCGCTCGCGCGCCGCGTCGAGCAGCGCGCGCGAGTGGTGTTCCTCGACCACCAGCACGCTGCCGGGCCGCACGCTGGCCAGATCCAGCGCGATGGCGCCCTCGACCGCGCACGAGGGCGCGTTCTTGGGCACGAGCAGCCGGTCGCGGTCCTCCGGCGCGTCGAAGGCATGCAGCACGCGCTCGCCGCCCGAGGTGCGCAGCACCAGGCGCCCCGCGAGCGGCGTCCAGGCCGGATCCTTCATGGGCGTCTCGATCACGCGCAGCTCGCGCGCGGGATCGGAGCCGAAGTGCAGCGAGCGCAGCTCCTCCTCCAGGCGCTCGAGCACGGCCTGGTAGCCGTCGTTGCCCGGCTCGCGCCACCAGCGCTCGACGAAGCGCACGCACTCGAGGGCGCGCGGCGCGTCGAAGGACTCCCAGAGGAGCAGCGCGAAGCGCGCCGGCCCCGTGCCGCCCGGCGCGACGCCCGGACCGGTGTGCGGGAAGCTCGGCGAGGCGGGCGGCGGCGCGTTGCGCGCCTCGACCTCCTTGGCCAGCCACTGTGCCGCGTCGGCATCCGTCGGCCCGCTCCTGCAGGCCGTGGCGAGCGCGAGCACGAGCGGGACGAGGATCGCGCGCACCGTTCAGCTCCGCGGCAGGTACTTGTCGACCAGCAGCGCCAGCTTCGCGCGCGTCGCCGCGGGGATCGCCTCGGGCGCGGTCATGATCGCGCTCTTGAGCGCGCTGCCGCAGCTGCAGCCGCGCGCGCCGGCCAGGCGCGGCACGCTCTCGAGGATCAGCTTGCGCGCGTTGTCGACGTTGCGGTGCATCACGGCCAGGATCGCCTCGACCGTGACGTCGTCGTGGCTCTCGTGCCAGCAGTCGTAGTCGGTCGCCATCGCGACCGTCGCGTAGCAGATCTCGGCCTCGCGCGCGAGCTTGGCCTCCTGCAGGTTGGTCATGCCGATCACGTCGACGCCCCAGCTGCGGTAGATGCGCGACTCGGCGCGCGTCGAGAACTGCGGTCCCTCCATGTTGAGGTACGTGCCGCCGTCGTGCAGCACCAGGCCGAGCTGCTTGCCCGCCGCGAGCATCGCGCGGCGCACCTCGGCGCAGACCGGGTCGGCGAACATCACGTGCGCGACGCAGCCCTCGCCGAAGAAGGTGTCGGGCCGGTGGCGCGTGCGATCGAAGAACTGGTCGATCACGACGAAGTCGCCCGGGTGCACGTCCTCGCGCATCGAGCCCACGGCCGAGACCGAGAGGATGCGCGTCACGCCCAGGCGCTTGAGGCCCCAGATGTTCGCGCGGAAGTTGATCTCGCTCGGGCTGATGCGGTGGCCGCGGCCGTGACGCGGCAGGAAGACCATGCGCACGCCGTGCAACGTGCCGGTGACGAACGCGTCGCTGGGCGCGCCGAAGGGCGTCGCGAGCTCGACCTCGCGCACGTCCTTCAGCCCGTCGATCTGGTACAGGCCCGATCCACCCAGCACGCCGACGACGACTTCTTCCTGGCTCATGCTCACCTCGTGTTGCCGCGCGGCGGGCGCGGCCCGTCGCGTCGCGGGCCGTCCCCGCGCGGTCCAAAGCGCCGCGGGCCGTCGCCTCGCGGACCGAATCGTCGCGGGCCATCGCCGCGCGGGCCATCGTCGCGCGGACCGAAGCGCCGCGGGCCGTCGTCGCGCGGACCGTCGTTCCGCGGGCCGAAGCGCCGCGGGCCGTCCTCGCGCGGACCGAAGCGCCGCGGGCCATCGTCGCGCGGGCCGTCGTTCCGCGGACCGAAGCGTCGCGGGCCGTCGTTCCGCGGACCGAAGCGTCGCGGGCCATCGTCGCGCGGGCCGTCGTTCCGGGGACCGAAGCGTCGCGGACCGTCGCCGCGCGGACCGTTCCAGCGCGGACCCTCCGTGCGCGGGCCCTCGTTGCGCGGACCGTAGCGGCGCGGCTCGTCCGTGCGCGGCGCATCCGGACGCGGAGCGCGCTCGTCGCGCGGCGCATCGCTGCGCGGCGTCCACTCGCGCCGCGGGCCATCGCGCCGCGGACCGTCACGCCGCGGCCCGTCCATGCGCGGCCCGCGCGAGCGGCGCGGCCGAGCGAGGCGGTCGCGGAACTGCGGCTCCTCCTCGACCGGTACGTCGGGCGCGGGAAACAGGCGCGCGAGCAGCATCGTCGCGTACGCGCCGCGCGGCAGGTCGAAGCCGATGCGCAGGCGCAGGAAGCCGTCGAGGTCGCGATCCTCCTCGGCCACGCGCAGGTTGCGCGGGTGGATCACGAGCTCGCGGTCCTCGCCCTTGAGCTGGAATCCGCTGACGCCCTCGATGCGGAACTGCTCGGGCGAAAGGCCGTCGAGGGACAGCGCCTTGACGTACAACTCGCGCTGGCGCGGGTGCGTCACGTCCTCGAGCCCGGGCCCGGGGATGCGCCAGTTGTTGTTCATCGTCGGATCCGCGAGCAGCGCGCCGGCGGGGAAGAACAGGCGGCCCTCGATCGACTCGACCCAGAAGCTGTCCTTGCGCGAGCCCGACTCGCGCACCCAGTTGGCGACCGTGCGGTTCCACAGGTGCGACTGCCAGGCGTAGAGGTGGATCAGCCGCAGGCGCGAGGAGACGTAGGTGAACGCGCCGGCGAAGTCCTCGGGCTCGCGCGCGAGGTGCTCGAAGACCGAGTGGAACTGCCCCGCGCGCCCCGCGATGTCGCGGCACTCGCGCCAGTCGCCCCAGCAGCGCTGCCAGGCCGCCTTGTAGCGCCGGTTGCGCTCGTCGTCCTGCTCGGAACTGGAGCAGAGCAGCTGCTGCAGCGCCTTCTCGTGGTTGCCGAGCGCGAGCTCGCGCGCGATCCAGCCCTGGCCGAAGCGCAGGTTGCCGAAGCGCTGCTCGCCGAAGTAGTTGATCACGCCCTGCTCGCGCACGGCGGCGAGCTCGGTCTCCAGGCCCTCGAACTCGCGCGAGGTCACGCCGCGCAGGCGCAGGTCGAAGGAGTTGCCCAGCGAGTGGCGGCTCTCGAGCATCTCGTCGGCGAAGCCGGCGGTCTCGATCACCAGGTCGTCGCCGTAGTGCTGCACCGGCTTGCGCACCGGCACGCTCATGTACTGCACGGTCACGCCCTGGCGGTCCTTGAGCCCGGCCAGGCCGACCTCGGAGGCCGGGCAGCCGGCGAGATCCGCCAGCACGTCGGCCGCCTCGAGCGAGGTGAGCTTGCGCTTCTTGACGCGGTAGACGCGGAAGCGGCCGGAGTCCTTGAGGTAGCCCTCGGCGATCTGCTCCTCGACGCGGAAGTCCTCGGGCCTGTGCTTGATCCTCATGTGTTCACCAGCATCTCAGGCCGGACGGGCCTTCTCCAACTGCTTCAGGACGCGCGCGAGATCGCGCGGCAGCGGCGCCTCGACGACGAGACGGCGCGCGCGGGCGAAATCCTCGGCCGTGAAGCGCGGCGGCGCGCCCGCGGCGGGCATCTCGGTCTCGGTGCCCGCGCCGAAGCGCACGCGATCGAGCGAGGCGGGATCGGGGAAGTCGATCGAGAGCGCGTGCAGCGTCAGGCGCTCGATCAGCGGGTGCTCGAGCGCGCCGGGCTTGCGGCGGTAGTCGCGCTTGAACTCCGAGAGCGAGAGCGAATTGCGCCGGCCGTAGACCGGATCGACGGCCAGCGGGAAGCCGAGCTCGCGCAGGTGCACGCGGATCTGGTGCGTGCGACCGGTCAGCGGCTCGCACACGAGCAGCGTGTAGCCGCGGAAGCGCTTCGCGATCGACAGGCGCGTCTGCGAGGGCTTGCCGTGCCTGCGATCGACGCACATGCGCCCGCTGCGGCGCTCGTCGGGCCCGATCGGCAGGTCGACGATCTCGCTGTCGTCCGCGGCAAGCGGATAGTCGCCCTCGACCAGCGCGAGGTAGCGCTTGTGCACGGCGCCGATCTCGAAGGCCTCGCGCAGCGCGCGCTCGGCGGGCAGGTTCTTCGCGACGAGCACGACGCCGCTGGTGTCCTTGTCGAGACGGTGCAGCAGCCGCGGCCGGAAGGCGAGGCCGCGCGTCGGGCGCGTCGGGTCGGCCGGGTCGAGCTCGGCGCGCTCCAGCGCCAGCTCGAGCAGCGCGCCCGCGAGGCTGGCGTTGGCCTTGGCCCAGCGCTCGGGCTCGGCCGCCAGATCGCTGGGCTTGTCGAGCGCGAGCACGTTCTCGTCCTCGTACAGCACCGGGATGCGCACCGGCGGCGCCACCGGCACGTCGGGGAGCACCTCGTCCTCCTCGAAGTCGACCACCAGCACCTGGTACTCGCGCAGGCGCTGCGAGGGCGAGGCCTTCATGCCGTCGACCAGCACGGCGCCCTCGCGCACCTTGGTGCGCAGGAAGCCCTTGTTGAGCAGCGGAAACGTCAGGCAGAGGAACTCGTCCAGCTCCAGGCCTGCGCGCTCGGGAGGAATCGTGATGTAGTTCGGCACGGCGGCGCGACGCACGCGGGAGGGAAAGTCCGCCTCAGCCCCGAACGGCGGCCTTGGGCGCGGAGTAGATCTCCTGCCGCAGGGCTCCGACGTAGGGCAGGTTGCGGTAGCGTCCGGCGAAGTCGAGCCCGTAGCCGACCACGAACAGGTCCGCGACCTCGAAGCAGCGGAAGTCGGGGCGCAGGTCGACGGCGCGCCGCGCGGGCTTGTCGAGGAACACGCAGGTGCGGACCTCGCGCGCCCCGCGGCGCACGAGCTCGGCCTTGACCTTGTGCAGCGTGCGCCCCGTGTCGAGGATGTCGTCGACGAGCAGCAGGTTGCGCCCCTCGATCTCGTTGCCCGTGGGGAAGAAGTTGATCTCGAGCTCCCCGGAGACCGTGCCGTCGCCGTAGCTCGACGCGGCCAGGAAGGCCAGCTCGAGCGGGATCGGGATGCGCCGGATCAGGTCCGAGGCGAACACGCAGGAGCCCTTGAGCACCGAGACGACGGTGAAATCGCGGCCCTGATAGGTGCGCGTCACCTCGCGGGCGACGCGGTCGATGCCGTCCAGGATCTGGGCCTCGGTGAAGAGGATGCGTTCGACGTCGTTGTGCAGGGTCATGGACGGTCCCGCGCGGCTGGTCGCGGGGCTGCTGGGGATTCTCGGGCCGCGCGCGGAAGTCGAGCAGGATACCATCCGGCACTGCAAAAGACGAGTCCGCCCGCTTGCCGGCGATTCCTCGTTTGCTAGAGTGCCGCGATTCCTGCGCCGCCGCGCGCAGCCCGGATCGACGTCTCGCAGCGCGATCGAATTCCGCCCGAACGAGCCCGAATCACACGATGGCCAAGCGAAGCTACCAGCGCAGCAGCGAAGACGAACGCATCCAGGCACTCGAAGCCAAGATCGCCACTCTGCGCGAGCGCATGCAGAAGAAGCAGCGCAAGGACGGTCCGGTGCTGAAGGAGTTCAAGAAGGTGCAGAAGGTGCTGCGCCACTTCTCGCAGACCGCGCACGACCACACGCGCGGGGACATCGGCAACATGGTCGATGCGTTCTGCGCCGGACTCGAGCGCCAGGTCGATCTCGTCCCCGACGAGCCGCGCCGCCGCGGCCGCGTCGAAGCGGAGCTCTAGGAGACCGGTCCGTGGAGCCCCGGCGCCATCCGCAGGTCGAGCTCCTCTCCACGCGCACCGTCCACGCGGGACGCATCTTCGACGTCGTGCGCGACCGGCTGCGCCTGCCCTCGGGCCTCGAACAGGAGATCGAGGTGGTCGTGCACTCCGGCGCCGTGGCGATCGCCGCGCTCGACGAAGCCGGCCGCCTGGCGCTCGTGCGCCAGTACCGCCATCCGGCCGGCGACTGGCTGGTCGAGGTGCCCGCGGGACGCGTCGAGGTCGGCGAGGACCGGCTGGTCGCCGCGCAGCGCGAGCTCGAGGAGGAGACCGGCCTGCGCGCGCGGAGCTGGAGCCTCCTGCGCGAGTTCTTCGCCGCGCCGGGCTTCTGCAGCGAGAGGCTCTCTCTGTACCTCGCGCAGGATCTCGAAGCGGTGCGCGAGGGCCGCCGCGCGCACGACCACGACGAGGAGCTCGAGCTCGTCTTCCGCGCCCCGGCCGACGTGCTGCGCGAGGCGCAGGACGCGAAGACGCTGATCGCCGCGGCGCTGCTGCTGCACGCGCAGGCGGCGCGCTGAGAGTTCGTGAACGAATCAATCCTACGAACTCTCCGTGCTTGATGGGCTGTGGCGCAGAGCGCCGCAGCCTCCAGAGAGCGTGATTCCATCACACTCTCCGAGTCGCCGCGGCGGCAGCGATCGTGCGCGCAGGCGATGCACGGATCGCGCAGCGGTTCGATGCCCGCGACCGCTGCGCGCGGGTCGGCACCCGCGGCCGTCCGCGCGCGGACCGGTCGCGCCCGGATCCCCCGGCGCACGTCAGCGCTCGAGGTCGACGAGGTAGCTGAAGCCGCCTTGCCCCGGCGCGAGGTGTCCGCGCCCGTCCAGGTGCAGGATCGCGCCCGGCGCCGGCAGCAGCACGCCGCCGTCGATCCAGGGCAGCGCGCGGTCGAGCCCCGCCAGCGGCAGCCCGCCGCGGTCGAGCTCGAGCGCGCCGCCCGGACCGTAGCGCAGCGCGCGCGGCGCGCTGGTGTCGGCGATCCAGACGCGCTCCTCGCCCTCGACCACGCCCAGGTTCCGCGCGAGGATC
>JBGASC010000051.1:0-38976 GCA_044229935.1 Planctomycetota bacterium | reverse complement strand
CGAGTGCGTGGCGGTCGGCGAGACGGGCCTGGACTGGTTCAAGGAGTACTCGCCGCGCGCGGCCCAGCTCGAGGGCTTCCGCTGGCACCTCGAGCTCGCGCGCGAGCTCGACAAGCCGGTGATCGTGCACTGCCGCGATGCGCACGAGGACGTGCTCGCGCTGCTGCGCGAGGCGCGTGGCGTGCGCGGCGTGATGCACTGCTACACGATGGGCGTGGAGGAGCTGCCCGCGTACCTCGAGCTGGGCCTGTACATCTCGTTCTCGGGCGTGGTGACCTACGCGCGCAACGAGGCCAACCGCGCCGCGGCGCTCGCGGTGCCGGAGGATCGGCTGCTGGTCGAGACCGACTGCCCCTTCCTCGCCCCGCAGGGCCGGCGCGGCCAGCGCAACGAGCCGGCGTTCGTGCGCGAGGTGCTCGCCGAGATCGCGCGCGTGCGCGGAGCGTCGTTCGAGGATCTCGCGCGTGCGACCAGCGCGAACGCGCAGCGCTTGTTCCGTTTCACCGCGCAGGGCTAGCGCGGCGCGCTCAGTCGACCAGCGCCCAGACCGTGTTGTCGTTGCCCCCGGCGACACCCGTCCGGTAGTGCGACGACATGTCCCCCAGCGTGCGCAGGGCTTCGTCGTAGCCCGGCCCCGTGCCGCCGTTGGACGGATCGCCCGTGTAGCGCGTCGCCTGCCGGTTGTTGCACGTGAGGAGATCGCCCTCGTGGCTGACGAAGAAGACGCGATTGCCCGTGCTCCCAGCCTCCATCGGCCAGGCGTAGCAGCACCAGGCGATCTCGCCGCAGTTCGAGTCGGGGAACGGCCCGGCCGTGCAGCCGCCGTTGGCCTCCTCCGGGATTCCAGCGTAGGTGGCGTCCGGCAGCCACATCTGGAAGTAGTAGCCCGAGCGCGCGACGAGCCCGTTCTGCACGCGTCCCAGCTGGGAGGGCAGGATCGGCGGGTCGAGCACGTCGATCGCCGCGCCCGCTCCCGGCGCTCCGCCGGCGTTGACGCGCATCGGCACCGCGCCGCACAGCTCGGCCAGGTAGCCGAACTCGCCCGAGCCGTCGCCGTCGGTATCGATCGCGCTCGAGGCCTGCAGGTGCGCCTGCGACGACGAGATCGAGCGCAGCGTCGAGATCGCCGCTGCCTCGTTGGCCGAGAGCCTCGCGGCGAGGAGCTTCGGGATCGCCATGGCGGCGATCACGGCGATGATCGCGACCACGATCATCAACTCGATCAACGTGAATCCGTCTCTGTTCTTTCCTTGCATCGTGCTCGTCGCTCCCCCTTCGGGCGCAGGCCTGGTCCCAGGTCGCTGCGCTGGAGCCGCACTTCTCGTACGCGCTTCCTTGCATCGACCGGGAGCGAAGTCCCACGTGAGGAAAACGCCCTTCTCCAACGACCGAAGCGCCGCCCGCGAGGGACGGCGCTTCGCAGCGCGCTCGGACGCGAGTCCGGGCGCACTCCGCCTTTCGAGGGCGGAGGCCTGAGCGTCAGATCACTGGACCGGCGTCCAGGTCGTGGCGTCGTTGCCGCCGGCGGTGCCGACGCGCAGACCCGACGACATGTCGGTCAGCGTGTTGTAGGCCTCGTCGTAGCCCGGCGCGCGGCCGCCCGTGGTCGGGTCGCCGTTGTACTGGTTCGCCTGGCGGTTCTGGCACTGCATGAGGTCGCCTTCCTGGTTGACGAAGAAGGCGCGGTTGCCCGTGGCACCCACGTCCATCGGCCAGGCGTAGCAAGCCCACATGATCTCGCAGTTGTTCGGGTTCGGCAGCGCGGCGCCACCGCCACCGGTCGCGGCTTCGGGCACGCCCGCGAAGACGGCGTCCGGCAGCCACATCTGGAAGTAGTAGCCCGAGCGCTGGACCAGGCTGTTCGTCACGTTGCCGAACGCGCTGGGCAGGATCGACGGGTTGAGGATGTCAGCCGCGGCGCCGAGGGCCGGCACACCGCCGGCCTGGATGCGCAGCGGAACGGCGCCCGCGAGTTCGGCGAAGTAGGCGTACTCGCCCGCGCCGTCCGCGTCGGAGTCGACCGCACCCGAGCTCTGGATCTGAGCCTGGGCCGAGGAGATGGAGCGAAGCGTCGAGACGGCCGCGGCCTCGTTGGCCGACAGGCGCGCGCTCATCAGCTTCGGAATGGCGATCGAGGCGATGATCGCGATGATGGCCACGACGATCATGAGCTCGATCAGGGTGAAACCCGAGTTCTTGCGACTACGAATCATGTTTGGTTCTTCTTTTCCCTCGTCGACCCGGTTGACCCGCGACCGACATGCTTGTCCTGGCGTCCACGGTGGAGCGCCCCTTGGCCTCCGCCCCGGAGCTGGGGCAGCAGGTGTTTCTGACCCCGCGACTATCGGCGGGCGCTTTCGCGCGACTTGAGGGCCTTCGCCAGGATTCCTCCCGAATCCGGCCCCGCCGCGCGTCTGCGGTTCAGCCGCCTCCGCTCGAGCCGAGCTTGCCCACGATGTCGAGGATCGGCAGGAAGACCGACATCACGACGCCCCCGACGATCACGCCCATGACGGTGATCAGGATCGGCTCGATCATGCTGGTCAGCGACTTGACCGCGGCCTTGACCTGCGCGTCGTAGAACTCGGCGATCTTCTCGAGCAGCGTCTCGAGCGAACCGGTGCGCTCGCCGATCGCGATCATGCGCACCACCATCGGAGGGAAGACCGTGGCGCGCGTGAGCGGCTCGCTGAGCAGGTTGCCCGCGCGCACGCTCTCGCGGCTGTCGAGCACGGCCTTGGCCACGACGCGGTTGCCCGCGGTCTCGGCCACGATGTCCAGCGTGGCCATGATCGGCACGCCCGAGCGGATCAGCGTGGCGAAGGTGCGCGAGAAACGCGCCAGGCAGACCTTGCGGATCAGGGGCCCGAAGACGGGCACCTTGAGCGAGAAGCGGTCGAAGAACCAGCCGCCGCTCTCCGTGCGCGAGAAGAGGAACACGCCGGCGAGCGCCCCGAAGAAGCCGCCGAAGCAGATGCCCCAGTGGCCCTTCATGAACTCGGCCGTGCCCAGCGTCAGCTGCGTGATGCCGGGCAGCTCGGCGTCCATCGAGTCGAACACGGCGCGGAAGCCGGGCACCACGCCCAGCATCAGGAAGGCCGTGATGCCCATCACGAGCACCATCGAGATCACCGGGTAGGTCATGGCCGAGCGGATCTCGCGCCGCAGGTGCTCGCTGGCCTCCTGGTAGTCGGCGAGACGCTCGAGGATGATGTCCATCTGGCCCGAGACCTCGCCCGCGCGCACCATGCTGATGTACAGCGGGTCGAAGGCCTTGGGGCACTTCTCCATCGCCACCGACAGGTCGACCCCGCTGCGCACCTCGTTGACCAGCATCCCGGTCGCCTTCTTCATGCCGGGCGACTCGGCCTGGTCGTGCAGCACCTCCAGCGACTCGAGCAGCGCCAGGCCGGCGCCGACCATGGTCGAGAGCTGGCGCGTGAAGAGCACCAGCTCGTTCTTCGTGGCCGAAGGACCTCCTCCGAAGAGCGAGCCCTTCTTGCCCTCCTTGGCCGCGCTCTTCTGCTGCGCGCCGGTCTCCTCGACCTTCATCACCACCAGGTTCTGGCGGCGCAGCTCGGCCACGGCCTCGTTGCGGTCGGCGGCGTTGATCGTGCCCTCGACGGTCTTGCCGCCGGGTCCCTTGGCTGCGTACTTGAAGGTGCTCACTGGATGCTGGGTCCGCGCTCGGTTCGGGATCAGGGCTCAATCCTCGAGCGTCACGCGCAGCACTTCCTCGAGCGAGGTGCGTCCGCGCATGGCGTTGAGGAGGCCCACGCGGCGCAGGGTGATCATCCCCTGCTCGACCGCATGGGTCTTCATGTCGTGTACGGATCGACCTTCGACGATCATTCGCTTGAGCGTGTCGTCGAGGTACAGCGTCTCGAGGATGGCGAAGCGGCCCTTGTAGCCCTGGTGGCAGCGCGAGCAGCCGCTGGGGTTGGGCCGGAAGAGCTTCATGCCCTGCAGCTCGTCGGGCTTGTAGCCGACGGAAAGCAGTTCCTTCTCGGGCAGCTCGAGCGGCTGGCGGCAGCCCTCGCACAGCTTGCGCGCCAGGCGCTGCGCCCCGATGCACAGGAGCGAGCTCGAGACCATGAACGGGTCGATCTTCATGTCGACCAGACGCGTGATCGTCGAGGGCGCATCGTTGGTGTGCAGCGTCGAGAGCACCAGGTGGCCCGTGAGCGCGGCCTTGACCGCGATGTCGGCCGTCTCGGTGTCGCGGATTTCGCCCACCAGGATCACGTCCGGGTCCTGGCGCAGGATCGAGCGCAGCGCACCGGCGAAGGTCAGGCCGCGCTTGGGGTTGACCGGCACCTGGTTGATGCCGTCCATGCGGTATTCGACGGGGTCCTCGACGGTGACGACGTTGACGTCCGGCGTCGCGACCTCGTGCACGCAGGAGTAGAGCGTGGTCGACTTGCCCGAGCCGGTCGGGCCGGTCACGAGCATCATCCCGTAGGCGGCGCTGATCGCCTTGCGGATGTCCTCGAGCGCCTTGGCCTCGTAGCCCATCGTCTCGAGCTTCAGCGCCAGGTTGCCGCCGTCGAGGATGCGCATGACCGCCTTCTCGCCGCCGACGACAGGCAGGATCGAGAGTCGCAGGTCGATCGTGCGGCCCTCGAAGCGGATCTGGAACTTGCCGTCCTGCGGCGCGAAGCGCTCGGCGATGTCGAGCTGCGCCATGATCTTGAGGCGCGAGATGAGCGCGTTGATGATCGACTTGGGCGGCGTCATCACCAGCTTCATCGAGCCGTCGACACGCGTGCGCACGCGCAGCGCCTTGTCCCCGGGCTCGATGTGGATGTCGCTGGCCTTCTCCTTGAGCGCGTTGAGCAGGATCAGGTTGACCAGCTTGACCGCCGGCGCGTCCTCGCTGGTCGCGGCCGCGTTGGCCTCGGCCAGGTCCTGCACCGACTCCTTCTCGACCTTGACCTCGAGCTCGTCGCCGGCCTTGACCTCGCCCAGCAGCGACTCGACCTGCTGCTCGCCGGTGCGGAAGGCGCGCTCGATCGCGCGCTTGAGCGCGCCGGGCTGCGTCACGACCTGGCGGATCTGGCAGCCGGTGCGGCGCTTGAGGTCGTCGAGCAGCAGCACGTCGAAGGGATCCGTGACCGCGATGGTCAGGATGTCCCCGTTGCGCGTGATCGGCAGGATGCCGTACTCGGTGCAGGTCTCGTGCGGCAGCGACTCGAGCGCCTTGGCGTCCGGCGTGCAGCGCATCACGTCCACCGGCGCGATCGAGCTGGCGCGACCGAGCGCCTCGAGCAGCGCGTCCTCGTGCAGCGAGCCGTTGGAGAGCAGGCCCTCGAGGACGCTGCCGCCCTTCTCCTTGGCGCTGTTCCAGTCGGCCTCGGAGACGAGTCCGGCGTCGACGAGCAGTCGTTTGATCTTGGCGGAGACGCGCACCATGTTCGGGGATGGGGACGAGCGCGGGATCAGGCGACGCCGCGCAGCAGGCCGCGCAGCTCGTTGGGATCGGAGACGGCGCGTTCGGCGGCCGCCAGCGTGACCTTGTTGCCCTTGACCAGTTCGGCCAGCGACTGCGACATGGTCTTCATGCCCATGCGCGCGCCGGTCTGGATCTGCGAGTAGATCTGGTGGCCCTTGCCGTCGCGGATCAGGGCGCGCACGGCCGAGGTGGCCAGCATGATCTCGGCGCTCAGCACGCGTCCCTTGCCCGAGGCGTGCGGCATCAGCTGCTGGCAGAAGACCGCCTCGAGCGTGAACGAGAGCTGCGTGCGGATCTGCGTCTGCTGGTGCGCCGGGAAGACGTCGATGATGCGGTTGACGGTCTGCACGCAGTCGGAGGTGTGCAGCGTGCCGAAGGTCAAGTGGCCCGTCTCGGCCAGCGTCAGCGCGGCCTCGATCGTCTCCTGGTCGCGCAACTCGCCGACCAGCACGAAGTCCGGGTCCTGGCGCAGCACGCTGCGCAGGGCCTCGTGGAAGCCCTTGGTGTCGACGCCGATCTCGCGCTGCGTCACCGAGCACTTGTTGTGGCGGTGCGTGAACTCGATCGGGTCCTCGATCGTGACGATGTGGCCCTGCTGGTTCTTGTTGATGTAGTCGATCATCGCGGCCAGCGAGGTCGACTTGCCCGAGCCGGTCGAGCCGGTCACCAGCACCAGGCCCGAGGGCAGGTTGCAGATGCGCTCGCACACCGGGCGCGGCATGCCCAGGCGCTCGAAGTCCGGCACCATGTGCGGGATGGCGCGCATGACGGAGGCCACCGCGCCCTGCTGGTAGAAGACGTTGGCGCGGAAGCGCCCCGAGCCCTCCAGGCCGAAGGAGCAGTCGAGCTCCCAGTCGCGGTCGAGCTTGGCGATCTGGTCGGAGGTGAGCACGCTCGTCGCCAGTCGCCGCGTCTCCTCCGCCGAGAGCGGCGGATGATCCACGGGCAGGAGCTCGCCGTCGATGCGGATGCGAGGCGGAGAGTTGACCGAGATGTGCAGGTCCGATCCGCCTTGCCGCACCATCAGCGACAAGAGCTCTTCCATCGTGATCATGGGGTGCTTCCTCTCGACGACCAGAACGCGGGCCCGACCGGGGACCGCCCCTCCTGGATCGGAAGCGCGTCACCCGCGACTCAAGGCCGCCTCGGGAACCGGCGCCGAAACCCGCCGCCGGGGACGCGCTAGGCTGCCTGGGGAAAAAAGTGCCGGATCCCGATCGACAACCGCTGCGCCTGCCCGTCGAGGGGCACGTGACACGACCGGCCGCCCCGGCCCGCCCGCGCGTCGCCCGCAGCTTCCCGACGATGAGCAGTGCCGCCCAGGAAACGGGACTCCTCCAGCGGGCGCGCGCGGGCGACCGCACGGCCTACGGCGCGCTGGTCGAGCTGCACTTCACGCGCGTGTATTCGCTGCTCCACCGCACCACGGGCAACCACGAGGACGCCGAGGACCTGGCGCAGGAGACCTTCGTGCGCGCCTGGGGCGCGCTGGAGAGCTTCCGCGGCGAGAGCGCCTTCTCGACCTGGCTGGCGCGCATCGCGCTGCATCTGGCGACCGATCACGCGCGCGCCCGCGCGCTGCGCCGCGCGTCGCCGCTCGACGAGGACGGGGCACACGCCGCTCCGGCGCCCGCCTCCGCCGGACACGGCGAGCGCGCCGAGTTCGCGCAGGCCCTGGAGCTCGCGCTGCAGTCGCTGCCGCCGCGCCTGCGCCTCGCGCTGGTGCTGCGCGTGCTCGAGGGGCGCGAGTATCCCGAGGTCGCGGAGCTCACCGGCGTGCGCCCCGCGACCGCGCGCACGCAGGTGATGCAGGCGCGCGCGCTGCTCGCGCGCGCGCTGGCGCGCTGGCTGCCCGGAGGAGCACCGTGAGAGCCTGCCGCGAGTTCCGTGCGGCGCTGGGCGCGCTGGTCGAGTGCGATCTCGCGCTGGAGCGCCGCCTCGAGCTGGAGCGGCATGCCCGCGCTTGCGCGGACTGCGCCGCGCGGCTCGCGCGCGAACGCGCGCTGCAGGAGGCGCTGATCGGCCTCTCCGCGCCGCCACTCGAGTCCCTCGACGTGCAGCGCAACGTGCGCGTGGTGCTCGAGCGGCTGGAGCGCGGTCCCCGCACCCTTCCGCGAGCGCGCCCGCGGCGCTGGTGGATCCCGCTCGCCGCCGCGGCCGCGTTGTGCCTGGCGAGCTGGCTCGCCGCGCGCCTCGTGCGCGAGGCGCCGATGCCGGCGCCGCCCGTGGCGCAGGGGCCGCGCGAGCCGGCGCTCCCGCGCGCGGAACCGGTCGTGCCGGCGCACGTGTCGGAGCCCGCAGCGCCGGAAGCGCCGCAGACCGCGGCCGCGGAGCTCGAGCGCGAGCGCCTGGAGCGCGCGCGTGCGAACGTGCGCAGCGCCCTGCTGGAGAGCGCACCGGACTTCGATCCCTCGCTTGGCGAGGGGCGCGCCTATGCCGCCGCGGTCGACGAGAGCATCGCCGCGCTCGCGCGCGAGGGCTGGCCGGTCGCCACGCTGGTCGAGAGCCTCGCGGCCGGCGAGGACGACGCGCTCGCCACGCGCGCGCTGCGCTGGCTCGGGGCGCACGGCTCGAGCAGCGTGCGCCTGCGCGCCGCGCTGGCGCGCGGGGAACGCGCGCCCAGCGCCGTCTCCGCGCTGCTGGACCTGGGCGCGAGCGGCGTCGAGGAGCTGCGCCGCGCACCCGACTCCCCCGCCCTGCGCGCGCTCGTGCTCGAGCGGCTGGAACGCGCGAACGTGCCGGCGGCAGCGAGCTGGCTCGAGGATGCGCTCGTGCGCCCGCGCCTCTCGGCCGAGGAGCGCCGCGGCCTGCTCGATGCGCTGTGCGCATGCGGAGCCCAGGGCGTCCCGGGACTCGTGCGGCTGGCCAGCCGCGGCACGCTCGAGGCGGAGGAGCTGCTCGCGCGGCTCGCGGGCATCGAGGGCGCCGACGGCGCGCTGGGCCGCGTGCTCGTCGAGGGGCGCACGAGCGGGCTCGACGAGGAGCTCCTCCTGCGCGCGGTGGCCGCGATCGGGGTGCGCGAGGGCTGGGAGTGGGTCGAACGCGAGGCTCGCGACGGCCTGCATGCCGAGTCCGCGCTCGCCGCGCTGGCGCGCGGGACGCCCGAGGCGCTGGCGGTGCTGCTGCACCTGCGCGCCTCGGGCAGCACGGACGCGGACGACCTGCAGCGCACTCTCGAGCTCGTGCTGCGCGAGCATCCCGGGTCCGCCGCGGAGCTGGCGCAGCGGGGCACGCGCACCGAGCTGGCCGAGCTGGTCGAGCTCCTGCTCGGCGCCCCCTCGCCCGCGCTCGTGCCGACCGCGCTCGAGCTCGCGACCAGCGAACTGCTCCCGGAAAGCGATCGACGCTGGATGCTGCTCGTCGTCTGCGAGCAGGGACGCCCGGGCGACGTGCGACGGCTGCTCGAGCTCTTCCCGCGGCTGCGCGAGCGCACGCTGCAGGCCGCCGGCCTGCTCGCGCTGCACGCGCTCGGCGGCGAGGAGGCGCTCGAGCCGCTGCTGGCGAAGCGGCCCGCGAGCGTGCGCCGGCGCATCCTGGCCGCGCTGGGCGATCCCGCGGACCGCGGTCGCAACCTGACCACCCTCGCGCGCCTGGCGCGCGCGATCGAAGGCTCGCTCCCCACACCTCTTCCCTGAACGGTGAACCGATGATCTGGACCTCCCTGCTCCTGTGTGCGGCGCTCGGCGCCGGTGATCCCGCGCGCGAAGCCGGCGAGCTGCGCGTGCACGACCTGCACGCGCTGCTCGTGCCCTACCGCAACGAGCTCGCGCTGCAGCTCGCGCCCTGCCGCGAGGCCGGCGGTCCCGCGGAGGGCGAGAGCGATCGGCTCGACGTCGGGCTGGTGGTCGAGCTCCTGCGCTCCCTGTGCGCGCCGGAGTTCGAGTACGAGGGCCGCGTCCTGCGCGAGGCCGAGGAGCGCCTCTACGTGGTGGCTCCGGCCGCCGTGCAGGAGAAGGTCGCGCACATCCTGGACTTCCTGGCCGGCACGCTCGGCGCACAGATCGAACTGGTGCTCGACGAGGCGGTGCTGGCGGAGCCGCTGGCCAAGGACCCGCCGCAGCTGCTCGCGCTCGACGAGGCGCAACGCCTCCAGGCCGGCGCGGTGCAGCGCCACAGCTTCACGCTCGGGGTGCGGCCGGGCTGGATCGGCACGGCCGGCAACGTGCGCGCCACGAGCATCCTCTCCACCTGGAACGTGGAGATCGCGCAGGCTGCGGCGATCCACGATCCGCAGGTCGACGTCGTGCCCGCGGGCCAGCGCTTCGCCTGCGCCGCGGCCAACGCGCCGGGCGGAACCTGGCTCGCGCTGGTCGCGCGCAGCGCGGAGAGCGGGGGCCCGAAGGACCACGCGCTGGAGTTCTCCGCCAGCGTCGCTGCCGAGAGCGGCAGCGTGCCCAACCCCGGCGGCGGCGCGCCGATCACGCGCACCAGCGGGCGCCTGCTGCAGCCGGGCCCGAAGGTCTGGCAGAGCCTGCCGCTCGGACTGCATGCGGCGGTCGTCAACACCTTCCTGCCCGAGGGCAAGGTGCTCTGCCTGGCGAGCACGATCGGCGCGGGCGAGGAGCGCGGCACGCACCTCCTGTTCGTGCGTCGCGCGGGGAAGCCCGTCGCGGCTGCGCAGGGCTTCTCGCTCGACGGCAAGCAGCCCGGGCGCGACCTCGTGCTGGTCGACGCCGGCTGGCTCACGCCGCCCTGCGCCGGCACGGAGGGCGATCTGCGCGCGGGCGGGGCGCTGCCCATGTTCGAGTCGGAGCTCGGCCCGCTCGTGGCGCGCCTGCGCGTGCCCGAGGCCGGCTTCGCGCACGAACTCGTCGGCGGCAGCGAGGGGCTGGACGTGTTCGACTCGCGCTCCTGGCTCGTGCTCGCGCGCTCGCAGCGTGCAGCCGAGGGTGCGGGCGTGGAGGCGACGCTCGCACGCCTCGCGCGCAGCGCGCCCGAGGCGCAGTCCCTCGGCGCGACGCTGACGCTGCGCCGCGGGCCGAACGTGCTCGCGCGCGGCACGCTGGCCCTGCGCGCGGGCTGCGCGTCGACGCTGGTCGCAGGCGCGGAGGACGAGCAGCTGCGCGACTGGGACGTCGAGGTGGCGCAGGGCTGCGCCGCCGCCGTCCCGATGATCCACCCCAGCTTCGAGGGCCTCTGCGCGCGCGTGCGTGCCGGACGCGACGCCGGCGGCACGCTGCGCCTGGAGGTCGAGGCCTTCGGCCAGGCGCGCGCCGGCGAGGCGCGCAACCTCGAACCGCAGGTGCCGACGGTGGGCGCGATCACGCTCTGCGCCTGGGACCGCCTGCGCGTCGACGAGCGCGTGGCGCTGCCGGCCGAGGGCGCGCGTCGCGCCAGCTTCGGCGACAGCGCCGGGCAGGGGCTGGCGCTGGAGATCGAGCTGGCCGAGCTGCGCTGAACGCGCCGGCGGGAGGCGCGGACCGCCACCGGCCGCGCGCATGGAACGGGCCCGCCGCGACGAGGGTCGCGCGGCGGGCCCGCTCGTTCGGAGGCGCTTCGCGCAGCGCGCACGCGCCGAGCGCTACTCCTCCTCGTGCTTGCGGCCGATCTGGGCCAGCACGCGCACCTGCTCGTTGGCCGGCACCTGGGCGTAGTTGACGAACCTCATGGTGAAGCTCCCCTCGCCCGCCGTCTGCGACTTCAGGTCGCGGTGGTAGGTCATCACCGTCGAGAGCGGCGCCTGCGCCTTGATCATCGTCACCGATCCGTCGCCTTCGGTCTGCTGGTCGTGCACGTGGCCGCGGCGGTGGCTGGTGATGTCGGAGAAGATCGCGCCGGCCGCGTGCGTGGGCACGTGGATCTCCAGCTCCATCACCGGCTCGAGCAGCACGGGGTGCGCCTTGAGGAAGCCGTCGCGGAAGGCGCGCGAGCCGGCGATCTTGAAGCTCGCCTCGTCGGAGTCGACCTCGTGGAACTTGCCGTCGTAGACCTCGACCTCGACGTCGACGACCTCGCCGTGCGTCAGCACGCCCTGCGCGATCGACTCGCGCACGCCCTTCTCGACGGCCGGGATCAGGTTGCGCGGGATCGAGCCGCCGACGACCGCGTCGGTGAACTCGAAGCCCGAGCCCTCGGCGCGCGGACGCACGCGCAGGAAGCACTCGCCGAACTGGCCGCGGCCGCCGGACTGCTTCTTGTGGCGGTGGTGGCCCTCGCTCGGACGCGTGACGGTCTCCTTGTACGCGATCTTGGGCAGCGAGGTCGTGATCTCGACGCCGAAGCGGCGCTTCAGGCGCGCCTCCATGATCTGCAGGTGCAGGTCGCTCGTGCCCTGCATCACCATCTCGTGCGTCGCGGCGACATGCACGATGCGGAAGGTCGGATCCTCGGCCTCGAGCTTGTGCAGCGCCTCGCCGATCTTCTGCTCGTCGGCGCGGCTCTTGGGCTGCACCGCGAGGGTCACGGTCGGCTCGGGTTGCGCGACCATCGGGACCTCGACGATCTTCGATCCGGCGCTGGTGAAGCTCTGCCCGAAGGCGATCTGCTCGACCTTCGAGAAGCCGATGATCTCGCCCGGACCGGCGGACTCGATCGGCTCGCGCTTCTTGCCCACGAGGCGGAAGAGGCCGCCGACCTTCTCGCCCTTGTCCGTGCTCTTGGGCCCGACCAGCGCCGAGGTGGCCGTGATCTGGCCGCGGAAGACGCGCGCGAGGCAGACGCGGCCCACGTGCGGATCGCTCTTGACGTTGAAGACGGTCGCCACGAGCGTGCCGGCCGGATCGGGCTTGACGATCTCGCCGCCCTTCTCGCGGAAGACGATCTCGTCGGCACCGGGCGCGTAGTGCTCGAGGAACTCGACCACCTCGGGCAGGCCCAGGCCGGTGTTCGGATTGCAGACCAGGATGGGCACGATCGTGCCCTTGACCAGCGCGTGCGGCAGGAGCTTCTTGAGCTGCTCGTCGCTGATCTCCTGCTTCTCGAGGTACTCCAGCAGCAGCGCCTCGTCCTCGCAGGAGTCCATCACCTCGTCCATCAGCGTCTGGCGCCAGGGGCTCTCGACATCCTGGATCGTGCGTCGCACGCGCGAGAAGCCCGGGCCGGAGACGTCGGGCAGGTGGTAGGGCACGCAGGTCTCGCCCAGCGCGCTGCGCAGCTTCTCGACCAGCGCGTCGTAGTCGGCGTTGGCGTCGTCCAGGTGCGTCACGATCAGCGCGCGACCGCGCCCGAGCGACTTGGCGAGCTCCATCTTCTTGCGCAGGTTGTAGGTCACGCCGCTCCCGGCGCTCACCACGCCGACCACGAGGTCCGCGCCGAAGAGCGCGCCGCTGGCCTCGGAGTGGAAGTCGGGGTAGCCGGGCGAGTCGAGGAAGTTCCACAGCTCGCCGTGCCAGTTGGCGGAGACCACCGCCATCGTCAGCGTGTGCTGCTTGTCCTGCTCCTCCGGCTCCGTGTCGCAGATGCTCGACTTGTCCGCGACGGAGCCCTTGCGCGGCGAGGCGCCGGTGTGGTGGGCCAGGGCGTCGACGAGGGTGGTCTTCCCCGCGGACGGGTGGCCCACGAAGGCAATGTTGCGGATGCAGGAAGCCGCGAAGGTCATGAGACGCTCACTCCTCGAAAGAACTCGGGTGATGGCGCGCGGGGGCGCGGACCGGGTTTGCGTGCCGGCGCGTGGCACGGCACAGAGCGGATGAAACAGGGGGTCCGCACATCGTAGCGCGCGCGGCGTTGCCTGCCAAAAGCAGCGTGGCCCGGCGTTCGCGCCGAGCCACGCAGCCCAGAAACGTATGGACAGGCCTCAGTGCTTGTGCACGACGATCTCGACGCGACGGTTCTTGGCCTTGGACTTCTCGTCGCTGCCGGGGACGGCCGGATCGTACTGGCCGTGCGCGACGAGCAGGCAGTCGTCGTCCTTGATGCCGCAGTCGGCCACCAGATACGCCAGCACCGCCATGGCGCGCGCGTAGGAGAGCTCGCGGTTCGATTCGAACTTCGACTTCTTGATGGGCTCGTCGTCGGTGTGGCCCTCGATCGAGTAGTGCGCGCCGGCGTGCTCCTTCTTGAGCAGCGCGGCGACCTTCTTCAGCGCGCCCTGGCCCTCCTTCGAGAGCGTCGCCTGCCCGGAGGCGAACGTGACCGACGACGGGATCGTGATCACCATGTTGCCGTCGCGCATGCCGTAGCCGATGCCCATCTCGTCGAGCTCGGGGATGCGGCGCTGCGCCTCGGGCTTGGCGACCGGCTCGGCCGGCGCATCGCTGGCGCGCGCGCTGGCGTCCTGCAGCTGGCCGTGCATGCTGTCGAGGTTGGCCTTGAGCTGCTGGTTCTGCGTCTTGAGCGACGTGCGCTCCTCGCGCAGCGTGCGGATCTCCGCGTCCTTCTCCTCCAGCGCCTGCTGGTGGAGCTTCTGCGAAACGCAACTGGTCAGTCCGGGTGAGAACAGGAGCAGTCCGGCGAGCAGGAGCCGGGTGTGGTGTCGGTACATCGTTGTCTTCCCCTAGTGCGCGGCGCGGGACTCCGCGCCGATGGATGTCTGTGCGTGCCTGGGCCGCGCGGTTCGCGCGGGCTGCGCCAAGCCACGCACATCGAAGCAAGCCGCGCGCTCGATTCCAAGAGGCTGATCGACGGTCCGTCAGCGCACCGGCTCGACGCGCCAGCGTCCGCCGGGGGCTTCGACCACGCGGGCGCCGCACTGCTTGGCCACGGAGTCGAGCACCTCGCGCCAGGGCCGATCGTGCACGTTCAGCGTGACGGAGCCGGCACACTCGGGGGCGATCTCGATCGTGCGGCCGCTGACCGCCGCGATCACCTCGACCGCGCTGGCGGCCGCCATGTCCTGGAAGTCGAGCGTGACGAGCGGCTCGGGACGAACCGGGGTCGCAGGTCGCGCCGGCGAAGGAGCCGTCGCTGCCGGTGCGCCGGGCCGTTCGGCCGCGGGCGTCGCGCCGCGGGGTTGCACTGCGCTCGCCCCCTCGCGCGCGCAGCCCGCGAACGACGCAGCAGGGCCTGCAAGGACGAGGATCAGAAGAGCGCGAACGGCAGCCACAGCCGCACATCCTGCCAGGCGAGCAGCACGACCGCGATCCCCAGCGCCAGCCAGGGCCCGAACGGCAGGTAGCGCCCGGCGATCCGCGCGACCACCAGCGTGCGTCCCCATCCTGCGCGGCGTCCGCGCTGGCGCGCGCGCGAGCGCAGCAGCAGCACGAAGCGCAGGATGTTCAGGAGGCCGAAGACCGAGGCCACCAGCGCCCCGATCATCAGCGCCACCAGCACTGCGCCCGGTCCGACGAAGCCGCCGCCGGCGCCGAGCAGCTTGACGTCGCCGAATCCCATCGCGTCGCGGCCGTAGAGCTTGCTGCCCAGCCAGCCGATGCCCCAGAGGATGCCTGCGCCCACCGCCATCCCCGCCAGGCAGTTGGTCAGTGCCGCCATGCGCGAGGGCTCGAGCGAGGTCGGTCCGTCGATCCAGCCCACCAGCGCGCCGTGCGCGTGCAGCTCCGGCAGGAGGAACGAGACCAGCGGCGCCGCGAACATCCCGCCGATCGAGACCTCGTCAGGGATCTCGAAGCAGGCGAAGTCGACGAAGGTCGCGACCAGCAGGGCCGAGAGCACCACGCACTGCACCAGGCCGAGCGCCCAGTGCTCCGGCCAGGTGCGCGACGCGATCCAGACCCACAGACCGGCGTTGAGCGCCTCGACCAGCGGGTAGCGCCAGGGAATGCGCCAGCCGCACGTGCGGCAGCGGCCCAGCTGCACCAGCCACGAGACGAGCGGGATGTTCTCGCGCCAGGTCAGCGTCGTCTTGCACTGCGGGCAGCGCGAGCGACGCGGCTTCGAGACCGTCTCGCCCTCCAGCGGCAGGCGGTGGATCGCGACGTTGAGGAACGAGCCGACGAGCAGGCCGACCAGCCCCCACCACACCAGGAACACGGGGATCGGAAGCTCGGTGAGGTTCATCGCGGGGCCTGCGCGTACGAGAGCTGCACTCGATCGACGAAGGGCGGCTGCCAGGTGGGGCCGTCCCCGACTACCAGCTCGACCACGATGCGCACCGAGGCGGCCTTGTCGAGGAAGACCGGACTCGCGACGGCGCTGCCGAGGGCGAGGGTCTGGCTGCCGTCGGCCGCGACGTAGCGCACGCTCCAGCTCGACGGGGTGCTGTTCGTCGCGCCCGGCCGGGCGATCGGAGCGAGCGAGCCCGCGCGCGGATCCTGCCAGCCCGTCGCCTGGGCGGAGACCCAGCGTGCAACGCGACCGGTGGACGGGACCGGGCCCGAGACCACGCCGTAGCGCAGCGGCTTCTTGAGCGGGTTGCGGCCTGCGGGTGGATCGAGGAAGAACTGCGCCAGCGACTGGCCCTGGCTGGCGAGCGCGCTCACGCCGCCGGCGCCGGCCTGCATCCAGAGCGTCTTGCCCGGGCCGCGCAGCTCCAGCGCTCCCGCGATGCGGATCTGCCCGCCCGCGATCAGCAGCACGGGCGTGTCGCTCGAGAGCATGCCCTCGACCACGAGGTCCCCGCCGGCGATCAGCACGGTCCAGCTCGGATCCGCCGCGCGCGTGCGCTCGAGCCACTCGCTCAGCGGCGTGCCGCGCTCGGAGGCGAGCTCCAGCGCCTCGACCAACGGCGCCCGCCGCTCGAGCTTGCCGCGCAACGTGAGCCGCCCTTGCGCGCGCAACACGACCAGGCCCGGCGCGCTGCGCAGACGGCAGGTCTGGTCGGGCGCGAGGTCGATCTCGGTGGCCTGCGCATCGGACTGCGCGAGCTCGTCGCCCAGCGCGAACGCCCCCAGGCTGCCGTCGCCCGCCGCGAGCGGATAGCAGACCTCGATGCGGCCGCTCGCGTCCCACAGCGCCGTGCCGTCGCAGCCGGGAACGACCAGCGGCGTGCGCAGGTCGGGCGTCAGGAAGTCCTCGACGAACTCCTCTTGTGCCGCGCCAAGACCCGAGACGACCTCGATCACGCGCTCGTTGAAGCTGCGCGGCTTCTCGATCAGGGCACCGCGGCTGAAATCGCGCATCGAGTAGCCCGCCTGGGGTTCGTAGCGCAGCACGCGCCGTTCGCCCGGGGTCAGTGCTCGCGCGGGCATCAGCTCGATCAGCGCCGCACGACGCTCGCTGCGCCAGGATTCGGCGGGCAGCAGGCTGCGCACGCCGGCCGGCCGCGGCCGGAACTCGGGGTCGGCCTCGTTCTCGACCAGGTGCGCGAAGAGCGCGATGTCGGTCGCGGCGCTCGGGCCGCTGGCCAGCGAGAGGCGCCAGTCCTCGCCACGCACGCTGCGCGGATCGACGGGCTTCTCGCAGGCGACGTAGATCGGCTCGCCGGCTCCGATCGTGTAGGGCGAGGTCGGCGCGCTGCCGGGCGGGAAGAGGCCGGGCGACTTGTGCCGCTCCTGGTGCGGGTCGTCGAAGATCAGGCTGCCCTCGAGCCCGTCGAGCGCGACCGTCGTGAACGAATCGCTGAAGGTGCGGGCGAGCGGCGCCCCGTCGACGCCGCGGATGCCGTCGGGGCGCGGGAAGCCGATCAGGCGCACGTCGTAGGTCGTGCCGGGCCGGTAGCCGCCGTCGGAGAGATCGCGCGCGCGCGGCGCGTCGGGACGGAAGATGATCTTGCGCCCCTCGACACGCAGGCGTCCCTGGGCGCGCTCGCCGCCGCGCGCCTGGACGACGACGCTCTCGGCGTTGACCGAGGCCGGATCGACCTCGGCGGAGAAGTGGAAGATCAGGTCCTCGTTGAGGAACACGTTCTGGCGGATCTGGGGCGCGAAGCTGCCGAGCAGGAGCTCTCTCGCGCGCGGGCCGCTGGAATCACGGCAGGCGCCCGCCAGGCAGGTGAGGAGCAGGCAGCAGGTCAGCCCGACGGAACGCGACGGCACGCAACGCATGGAAGCGCCTGGGCGTGCGCGACGCAAGCGCGAGACAGCCAAAGCAGCGCGCCCGGCCGGCCCGGGGCGCGCGTTGGGATCGGATCGAGGTCCACGGCAGCGTGGGCGCGAGCCCGGCCGCCGCGGTCCTGCGCGCTCAGAATTTGAACGGCAGGCGCAGGAAGTCGATCTTCGGCCGCGGCGTCGAGAACGTCAGCGACGAACCGTCGGCGAGGATGTCGAAGTCCACGCGGAAGCGCACGAACTTGAAGTTCGCGGCACCCGCGGCGACCTGGATCTGCGAGGCGTCCGTGAGGAAGCCCGTGGCGCCGGTCAGCGTCGGGTTGCCCGCCGCGTCGGCCGGGGCGGCCTGGAAGCGCACCTGGATCGTCGACGAGGCCGGGAGGGCATCGTTCGTTCCGTTGGTGCTGATGCGGAAGAAGCGCGGGATGACCGAGATCGCGTCCCCCACGACGAAGGGCTGCAGCGGCGCACCGCTGGTCGCCAGCGTCAGGCGCACCTGGTCGAGGTCGTTGTCGTACGTCGCCGACACGACTTCGAACTCGGTCGTCGCGGCCGCGTGCGTGAGGAAGACGCCGAAGCGCTTCATCAGCGTCGCGTTGCGCTTGTAGAGGTCGTCGAGGCCGCTGGCGTCGAAGACCAGCGTGCGCAGGTCGGCCGTCGCGAAGGGCAACGTCGGGTTGGCCGCCAGCGTGCCGCTGAGGCAGGCCGGAAGCTGCGTGACCAGACCGCCCGCCGCGTTGACCAGGCCCGTGCCGGAGTTGGTGCCGCCGAACTTGAACTGCACCGCGTGCGGCGTCGACGAACCGATCGTCACGCCTGCACCGCCGAGCGGGATCCACTCCGACACGCCGGTCGAGAAGCGACCGAACTGCGGGAGCATCTGGTCCCACGAACCCAGCGTCTGCGCGTTGGCCGGCGTCGAGCCGACCGGCGTCGGGCTGACGATCAGGCGCACCGGGTTCAGCGCCGTGTTGGAGGGGATCTTGAGGTCGGAGTTGGCCGGCGTGCTGCTCAGGCGCTGCACGTGGATCTGGATCAGGCCCGGACCGCCATCGCCGCCGCAACCGGTGACGACGTTGTTGTCCGGTCCCATCGGCGTGCCGTCGTTGAGGCCCCCGTTGCCGATCGTGTTCGAGAACGTGTACTGGAACGACCCGGTCCACAGTCCCGAGGTCACGGCGCACGCACCCGCCGACGTCCCCGTGGTCGGGTAGGAGTTCGGCGGCAGGGCATCGAGGCTCGCGCTGTACGGGCCGCTGCCCGGCGCGTGCGCACCGCCGTTGTCTCCGTTGCCCGCACCGCCCTCACCGCCGCGGGCGAACAGGCCCGAGCCGTTGCTGGCGCTGCAGTTCGAGAGGTCGACCTGCGAGGCCGACTGCAGGATGATGTGACCGCCCGAGCCGCCGCCCGAGCCGCCACCGATGCGCGTGATGCCGCCGGACAGCGAGTTCTCGCCGCCGCCGCCCGCGCCACCCGTGACGTCGATCTTGCCCTTGGTGCCGATGATGATGTCGCCGAGCGCGAGGATGACCACGCATCCACCGCCGCCGCCACCGCCGCAGCCCTTTTCGTCGCCGCTGCAGCTGAAGGGCGTGGTCGGGAAGGACGCGGTCTGGCACGAGTCGCCGCCACCGCCACCACCCGCGCCGGCCCACGGCTGCGGGAGCTCGCCGCGGATGACCTGGCTGGTGCCCGTCACGACCTTCAGGCCGAAGAAGTCGTTGGTGGGATCGCTGTCGCCGAAAGGCTGAGGACCGCGCGTTCCGCCCTGGGGCTTGACGCCCGAGCCGAGGATTGCGTCACCGGCCAGCGGGTGACCCGGGAACCCGTTCTCGGCGTCCATGCCGACCACCGACTGGTCGGGACAGCTCGAGCGGATCACCTCCGTCACATCCGGACCGAAGCGACCGCCACCGCCGCCGGCGGGGCGACGGCCGGTGTCGCCCGAGCTGCGGAAGGCCGTGTGGCCGCCGCCGCCGCCCAGACCCTGCGCATTGAACGCGCCGCGGCCGTCCTCGCCCTTGGGCGTCGACTGGGTGGTCAGGTAGCTGCCCGATCCGCCCTTCCCGCCACCGGCGTTGCCGTCGGCGCCGATCTCGGGAATGCAGGTCGTGTTCAGCGTCGCCACGCCCTTGCTGTTGCTGCCGCGCACGACCAGCGAGCCCTGGATGTTGACGATCCCCGAGGCGTAGATCTTGAGCGGGTTGGGCCCGAGCACCGTCAGCGACGAGTTCTGGTTGAGCGTGAAGTTGCGCACGTCGATCACGCCGTTGACCACGGCCTGCGTGCGCGACTGCGTCGCGTCGGTGATCAGCGTGAACGTCGTGTCGAGGATCGGGTTCTCGGGCGGCGAACCGGGGATCGAGCTGCCGATCTCGTAGTCGAACTGGCCGTCCGGCGGCCCGCCGGTGCCGGCGAAGTCGAAGTTCGGCATGAGCACGCCGTTGCCCCACGTGGCGCGCGGCGCGGTCGGGCTGCTGAGCTGCGAGACCTGGTCTTCGCCGCTGGTGTCGGTGAACTCCTCCTTCTTCTCGTCGGCGCTAGGACCCGGGTTGGTGGTGCCCGGATCGTAGGAGACCTTGACGCGGAAGGAACCGACCACGACATCGACGAGGTTGACCTGCCCCACCACGTCGCGCAGCGCGGAGGAGATCACGACGCGCACCACGCGGTCCTGCGGCAGGATGCCGGTCGGGGTCACGCGCACGACGGCACCGGTCTCGGTGCAGTTCGCGGCGAGCGTGACCTCGTGGGCCAGCGGGATCCAGCTCGTGCCGTCCTCGTACTCCAGGCGCACCGTGCTGGAGTTGATGTTGGTCGAGGAGGGATCGATCGGCTGGTTGATCACCGCCACGATCGCCACCTGCTGGCTCGAGTCGCTGTACAGGTTCAGCGGCGCCAGGAAGTTCGAGGGCACGTCGGCTCCCAGGTCCGCGTCGAAGACCTGGCGCGGCTGGAAGTAGACGCGATCCTGGACGGCCGAGCTGCCGCCGAGTTCGATGTACGACGCGTCGAGCGTCGAGCTGTCCGTGCGCACGACGGCGGCCGGCGGTCCGGTGACGGTGTCGACGAAGAGCAGCGAGGCCTGCGTGGAGTTGGGCGTGGTGAAGTTGACCGTCTGGCCCAGGTCGAGCTTGTGGTTGGTCGTCGAGCGCACCGTCAGCGCGCTGCCTCCGCCCACGACGTTGATGCGGTACGCGACACCGCCCGGCTCCAGGCCCGCGTCCGAGTAGTCGGAGAGCGTCGGGCAGCGCGGGAAGAACACGACGCGCCGCGGATCGAGCGCCCCGCCGACCGTGGTCCCCTCGCGGAACTCGCCGGCGGCCGGAGCACCGCTGGTCTTGGCGATCTGGATCGTGGTGAAGTTGACCGTGCTGAAATCGACATCCTCGCTGAAGCGGATCTCGATCGGCCGGTTGATCTGCCAGCTGCTGCCGTTGAGAACGGAGACGTTCTCAACGGTGAAGGAGCTGCTCGCTCCTCCGGCGCCACTGCCGCTGCCGGAGCAGCCGGCGAGCGTCAGTCCCAGCGAGGCCAGCGCGAGTGCGCCCGAATTCGTGAAACGGAACTTCGTCTTCATGGGTTGTCGGAGGCGGGGGTGACGGGTCATTGCCGGAAGGCGAACCCGAGGGCCGACAGGGACGGGGAGAGGTTGGTGTCCGTGTTGGACACGAAGGTCGCGCGCACCTGGAAGAGCTTGGCCCCGTTGATCTGGGTCAGGCTCGTCCGCCAGGTGCTGTTGGACTGGAAGAACGTGGGCACGCCGTTGGTCGTGCAGGTCGTGAAGGCACACTGGTTCGCGCCGCCGCCGCTCGGACAGAAGGCGGCGTTGCCGTAGGCATCGACGAAGGTCGCGTCCAGCGTGATGTTGGAGTTGTTGGGCGAGACGATCGTCGCACCGCGGAAGGCGAGGTCGATGCGCGTGCCCAGCGGCTGGTCGGAATCGCGCGGCTCGACGACCGGCGTGAGGTACGTCGGCGCGTTGATCTGCGAATCGAGCCAGATCGAGTGGATGCGGCTCAGGCGCAGCACCAGGTCCATCTCGCCCAGGTAGACCGTGTTGTCCGCACCGATGGTCGTCTGGCCGGGCGGGACCGAGGTCGGGTTGTAGCCGCCGGTGGCGATCGTCGCGAGGTCGGGGTTGACCTGGACCGACTGGCCGGAGGTGTTGGTGCCGCCCGTGGAGAAGGCCCGGAAGTTCGGCTTCGCGGAGGAGTTCAGCGCGAGGTTGATGTCGAGCGCGTTGAGGCCCAGCGCCGTCGAGTCGGGGAAGCAGCGGAACTCCATCAGGAGCGGCAGGCCGATCGTGGGCACGTTCGAGTTGAGGTACGGGCAGCTGAAGCAGCCCGCGCCCAGGCCGTACACCACCGAGCACACGATGCGCAGCTCCGCGCCAGGCGAGTCGGCCACCGCGCCCTTGGCGAGGATCGACGTGTCGCGCCAGGTGTAGTAGCGGTAGTTGGGGACGGTGATGCCCTGGTTGAGCGGATAGGGCATCACCTGCGTCTGGCCGGTGGCGGAGAACTTCTTGTCGCCGGGGTTGACGATGTAGCCGAGCTCGCGCGGGTGAACGACCTGCTGCGGGTCGCCGGTCGCGTCGAGCAGGTTGCTGGCGTAGGTCGTCACCAGACCCGAGTTCGGGTAGATCGGCAACAGGCTGGTCGGGTCGACCGACTCGTCGGGCAGGTAGCGCGTGTGGGCGAGGCGGATCTCGAAGAGGTCGAACGCGTCGGCCACGACGTTGCCACCGGCCGGAGCCCAGTAGAGGTGCTCGACGTCGACGTTGTAGGTGCTCTCGTCGACGAGGGCGTAGCCCACGTCGCAGTAGCGCCAGAGCGACTGCAGCTTGCTGCCCAGCGCGGAGAGCGGCGTCTGGACGCCCGTGGTGAACGTCGGCTGGATGCCCGGGACGGGGATCGTGCGGTCACACGTCGCGCGCAGGCGCGTCACCGGGCGCGGGATGATCTTGCCGCTGACCACGTCGGTCAGGAACTGACCGCGCCATTCGGGGCGACCGTCGTTGTTCAGCTCGTCCAGGCTGCTGAAGCGGAAGACCAGGCCGCCGTTGTTCTCCGTCGCGTCGGCGGGGTCGATCGTGAAGTTGACGGCGGGCAGCGCGCTCGCGAGCGGGTTGCCGGCGAGGTCGAGCGGGCCGGTCGAACCGCTGGCGACGTTGACGTAGTAGCGGTCGTTGCTGCTACCGAGCGTGTGCTTGAACTTCGCCACCGGGGAGAAGGTGAAAGTCCTCAGGTCCGGCGACACGGCGACGGCGCCGATCACGTAGTCGCGCGCCGTGGGCGTCGACGTGGCGGGGTTGACGCGCAGCACGGGGAAGTTGTCGAAGGCCGTCAGCGTCGAGGGGTCCATCGGCTCGCTGAAGCGCAGCAGCACGGTGCCATCGCTCGAGACGCCCTGCCCCGGCGTGGTCGCGCCCGGCGCGACCGACGAGTAGCTGACGAAGCAGCCCTCCTTGCCGAAGTTCTGGACCGAGTCCCAGACCGTGGAGATCTGCGCGGGACCGGCGGTGAGAGCACCGTTCGCCGGGAAGACGATGCGGAAATGCACGTTGGCCACCGAGCCGCCCGAGGGATCCGAGTTGGCCTGCGTCACCTCGGCGAACACGCCCGGCTGCTCGATCACGTCGCCCACCTTCGGCTTGACCGCGCAGGCGTCGAGCACGTAGTCGACGGTCGTGACGTAGTCGCCGGCGACCCCCGAGGGGGTGGAGACCTGGATGGGCTGGACTCCGACGAGCTTCGGCGCGATCTCGTCGACGAGGAACCCGTTGTTCGGATCGGCAGTCGTGGCCGAGCCGCCACCCGAGCGCACGGCGCGCACGATGTCGTGCGTGCTGACGCCGAGGTCGACCGAACCGTTGCTGCTCGAGGAGAGCGGCTTGCCGCTGAGGTTGTTGAGGATGTCGATCTGCCCGACCGAGGCGTCGCGCAAGGTCGGAATGCGCACGGCGACGTTGGCCTGCGACTGGTTGAGGCTCGCCGGGAGGCCGAGGTTGTTGATCGGCAGCGGCGGGTTCGATTGCCCGGCCTGGATCGAGGAGACCGTGGTGCCGATCAGGACACGCGTGGTGTGGAACTCCAGCACCCCGTCGCCGTTGGCATCGTACAGGTCGCCGTGGTTGATGTCGGGGAGCACCAGCCCGTCGAAGGGCGTGGCGGCCGGGTAGCCGGTCACCACGCGCAGGTTCTCGCGCGTGATCGTGCTGTTGTCGAGCAGGTCGTCGAACTTCAGAACGATGGTCGCGTTGCGCGGGATCAGCGAGAACGGCGGGAGCTCGTCGGTGCTGAGGCTCTTGTCGAGCACGGGCACCAGGTTCGCGTCGAGACGCTGGAAGGCCGCGACGTAGGCCGCCGAGCCCGCGAGGTGCAGGATCGTGACCGTGGTCTCCTCCGTGATCGGGTTGATCTCGAGCTGGTAGTCGATGCCGTCGGTGCGGATGTCCTCGCCCACGACCATGTTCGAGTTCTGCGTCACGCCGCTCGAGTCGCGCACGTTGACCATGCGGCCCCAGAACACCGACGAGAGGTGCAGCGAGGTGCGCTGTCCGCCGAGGTTGTTGTCGACGACGAAGGTCTTCGACCCGATGCTCGGGTCGGGCTGGTTGACGATGCTGCCGCTCTGCTGCCCGGTGGTGATCGGCGTCGGGCTTCCGGAGCTGCAGCCCTGGATCCACGCGCCCAGGATCAAGGCCGAGATCGTCAGGGCCCCCAGCGAGGTGCGCTGCTGCGCGCGCGATTGGCGAATCGAAGTGCCGTGGATCGGAGCGTTCATGGTTGAGTCCGCGGGGTGAGGCTGAGGAGACGTGGCGTGGGAGTCGATCGGGCCGGACCAGGGGGGGCAGCGTCTACGGGGGAACGGTCTCCCGCCGCGGAGGAAGGGCAGGCACTACCGCTGCGGGGCAGCGCAGGCTTCGCTTCCGTCCATGATTTCCTGGTCGAGCACACGGGTCAAGCTTGGCGTCCCGACACGGTGCACCGCGCGCCGCGCCGGACTCCTGAAGGAAGTGCAAACAAACGGTGTGCCGCTGGGGAGTTGGACGTATGGCTCACCTTCAATCCTATACCCGAGAACGGGTTAGCGAGTCCTGCTCCTCCCACACAGGCGTCCGGGCTTGCAGCGCCCGCGCGCCCGAACTCGAGCGGAAGCGCTCGCGAGGCGTCTTTCCGCGGGGCGGCTAGCGCCTCCAGGACAGACCGAGCGCCGAGAGGACCGGCACGTCGTTGGTCGCGGTGTTGGAGACGAAGCTCGCGCGAACCTGCACGAAGCGCGCGCCGTTCAGGCTGCCGAGCGAGGCCTTCCAGCCGTGGTCGTTCAGGAAGTAGGCGACGCTCCCGTTGCAGGTACCCGGAACGAGCGCGCAGCCCGTGCCGACCGAGGGGCACAAGGCCGCCTCGCCGTAGGGATCGATGGCGTGCGCGTCGCGCTGGATCGGGGGCACACCTGTGCCCAACCCACTGGCGCCGCGATACGCCAGCTGCAGCGCGGTGCCCGCCGGCTGTTCGCTGGCGCGGGGCTCGACCACGGGCACCGCGAAGCTGCTGTTGGCAGCCGCGGTGTCGAACCAGATCGAGTGCATGCGGCTGACGCGAAGCACGAGGTCGACCTGACCGTGCTGCCACGTGTTGTCCGCGGGCAGCGTGGCCATGCCAGGCGGAACGGATTGCGGGTTGTAGCCCCCCGTCGCGACCACGGCTGTGTCGGGATCGACCGTGACGGTCTGGCCCGAGGTGTTGACGCCGCCCGTCGAGAACGCGCGGAAGTTCGGGCGCGCCGAGCTGTTGATCCCGAGCGAGACGCTGAGTGCGTTCAGGCCGAGCGCACCGGGATCGGGGAAGGCCTTGAACTCCATCAGGAGCGGCAGCCCGATCGAGGGCGTCGGGTTGGGCCCGCTGGCGTTGGTGAACGGACACCCGACGCAGCCCGCCGGCTGTCCGAGGACGACGCTGCACACGATGCGCAACTCGGCGCCCGGTGAATCTCCGACCGCACCCTTGGCCTGCAGGCCCGTGTCCCGCCAGGTGTAGTATTGGTACTGCGAGACCGGGATGCCGCGGTTGAGCGGGAACGGCATCAGCGGCGTGCCGCTGGGCGCGATCGTCTTGTCGGCCGGGTTGATGCTGTAGCCGAGAGCCCGCGGGTGCACGACGTGCAGCGGATCCTGGATCGGATCGAGCTGGTTCTGCGCGAAGGTAGTCACCAGGCCCGAGTTGGGTGAGAGCGGCAGGAGCGAGAGCGGGCTGGCGCTCTCGTCCGGCAGCCGGTTCGAGTGCGAGAGGCTCATCTCGAACAGCGTGAAGCTGTCCGCGACGACGTTTCCGCCCAGCGGCGACCAGTACAGGTGCTCGATGTCGACGTTCTGCGTGCTCTCGTCGAGCAGGCTGAGCCCGACATCGCAGTAGCGCCAGAGCGACTGCAGCCGGCTGCCCAGCGGGGAGAGCGGCGTCTGCACGCCCGAGGCGAGGATCGGCATCAGCCCGGGCACGGGCTGCGACGGATCGGCGAGCGCTGAGAAGCGCGTCACGGGCCGCGGACGCGCGACGCCGGCCGAGGTGTCGAGCGTGAACTGCCCGCGGAACTCCGGCAGGCCGTCGTTGCCGAGCATGTCCGCGGCCTGGAAGCGGAAGGCAAGCCCGGCAGTGTCCTCGCTCGCCGCCTGCGGATCGAGCGTGAAGCGCACTTGCGGCAGCGCGAACGCCAGGGCGTTGCCCGCCAGGTCGCGCACCTGCGGGGAGAGATCGACGAAGACGCTCTCGGCCTGACCCTGCACGTGCGCCAGCGGAAGCCGCGGCGTGAACGTGACCAGCGTCGGATCCAGGAGCTGCCCGTTGCTCACCTCCCCCACCACGTACTGGTCCGGTTGCGGCTGGCTCGGCACGCGCGTCAGCGCGAAGCCGTCGAAGGCGCCGACGCTGGCCGCGTCGAGCGGCTCGCTGAACCGCAGCGAGACCGTGCTCGAGGGTTCGACGCCGCGCCAGGGCAGGGAGCTCGCCGGGCTGGTCTGCGAGAAGCCCACGAAGCAGGCCTCCAGGCCCGCGTGCAGCCCCGGATCCCAGGTCTGGGTCAGCGTCGCCGCACCGGAGACCGGAGCCGGCCCCGACACCAGGCGCAGCGACACGTTGTGGACGCTGCCTCCCGTCGGCTGGCCGGTCGGGGTCCGCACCACCAGCTGCGAACCGCCCAGTTGCAGCAGCGCGCGCGGGACCAGGGCGCTCGCGCAGGCGTCGACGGCGAAGTCGACGTCGGCGCTGAAATCGAGCGGGCCCCCGCCGAGGATCGAGACGCTCACCGGCTGGCGGCCGATCAGGCGCGGCGGATCGGTGTCGGCCAGGAACCCGTGGAACGAATCCCCGCCGGGCCCGGGAGCTCCGCCCGAGCGCAGGCCGAGGGCGAGGCCGCTCGAGGCACTGAGGGGATCGAGCAGCGCCCCATCGGCGGCGATCCCGTGACCCGCGAGGTTCTCGATGCGCTGCAACGCGCCGCTGGCGGGATCGAGGATTGTCGCCAGACGCAGCGCGAGGTTGACCTCGTTGGCGCTCGCGGCCGGGGGCAGGCCCGCCCCCGTAGGCTCGACGCCCGCGGCGGACTGCGCGGCCTCGGCCTCGGAAACCGCGAGGTCGACGATCACGCGCGTGCTGTGGAACGCGCGCACGGCGCCTTGCTGGACCCAGCCGCCGTGGTTGGGGTCCGCGATCAGGCGCGCGGGAAAGGCCTGCGTCGGCGGCGTGCCGACGTCCAGACGCAGCGCACCGGCGCGCACGCTGGGCTCGTCGAGCAGGTCGTCGAACTGCAGCACCAGCGCCGCGTTGCGGGGCACGACCGGGATGCGCGAGAGGTCGGAGGCTTCGAGCCCGCGCAGCCGAAGCTCGACAAGGCCGCGCTCCAGGCGTGCGAACGCGGCGGCGAACTCGGGCGTGCCCGCCCGGTGCAGCACGGTCAGGCTCGGCAGGCCCGTGAGGCTGCCGTCGTCGAGTTGGAAGTCGAGGCCGTCGCTCTGGATCTCCTCGCCGATCACCAGCTGCGATCGCTGCAGCTCGAACGTGGAGTCGTACACGTCGACCAGGCGTCCCCAGGCGAGACGGGCGAGGTGCAGGTGCTCGGCCTGGCCTCCCTGGTGCGGGTCGAGGCCCGCGCTGGGATCGAGGGACTGTGCGAAGTTGGCCGGTGCGACGCTCGAGCCGGTTGGGCCGCCGCAGGATGGGGCCGCGGCGAGAGTGAGCAGCAGGAACAGGAACGCGTTGCGCGTGCGGACGTGGGATTGCGGTTGCATGGACCGTCCTCGGATTCGGGAAGTTGGCGGCCAGGCCGCGCGCAGTACCCCTGCGGAGCGCAACGGTTACGGAGGCTGCCCCCCGGCGACCGCACGACCGCACGACCGCTCAGAGGGTGACGCTCGGTCGCACGGCGGGCGCGAAGCCCGCGGCTTCCGCCAGCGAGAGGTCCTGGAAGAAGACCAGGTGGTCGGGGCGGATCTTGCGCACCTCGGCCGAGTCCTTCTCGTGGTAGTGGCGCGTGGTCGTGCAGCCGACGAGGGCGAAGGCGAGCTCGTGCGAGCAGTAGCCGCAGTTGGCGCGCAGCGGCTGGCGCGAGGCGAGCTTGAAGAGCGGTGTCACGTGCCGCGCTTCGGTGCGCGAGATGCAGGTCGCGTTCGGGCAGAGGTTGCCGGTCAACTGCTGCGGGTGGTAGCGCGTCTCCGCCGGCAGGCGCTCGGCCGAGAGCGGCAGGCGCCCGAGCAGGTAGGCCAGGATCGCCATGCGGATCGGCACGCCGCGCGCCGCCTGCTTGAAGTAGATGCTGCGCGGATCGTTGTCGAGATCGGCCGAGATCTCGTCGCGCCGCGGCAAGGGGTGCATCACCACCGCGTCCTTGAGCGGCTCGGCCGAGAGCTGGCGCCGGCCCAGCTGCACGTAGTTCTCCAGGCCGCGCCCGCCGTCGGGGTGGCGCTCGGTCTGCGGACGGGTCATGTAGAGCGCGTCGACGCGCATCACGTCCTGCCCGCGCGTGTCGGTGAAGAGCGAGAGCTGGTGCGGCTTCTGCGGCGTCAGGTACATCGCGTCCGACTGCGAGGCGAGGTCGCCCAGGCGCGTGACGTCTGCGCGCCGCGGCTCGACGCCGAACTCCTCGCGCAGGCGCTGCAGCACGTACTCGGGCATCTCGAAGCCCGGCTGCGGCACGCAGATGACGTTGGCACCAAAGCGCGCCAGCGCGTACGCGAACGAGTGGATCGTGCGGCTGTAGCGCAGGTCGCCGGAGAGCACGACGTCGAGGCCCTCGATGTGGCCGCGCTCGATCCAGAGGTTGTAGAGGTCGCACAGCGTCTGCGTCGGGTGCTCGTGGCTGCCGTCGCCGGCGTTGATCACGGGCACGGGCGAGTACTGCGAGGCCAGGCGCGCCGCGCCCTCGCTGGAGTGGCGCAGCACGATCGCGTCGGCGTACGCGCCGGCGACCACGCGGATCGTGTCGGCCAGCGACTCGCCCTTGGAGGCCGAGAGCATGCGCATGTCGGCCGCGGTGATCACGCCGCCGCCCAGGCGCAGCATGGCCGACTCGAACGAGAGGCGCGTGCGGGTCGAGGCCTCGTAGAAGAGGCTGGCCGAGATCATGCCGCGGCAGACATCCGCGGAGGCCCGCAGGTCCTTGGCGAACTCGCGCGCCGCGACGAACAGCTCACGGATCTCCGTCAAGGAGAGGTCGTCGATCGAGACCAGATGGCGGACGCCACTCATGAACCGTGGCGAACAGGCTAGTGCATGCGCCGCGCGCTGGCAATCTCAGTCCTTGTCCTGAGGCCCGAGCAGGCGCTCGAGCGCGACCCGCCAGCCGCGCTCGTCGAGTTCCGGATCGAGCGACCGCAGGCCCGCGATCTGGCGGGGTTCGCAGGGAACTCCCGCGCCGGGCGTCCAGGCCCGCTCGGGCAGCTCGAAGTGCGCGCGGAAGGCCGCAGCGACCCGCGCGCGCGCGCCCGAGGGATCCTCGCGCGCGGCCAGCGCGTCGGCCCGCGTCTGCCAGCCCGGCGGAGCACGGCTCGCGAAGCGCCGCGTGAGCGCGGGCACGAGCGGCTCCAGCGCGGCCTGCCCATCCCCCGCCGGCTCGACCGGCGCGAGCCAGAGCACGAAATCGGCGGCGTGCTGCAGCTCGCGTGCGCGCTGCTGCCCTGCGCGCTCCACGGGGTCGGTTCCCGCCGCGCTCGCGCGCTCGCCGGCCGTGTCGAAGAGCCAGACCGGATAGTCGCCCAGCAGCGCGCGCTCGCGCAGCACGTCGCGCGTCGTGCCGGCCTGCGCGTGCACCAGCGCCCGCTCCTCGCCCAGCAGCGCGTTGAAGAGCGTCGACTTGCCGGCGTTGACCGCGCCCGCGATCACGACGCGCGCGGGCTCGAGCAGCCTGCGCGCGACCTCGCCGCGGCGCCCGAGCTCCTTCAGGCCCGCGCGGCGCAGCGTGGACGAGGCGCCCGCGAGCGCCTCGAGCTCGCGCCGCAGCGCACCCTCGGCCTGGTCGAGCAGCACGCGCGCGGCCGCGTCGGACTCCGCGCAGACGAGCAGCTCGCGCGCGCGCGCCTCGGCGCTCGCGGCGGCCGACTCGGGCGCGGGCGCCGCGCCGGCCTGCGCAGCCAGCGCGCACACTCGCCGCACCAGGGGCGGGCTGCCGCTGACGTGCAGCTCGAACTGCTCGGGCCCCAGCGCGAGGAGCAGGGCCTCGTCGAGCTCGTCCGCGCCGTCGACCAGGCGCACCAGGCGCAGCGCGCCGGGCTCCGGCGGATCCTTGCGCGCGAGCGCGCGCAGGAAGGCCGCGGCTCCCGGGCCGGCGAGCTCGAGCACGCGCACCGCGCCGCGTCCGGCGGGCGTGCGTTCGCGCAGCGCGAACGCGCGCGTCACGCCAGCGCTCCGGCCGCGTGCAGGAGCCCCAGGTGCACGAGCTCCGGTTCGACGCGCAGCTCGCGCGCACCGAAGAGGCCGGGCTCGGCCAGGAACTCCCGCGCGCCGCCGGTCAGCACCAGCGGCGCCGCCTGGAGGCCCGCCTCGTCCCCGATGCGGCGCACGAGCTCGCGCGCCGCGCCCGCGAAGCCGTGTGCGATGCCGGACTCGAGCGCCTCGCGCGTGTCGCGCCCCAGCGCGCGCGCGCCAGGCCGCGCCTCGACCTCGAACAACCGCGCGGTGCCGCTCGCCAGCGCGCGCGCCAGGAGGCGCGGACCGGGCGCGATCGCGCCGCCGAGGAAGCGCGGCCGAGCGCCCCCCTCGTGCGCCACGGCGTCGACCGTCAGCGCGGTTCCCGCGTCGAGCACGAGGCAAGCACCGTGCACGAGCTCGAAGGCGCCGCGCGCGGCGTAGAGCCGGTCGCGGCCGACCTTCCCGGGCTCGCGGCACTCGTTGACCAGGCCCGGATCCGCCGCACGCAGGAAGCGCGAGCCGAGCGCACGCGTGCAGAGCGCGGCGAGCGCAGCCTCGAGCTCGGGCGAGGCGACCGAGGAGAGCGCGACGCCGCGCAGTTCCTCGCCGGCGCCGAGCTCGAGCTCCAGGCGCCGCACGAGCCCGGCATCGCTGGGCTCCGTGCTCGCGCCGGCGAGCTCGGGCTCGCGGCCGGGTTCCAGGCGCCAGCGCCGCAGCTTGCAGCGGCTGTTGCCCAGGTCGAGGGTCAGGAAGAGGGCGCTCATCGCGCGCCGCGCCGGCGCGGGCGGGCGCTCAGTTCGAAGGCGAGTGGTAGATGACCGTCTTCGTCTGGCCCTTGCTCTCCACCACGACCTCCCAGGTCGAGTACTGGTTGGCGTTGGTCTTCACGAAGTGGATCGCTTCCTGCACGCTCGAGACCGGATGGCCGTTGATGCTCTTGATCACGTCGCCTTCCTGCGCGCCGTGTTGCGCGGCCAGCGAGCCGGCGTTGACGCTGGTGATCTCGATGCCGTCGTACTTGCCGGACTTGGGATCCTGGTGGCGCGAGGTGCGCACGTCGCGCGAGAAGATCTCCTGGTAGTTGTCCTGGAACTGCTTCACGTCCTCGGTGCCCAGCTGGTACGTGTTCGCGCTGACCTTGAACGTCTTCGTCGTCGAGAAGTTCGTCTGCGTCGCGCGCGGGATGCCGGTGCCGACCTTGGGCATCAGCACGCCGCCGGGCCCGACCTGCACGATCGTGGTCTTGGTGTCGAAGGCGCCCGGCGAGAGCATCTCCCGCTCGCGCTCCTCGCCCTCGAAGGCGAACCAGACACCGTCGCCGCTGATCTCGTCCAGGCGGATCTTGTCGTAGGGCGCGCCCAGGTGCTCGCCTTCGTGCAGCAGGAAGCCGCCCGCCGGGCCGTTGTTGTTGAGGCCGACGTTCGTGGCCTTGTTCTTGTACTTGAAGAAGATGCTCGAGTTCTTCCGGTCGGCCATGTCGGCCTTGATCATCAGCACGGTGATCAGTTCGTCGACCTTGGTCTTCGGCGGGGTGACGGGGCCGTCGGGCTGATCGGGCTTGGGCTTCTCCTTCTCCTTGCCGGTCCAGTTGAGGTGGCGGCAGTTCGGGTTGGACTTGCACTCCGAACAGGTCGTGTGGAAGAGGCGCTTGATGTCGGCGTAGGGCACGACCTCGTCGGCCTTGACCTTGATCGGCTCGACGTCCTCGAGCACCTGCTTGACCTTCTTGGGGTCGGGCTGCGGGTTGCGCGCCTGCATGTGCGCGACGTAGTCCCAGACGTAGTAGGAAAGCCCGACGGTCAGCAGTCCGGCCGTGGTCCAGGAGAGGATCTTGATCTGCCCGATGTTCATGGGTGGCACCTGCGCGTGGGCGCGGAGGCTGGCCATCCTAATCGAGGACGGAGCCCGACCGCCACGTCGCGCGCGCGGGTCGACGCGCGGAGCCGCGGCCTATTCCCGGCGCGCGATGCGCAATCCGTCCGGATTGGAGGGCCCGCTCCCCGGTCGCGGCTGCATGCCCGGCTGCGGCCCGCCCGGTCCGTTGTCCGCGGGGCGCACGCCGGCTCCGGTGATGCCGCGCAGGGCCAGCACGAGCTCCTCGGGACGGTCGCTGGCGGCCAGCGCGTCGTTGAGCTCGACCTTGCGCTCGGTCACCAGGCGCCGCAGCGACATGTTGAACGAGATCAGCCCGCGCTCGGTGCCGCCCTCGATCACGCGCGCGATCTCGCCGGTCTTGCCCTCGGCGACGAGGTCGCGGATGTGCGGGGTCGAGAGCATCAGCTCGAAGGCCGGGACCATGCCCTTGGCCTGCGCGCGCGGCAGGAGGCGCTGGCTGAGCACGCCGGCGAGGTTGTCCGCCAGGCGCTGGCGCACCTGGTCGTGCGACTCGGCCTTGTAGAAGGAGAGGATGCGTTCGATCGTCTGCGGCGCGTTGACCGTGTGCAGCGTCGACATCACGAGGTGACCCGTCTCGGTCGCGTCGAGCGCCGCCGAGACGGTCTCGGCATCGCGCATCTCGCCGATCAGGATCACGTCCGGGCTCTGGCGCAGCGAGTGGCGCAGGCCGTCGTGGAAGCTCTTGAGGTCGGTGCCGATCTCGCGCTGGCTGATCACGCAGCGCTGCTCGTGGAAGAGCAGCTCGATCGGGTCCTCGAGCGTCACGACGTGGCGCTCGACGTTCTCGTTCATGTACTGGATCAGCGCCGCGAGCGTGGTCGACTTGCCCGAACCGGCGATGCCGGTGACGAGCACGAGGCCGCGCTTGCGCATGGCGAGCTTCTTGAGGTGCTCGCTGGGCAGCTCGAGCGAATCGAGGTTGGGCGCCTGCTCGCGGATGCGGCGGATCACGACCGCCGGCTCGCCCATCTGCTTGTACGCGTTGAGGCGGAAGCGTCCCAGCCCGTCGAAGTACAGGCCCGCGTCGGCCGAGCCGTTCGTGCGCCAGTGCTCCATTCGTTCGGCACCGAGGATCCCGCCGAGCACCTCGAGCAGCGCGCCGGGCGGCGGCACGCGGCCGGGCAGGAACCCGACCTTGCCGTCGACGCGCACGCTCGGACGTCCGTTGGCGCGCAGGATCAGGTCGCTCGCGCCCTGCTTGATCATCGTCGCGAGCCAGGCCTCGAGCTGGTGGCGCGGCGAGATGCTGGTCGCGTTGAGCGCGGCGGCCCCGGGCAGCGTCGGTGCCGCCGGCAGCGGTGCGGCCGGCGGCGCGTCGGGCGGCGGCGGGATGGCCTCGGCGCTCTCCACGGCGGGTCGAGACAGACTCGCGAACGAGGTCTCGGGGTCGGGGATCGGCAGGTCGGAGCTCAAGGCGGGCGCGACCCGTGGCGGGCCGACACGCGCTGATCGACGCCCCGCCGCGGCGGTCTTGAGCCCGAGCGCGCGGAGTTTTTTCCGCGCGGGCCCGGCGAATCGGTGCGGGGCCTACGCTGGTGGCGTCATGCTGCTCCTCCCCGCCCTCGCCTGTGCCGTCCTCCTCGGCGGATCCGATCCCTTCGTGCGCTCGAGCCTGCCGGGCGGCGCGGAGCTGTGCGTCCTGGAGGCCCCCGCCGCCCCCGGCGCCGCAGTCTTCGTGATGCTGCCCTGCGGGCTGCTCCACGACCGTCCCGCGCACGCGCAGGAGGCGCACCTCCTGGAGCACTTCCTGATCCGCGGCGTGGACCCCGGAGGCTTCGAGGTCGACACGCTGCGCATCAACGGCGAGACCGACGGCGCGACGCTGCGCCTGGAGGTGCTCGCGCCGGCCGAGCGCTGGCGCGACGCGCTCGCACGCCCCGCGCGCTGGCTCGCGACGCGCGAGTTGGACGAGCCGCAGCTCGTGCTCGAGCGCCAGCGCATCGCCGCCGAGGAGCAGAGCACCACGAGCGGCGGCTTCACGCACAAGTGGGCGCTCGCGGCCTGGAGCCAGGTGATCGCCGGCGGCGCCGCGCGCGCGGCCGTGCACGCCGATGCACAGCAGGAGAGCGCGGCCGATCTCGGCGCGCGCGCCGCGCAGGTCGCCCGGCTCGGTCGCGGAGCACGCATCGTCGTCGCAGGACCGCTGCACGCGGCCGAGGTCCGCGAGCTCGTGCTGCAGGAGTACGCCCGCGCGTTCGCCACCGGGCAGCCCGAGGCGAGCCCGGCCGCCGTCGCGCCGCGCGCGCGTGCCAGCGTCAAGGCCGGCTGGGATCTGGCGGCCGAGCACGAGCTCGAGTGGACCGAGCTCCCGCTGCGGGACGCCGGCGACCGTGCCGCGGCACTGCTGCTCGAGCAGCAGGCGCTCGCCACGCTCCTGCAGCGCTCGGGCAAGCTGCTGCGTCCCGGCCAGGCCAGCGCCTCGCTCAAGACCCTGCCCGGCGTCGGGACGGTGCTGCTCTTCTCGGCCGGCGGGTTCGCGCCCGCGCAGCACGAGCCGGTGCAGCAGCTCTTCGCGGCCGTGCGCAGCGAGCTCGCCGGACTGCAGGGCGAGGCGAGCTGGAAGCAGGCCATGGCGGCCGCGCGCATGCGCCTGGGTCCAGCGCCCGACTTCCAGGCCCAGCGCCGCCAGCTCGCGCGGAACCCGATGGCGACCTGGATCGAGGGGCAGTACGCGCTCGACCTCGCCACGCTCGAGATCGCGGGCGGCGCGCGGATCCCCGAGCTCGTCGACGGCCTGGACGCAGGCTGTGCGGCGCGGGCCGTGCGCCTCGCGCGCGCGCTGATCGAGCCAGGGCACACGGGCAGCCTGCACCTCGCGCCCTGATGCCGGGCGCGGAGCGTGGCGCGCGCGCTCCGGACCTGCGACGATGCACGCGGCTCCGTCCGCCCACGCCCCCCCATGAGCGCTCCCCAGCCCCCCCGCACCGTCGCCCTGCTGCCCGCCTACAACCTCGAGTCGCTGATCGGCGAGATCGTCCAGCGCACGCAGCCCTTCGTCGACGCGGTGGTCGTCGTCGCCGACGCCTCGCGCGACGCGACCGCGCAGCGCGCGCGCGAGGCCGGCGCGATCGTGCCCGAGCCCGAGATGGTGCGCGGCAAGGGCTTCGCGCTGCGCAAGGGCATCACCGCCGCGCTCGAGCTCAAGCCCGAGATCATCGTGATCCTCGACTCCGACGGGCAGCACCTGCCCGAGGAGATCCCGGTGATGCTCGCGCCGCTGCTGGAGGGCCGCGCGGATCTGGTCTCGGGCTCGCGCTTCCTCGGCACGCTGCGCACGCGCTTCATCAACAAGCTCGGCAACCACTTCCTGCGCATGCTCTCGTTCGTGCTCACCTGGCGCTGGCTCTCGGACACCGAGACGGGCTACCGCGCCTTCCGTGCCGAGGCGCTGGCGCGCCTGGCCGCGATCCCGCTGGAGTCGACCGGCTACGAGATCGAGAGCGAGATCATGATGGCCGCGCTGGTGAAGAAGCTGCGCATCGTCGAGGTGCCGATCCACGTGCCCAAGGCCGTGCCGGGCGTCACGGTCTGGGACGGCTTCAAGGTGGCCTGGTTCAAGATCCGCTATTCGCTGCGCCTGCGCTTCTCGTCGTAGTGCGGGAGCGCTGCCGGGCCGCGCCGCAGCGAATCCCGCGCGGAGCGCACTCGGCCCCCTTGTCGGGAGTGCGTCCCGCGTTGTACCTCTGGTGGATGGAGTGCGCCGGGATCGCCGCGAGCGGACCGGTCGAGCGAGAGGATGAGACCCGCATGAGCATGGAGAACGCAGTGCGCACACGCGCGGCCGAGGCCCGCGCGCGCGGCCAGGAGATCGTGGCCGTGATCGGCCTGGGCTTCGTCGGCACCGCGGTCGCCGCCAACCTGGTGCGCGCGCGCGGCAAGCGCGGCGAGGTGCTCTTCCACGTGATCGGCATCGAGCGTGACGACGCCGGCGGGCGGGCCAAGACGCAGGCGCTCGCGCGCGGCGAGCCGCCGGTCTACGCCAACGATCCCAAGCTGGCCGAGGCGATCGGCGAGGCCGGCCGCACGACGCGCAACGTCGACGCGGGCACGAGCCTCGCGCTGGTCGACTGCGCCGACGTGGTGGTCTCGTGCATCAACCTCGACCTCGTGCGCCCGCATGGCCGCGCCGACGAGCTCTCGGTGCCCTACCAGGGCTACGCGGCCGCGATGCGCGAGATCGGACGGCACCTCAGGAGCGGCGCGATCGTCTGCATCGAGAGCACGCTGCCGCTGGGCCTCTCCGACACGGTGCTCTACCCCGCGCTGTGCGAGGGTGCGCGCGAGGCGGGCCGCGACCTCCAGCGCGATCCGCCGCTCTACGCCTACTGCTACGAGCGCGTGATGCCCGGGCCGGGCTACCTCGACTCGGTCAACCACTTCTGGCGCTCGTACGCGGGGATGAACCCGCAGAGCGCCGACCGCGCGCAGGCCTTCCTCTCCAAGTACGTCGACGTCGAGCACTTCCCGCTCTGGCGCCACAAGACGCTGCGCGCGGCCGAGATGGCCAAGCTGCTGGAGAACGCCTACCGGGCGACCAACATCGCCTTCATCGACGAGTGGACGCGCCTGGCGGAGGCGGCCGGCATCGACCTGTTCGACGTCGTGAACTCGGTGCGCGTGCGCAAGGGCACGCACGACAACATGATGTTCCCGGGGCTGGGCGTGGGCGGCTACTGCCTGACCAAGGACGCGCTGCTCGCCGCCTGGGGTGCCGAGGAGCTGCTCGATCTGGAGGCCGCGCTGCCCTTCTCGCGCCTGGCGCTCCTGACCAACGAGCGCATGCCGCTGCGAGCGCGCGACTGGATCGTCGAGCACTTCGGCGGACGCGTCGAGCAGCGCACGGTCGCGATCTTCGGCCTGACCTACCGCGCCGGCGTCGCCGACACGCGCAGCTCCCCCAGCGAGGTGCTCGCGCGCGGCCTGCTCGAGCGCGGCGCGCACGTGCGCGCCTCGGACCCGCTGCTCACGGCCTGGGAGGAGTGCCCCGCGGCGCAGCTGTTCGCCGATCCGCGCGCCGCGCTGCAGGGCGCCGACGCGGTCGTCGTCAGCCTGCCCGATCCGCACTGGCGCCAGACGCTGCCCGCGCTGCTGCGCGAGCTGCCCAAGCCGCCGGACCTGCTGATCGATCCCTGGAACGTGCTCGGCGACGCGTGCTACGCCGAGCTCGCGCGGCGCGGCAGCCGCGTGCGCGTCTACGGCCGCGGCGACGTGCCCGCGCCCTCGAAGTCATGAGCGCGCGCTTCCTCGTCACCGGCGCCGCCGGACTCGTGGGCTTCGAGGCCGCCAGGCTGCTCTGCGAGCGCGGCCACTCCGTGCGCGCCGTCGACTGGTTCCAGAAGGGCCCGCGCGCCGACCTCGACGCGCTCGCGTCGGCGCACCGCGGCCGGCTCGAGATCGTCGAGCAGGATCTCGCGCGCGACGCCGCCGCACTGCGCGGCGAGCGCTGGGAGTCCGTCTTCCACCTCGCCGCGATCGTCGGCGTGGCCTACGTGCGCGCGCATCCCTACCAGACGCTCGACGTCAACCTGCGCAGCACGCTCAACGTGCTCGACGCCTGCCGCGAGCGCGCGCCGGGCTCCGTGATCTTCAGCTCCTCCTCCGAGAACTACGCAGCGGGCGTCGACGCCGGCCGCCTGCCGCTGCCCACGCCCGAGTCGGTCGAGCTGGGCGTCTCCGACGTCGAGGAGCCGCGCTGGAGCTACGCCGCGAGCAAGATCGCGGGCGAGTCGATGCTCTTCGCCGCCGCGCGCGAGTCGAGCTTCGTCCCGATCGTGGCGCGCCTGCACAACGTCTACGGCCCGCGCATGCCGCCGACGCACGTCGTGCCCGAGATGCTCGCGCGCTGCAAGGCGAAGACCGATCCCTTCCCCGTCTACGGTCCGGCGCAGACGCGCTCGTTCCTGCACGTCACCGACTGCGCCCGCGCGCTGCTCGTGCTGCACGAGCAGGTGCGCGGCCACGGCGGCATCTACAACATCGGCTCGGGCCGCGAGATCCGCATCGACGAGCTCGCGCGCATGTGCTTCGCCGTCAGCGGCCACCGCCCGCGGCTCGACGAGCTCCCGCACTCGCCCGGCTCGGTCATGCGCCGCGTCCCCGACGTGCGCAAGCTCGAGTCGCTGGGCTGGAAGCAGACGATCCGCCTCGAGGACGGCCTCGCGGAGTGCTGGAAGGTGCTGTGAATACGGTGCCAGTCCACTTCTTCCCAGTTCCCGCCGCGGCGCGCGCCGGGTAGCGCGCAGCGATGCTCGACGCCGCCCGCATCGCCTGGCTGCGCGGCCTGCTCGCCGAAGGTCCGCTCCCGCTCTTCGCCACGGTCAGCGGCGCGCACCTGTACGGCTTTGCCTCGCCCGATAGCGACTGGGACCTGCGCGGCGCCTTCGTCGCCCCGCTGCGCAGCGTCATCGGCCTCGTCCCGCCCGACGAGACCTTCGAGCTCGCCTGCGTGCGCGACGGCCAGGAGCTCGACTGGGTCGCGCACGACGTGCGCAAGTTCGTGCGGCTGATGACGCGCCGCAACGGCTACGTGCTGGAGCAGCTCTACTCGCCGCTGGTCGTGCACGGAGGTCCCTGGCTCGACGAGCTGCGTGCCCTGGGCAGGAGCTGCATCACCCGGCAGCTCGTGCACCACTACCTCGGCTTCGCGCACAACCAGCGCGCGCTGCTCGAGGGCAGCGAGCCGACCGTCAAGCAGCTGCTCTACTGCCACCGCGTCTACCTGACGGGGATCCACGCGCTCGAATGCGGGCGCATCGAATCGAGCCTCGAGGCGCTCGCGCGGATGCACGGGATCGACGCGCTCGCGCCGCTGATCGAGCGCAAGCGCGCCGGTGCCGAGAAGGGCCGCCCGGCGGAGGGCGAGGTCGAGCTCGCACGCGCGAGCCTCGACGCGCTCGACGAGCGCCTG
>JBGASC010000050.1:0-41323 GCA_044229935.1 Planctomycetota bacterium | reverse complement strand
GGGTTGAAGCGGCCGCGCAGCTCGGGCGGCAGCGCGAGCTCCTCCTCGAGCGCGACGAGATAGGCGCAGCCGCGCTCGAAGAGTGCGCCCTCGCCCTCGAGCGAGATCCGCGCGAGCGCCAGCTCGCCCAGGCGGCTCTCGATGCTGGCCGCCGCGGGCAGGAAGCCGGCGCGGATGCGCCAGGCCTCGCCCGACAGGCGCAGGTCGAGGCTGGCGGGCGAGAGCTGCGCTGCGGTCGGCGGGCTCGAGCCGGGCGCGGCACGCACGGCCGTGCCGAGCAGCGCCTGGAGCTCGCGGTCGACGAGCAGATGGCCGCCGGAGGTGGGGGGAGGCGTCATCGCGGGGCGGACAGTAGACCAGCCGACGCGCGCGCGCGCCACGGGCGCCGCCGGGCGGTGGCCTCGCGCCGCGCACGACCGTAGACTCTCCGCCTCGTTTCGTCCCCCCCTCCCGCCGCGCACCCGCGATGAAGATCCACGAGTTCCAAGCCAAGCAGCTGCTCAAGAAGTTCGGCATGAGCGTCCCCGAAGGACGCGAGTGCACCAGCGTCGCCGAGGTCGAGAAGGCCTGGGCCGAGCTCAAGGCCCCGCTGGTCGTGGTCAAGGCGCAGATCCACGCCGGCGGCCGCGGCAAGGCCGGCGGGGTCAAGCTGTGCAAGTCGCTCGACGAGGCCAAGGCCGCCGCGAGCGCGCTGCTGGGCAAGACGCTGGTGACCTACCAGACCGGACCGCACGGCCAGGTCGTGCGTCGCCTGTGGGTCGAGAAGGGCTCGTCGATCGCGAAGGAGTACTACGTCGGCATCGCGATCGACCGCGAGTCGAAGCGGCCGGTGATGATGGTCTCCTCCGAGGGCGGCATGGAGATCGAGGAGGTCGCCGCCAAGCACCCCGAGAAGATCGTCAAGGCCGCGTTCTCGCCGAAGAAGGGCCTCTCGGCGCCCGAAGCGCAGAAGCTCGTGCGCGGCGTCGGCATCCGTCCGGGCCAGGAGCCCAAGGCCGCGACCTTCCTGGTCAACCTGGCGAAGATGTTCGTCGAGCTCGACTGCGCGCTGCTGGAGATCAACCCGCTGATCGTCACGCAGGAAGGCGACGTGATGGCGCTCGACGGCAAGGTCAACTTCGACTCGAACGGCCTCTTCCGCCATCCCGAGCTGGCCGAGCTGCGCGACCTCCACGAGGAGGATCCCAAGGAGGTCGAGGCGAGCAAGTTCGATCTCTCGTACATCGCGCTCGACGGCAACATCGGCTGCATGGTCAACGGCGCGGGCCTGGCGATGAGCACGATGGACGTGATCAAGCTCTACGGCGGCAACCCGGCCAACTTCCTCGACGTCGGCGGCGGCGCGACCGCCGAGAAGGTCGCGGCCGCGTTCCGCATCCTGCTCTCCGACTCGCAGGTCAAGGGCGTGCTGATCAACATCTTCGGCGGGATCATGAAGTGCGACGTGATCGCCGCGGGCGTGATCGAGGCCGTCAAGCAGACCAAGCTCGGCGTGCCGCTGGTCGTGCGCCTGGAGGGAACGAACGTCGAGAAGGGCAAGCAGATGCTGGCCGACTCGAAGCTGCCCATCATCGCCGCCGACGACCTCGACGACGCGGCGAAGAAGATCTGCAAGGCCGTCGCGGCGCTCTGAACCCACACACGGAGACACTTCCATGAGCATCTGGGTCGACAAGAACACCAAGGTCATCTGCCAGGGCTTCACCGGCAAGACCGGCACCTTCCACAGCGAGCAGGCGATCGCCTACGGCACGAAGATGGTCGGCGGCGTCAACCCGACCAAGGCCGGCACGACGCACCTCAACCTGCCCGTCTTCGGCTCGTGCAAGGAAGCGCGCGAGAAGACCGGCTGCAACGCGAGCGTGGTCTACGTGCCGCCCGCGGGCGCGGCCGAGGCGATCCTCGAGGCGATCGACGCCGGCATCGAGCTCGTCGTCGCGATCACCGAGGGCATCCCCGTGCTCGACATGGTCAAGGTCGCCGAGCGCCTGGCGCAGCCGGGCACGAAGACGCGCCTGATCGGGCCCAACTGCCCTGGCATCATCACGCCCGCGCAGTGCAAGATCGGCATCATGCCGGGCTACATCCACAAGCCCGGCCGCGTGGGCGTCGTCTCGCGCTCGGGCACGCTGACCTACGAGGCGGTCTGGCAGCTGACCTCGCGCCAGATCGGCCAGTCGACCTGCGTCGGCATCGGCGGCGACCCGGTCAACGGCACGAACTTCGTGGACGTGCTGACGGCCTTCAACAACGACCCCGAGACCGAGGCGATCGTGATGATCGGCGAGATCGGCGGCAACGCGGAGGAGAAGGCCGCCGAGTACATCCAGAAGAACGTCAAGAAGCCGGTGGTCGGCTTCATCGCCGGCATGACGGCGCCCCCGGGCCGCCGCATGGGCCACGCGGGCGCGATCATCTCCGGCGGCAAGGGCACGGCGAGCGAGAAGATCGCCGCGCTCGAGAAGGCTGGCGTGCACATGATCAAGAGCCCTTCGCTGATCGGCTCGACGATGGAGAAGGTGCTCGCCGAGCGCGGCATGCTCGCGGCGGCGCGCGGCTGAGCGCGCGGAGCGGCTAGAGCTCGATCCTGCGGTCGAACACCATCGACCGCTCGGCGCGCTCGTCCATGCACTCGAGGATCGTCCACACGTCCGGGGCGGGCTTGCCGCGGTAGAGCTCCTTGTCGCCGCTCTTGACGACGACCTCGCTCGCGGGGTCGATCATCGTCGCGTCGAGGCAGACGGTCAGGCCCTTCGCCGCGTTCGCGGTGTCGCGGCAGGTGAGCTGGATCTCGTTCTTCGTGCGCACGGCGCGGATCCACTGGCGGTCCTGCGGTTCCTTGCAGCGCAGCCAGTAGAACGCGTGCGTCTCGATGCGCGTGACCTTGTCGTTCGCATCGGGCTCGGGCGACTGCGACTTGGCGTACTCCCAGACGAGCGTCTCCGGCGCGTGCACGCGCTTCTGCTCGAAGAGGAAGTTGAGCGTGCCCGCGGGCTCGCCCTTGGGGAACTCGTGGCGCAGGCCGGGGTAGGTCTTGAAGTGCACGTTCGCCCAGCCGCCCGGATCGTCGGCGCGCAGGCGCGCGAGCAGGTCCGCGGCGAAGAGGTACGTGCCCGGCATGCAGTGGTCGTCCTCCTCGCCGATGAAGTACCACATCGCGAGGTTGCGCACGTTCGGCACGAGGCCGTGCTGGATCGCGAGCACCTCCTCCTTCTTCGCGAGCTGGCTCTTGGGCGAGGCCATGAACACGCCGGCACAGGGCGCGGCGCCCGCGAACAGGTCGGGATGGCGTCCGGCGAAGAACCACGAGCCCGTGCCGCCCATGCTGAAGCCCGCGACGTAGACGCGATCGGGATCGGCGTCCAGCTGCAGCTTGGCGAGCTCGATCAGCGAGAGGACGAAGCGCTCGCCGTGCACCGTGTTCCAGGTGTCGTGCACGAGCTGGATGCCCTGCGGGTAGACGCCGAGCGCGCCCTTGCGCGTCCAGGTCCCGCGCGGCTCGTCGGCCGAGCCCGCGTCCTCGCCGCCGCCGTGCAGGCCGACGATCAGCGGCTCGTTCTTGCCGTTGCCCGTGAGGTAGGCCCACGCCTCGCCGTAGGGCGTGTCGAGGACGAGCTTGTTCTTCTCCAGCGGCACCTTCTTCCACGACTTCTTCGCCGCCTGCCAGACGATCTCGATCACCTCGGCGCTCGTGCCCTCGGGGATCGCGCCCAGCGCGCGCGCCTCGGCCTCGAGCGGCCCGCGCGCCTTGGGCTCCCAGTCGTGGAAGCGATCCTGCGGCCGCGCCTTCCACCAGCGCGCCGCGAGATCGGCGATCCTGGCCTTCTGCTCCTTGTCGAGCGCGGGCGGCTTCTGCTTCTGTCCCTGCGCCGGTTCCGCGAGCGCTGCAGGAGGAGCGGCTGATGCGACGGGCGCGAGAGACGCGACGCCAGCGAGGACGAGGGCGGGTACCATCCGCGTGCGAGCGATCAGCATGAGCGCGGATTCTAGCGGCTGGGTCCCGGTGCGCACGGCGGACGGCTCGTTCACGCTCGCGCATCCGCGGCACGGACAGTGTTGCCACTCGCAGGCCGGAGCCTGGGAGGAGGCGCGGCTGCGCTATGCGGCAGCGTGTCGGCTGCGCGAACGCGCGGAGCGCCAGGCGCACCTCTCCTTGCTCGACATCGGGACGGGCCTGGGGCTCAACCTCGCCGCGGCGCTGGAGTGCGTGCGCGGGACGCGGTGCCGCCTGGACGTGCTCACGCTCGAGCTCGACCGCGGCGTGCTCGAGGCGGCGTTCTCACTGCAGGCGCGCGAGTCGGCCAGCCTGGCGCCCGAGCTCGCGGACGCCTGGGGCGCGACGCTCCGGGCCAGGCGGGCCGCGCTCGCCCGGGCACCGGGCGAACCGGTCGACTGGGAGGGCGGAAGCCTGCGGCTGCTCCTGGGTGACGCCTGCACGCTCCTTCCGGCGCAGCCCGCGGAGCGCTTCGACGCGGTCTTCCTGGACGCGTTCTCGCCCCAGGTCGAGCCCGAGCTCTGGTCGCCTGCGTTTCTCGCCGAGGTCGCGCGGCGCATGGCGCCGCGCAGCTTGCTCTCGACCTACTCGAGCTCGCTCGGCGTGCGCAGCGCGTTGGCGGCGGCCGGTTTGCGTGTGGGGGCTGGCGCGCGTGTGGGGACCAAGTCCTCCGGCACGCTGGCCAGTCCGGACCTCGCGCTGCCGGCTCTGGACGCGCGCCAGGAGCGCCGGCTCGCGCGCCGCGCGGCGCGTCTGGCGGGAAATCCACCCCCGGCCGGGATTTCCCGCGCGGGCCTGGATTAGACTGGCGCCGTTTCTCCGCCCGGGCTCGGCCCGCTCGGACCGGAGTCCTCACCCAGCTGGCCGACCGGATATCCGCATGCTTCCTTTCGCCGTCATCGGGACCACCGAGTGGCTCCTGATCGCCTTCGTGGTGCTCCTGCTCTTTGGGGCCCGCAAGCTGCCCGAGCTGGCGCGCTCGATGGGTACCAGCATCAACGAGTTCAAGAAGGGCATGGCCGAGGGCGCCAAGGACGACGCCAAGAAGGACGCCGGTACCCCGACGCCCGGGCCCACGAGCAACGGCAAGACGAACAACAACTGAGCCGTGATGCTCGCGTCCGCGACCCGCGAGGAGCCGGTGTACGGCCTCGTCCTGTGCGGCGGGGAGAGCCGGCGCATGGGCCGCGACAAGGCACAGGTCGAGTTCGGCGGCCGGACGCTGCTCGAACGCGCCTTCGCCACGCTCGAATCCGTCTGCGACGAGGTCTGGCTCGCGAGCGGCCCGGCCCCGCGCTACGTCGCGCTCGGGCGGCGCGAGGTGCTCGACCACCGCCCGGCCGGGAGCGGACCGCTGGCGGGCGTCGAGGCGGGCCTGTGGGCGCTGCGCGCGCGCGCCGAGGAGGGCTGGCTGGTCGCCCTCGCCTGTGACATGCCCGGTGTCGACGAACCGCTCGTGCGCGGGCTGCTCCAGCGCGCGGGAGACGAGCGCCTGGACCTGTTGTGCCTGGCGAGCGAGCGCGGACCCGAGCCGCTCGCCGGCGTCTGGTCGGGACGCATGCTCGAGAGCGTGCGCGCGGCGCTGGACGCGGGCGATGCGAAGATGACCGCGCCGGCGCGCTTTGCGACGCGGCTCGGCGCGGCGCCGCGCGTCGGCTGGCAGCCGGCCGAAGAGCGCACGATCCGCAACCTGAACACGCCGGCCGACCTGGAGGGAGCACGCCCGTGAGCTCGGCCGATGCACGCCTGGCGCGCCTGATCGAGCCCGTCGCCGAGGGGCTGGTCCGCATGCGCTCGATCCTCGAGTCGCAGATCGCCGAGAGCTCGCGCGCGGTCAGCGACATGACCGACCACGTCTCGCGCTTCCGCGGCAAGCAGCTGCGCGGCGCGCTGGTGCTGCTCGCCGGCGATGCGACCGGCAACGCCACCGACGAGCACCCGGCGATCGCGGCGATCGTCGAGATGATCCACCTCGCCACGCTGGTGCACGACGACGTGCTCGACGGCGCGAAGGTGCGCCGGCGCGTCGCCTGCGTCAACCAGCGCTGGGACAACCAGACCGCGGTGCTGCTGGGGGACTTCCTCTACGCGCGCGCCTTCGCGCTCTCGACCGACCTCAGCTCGCGCCTGGCCAGCCGCGTGCTCTCCGAGGCGACGCGCCGCATCTGCGTGGGCGAGATCGAGCAGGCCGCGCTGCGCTACGACTTCGAGATGCCGCAGGAGACCTACGAGCGCATCGCCGGTGCCAAGACGGCCGTGCTCTACGCCGCCGCCTGCGAGCTGGGCGCGCGCTACCCCGGCGGGCGCGAGGACGTCGGCGCGCTGCTCGCGCAGTTCGGCCACGCGATCGGGCTCGCCTTCCAGATCATCGACGACTGCCTCGACGTCGTCGGCGACGAGCTCGTCGTCGGCAAGACGGTCGGCAACGACGTCGAGGACGGCAAGATCACGCTGCCCGTGCTGCACGTCTACCGCCAGGCCGACGAGGCCACACGCGCGCGCATGCGCGACGTGTACACGCGCGTCGGGGTCGAGCGCCGGCTCGAGGTGCTGCGCTCGGTGGTCGATCTCGCGCCCGGCGTCGAGTTCGCGCTCTCGCGCGCCCAGGAGCTGGTCGGCGCGGCGCGCGAGCGCGTGCGCACGCTGCCCGAGGGCCGCGCGCGCGACGCGCTGCTCGAGCTGGGCGGCTACGTGCTCGAACGCAGCTGGTGACGGAAGGAAGGACGACATGACGAGGGCTCGGTTGCTGGACGGGAAGGCGACGGCGGCCGCCGTGCGCGAGACAGTGCGCGCCGAGGTCGCGCGCCTGCGGGCCGCGCGCGTCGCGCCCTCGCTGGTGGTCGTGCTGGTCGGCGAGGATCCGGCCAGCCAGGTCTACGTGCGCAACAAGGACAAGGCCGCGCACGAGGCCGGCTTCGAGGTGCGCACGCTGCGCCTCCCGGCCGCGATCGCGCAGGCCGAGCTCGAGCGCGAGGTGCGCGCCCTCTCCGCCGACGCGTCGGTGCACGGGATCCTCGTGCAGCTGCCGCTGCCCAAGGGACTCGACGCGACGCGCATCGTGCAGCTGATCGATCCGCGCAAGGACGTCGACGGACTGCACCCCGAGAATGTCGCCGCGCTGGTGATGGGCCGGCCGGGGCTCTTCCCCTGCACGCCGCTGGGCTGCCTGGAGGTGCTCGACCGCCACGACATCGCGCTGGAGGGCCGGCACGTGGTCGTGCTCGGGCGCTCGCTGCTGGTCGGCAAGCCCGTCGCGCTGCTCGCGCTGGAGCGCAACGCGACCGTGACCGTCTGCCACTCGCGCACGCGCGACTTGCGCGCGGTGTGTGCCTCGGCCGACGTGCTGATCGCCGCGGTCGGACGGCCGCGTCTGGTGCAAGGCGACTGGGTGCGCCCGGGCGCCGTCGTGCTCGACGTCGGCATCAACCGCCTGCCCGACGGCAAGCTCTGCGGCGACGTCGACTTCGAGGCCGCCGCGGCGCACGCCGGCGCGATCACGCCCGTGCCCGGCGGCATCGGTCCGATGACGATCGCGATGCTGCTGGGCAACACGGCCCTTGCCGCCGCGCGCAGCGCCGGACTGGAAAAGGATTCGCTGCTGGGCCGCGAGCGGCGCTAGGCCGATAGAGGTCCGCGTATGGCCCGGCCCAGCTTCGACGACGACGGACCCGACGGTGACCGGCAGTTCGTGATGCGACCCGCGTTCGCGCCGCTGACCCGCGCGGTCAAGGTGCTGATGCTGGCGAACGTGGCCGTGTATCTGGCCATGTTCGCGCTCTCGTTCGCGTCCGAGGCGGTCTACTGGCGCGCGGTGCACTACCTCGGCATCGATCCGGAGCTGTGGCGGCAGGGCGCGCCGCTCGTCCCGGTCTGGCAGCTGGCGAGCTACGGCTTCCTGCACAGCCTGGATCCCTGGCACATCGTGATGAACCTGGCCTCGCTCTACTTCTTCGGCGTGATGCTGGAGCAGGAGCTCGGCCCGCGGCGCTTCGTGATCACCTACTTCGCCGCGCAGGTCTTCGGCGGGCTCTGCTTCCTCGCGCTGTCCCTGGCGACGGGCGGGGCGGTCCCGCTGATCGGTGCCTCGGGGGCGTGCTTCGGCGTGATGGTCGCCGCCGCGGTGCTCTGGCCCTCGCGGCCGACGATCCTGTACTTCATCCCGCTGACGCTGCGCACGCTGGCGCTGATCTTCGTCGGCATCGAGGTCTTCTCCTTCCTCCTCTCGCTCAAGGCCGGCGCGCTCGACGGCGTCTCGCACGTGACGCACCTGGGCGGGGCGATCTACGGATTCGTTGCCGTCAGGACCGGGCTGATCCACTGGGACCCCGTACGCAAGCTGGCCCAGCACCGCGCCGAGCGCGCCGTCCAGCAGGCCGAGAACCAGGAGCAGCGCATGGACCAGCTCCTGGAGAAGATCCATCGCGAGGGGATGAGCTCGCTCTCGCGTTCCGAGCGCGAGTTCTTGAAGCGCGTCTCCTCGCGCCGCTGAGCGGCTGCGGGCCTTGGCTCGTCGGGCGGCCAAGGGATAGACTGCGCCGATCATGAAGTCCGCACGGGCCTGGATCGTCACCGGGATGCTGTTCGCGCTGGTCGCCTTTGCCGCGCGGAGCCACGCGGCGCAGGAAGCCGACGACGCGTTCAAGGCGCAGTTCCAGAAGGCGCTCGACGCCGGGCAGAAGCCCGAGCAGCAGAAGCTGGTGCGCAGCGACGCGCGCAACGCCGAGCTGTGGATCGTGCGCCTCTCCGAGGTGCTCTCCGAGCATCCCGATCCCGGTCAGCAGGCCTTCCTCGACGCGCTCTGCGCCAACTGGAGGTCGCTCTTCCCCGGCGAGTTCCCCGATCGCGTCATCAAGTACTTCGCCGGGCTCGACGCGGGCAAGCGCAAGATCCGCGTCGACCTGATGCAGCGCTGGAAGATCGCCTGGCGCGACTTCGAGAACAACGTCGAGAAGAAGGACGGTCTCGCGCTCGCCAACGGCGTCGACGAGATCGACGCGCTCTCGGGCGCCTTCGAGAGCGAGGGCGACCTGTTCCATGCCTCCGAGGCCTACCGCGCCTTCGCGATGAGCTACGACGAGACATTGCGCGGCGCCGCGGCCGACCTGCACCGCGCCTGGCAGGGCTACGGGCACGCGGTCGAGATGCGCGAGAAGCTCGACCTCAAGGACGCGATCTACGACGAGCTCGTCAAGCGCAAGGCCGCGCTCACCGCGCGCGGCGCGGACAAGAAGGGCGGCGCGACCCCGGGCCCGGCCGAGCCCGCACCCGGAGCGGGCGCTCCGGCCAAGCAGGCTCCGCCCGCGGCCGCGACCACGATCCCGCTCGCCTTCGAGCCGCTGGCGAGCTTCGATGCCTTCACGCGTCCGATCTACGGCTGCGACGAGATCTACGAGATGTGGAACGCGCTCGGCCTGCAGGGCAAGGGCGCCGCGACCACGTTCAACACGACCAGCGAGTGCCCGCCGATCGTGCGCAGCGGTCCCAGCGACATCCGCTTCGACATCGACGGCGACAAGCAGGGCGACGAGAAGATCCCGATGACCGGCAACATCGTGCCGGTCAAGGTGCAGATCGGGCGCGAGAAGGACAAGAAGCGCCCCTGGGCCTTCTTCGCCGTCACCGGCGCGCAGAAGGACAGCTACCAGGGCATCGAGGTCAACCTCGCGCCCGACGACAAGCAGTACGTGATCTACACGCTCGGCGCGGCGACCGTCGTCGGCACCTTCGGCACGACGCAGCTGCGCCTGATCGACGACTCGCTCGACGGGCTGTACGGCAGCCACCCGCAGATGTACGGCACGGCCGGCATGACCAGCGACCAGTACGAGCCGATGATGGACTCGATCGTCGTCGGCGCGTCCAAGCGCGCGCGGCCCTGGAGCGACATCCAGGAGATCGACGGCAACTTCTACCGCCTCGAGGTGCAGGAGCAGGGGACCAAGCTGGCACTCTCGCCGGCCGGCGTCGACTCGGGCGTGCTCAAGCTCGAGTTCAAGGGGCCGGTCCAGCCGACCTACGTCGTCGTGCACGGCACGGGCACGGACATCAAGGAGTGCTACTACGACCTCGTCGAGGGCGGCTCGAAGGGCGTGCGCGTTCCCGTGGGCAACTACGAGCTCTACTACGGCGAGATGCGCAAGGGCAAGAAGAAGCAGATGCAGAAGTCGCTCATCGTCGCGCCGCACGTCAGCCCGCCGAGCTGGAGCGTGCGCAAGGGCGAGACCACCACGGTCACGCTGGGCGCACCGTTCAGCTTCGACTTCCGCTACGAGACCGACGGCGGCAAGCTCAAGGTCAAGGGCAAGAGCGTCTGCGTCGTCGGCGCGGCGGGCGAGCGCTACGAGCGCCCGTGGAACTGCGTCGCGCACCCCGAGGCCGCCTGGCGCAAGAAGGGCCAGAAGAACCCCGGCGGCGACGCCAAGATGCCGATCGGCGACCTCGAGACGATCAACAACAAGGACCTGGGCTGGACCGCCGTGTGGTTCCCGCTCGACGTCGTGCTCGACACCAAGGAGAAGTCGGGCGCGTTCGAAGTGCAGCTCGTGCAGAAGAAGCACGACCTGTTCGGCAAGATCGAATCCCCGTGGAAGGAATGAACGAGTGATCGACATCAAGCTCATCCGCGACAACCCCGAGCTGGTCGAGGCCGGCGCGCGGAAGAAGCGCATCGCGCTGGACCTCGGCCCGATCCGCGCGCTCGATGCGCAGAAGAGCGCCGCGCAGCAGGAGCTCGACCGCCTGCGCTCCGAGCAGAACGCGGCCGCCAAGGCGATCGGCCAGGCGCCGCCGGCCGAGCGCGCGAGGCTGGCCGAGGGCGCCAAGGCCGGCAAGGCCCTGCTCAAGGAGAAGGAGGAGGCCTACGCGAAGCTGGGCGCCGAGCTCGACGCGCTGCTGCTGCGCGTCCCGAACATCCCCGCGGCGGAGGTGCCCGAGGGCAGGGACGACAGCGAGAACGTCGAGGTCAAGAAGTGGGGGACTCCGCGCGCGTTCGAGTTCGAGCCGCGCGACCACATCGCGCTGGGCGAAGGACAGGACTGGATCGACGTGGAGCGCGGCGCGCGCATCGCCGGCTCGCGCAACTACTTCCTGAAGGGCGATCTCTCGCTGCTCGAGGGCGCGGTGATGCGCTTCGCGCTCGAGACGATGGTCAAGAAGGGCTTCGTGCCGCTGAGCGTCCCGACGCTGGTGCGCTCGGAGGTCATGATCGGCACGGGCTACTTCCCCGGCGGCGAGGAGCAGGCCTACCGCTGCGACTCGCGCGACGATCTCGTGCTCGTCGGCACGGCCGAGGTGCCGGTGACGGCGCTGCACCAGGATGAGATCCTGAAGGCGAGCGAGCTGCCCAAGCTCTACGTCGCGCTCAGCTCCTGCTACCGCCGCGAGGCGGGCACCTACGGCAAGGACACGCGCGGCCTCTACCGCGTGCACCAGTTCCAGAAGGTCGAGCAGGTCGTGGTCGACGTCGCCGATCCGGCCAAGAGCCTGGCGCACCATCAGATGATCGTGCGCAACGCGGAGGAGGTGCTGCAGGCGCTCGAGCTGCCCTACCGCATCGTCAACGTCTGCGGCGGCGACCTGGGCGCCCCGCAGATCCAGAAGTTCGACATCGAGACCTGGATGCCCAGCCGCAAGAACTACGGCGAGACGCACTCGGCCTCGCGCTTCCACGACTACCAGGCGCGCCGGCTCAACATGCGCTACCGCGACGAGGGCGGAAAGGTGCAGTTCTGCCACACGCTCAACAACACCGTCGCGGCGAGCGTGCGCATGCTGATCGCGCTGATCGAGAACCACCAGCGCGCGGACGGCACGGTCTGGCTGCCGCCGGCCCTGCGGCCCTACATGGGCGGGCGCGAGACGATCGGCAAGCCGCTCGCCTGAGCCGCGCGGCGGCTGTTCGGGACCGCGCGCGGGCCGCGGATTCGACCGCGGCCCCGCGCGGCACGCGCCGGCGCGGAGGCGTCGCGGCTCAGTGGTTCCCGCCGCCTCCGCCGACTTCCGTGGCGCTCTTGGAACCCTTGGCGCCGCCCTTCTGTCCCGGCTTGCCGCCGAGCTTGACGCCCTTGGCCGTTCCGCCGACCTCCATCCCGCCCGAACCGCTGCCACCGGCCGCGTTCCCGTTGGCCGAGTTCGATCCCGCGCCCGATCCACCGGCGCTCGCGGGCTGCGGGACGGCCGGGATCGGGATGTTCGCCTCCTCGCCGCGCAGCGACTCGGGCAGGCGGATCACGCGCTTGTAGACCACCGTGCGGCGGTCGACGGGCGCAACGCGCAGCTGCTCGTGCACGATGCGCGGCGCGAGCTCGAGCGTCAGCGTGATCTCGATGCGCGCGGGCAGGCCGATGTCCTCGGTGCCGCTGTCCGCGTTCCACTGGTCGACCGGCTCCTCCTCGGGGCCGTCCTTGCGGTAGACCTGCACGTCGAAGCCCTTGACGCGGTCGTGCAGGTACTGGAACGTGCCGCCGTCGAAGGGCTCCTCGTCGATCCCGAAGCTCTCGCGGCGGTAGATCTCGAGGAACTGGTCGTTCTCGGGCGCCGGGCGCAGCCGGTAGCCGACCTCGTTGAAGTCCGCGCGCACGAAGCGGTCGTCGAGCTGGTGCAGCACCATGCTGTCGCTCGAGGTGACGAAGTCGATCGAGTCGGCGTCGAAGCCCATCACCACGCGGTTCTTGACGCGCAGCTGCAGCGCGCGCGTGGTGTCGTAGGTCAGGATGCCCGCGATGTCGCGCTCGACGAGGTCGAGGATCGCCGGGCCGGCGGTCTGCGTCTCGAGCACGTTGTGCACCGTGTCGCGCGCGTTGCGGGCCGCGGTCAGGATCTCGGTCAGCGCGACCATGATCCCGCTCATGATCATCAGCGTGATCAGCACCTCGACCAGCGTGAAGCCGGCGCGCGCGGTCCCTCGAGTCGGACTGGGTCTCAGGTTGCGTTTCACGGCTTGTTGCCCCCGCTGCTCGCGCCGCCGTTCGCGGCGGGCGTGCCCGTGCCGCTCGTGTCGCTGCCGGCGCCCGCCTTCTTCTGGTCTTCCTTCTTACCGTAGACCTGCTCCCACGGGAACCACTGCTCCAGGATCAGCTCGTTCGAGAACTCCTGGATCTTCGGGAAGGTGAGGCGGATCTTGACCTTCTCGAAGGGCTCCTCGACCTTGTCCTCCTCGTCCTTGCTCTTCGTCGAGTCCTGCTGCGTGGTGTCGCGGTCGGGCGGGTTCCAGCTGTCGAAGCGCGTGCTGGTGGTGTTCTGCTTGTCGCGGAAGGCCTCGTCGCCGACCACGACCTCGAAGGTGAAGTCGGGGTAGCCCTCGTCGGCGAAGGAGCCGTTGAGGCCGCGGTCGATGTCCTCCTGGAAGATGCCCGAGCCGATCTGGCCCAGCTTGACCAGCGCCAGCTCGCGCGCGAGCTTCGTGTTGCGCGTGTGCGCGGCGAGCAGCTTGGTGCCGTTGAGGCCCTGCAGCAGGTAGATCAGCATCGTGCCGACGATCACGATCGTCACCGCGACCTCGGCCAGCGTGAAACCCGATTCCCGTGCGCGCGTCTTCATCGGAAGTCCGTATCGCGCGGAGGCTCGCGCAGGAAGGTGCCTTCGTGGAAGTGGACCATGCCGGTCAGGCCCAGCACCTCGATCGTGTAGAGGTTGTTCTCGGGCTCCTGGCCCAGCACGATCACGTGCCCCGAGGACGAACCGAGCGGGTCGAAGCGCACGAAGCACTGGCCCTTCGCGTAGCTGATGCCCTCGAGATCGATGCGGACGAACTTGATGCCGTCGGGCAGCTGCTTCCAGGGCAGCGCGAGCCGTTCCTCCTCGGTCATCGCCAGGCCTCCGCCGGCCTTGAAGGGCGTGAGGATGCGCCAGGCGCGGCGCTCGAGGTCGTACTGCACCTGGAACTCGGCGTTGCGCGCGATCGCCTCCGAGCGCGTGCTGTTCAGGTCCTCGGAGAGGTTGCGCACCGCCGAGTGCAGCTCGGACTTGGGCAGGATCGCGCGCCAGTTGACCGTCACCAGCGTCGCCATCAGCCCCAGGATCACGATCACGGCCAGCATCTCGGCCAGGCTGAATCCGGCGCGTGCGTCGCGCGCGAGCCCGTGCCGGATCTGGTTCATCGCTTCAGCCTCGGCGCCGTGCGCCGCTCACTCGTCCTTGAGGTGGTCGCTGTCGATGTCCGCGTCCTCGCCCTCGCCGCCGACCTGGCCGTCCTTGCCCAGCGAGTAGACGCGCGGCAGCGGGTGCCCGGGCTGCGGGGGATCGTACTGGAACTCGTTCTTCCAGGGGTCCTTGGGGATCTTGCCGTTGAAGCCGTCGAGGTAGCAGTGGCCGTTCTGGTCGGGCGTGACCAGCGGCTCGAGCGAGTCGGGGTACTTGCCCGAGTTGTTGATCGCGTACTCCGAGAGCGACTGCATGATCGTCGAGATGTTGGCGCGCGCCGTGGTGCTCTGCGCCTGGAAGAAGCGCTTGATCACGTTGGGCACGACCAGCGTCGCGAGCAGGCCGATGATCACGATCACGACCATCATTTCGGCCAGGGTGAAGCCGCGCCGGGCTCGGGAGTTGGGGTTCTGGTGCTTCATGTCTGTGCTCCGCTACTTGCCGATCTGTCCGATCTGCAGGATCGGTAGGACGATCGAGATGACGATGTACCCGACGACAACTGCCAGAAAGACGATCATGATCGGCTCGAGCACCGAGGTCAGGCGCTCGGTGGTGATGTCGATCTCCTCGTCGTAGGCGCTGGCGATGCGGTCGAGCATCTGCTCCAGCTCGCCCGACTGCTCCCCGACGTTGACCATGTAGCCCACCACGGCGGGGAAGACGCCGGTCTGCTTGAGCGGCGTGGCGATGTCCGTGCCCTCCAGGATGCGCTGGCGGATGTGGTCGGTGGCGTCGGCGATGACGCGGTTGCCGACGACGGTCTTGGTGATCTCCAGGCTCTGCACGGCCGGCACGCCGCTCTGCAGCAGCGTCGAGAGCGTGCGCGTGAAGCGCGCCACGGCCTGCTTGCGCAAGAGGTCGCCGACGAGCGGCATCCGCAGGAGCAGCCGGTCGATCGCCAGGCGCCCCTTGTCCGAGCCGCGGTAGATGCGCTCGAAACCGAAGGAGATGGCCGCGATCACCAGGCAGCCGACCCACCACCAGTTCTTGAACAGGTCGCTGATGAAGATCAGCACCTGCGTGGGGGCGGGCAGCGTCTGGTTCATGTCGGTCAGCATCGAGGTGATCTTGGGCACGACCACCGCCATCAGGATGCTGACCACGATCATGCCGATGCCGATCATCAGCGCCGGGTAGGTCAGGGCCGAGACGACCTTGCGGCGCAGCGTGCGCTGGCTCTGCAGGTAGTCGGCCAGGCGCCGCAGCACGACGTCGACGTTGCCGGTGGCCTCGCCGGCACGGACCATGTTCACGAAGAGCTCGCTGAACATGTAGGGGTGCTCGGAGAGCGCGTCGGCCAGCGAGGCGCCCTGGTTGATGCGTTCGCGGATCTCGCGGAACATCGTCTCGACCGAGCGGCTCTCGGCCTGCTCGATCATCGCCTTGAGCGTCTCGGCCAGCGGGATGCCGGAGGAGAGCAGCGTGCCCATCTGGCGCGTCGAGGCCGTCAGCACGTCGAGGTTGCGCGAGCTCGGGCCGCTGGAGCGCTGGCGGTCCTGCACGAACTTCTGCAGCCAGTTGGGCTGCGACTTGCCGGGGGAGCCCACGGAGGACTTGCCGCGCAGCTCCTTGATCTCCTTGACCAGCAGGTTGTCCTTGCGCAGGCGCGTGCGCGCCTCGCGCGAGGTGTCCGCGTCGATCACGCCGCTCTGGATCGAGCCGCCCGGGGCGTAGGCCTTGTACTCGAAGATCGGCATCGCTTCTGGGTCCAGCCTACTCCAGGTCCAGCTGCGTGACGCGCAGGACCTCGTCGGCCGTGGTCTGGCCGGAGAGGATCTTCATGCGGCCGTCCTCGCGCAGCGTGACCATGCCGCGCTCGACGGCGTCGCGCTTCATCACGGAGGCCGAGATGCCCTCCATGATCTGCGTGCGCAGCACCTCGTCGACGGGCAGGAACTCGTAGATCGCCGTGCGGCCGGCGTAGCCCGACTGGAAACACTCGTCGCAGCCGCGGCCGATCGCCACGTGGTTGTTCATCTGCTCGGGGGTGATGCCGATCTTCTTGAGCTTGGCCGCCCACTCGTCGCTCATCGGCACGAAGGCGTGGCAGTGCTTGCAGATCGTGCGCACGAGGCGCTGCGCGATCACGAGCACCATCGAGCTCGCCACGAGGTAGGCCTCGACGCCCTGGTCGACCATGCGCGTGATCGTCGAGGGCGCGTCGTTGGTGTGCACCGTCGAGAACACGAGGTGGCCGGTCAAGGCGGCGCGGATCGCCACCTCGGCCGTCTCCAGGTCGCGGATCTCGCCGACCATCATCACGTCGGGGTCCTGGCGCAGGAACGCGCGCAGGCCGTTGGCGAAGGTCAGGCCCTTCTTCGTGTTGACCTGCACCTGGCTCACGCCGGGCAGCGAGTACTCGACCGGGTCCTCGATCGTCAGCACGTTCTTCTGCGTGGTGTCGACCTCGCTCATCGCGGCGTAGAGCGTGGTCGTCTTGCCCGAGCCGGTCGGGCCCGTGACCAGGATGATGCCGTGGCTGAAGGTCAGGTACTCGCGCAGCATCGCCAGGTTCTTGGGCGCCAGGCCGATCTCGTCGAGCGAGTAGACCTTGGCGCTCTTGTCGAGCAGACGCATCACGATGCGCTCGCCGTAGGTCGTCGGCACCGAGCTGATGCGCACGTCGACCTCGCCGTCGCCCAGGCGGATCGTCGCGCGACCGTCCTGCGGCAGGCGCCGCTCGGCGATGTCCATCTTGCCCATCACCTTGATGCGGCTGACGATCGCCTCCTGCACCTTGCGCGGGATCGGATCCATGTCGTAGAGGATGCCGTCGATGCGCGTGCGCACCTGCATGCGGTCCTGGTACGGATGGAAGTGCACGTCCGAGGCGCGCAGCTTGAGCGCCTGGAACAGGATCGTGTTGACGAGCTTGATGATCGGCGCCTTGTTGGCGACGTCGAGCACGTCCTCCGACTCGTCGATCTGCTCGGCGAGGCCGGCGATGTTGCCGTCCTCCGCCACCTCGTCGAGCGCCTCGTCGACGCCGTCGGCCTTGTGGCGGTAGGCGCGCCCCAGCAGCGTGGTGATCTCGATGCGCGGCGCGAGCACCGGATCGATCTCCGCGCCGAGCATGCCGGCGAGGTCGTCCATCGGGTGCGGCGCGAGCGGGGAGCAGGTGGCGACGCGCACCACGTGGTCGCCGGTCTCCTCGAGCGCGACCAGGTTGTAGTTGCGCGCGAAGTGCACCGGCACCTTGTTCACGAAGCTGCCGGGCACCTTCGTGCCGTCGAGCGACTTGCGGAACTCGTAGCCCAGGTGCTTGGCGTACACCTGCAGCAGGGTCACCTCGTCGAGGTAGTCCTTCTGCAGGATCACGCGGTCCAGCGAGTCGCCGCTCGCGGCGGCGACCTTGCGGCATTCCTCCAGCTTCTCGCGCGAGAGGCCGGCGTCGAGGAGCATCTCCGAGATGCTGGTCACGGCGGGGATCAGCCTTGCTTCTTCGGTCCGCCCGGGGCGGCCTGGTTCTTCGGATCGGGATTGGCTTCGGGCTCGGGCTCCTGCTTGGGCTTGGGCGGCTGCTTGGCCTCCTTCAGGAGCTCGTTCATGCGCTGCGGGTCGATGCCGACCGCGTCCTTGCCGACCTCGCCCTTGGAGGGGCTCTTGTAGAGGGGGACCTCGAAGGAGCCCAGGTCCAGGCGATCGCTCTCGTGCCCGAAGCGCGGGTCGACCACGCGCAGCCGGTCCGCGCCGATGGTGTCCGCAGCCTGCAGCTTCTGCTTGTAGGAGTACTCGGCCAGGTCGGCGAAGTCCGTGTCGCGCATGATGTGCGGCGTCACGAAGAAGTAGAGCGTGGTGCGGCTCTGCGTGTCGCTGTCGTTGCGGAAGAGGTAGCCGAGCACCGGGATGTCGCCGAGGAAGGGGATCGACTCGCGCGTCTTGCCCTTGTTGTCGGTGATGATGCCGCCGATCACCATCGTCGCGCCGTCGGGCACGTTGACCGTGGTGTCCATCGTGCGCGTGGTCTTGGGCGGCGGGATCGCGCCCTGCACCGAGCCCAGGAAGTTCGAGACCTCGAGCGAGATCTTGAGCCGCAGGAAGCGGCTGGCGCTGATCGTCGGCGAGATCTGCATCGTGATGCCGGCGTCGACGTACTCCTTGAAGTTCTCCTGCGTCTGGCCGTTGATGCCGCCCGAGGCGGTGATCGTCGTGGTCGGCTGCGAGTCCTTCGACACGACCTTGGCGTTGCCGTTGTTGTTGACCAGCACCGACGGCACGTTGAGCACGTTGGTGTCGCGGCGCGTCTTCAGGGCCTTCAGCAGCAGCGGCAGCGAGAAGTCGCCCGCGTCGATGATGCCTGCCGTCACGCCCTTGCTGATCGTGGGCACCTTGGTGTCCGGGATGCCGTCCGAGCCGACGTTGCCGTTGGCGTCGAAGTTGTCCTTGTAGGTGGCGAAGCCGAAGTCGGTGACGCCGAACTGCCCGGTCTTCGAGCCGATGTTCGCGCCGCCGATCTCGACGCCCAGGTCGAGCTGGTCGGTGTTGCTGAGCTCGACCAGCGCGGTCTCGATCAGCACCTGCGACTGGCGCCGGTCGAGGCTCTGGATCAGCTCGAGCACCTCGTCGAAGCGCGTGCGGTTGGCCGCGATCAGGAGCGAGTTCGAGACTTTGTCGGCCACGACCACGACCTCGTTGCGCGAGGTGCTCGACGACGCCGCCGCCTGCCCGCCGCGCGCGCCCGTGGCCGCGCCGCCGGGGCCGCCGGGCGTGACGCGCTGCGCGTCCTTGATGAAGCTGTCGAGGGTCTTGGCCAGGTCCTCGGCCTCGACGTTCTCGAGCTTGTAGATGTGGTAGGTGTGCTCGCGCTCGATCGTATCGATGTCCAGGCGCGCGACGAGCTCCTTGATGCGCGGCATGTCGTTGGGCATGGCCATCACGATCAGCGAGTTGGTGCGCGGATCGACCATGATCTTCGACTCGGTGTTGCCGCCCTGCAGCGGGGCGCTGACGCCCTGCGCCGCGGCGACCTGCCCGCGCGCGGTCACCGCGCGGCGGCTGGCGTCGAGCAGTTCCTCGAGCGTGTCGGAGATCTCCTCGGCCGAGGCGAACTCGAGCTGGATCGTCTCGAAGATCGGCAGCTCGCCCTGCGCCTTGGCCGAGGCCTCGTCGACGAACTTGAGCATCTTGACGATCGCGGCCACGTCGCTGCCGAAGCCGGTGATGATCAGGCTGTTCGAGTTGCCGACCGGGATGATCTGCTGCGTCTGCGCGTCGGTGAACATCTGGCGCAGCGAGTTCGAGAGCGTGCGCACGTCGGTGTTCGGCAGGTCGAGCACGGTCGTGATCAGCGTCGCCGGCTGGTCGCCGTACTTCTCGACCTCGGCGGGCGTGACGTAGCGTGCGTCCTTGCGCAGGTTGCCCTTGCCCGGCGTCTGCGTGCTGGTGATCAACACGACCGAGATGTGCTCGGGCCCGATGCGGGAGCACACGAAGTCGTTGATCACCATCATGATCTGGAAGAAGCTGTAGAAGTCGGCCTTCGGCACGCGCTTGGGCCCGAACATCTTCACCTTGAGCTGCTGCAGCTGCGTGCCCGTGTCGCGCGAGTAGGTGAAGTTGATGTTCGTCACCTCCTGGCAGATCTTGACGAAGGCCTCGAGCGTCAACTGGTTCTCGCCGGTCGACTCGTCGAAGTTCAGGACGTAGAAGTCACCCGCGTCCTGGATCAGCGCAACCTTCGCACCACCCTGGGCGGCGCCGGCGGAGGGAGTGACGGGGGTGCCGGGCTGCGCCGCGGCCGGATCCGGCTTGGGCGGTTGCTGGCGGGGAGGACCCTGCAGGGGCTGCGCCAAAGCGGCGCTGAGCGTCCAAGCGGCGAAGATCGGGAGCATGTGGGGTGCGCTTGTCCTGGTTCTATCTTCTTGATCTCAGCGGGTTTAGGCCCCCATCTGCGGGGTGCTGTGCGGGCACTCTAGGAAGCCAGTCCCAGCCTGTCAAACCGCGTCCGCTTTCTGCGGACACCTGTCGACGGCGCGCATGGACGCACAGGAGTGCGCGCTCTTCCCACGCGCCGACCGGCTTCTGTGCTGGGACTCGCGGCGGCCCGCGAGCGCGCAGTTCTTTCCAAGCGGCGCGCACGGCCGCTATGCTGCCGGGATCCATGCGGCTGTCCGAACTCTTCCGTGCCGAGGACCTGCTCGTGGGCTTTCGTCCCGCGGACAAGTGGGACGCGATCCACCAGCTGGTCGAGCACCTGGTGAAGCAGGGTCGCCTCGCGGGAGCGCTGGCCGGTCCGATCCAGGAGGCCGTCGTGGCCCGCGAGCGTTCCATGTCGACCGGCATGGAGCAGGGCATCGCCATCCCGCACGCCGCGGTCGACGGGGTCGAGAGCGTCGTCGCCTGCATGGGCATCGTCGGCTCCGACGCGGGGCTCTCCTTCGACAGCATCGACGGCAAGCCCACGCGCATCGTGGTGCTGCTGGTGATCCCGCGCGCGCAGAAGCTGCTGCACATCCGCACGCTGGCGGACATCGCGCGCGTGCTCGGCAAGGACGCGGTGCGCGAGGCGCTGGTGCGCGCGGCCGACTCCAAGGAAGCCTGGGGCGCGCTGGCCGAGGGCGACGCCGCGCGTCGCTGAACGCGGGCCTCTCGTGAGGCGTGCGCCGGCACTGCTCGCGGCCCTGCTCGCCGGCGCCGCCGGTCTCGGGCTCGAGGTGCTGCTCTTGGAGTGCGCGGGGCTCTCGCTGGGTGCGGGACGTGCCGCGGCCTGGGGCTTGGCGCTGTTCGTCGCGGGCTGGGCGCTGGGTGCGTTCCTGGCCGGTCGCTCGCACCTGCGGCCCGCGCGCGCCCTCGTGCTGGTCGGCCTGGTGCTGGGGGTGCTCGCGCCGCTCTCCGTGCGGCTGGTCCTCGCCGCGGCCGGGTTCGCGAGCCAGGTCGGCGCGGACCTCGCGACCAGCTCCCTGATCGCGTGCGCCGCCTGCGCGCAGGGCTTCTTCCTGCCGCTGCTCCTGCGCGGCCGCGATCCCGCCGGCCGCTGGAGCGAGAGCGCGGCGGCGCTGGTGGCTGCGAACCTCGCCGGCAGCCTGGCCGGCGCGTGGATCTTCGGCGTGCAGCGCCTCTCGACGCAGCGCGAGTGGTGCGGCCTCGTCGCGGGCCTCCTCGCGCTCGCGGCGGGGCTCGTCGGGGCGCGGGCCGTCTCGCGTGACGCTGCCGTCGAGCGCGTGCGCGGGCCGATCGCCTGGCGCGCGGGGATCGCGCTGGCGCTCGTGACGCTCTGGACGCTGGTGCTCGAGTACGCCGGCCTGCGACTGTGCGTGTTGTGGATCGGCGGGATGCAGTTCGCGCTGGGCGCGGCGCTGTGCGCTTCGGTCGCGGGGCTCGCGCTGGGCGCGGCGCTGCTGCCGCCGCTGCTTCCTCGCGGCGAGCGCGGCGTGCTCGTGCTGCTGGCCCTGTCGCTCGCCTGTGGCGTCTGGCCGATGCTGGCGCAGCACGCCCTCGCGCGCATCGATCCGCAGGCGGACACGCTCGGCCTTGCGCGCGCGGCGACGTTGCTCCTGCCGGCGCTCGCGCCGCTCGGTGCGTTCCCCGCCGTGCTGCACCGCACGCTCGCGGGAGACGGGGGCGAGCGCCTGGGTGCGCTCTACCTGCACGAGGCCTGGGGCGCGCTGGTCGGCCTGCCGCTGCTGCACGCGTTCGTGCTGCCGCGCTGGGGGATCGGCGGACTGCTCGCCGTCGCCGCTCCGGCCGGGCTGCTGCTCGCGCTGCTGTACGCACGCGCGTCGCGCGCGCTGGCCGCACTGACGGTCCTCCTCGCGTTGGCAGCGGGCGCGGTCGTGCTCGACACGCTGGCCGCACTGACGGTCCTCCTCGCGTTGGCAGGGGGCGCGGTCGTGCTCGACGCGCGGGCGCCGGCGCTCGCGTCGCCTCCGCTCGCGCAGCCGGCCCTGGCGTTGCGGAGCTTCCAGGAGGACCGCGACTTCGCCGTCAGCGTCGTCGACGACGGGCTGCTCGGCGAGCGCACGCTGCTGACCGACGGCTTCCGCGCCGCGGGCACGGGGCGCGACTACGTCTACATGCAGGTGCTCGGCCATCTGCCGCTGCTGCTGCACCCGGACCCGCAGCGCGTCGCGGTGCTCGCGCTGGGCACGGGCACGACGCTCGGCGCGGTCGCATTGCATCCGCAGGTGCGGCGCCTGGAGGTTCTCGAGATCTCCCGCGCGGTGGTCGAGGCCGCACCCTTCTTCGAGGAGAAGAACCATGGCGTGCTGAAGGAGGGCCTGCCCGCGCTGCTCGACGATTCGCCGCAGCGGCGCGTGGTCGTGCGCCTGGCCGACGGGCGCCGCACGCTCGCGAACCACCCGGCGAGCTACGACGTGATCACGATGGAGCCGCTGCTGCCGGACTCGCCTTTCGGCGTGTACCTCTACACCGAGGAGTTCTACGCGATCGCGCGGCGCGCGCTGCGGCCGGGCGGCCTGGTGTGCCAGTGGGTCCCGCCGCATGCCCTCGAGCCGCGCACCTTCGACGCGGTGCTGAAGTCCTTCGAGGTCTCGTTCCCCTGGTCGAGCGTGTGGCTCGCGGGCACGCAGGTGATCCTGGTCGGCGGCGAGTCCATGCCCGCGATCGACGCGCGGCGCTGGAACGGTCTGGGGCCGGAGCTGGGTTCGGCGCTCGCGGCACTCGGCCTCGACACGCCGGAGGGCCTCGCCGCGCGCTGCGTGCGCGCCGGTCCCGCAGGGAGAGGGAGCCTTCGGAGCGGGGCCGCGTGCCTGGGCGACCGGGATCCGTGGGTGCTCTACCTCCCGCGCCGAACCGGCGCCGTGCTGCTCGGCGACCTGCCGACGAACCTCGCGGCGCTGCCGGAGGACACGCTCGTACCCGAGGGCTGGCCTGCGTCTGGCGACCGAGCCGAAGGTCTGCGCGCACTGCACCGCGCGCGGCAGTGCTTCGCCGTCGAGGAAGCGCGGCTGCGCGGCCTGATGCTCGACGCGCGCGGCCGGTCGGAGGCCGAGCTCGCGCGCGCGCGAGCTCTGGCTCCCGGCGATCCCGAACTCGTCGCGTTCGAAGCCGAGCGCGAGTTCCTCGCGGTGCTGCGCAACGGCGTCGCGCGCCTGGCCTCGGATCCCGCCGGCGCGCTGCCCGACCTCGTGCGAGCGGCCGAGCTGCGCGGCGAACGAGCCGACGTGCACCTCTACCTCGCGGTGGCCCTGGAGCGGACCGGCAGCCCCGCCGCGCCGAAGGCGCTCGCGGCCGCGCTGGAGCGCTGCCCGCGCCTGGTCTCGACGCGGGAAGCAACGCGCGCCCGACAGCTGGGACTCTCGGACTCGGCGTGGGAACGGATGGTGAAGTCCGACGCCCTCGCTCGCGCGAAAGACTTGCGTTAGCGCGCCCGCTGGCGTGGATCCTTTCACCAGCTTCCTGCAAGATCGCGCGCACGCTGCGCGTCCAGGCAGGAAACCCGCAGCCCTCGCCAAGCCATGCTGAGTGCCCTGATCGCCATCGGTCTGTCCACGCTCGCCCCGCAGGTCCCGTTCGAGAAAGCCGCGACGGAGTTCCTGAACACCCACGGCTACGCCGGCAAGAAGGCCGACGAGGTCGAGTTCGACGCGGTGCTCGAGAAGCACTTCGTCGCCGCGCACCTGGGCCTCTTCGACGTGCGCTTCCCCGTCGAGGGGCTCGAGAAGCACGCATCCGAGCTCACGAAGTGCGCACAGGCGCTGCTCGGCGCGCAGGAGCACCTGCTCGACTGGCTCAAGCCCAACGGCACCGACCAGAAGGCCGTGCGCGAGGACCTCAAGGCCATCCAGAAGTGGGTCGGCGGCCTGCGCGAGGCCCAGCTGCAGAAGCTCAAGGACGGCGCGGGCAAGGACTGGATGGACCTGCTGCCCTGCCCCGACGCGACCAAGGCCGCGCAGAAGGAGCTCGCCGAGGCGCTCGGCAGCGGCTCGATCCTCGCGACCAAGCGCGACGCGCCCGAATCGCTGCGCCTGGTGCTCGAGCCCACGCGCAAGGGCTTCGTCGAGCTGGTGTGCTTCGCCGGCTGGCAGAACGAGGCGGACCGCGGCCTGTACTGGGCCGACGGGGTCACCTCGTGGATGTCGGCCTTCGTCCGCGCCGATCAGGTGATCGCGCTGGAGTACTCGGTCGCCGGTGCGCCGCCGAACGACTACGGCCAGGGCACCGCGATGGGAGAGTCGCTGCCGCAGCAGGTCGTGCAGCTCGCGCTCAACCTCGTGTTCGAGCGCTTCTACGCGGATCGTGCCCCGAGCGCGTTCGTGCAGGGGCTCTCGATGAACCTCGTGATCGAGCTCTTCGGCGAGGTCAACACGCGCGTCGACGGCGACACGCGCGGCCGTCAGACCCAGAAGCGCGAGGTCTTCGTGCCCGGCGGCAACGCCGATGGAGGTCGACTCGGCAAGAACTCCGCCGACACGCGCTGGCGCGAGCTGCAGGGCGCGGACCACTTCCTCAAGATCCTCAAGCTGGCGCAGAAGGAGGGCGGCGAGGCCGACAAGAAGGCCAAGAACCGCCTCGCCTGCTTTGGCCTACGCGACGACAAGGGCACGGACGTGCGTGCCGTCACCGCGCCCTTCTTCGGCGCAGCTGCGGGCGACAAGCAGGTGCCCGAGAGCTACCAGGGCGACTTCGCCGAGTGCCTGCGCGCCTACAAGAGCGCCTTCCTGTACTGGATGCAGACGCAGGCCGGCGGTCCGGACAAGAAGTCGCGCGAGAAGTTCGCGCAGTTCCTCTGCAAGCTCGCCGATCCAGCCGCGGGGGCCGACTTCGAGGCGGTCTTCGCGCAGGTCTACGAGGGCGTCGCGCTCTCGAACGCGGAGTGCGACAAGAACTGCCTCGAAGGCCGCTTCCTGGCCTGGCTACCCGGCGCGCGCGACAAGTAGGCGCGCACCAGCGGGCCGCGCGCGGAGGCATCGGCTGCGCGGGCGCGGGATCAGGCCCACTCGTCGAGGCGCTTGCGCAGGCAGGCTTCGATCGCCGCCGCCGTGCGCAGGTAGTCCTCGCGATCGCCGCCGATCGGATCCGGGATGTCGTGGCCGTCCGGATCGAGCAGCTCCAGCTGCTTCTCCCGCCCCGGCGGCAGCGTCGCAGCGAGAGCTGCGCGGTGACCGCGCGTCATGCAGAAGACCCGCTCGAAGCGGCTGAGGTCCTCGGCCGCGGAAGGGCGCGAGGAGTGCGTGCTCAGGTCGACGCCCTGTTCCTTCATCACGGTCACGGCGTGCTTGGAGGCGGGCTGTCCGACCGCGGCCTGCACGCCCATCGAGCGCAGCTCGAAGCCGAACTCCCCGATCTCGTCGGCGCGCACCGAGAGCCGTTCGGCCAGCAGCTTGCGCGCAAGCCCCTCGGCCATCGGGCTGCGGCAGGTGTTGCCGGTGCAGACCAGCGCGATGCGCAGCCCGGCGACCGAGCGCAGCTGTTCGAGCGTGAACAGGCCCGGGCGCAGGAGCTCGAAGTGCCCTGGGCCCAGTCGCAGCACGCTCGAGGCCTCGGAGAGTCGCGAGCGCCCGCCGTCGAGCACCCAGTCGACGCTGGCCCCGAACTCGCGCGCCAGCGTGTCCGCGTCCGTCGCGGGCGCGGAGCCGTGGCGGTTGGCGCTGCTCATCACGATCGGGAACTCGAGCGCGTCGAGGATCCCCGCCGTCCCGCGGTGTGCCGGCAACCGCACGCCGGTCCAGCCGTTGCGCGCGGTCGCCTCGAGACCGCGCGGGATCCCCGGCAGCACCAGCGTCAGCGGGCCCGGCCAGTAGCGCGCGACCAGGCGCAGGGCCATCGGCGACACGCGCGGAAAGCGCTGCAGCGCGCGGCTCGAACCGACGTGCCAGGTGAAGGGCATGTCCTCGGGCCGGCCCTTGGCCTCGCGCAGGCGATCGAGCGCCGCCGCGTGGTCGGCGCGCACGCCCAGGCCGTAGACGGTCTCGGTCGGGAAGGCGACCAGGCCGTCCTCCTGCAGCACGGCGCGCACGCGATCGACGAGGTCGCGATCGGGCGCGCGATCGGGAAGCTCGGCCCGTCGCGGTTCGTGGCTCATGAGTCGAGTGCGGAATTGGAGCGCGTGTGTGCGCGCTGCTAGCCTAGCGGCCCGCACCGTGCGGCCCAAGCTTGCTGCCGCGGCCGCTCTGCCATGGAGCACGCCGAACCCCAACCTCCGCTCGAGCCGATCGTCGAGCCGTCCCCTGCCTCCGAGCCGCCGCGCCCGGTCGGCGAGCCGCCGGCGGTCGAGACCGAGGCCTTCCTGGTGCGCCTCGCCGCGGGGCTTGCGCACGAGATCAAGAACCCGCTCTCGACCATGGCGATCAACCTCGCCCTGCTCGAGGAGGAGTGGGGGCACGCGCGGCGCGGCCCGGATGCTCCCGAGCCCGGTCCGCGCGAGAAGCGCTGCCTGAAGCGCGTGCAGACGCTGCAGCGCGAGGTGCGACGGCTGGAGACGATCGTCGAGGATTTCCTGCGCTTCGCGCGCGGCGGGCAGGTCAACCGCGCGCCGGCGGACCTGTGCGCGCTGGTCAAGGACGTGCTCGAGTTCGTCGAGCCCGAGGATCGCGCGCAGGGCATCCGGCACCACGTCGACCTGCCCGCCGGCCTGCCGCTGGTGCTGCTCGACACCGGCGCGTTCAAGCAGGCCGTGCTCAACCTGTTCGTCAACGCGCGCCAGGCGATGCCGGAGGGCGGCGAGCTGATCGTGCGCGTGCAGCGCCTGGGGAACTTCGTCGAGCTGACGATCACCGACACGGGCGTCGGCATGACGCCCGAGGACAGCGAGCGCTGCTTCGAGCTGTACTACTCGACCAAGAAGGGCGGCACGGGCCTGGGGCTCTCGACCACGCGCCGCATCGTGGTCGAGCACGGCGGAACGATCGCGGTGGTCTCCGAGAAGGGCCGCGGCACGAGCTTCTCGATCGTGCTGCCCTTGGTGGTGGAGATCCACGGCGCGGGCGCGGACAATCGTGCGGAGGAGATGCGATGAGCGCCGAACCCAAGCCCTTCCGCGTGCTGATCGTCGACGACAACGAGTCGCACGCCGAGGCGCTGGCCGACAGCCTGGAGATGGACGGCCACCGCTGCACGCTGGCCCACTCGGGCCGCGAGGGCCTCGCACGGCTGGGCGAGCAGCCCTTCGATGCAGTCTTGACCGACCTGGTCATGCCGGATCTCTCGGGTCTGGAGCTGCTCAAGCGCGTGCGCAACGACCAGCCCGAGGCTGTGGTGATCCTGATCACGGGCCGCGGCTCGGAGAAGGTGGCCGTCGAGGCCTTCCGCGACGGCGCCACCGACTACCTGACCAAGCCCGTCGACATCGCCGAGCTGCGCGCGCGCCTGGGGCGGGCCGTGGAGAACGCGCGCCTGCGCCGCGACTACGTCGAGCTGCGGCGCCAGATCGACAAGCGCGCGGGCTTCGAGGGCATCATCGGCAGCTCGCCGCCGATGCAGCGCCTGTTCGGCATCCTGGGTCAGATCTCGGCCACGAACGTCACCGTGCTGATCCTGGGCGAGAGCGGCACGGGCAAGGAGCTGGTCGCGCGCGCGATCCACGACAACTCGCCGCGCAAGCCGGAGCACTTCGTCCCGGTCAATTGCGCCGCCCTGTCGGAGGGGCTGATCGAGTCCGAGCTCTTCGGGCACGTCAAGGGCGCGTTCACCGGCGCGGTGGCGCACAAGGAAGGACGCATCGTCTACGCCGACGGCGGCACGCTCTTCCTCGACGAGGTCGGCGACATGCCACTGGCGACGCAGGCCAAGCTGCTGCGCGTGCTCGAGACGCGCGAGGTGCAGCCCGTCGGCGGCAACGAGACGCAGAAGGTCGACATCCGCCTGCTCGCCGCCACCAACCGCGACCTGAAGCAGATGGTCAAGGAGGGCAAGTTCCGGGAGGACCTGATGTACCGCCTGGCCGTCGTGACGATCGAGCTCCCGCCGCTGCGCGAGCGCAAGAGCGACATCCCGCTCTTGATCGACCACTACGTCGGCGAGCTCGCGCGCCACCACCAGCGCAGCGTGCGCGGCATCACGCCGGAGGCGCGCAACGCGCTCCTGCGCTACGACTGGCCGGGCAACGTGCGCGAGCTGCGCAACGCGCTCGAGAACATGGTGCTGCTCGCTCGCGGCGAGGTGCTCGGGCTGGAGGACATCCCCGAGACCGTGCGCGGCACGCCCGCGGGTGCGCAGGCCGGCGGCGGCTACGAGCTCACGGGCCGCTCGATGGAAGAGGTCGAGCGCGACCTGATCGCGGCCAACCTCGCGCTGCACGAGGGCAACCGCGAGAAGACCGCCAAGGTGCTCGGCATCGGCGAGCGGACGCTGTACCGCAAGCTCAAGCAGTACGGGCTCTAGCTCTGTCTGATTGGCAGGCGCACGGGCGGGCTCGGGGAGCCTCTGCCACTTTGGCGCGCCGGCCGCGGTGGGCCTTGCCGTAAACCATTTGCTTTCAATGACTTCTAGCTGCCGCCTTCGCTGGCACAGCATTTGGAAACGGCGCGGCCACCTGCGCCCCGCGCGGGAAGAGCAACCCCAATGAGCAACCAGAGCAAGATCATCGGCATCGACCTCGGCACCACCAACTCCGTCGTGTGCGTGATGGAGGGCGGGCAGCCGGTCGTGATCCCCAACGCCGAGGGCGGCCGCACGACGCCGTCCGTCGTCGCCTTCCAGGCGGACGGCTCGAAGCTCGTCGGAGCCCCGGCCAAGCGCCAGGCGGTGACCAACCCGACCCGCACCGTCGCCTCGATCAAGCGCTTCATGGGCCGGCGCCACCACGAGGTCGCGGCGGAGGAGAAGAACGTCGCGTACAAGATCAGCGGGGGCGCGGACGAACTGGTCAAGGTCGAGATCGACCAGAAGAAGCTGACGCCGCCCGAGATCAGCGCCTCGGTGCTGGCGTACCTGAAGGAGGCAGCCGAGGCCTACCTGGGCGAGAAGGTCTCGCGCGCCGTGATCACGGTGCCCGCCTACTTCAACGACAGCCAGCGCCAGGCGACCAAGGACGCGGGCACGATCGCGGGCCTCGCGGTCGAGCGCATCATCAACGAGCCGACGGCTGCGGCGCTCGCGTTCGGACTCGACAAGAAGAAGTCCGGCAAGGTCGCGGTCTTCGACTTCGGCGGCGGCACCTTCGACATCTCGATCCTCGAGATCGGCGACGGCGTCTTCGAGGTGCTCGCGACCAACGGCGACACGCACCTGGGAGGCGACGACTTCGACAAGGCCCTGATGGACCACATCGCGGACGAGTTCCGCAAGTCCTCGGGCATCGACGTGCGCCGCGACCCGATGGCGCTGCAGCGGCTCAAGGAGGCCGCGGAGAAGGCCAAGATCGACCTCTCCTCGCTCAACCAGACCGACGTCAACCTGCCGTTCATCACGGCGGACGCCTCGGGTCCCAAGCACCTGCAGATGACGATCACGCGCGCGAAGTTCGAGCAGCTGATCGACGGCCTGGTCGATCGCGCCAAGGGGCCCTGCCAGCAGGTGCTGAAGGACTCCGGCCTCTCGCCCTCGCAGATCGACGAGGTGATCCTGGTCGGCGGCTCGACGCGCGTCCCGTGCGTCCAGGCGCTGGCGAAGAAGCTCTTCGAGAAGGAGCCCAACAAGAGCGTCAACCCCGACGAGGTCGTCGCGATCGGCGCAGCCATCCAGGGCGCGGTGCTCGGCGGCGAGGTCAAGGACGTCGTCCTGCTCGACGTGACCCCGCTCTCGCTGGGAATCGAGACGCTGGGCGGCGTGTGCACCAAGCTGATCGAGAAGAACACGACCATTCCGACCAGCAAGAGCCAGGTCTTCTCGACCGCCAGCGACAGCCAGCCGAGCGTCGAGATCCACGTGCTGCAGGGCGAGCGCGACTTCGCGCGCGACAACCGCACGCTGGGGCGCTTCCACCTCGACGGCATCGCGCCGGCACCGCGGGGCATGCCGCAGATCGAGGTCACCTTCGACATCGACGCCAACGGCATCCTGAACGTCACCGCCAAGGACAAGGGCACGGGGAAGAGCCAGCAGATCCGCATCGAGTCCTCCTCGGGCCTCTCGAAGGACGAGGTCGAGCGCATGCGCCGCGAAGCCGAGGCACACGCCTCCGAGGACAAGGCCAAGCGCGAGGTGGTCGAGCTCAAGAACCGCGGGGAGCAGGAGATCCACGAGATCGAGAAGTCGCTCGCGGAGCACCGCGCGAAGCTCTCCGACGCCGACGCCAAGGCGATCGAGACCAGCCGCGATGCGCTGCGCGAGGCGCTCAAGGGCGAGGACAAGACCGCCATCGAGGCCGCGCTCAACACCTTCCGCACCTCGGCCCAGCGCCTGGGGCAGGTGATCTACCAGCAGCAACAGCAGGCCGCCGGCGGAGCCGAGCCCAAGGGCCCGACTTCGGGTGCGCCGGGCAAGGGCGCGAAGGGCGACGAGCCCGTCGACGCCGATTTCGAGGTCAAGACCTGAGGCCGACTGGGGGGCAGACGGCCAGCGAGGCCGCCGCGAGCCGATCGCGGCGGCCTCGCGCTCGTTCGGCTGCAGCCGGTTGTGCGGATCCGCTGCGCGGTTGTGCGTCGGCGCTCAGCGTGCATGCGGTGCGCGCCCGTCGCGACGCAGCCAATGCCCTCGGGGCGCCTCGCGCGCTGCGGCACGGCGGTTGCGAAGTGCTCCTCGAATTGGGGATCCGCCGGCGAGCGTGTCTGCCAGGTCGGTCTCGCCGGCGGTACCCGTTCCCCAGTCGCGCGCTCGCGTTCGCGCCGTTGAGAGCCTCGAGCCCCGTCGCTACCCTCCCCGCGTGATCTCGGTCGCCCATCTGACGCGCCGGTTCGGCAGCAACACGGCCCTCGACGACGTCACCTTCGAGATCGAGAAGGGCGAGGTCGTCGGTTTCCTCGGCCCCAACGGCGCCGGCAAGACGACGGCGATGCGCATCCTGACCGGCTACCTGCCGGCGACCAGCGGCGCCGTCTCGGTGGCCGGCTTCGACGTGGTGCACCGCTCGATGGAGGTGCGCCGGCGCATCGGCTACCTGCCCGAGAGCGTCCCGCTCTACCGCGAGCTGCGCGTCGAGGAGATGCTCGCCTTCCACGCGCGCCTGCACGGCATGCCGCGCGCGCGCAGCCGCGAGCGCATCCCGGCCGTGCTCGAGCGCGTCGGCCTGCGCGAACGCTCGCGCGAGCTCGTCGGCAACCTCTCGCGCGGGTTGCGCCAGCGCGTCGGCCTGGCCGTCGCGCTCCTGGCCGATCCCGAGGTGCTGATCCTCGACGAGCCGACCAGCGGCCTCGACCCGCTGCAGCGCCTCGAGGTGCGCTCGATCCTGCGCGAGCTCGCGCAGAAGCACACGGTGCTCGTCTCCTCGCACATCCTGCCCGAGATCGAGGCGGTCTGCCCGCGCGTGATCATCCTGCACCGCGGCCGCATCGCCGCGGACGGCACGCAGGGCGAGCTGGTGCGCTCGCTGGCCGGCGCGAGCCACGTGCGCCTGGAGGCGGTGGTCGGAGCCGACGCCGCGCTGGCGGTGCGACTGCTCGCTGCGATCCAGGGCGTGCGCGAGGTGCGCGAGCGCGGCCGCGTGGGCATCCACCAGCAGTACGAGATCGTCTGCGACACCGACCTGCGCGAGGACGTCGGCGCGCTGGCGCGCGTGCGCAACTGGGCGCTGCGCGAGCTCTCCTGGCGCGCGCCGACGCTGGAGCAGATCTTCGCGCGCATCGCGCTGGGGCACGACGAGCTCGCGCCGAGCGAGGTGCCGAGCGGGCGCAACGAGACCGCGACCGGGCTCGAGGTGCACCTGGTCGGCTCGGGCTCGGGCGCAGCACCCGCCGTCGCGCCGGCGGCGAGCGGCGCCGCTCCCACGCTTCCCGTGTTCCCGGCGTCCGCCCCGACGGCTCCGCCGGCGCAGTCACCCGCCGCGCAGGCGCCGCCGGGAGCTCCCCAGGCAGCCCCTGCGCCGGCCGCGCGGCGCATCTACAGCCTCAACCCGTTCGACCGCGGCGCCGAGCGCGATCTCTCCCGCCCGGTCTCCACCGACGAGGGCGGCGCGCCGCCGAGCGGCAGCTGAGGTCCTCCGTGCGCGGATTCGTCGCCATCTTCCGCCGCGAGCTGGCAGGCCTCTTCCTCGGCCCGCTGGCCTGGACGCTGCTCTGCATCGCGCTCTTCCTGAACGGCTACCTGTTCCTGTTCTACCTGCGCGGCAGCGGCGGCGATGTCGACATGGCGCTGCGCTTCGCCCTGGGCGAGTCGTTCGTGTTCTGGGCGCTGTGCGTGCTGTTCCCGCCGCTGCTGACGATGCGCATGGTCAGCGAGGAGTCGCGCACCGGCCTGCTCGAGTACCTGCTGACCGCGCCCGTCAGCGACGTGGCGGTGATCGCGGGCAAGTTCGCCGCGGCCTTGAGCTTCATGGCGCTCTTGTGGGGCACGAGCTTCGTCTACGCGCTGGTGCTCGCGCTCCTGGGCACGCCGGTCGACTGGGGCGTCGTCGCCTCGGGCTGGCTCGGGGCGGTGTTGTGCTCGGCGCTGTTCTGCGGCATCGGGTTGTGGACGAGCAGCCTGACCAGCACGCCGGTGCTCTCGGCCTTCGCCGCGGTCGTGATCAACCTCGTGATCGTGCTCGCGCCGCTGTTCGCCGCGCTCTCGGGCTGGGGCGATCTCGCCCGCGCGGTCGAGGCCGTCGACGTGCCCGCGCACCTGCGCAGCGCCTTCCTCTTCGGCGTGGTCGACAGCGCGTACGTGGCGTTCTTCGCGGCCTGGACGGCGTTCTTCCTGTTCCTCTCGACGCGGGCGCTGGAGGCGCGGCGATGGCGCTGAAGCCCGAGCCCCTGCCCGAGAACGTCGGCCGCGGCACGCGCCTCAGGCTCGGCTCGCGCGTGCTCGTCGCGGGTGTGCTCTTCGCGCTCGTGGCGCTGCTGGTGACGCGCCTGGCCGAGCGTTCGCTCGTGCGCGTGCGCCTGGACTGGACCTCCAGCGGCGAGAACACGCTCGACCCGGCCTCGCTGGACCTGGTCGGGCGGCTGCCGGAGGACGTCACGATCGACGTGTTCTTCCGCTCCGCCGAGTTCCCGCTCGAGGAGCTCGCCATCCAGGTGCAGGAGCGCGTGCGGCGCCTGCTCTACGTGTTGCGCGACTCCTCCAACGGCCGTGTCAACCTGGTCGTGCACGACCTCAACGCCGGCCGCATCGACGAGCGCTCGCAGGCGCGCCTGTTCGAGCTGGGCGCGCGCGAGGTGCAGCCCGGCGGGCTGCTGGCGGTCTCGGCGGGCAAGCGCCACGCGCTGCTCGAATTGCGCGGCGACCTGGCGGACTTCGACCTGGGCGATCCGACCGGCGCGCGCGGCGCGGTCGTGCCGGCGCGCCTGGTCTCCTTCCGCGGCGAGGAGGCGCTGATCAGCGCGCTGATGAAGGTCGCGCGCGGCGATGCGCCGCGCCTGCTCTTCACGCGCGGACACGGCGAGTACGAACTCGACTCGGCCGCCGTGCAGGGGCTCGCGAGCCTCAAGACCGCGCTCGAGGCCGACGGCTTCACCACCGGCCTTTGGGATCCCGCGAAGGAGCCCGAGGTCCCCGACGACTGCCGCGTGCTCGCGACGATCGGGCCCGAGCAGCCCTTCGCGCCGGCCGAGCTCGCCGCGCTGCGCCGCTTCGTCGAGCGCGGCGGCCGGCTGCTCGCCGCGCCCGGGATCCAGCCGCTTCCCAAGCAGGACTCGCTGGCCGATCTCCTGCGCCCCTGGGGGCTGGAGGTCGCACCCAACGGCCTGGTCGCGCGCGGCCAGCCCAGCGTCAGCGGCGAGCGGCAGTACGGCACGAACGCCTGCGCGGTGCTGTGGATCGATCCCACCGCGATGAGCCAGCACGAGGTGACCGAGCCCCTGCGGCGCAGCCAGCGCAGCGTCGTGCTCAACGGCGCGCGCGCCCTGGCCGTCGGCCACGGCCTGCCGGGCTCGACCGTGCTGCAGGTGCTGCGCTCGAGCGCGGACGCCTGGCTCGACCTCCCGCCCGCGGGGGCCGCGGTCGGCGACTGGCAGCCCGATGCCGCGGCCGAGCGCCACGGCCCGTTCGTGCTGGCGGCGGCGATCGTGTTCCCGCCGGTGCTCGCGGCCGGCCCGACGCTGCGCAGCGCCGGCGACCAGCGCCCCGAGTCGCGCGTGTTCGTCATCGGCGCCGCGGCGGCCGCGATCAACGCGAGCTTCGACACCAACCGCGACTTCCTGCTCAACGCGTTCAACTGGTGCGCCTCGCGCGAGTGGCGCGCCAACGTGCGCGCGCGGGAGAGGACCGAGCACAGGCTCGACCTGCAGGATCCCCAGGCGATCGGCCGGGTGCACCTGTGGCTGGTGGTGGTGCTGCCGCTGCTCTCGCTCGCGGCCGGCCTGTTCACGGCCTGGAGGCGGCGCAAGTGAGCACGCGCACGCTGCTGGTGCTCGCGCTGCTGGTCGCGCTGCTGGGCGTCGGCCTGTACGTCAGCGTCGGCCACGACGTGCAGCAGGCCGCGCGCCAGGACGTGCGCCTGTTCCCCGGCTTCGACGCGGCGCGCGTGACGCGCATCGCGGCCGAGAACGTGCGCCGCGACTGGCACCTCGCCCTGGACCGCGACGGCCGCGGCGGCTGGCGCATGCGCGATCCTGTCGAGTTGCCGGCCGACGCGCCGCACGTCGAGCACCTGCTGCAGTGCGCGCTCGCGGCGGCGGGTCCCGAGGTCCCCGCCGGCGAGCGCGATCCGGCGCGCCTGGGCTTCACGCCGCCCGCGGTCGTCCTGGAGATCGAGGAGGAGCTCGACGGCAAGCGCCGCAGCGAGCGCGTCGAGATCGGCGAGCTCGACGCCGACGGCCAGCACGTCAACGTGCGCGTGCGAGGCCAGTGCGTGCGCGTGCTGAACAACCTCGCGACCGCGATCGACCGCACCCTGGACGACTTCAAGACCCAGCAGGTGCTCGCCTTCGTGCCCGGCGACGTCGTGCGCGTGCGCCGCAGCGGCTCGATCGTGCGCGAGGGCTCGACCGAGCCGGGCAGCGCGGAGATGGAGCTCGAGCTCGCGCCCGACGGCTGGCACGCGGTCAAGCCCGTGCCGGTCGAGCTCGATCCCACGCTGGTCGCGACCTGGCTGCAGGGCCTCGCCGCCCTGCACCACGGCGGCTACATCGACGAGCTCGGCGCGCCGCCGGAGCGCTTCGGCCTGGATCCGCCCGAGCTGGAGCTCGTGCTCGAGCTGCGCGACGGCTCGAAGCAGACGCTGCGCGTGGGCCGCAGCGGGCACACGGGCAAGGACTGGCGCGCGATGCGCCTGGAGCTCGGCTGCGTGTGGGCGGTCGAGCAGCACGACGCCTGGCTGGTGGGCTTCGCGCTGGAGGACCTGCTCGACCCGCGCATCCTGCGCGCGCGCCGCGAGGAGATCTCGGCCCTGACGCTGCACCGCGCCGAGGACGAGCTCTACTTCACGCACGTCGGCAAGCTCTGGAAGGTGGCCCAGCGCCGCAGCGGCGAGAAGGCCTTCGACAAGCCGGTGCAGGCCGACCCAGCCAAGGTCGAGGACCTGCTCGGGCTGCTCGACAAGATCGAGCTCGACGGCTTCCGCCTGGGCGAGACCGTCGAGGAGCGGCCGGAGTTCCCGGCCATCTGGATCCAGGTCGGCGGCACGCAGCAGGGCGGCTGGATCGGGCCCGACGCGGTGCGGCCGGGCGGCGTCGAGGGCGTGCTCTTCCAGCGCCGCGGCGAGAACGCCTGCTCGATCGCGCCGAGCACGCTCAGGAGCGCCGTCACGCGCAGCATCGAGGAGTTCTGGAGCCTCAAGCTGGTCGACATCCCCGAACAGGGGCAGGCGGGGCTGCGCTTGTCCGACGGCGAACACGAGCTCGTCTACGTGCACAACACGCGCGGCCGCTGGACGCGGCGCGGCAACGATGCCGAGGCGAAGGAACTGCACGCCGTGCTCGACGCGCTGTGCTTCCTGCGCGCCGAGCGCTACCTGACGCCGCTGACGCCCGACCACGCGCCCTGGGACCAGGCGCTGACCGTCGAGTTCGCCGACCCGCTCGGGAACATCCAGGCGATCCACATCGGCCGCTCGCGCCAGGCGGCGCGGCCCGAGGAGGCGGTCGAGGTGATCTTCGACGGCCACCGCGCCGTCGCGCACGACCAGACGCTGCACGCGAAGCTGCTCGAGCTCCTGCGCGGCGGTTGAACCCTTGCCGCGCGCGGCGGGGAACCCTAACCTCTGCCTAACGCGCTGCGCGGGGCAGTGCCGGACGACCGGGGGGCAAGTGAGCGGGGAGCCAGAGACACAGCAGGGCGGCACGGCAGGTCCGCGCCGCGGCGGGGCGCGCAAGGCGCGCGGCGACCGCAGCCTGGACGAGATCGTCCACGCGCTGCAGACCGACGCCCGCTGGCGCACGCGCTTCGAGCGCTGGGAGCGCGTGCCCGCGCGCTCGGCGCGCGTCGAGCCGTTCCCGCCCGAGCTCGATCCGCGCCTGATCGAGCTGTGCCGCGCGCGCGGCCTCGGCGAGCTCTACGAGCACCAGGCGCGCTTCGTGCGGCACGCACTCGCGGGCGAGGACGTGCTGGTCGCGACGCCGACCGCCTCCGGCAAGACGCTGTGCTACACGCTGCCCGTGCTGCAGCGGCTGCTCGCGACGCAAGGCCGAGCGCGCTCGTTGTTCCTCTTCCCGACCAAGGCGCTCTCGCAGGACCAGAGCGCGGCGCTGACGCAGCAGGTCGAGCGCCTGGGCGAGGACTGGCACGCGTTCACCTACGACGGCGACACGCCGCCCTCGGTGCGGCGCACGCTGCGCGACCGCGGGCACCTGGTGCTGACCAATCCCTGGATGCTGCACGCGGGGATCCTGCCCAACCACGCCAAGTGGAGCGAGCTCTTCCGCGACCTCGCCTTCGTCGTGATCGACGAGGTGCACACGCTCTCGGGCGTGTTCGGCTCGAGCGTCGCGAACGTGCTGCGGCGCCTCGTGCGCATCGCGCGGCACTATGGCAGCGATCCGCGCTTCCTGCTCTGTTCGGCGACGCTGAGCGAGCCCGAGGCGCACGTGCGGCGCCTGGTCGGTCGCGACGTGCGCGTCGTCGGCGAGGACGCCTCGCCCTCGGGCGCGCGCACCTTCGGCGTGTACAACCCGCCGCTGCTCAACCCGGTCGCCGGCCTGCGCGCCAGCGCTCTGGAGGAGGCGCGCGAGCTCGCGCGGCAGGTCTGCGGCCCCAAGCACCAGACGATTTTCTTCTGCCAGCGGCGCACCTCGGTCGAGGTCCTGACGCGCTACCTCAAGGAGGGCGCGCACGATCTGGGCCTGGAGCCTGACGAGATCCGCGGCTACCGCGGCGGCTACCTGCCCAACCTGCGGCGCGAGATCGAGGACGGACTGCGCACGGGCAGGGTCAAGGTCGTCGTCTCGACCAACGCGCTCGAGCTGGGCATCGACATCGGCGCGCTCGACGTGGCCGTGCTGGTCGGCTACCCCGGCTCGCAGGCCTCGTTCTGGCAGCGCGCCGGCCGCGTCGGGCGGCGGCAGAAGCCCTCGCTCGCCGTGCTGATCGCGCGCTCGGATCCGGTCGACCAGTACCTCGCGCACCATCCCGAGCAGCTCTTCGGCCGGCCGCAGGAGAAGCTCGGCCTGGATCCGGACAACCTCGTGATCCTCTCCGAGCAGCTCAAGTGCGCGGCCTTCGAGCTGCCCTTCCGCGCCGACGCCGACGGCTCGATCGCGAGCGACGCGGGCTTCGGCCGCGCGGCGAACGCGCCGGCGGTGCTCGACTACCTGGCCGAGGAGTCGCGCTTCCTGCACAAGCGCGAGGGCACCTGGTGGTGGATGGCGGATGCCTATCCGGCGCAGGACGTCAACCTGGGCGGCGAGGATCCCGACAACGTGCTCGTGCTCGACGCGGCCACCAAGAAGGCGATCGGAGAGATCGACCGCGCGGCCTCGATCACGACCGTGCACCAGGGCGCGATCTACCAGGTCGAGGGCGAGACCTGGAAGATCGAGAGCTTCGACCACAAGAACCGCCGCGCCTACGCGCGTGCGGTCGAGAGCGACTACTTCACCGAGGCCGAGGTCGACGTCGACGTGCGCGTGCTGCGCCTGGAGGAGCGCGCCGCGCGCGAGCGCCCCGGATCCGCCGAGGTGCGCGAGTCGGCCGAGGACTTCGCGCTCTGGCGCGGCGAGGTGCACGTCACCACGCTCGCGACGCAGTACAAGAAGATCCGCTTCTACACGCGCGAGAACGTCGGCGCGGAGGACATCCACCTGCCGGCCGAGGAGCTCGACAGCGAGGCCTTCGTGCTGACGCTGGGCGAGGAGACGGCGGCCGAGCTCGGCCTGATGGCGGGAGACCGCGGCGCGGCCTGGCGCGGGCTGGGACTGCTCCTGCGCCGCGTCGCGCCGCTGGTGCTCTCCTGCCAGCCGCGCGACCTGGGGCTCTCGACGCAGGTGCGCTCGCCGCGCTTCCGGCGGCCGGCCGTGTTCCTCTACGACGCGGTGCAGGGCGGCGTCGGCCTGGCGGAGATCCTCTTCCGCGCGCACCGCGAGCTCTTCCTCGCCGCGCGCGAGGTCGTGCTGCGCTGCGCCTGCACGCACGGCTGCCCCGCCTGCGTCGGCCCGGTCGAGGAGGTCGGCCAGCTCGGCAAGGAGACCGCGCTGCGCGTGCTCGAGCACCTCGTGCACGGCGCGAGCGCCGCCCCGCGCGAGCTCGAGGCGCACGAGCCCGAGGAGTCGCCGGCGTGAGCGAGAGCCTGCGCGACAAGCTCGCGCGCCTGCGGCGCGAGCCGGCTCCGCCTGCGCAGGCGGTTCCCGACGCCTCGGCGCTGCAGGCGCCGAGCGAGCCCGCGCTCGAGGTGCGCCGCGCGCCCGTGCTCGACGTCTCCGCCGCGCTCGCGCGCCGCGCGCAGCGGAGCGCGGAGACGCGCGCGGAGGCCGGGCCGCTCGCGCCACGCACGCTCGCGCTCGGCCCGCCCGAGAACCTCGTCTTCGACGGGCGCGTGCACGCGCGCACGACGCGCAGCGCCGCGGACGATCGGCACGGCAGGCGCGCGCTGGTCGAAGCGCTCGCGGCGGACGTCGCCTGCCTGGCGCGCGAGGCGCGCGACGAGCGTCTGGCCGCGCTCGACCCCGCGCGCGCCCTGTTCCTGGACACCGAGACCACCGGGCTCTCCGGCGGCGCGGGCACCTACGTCTGGCTGGTCGGCCTGGGGTCCTTCGACGGTCCGCACTTCGAGGTCTGGCAGGGCTTCCTCGCCGAACCCGCGGGCGAGCGCGCCCTGCTCGAGGCGACCGCGGAGCGCATCCGCGCCGCCTCGTTCGTGGTCAGCTTCTTCGGCAAGTCGTTCGATCGCCACCGCCTCGAGGACAAGATGCGCCTGTTCGGCATCGCGCCGCCCTTCGCCGAGAAGGCGCACCTCGACCTGTACTGGCCGCTGCGGAGGCGCCACCAGGGGCAGTTCGAGAACTGCAGGCTGCGCACGCTGGAGCACGCGCTGTGCGGGATCGAGCGCGAGGACGACCTCCCCGGCTCGTTCGCGCCCGCGGCCTGGTTCGACTTCCTGCACGGCCGGCCGCACCGGCTCGAGGGCGTCTTCCGACACAACCTTGACGACGTGAAGAGCCTGGTGACCCTGCTCGCCGAGGTCGGTAGCTAGGTACGCTCGCCGCCCCGCCAGCACCGCCCCCAGGAGACCGACTGCCTTGCTCACCGCTCTCGTGCTCACGCTCCCTGCCCTCGTCCTGCCCGCCGGCGGCGACGAGCTCCCCGACTTCGCCGCCTTCGGCAAGGCCCTCGTCAAGGAGCGCCTGCACGCGGCCAACGCCAGCGACGTGCCGGGCGAGAAGCTGCGCGAGCAGTTCTGCGTGCACGTGCAGCTGGGAATGGTCAACCTCGCCTATCCGGCCTGGGCGGTCGGCGACAAGCAGGGCTTCGAGAACCTGCACGCGCTGGCCGCGGCCTACCTCGAGCTCGAGGGACGCTGGATCGACTGGCTGGGCAAGGGCGACGCGAAGTGCGCACCGCTCAAGGCCGACGTCGAGACGCTCAAGGCCTGGGTCAAGGGCTGGAAGCCGGCCGGCCTGGCCAAGGCCGAGAGCGCCGCGGACAAGGACCTCTTCGCGCTCTTCGGCGCGAGCGACGCGCAGAAGACGGCGGTGCAGCACCTCGTCGACGCGCTCTGCCATCCGGACGCGCTCGGGCTGGCGCCGCGCGACGGCGCGCCGCTCTCGATCGTCTTCGCGCCGACGCGCCACGACTGGATGGAGCTGCTGGGATACACCGGACTGCTCGATGCGACGCAGCAGACGCAGCTGTGGAGCAAGGACGCGACGATGTGGACCACGTTCTGGCTGGGCTGGGACTTCGTGATCGCGCTGGAGTACCCGCCCTGGGACTACGACAAGGAGTTCAAGACCGGGCTCTCGATGAACAAGTTCGAGGCGACCGGCATGCTCGAGCACGCGCTGCAGCAGTCGATGCTCTCCTGGCTGTGGAAGTGCTACGGCGACAACGACGCCCTGCACCTGCAGCAGGGGATGGCGATGAACATGGCGATCGAGGTCGTCGGCCAGTGCAACGCGCTCGAGGGCGACGGCGGGCGCGGCACCACGGGCGCGAAGACGCAGCCCTACGAGAAGTTCGTGCCCGGCGGCGCCTCGCAGGGCGGCGTGCTGCCGCCGATGCCGGCCGGCGGGCTCGACTCGATCAAGAAGGACCCCTGGCACGAGGGCCTGGGCAAGGACCACTTCGCCAAGGCGCTGCGCAACGGGCAGAAGCTGGCGCAGAAGCAGATGGGCAAGGAGAAGCCGCCGGGCCTCGACGCCGAGCAGCTCAAGGACAAGGACGCGCACTTCCTGCTCGTCACCGCCGACCAGTCGAAGAAGGCCGTCGTCAGCGCGCCCTTCTTCGGCAAGGCCGCGGGCGAGAAGCCCTATCCGCCGCTGGAGGTGATCGCGGCGTACAAGGAGTTCTTCCGCGCCTACCGCAGCAGTTTCGCCTGGTGGCTGCAGACGCAGGGCGACAAGGCCGGCGCCGAACCCTCGGCCGCCAAGTGGAAGCAGCTGATGCGCGCGCTCGCCGCGCGCGCCGAGGGCAAGACCTTCGAGGACGTGGTGCAGGAGGTCTACGGCCTGCCGCTGAGCGCGAAGAACGGCACGAGCGACAGCCTGGAGTGGCGCTTCCTCGACTGGCTCGGCAAGGGCAAGTGAGCGCGCAGGAGCTCGGCGCACCGGCCAGGCTGCTCGCGTGCATCCGGCACGGGCGGTTCCCAGCGGCGGTGCGCGCGGCCTGCTTTCGCTGCGCTCG
>JBGASC010000049.1:0-41767 GCA_044229935.1 Planctomycetota bacterium | reverse complement strand
TGAAGATCGTGACCGACGCCGGCTACCGCGCCTGGATCGGCATCGAGTACGAGGGCGAGAAGCTCTCCGAGCCCGACGGCATCCGCGCCACGAAGAAGCTGCTCGAGACGGTGCGCGACGAACTCGCGGCCGCGCTCGCGAAGCCGCCGGCCCCGCAGCCGGAAGCGCCGAAGTAGCGCGCGCCCGCGCTGGCCCCCGCGCCCGGTCGCCGCGCGCTTGCACCGCTGCCGCCCGGAGACCGGGAGTTTCGCGCCGATGCGCGGGCGTGCTCCGTGCACGGCACGCCGCGTAGAATGCCGCGCTCCCCTGGCCTCCCCGAGCACGATGATGCACGTTGCCCTGCTGCTCCTCACCCTCGCGCAGGATCCGTCCGCGCAGAAGCCCTACACCCCGCAGATCGCGCCCGCCTCGGACGAGGGCCAGAAGGCGATGGCGCTCTTCCAGCTCCCGCCCGGCTTCGTCGTCGAACCGTGGGCGGCCGAACCGATGCTCGCGAACCCGGTCGCGATCTACCCCGCCGACACCGGCGAGGTCTACGTCTGCGAGAGCTTCCGGCTGCACAAGGGCGTCACCGACATCCGCGAGCACATGGACTGGCTCGACGACGACAACGCCTCGCGCACGGTCGAGGACGAGGTCGCGATGTTCAAGAAGCACCTCGACGCCGAGGGCTGGGCCGCGATCCTGACCGAGCGCGAGCGCGTGCGGCTCCTGCGCGACACCAACGGCGACGGCAAGGCCGACCAGGCGACCGTCTTCGACGATCGCTTCGGCGATCCGGCCGACGGCATCGGCGCGGGCGTGCTCAAGTGGGGCCAGGACGTGTACTTCACGAACATGCCGCACCTGTGGCTCCTGCGCGACGAGAACGGCGACGATCGCGCCGACGTGCACACGTCGCTCGCCTACGGCTTCGGGGTGCACGTGCAGTTCCTCGGCCACGACCTGCACGGCCTGGCGATGGGGCCCGACGGCTTCCTCTACTTCTCCTGCGGCGACCGCGGCTTCAACGTGCACACGCCGAACGGCGTGCTCGAGAGCATCGACTGCGGCGCGGTGCTGCGCTGCGAACCGGACGGCTCGAACCTCGAGATCTACCACACCGGTCTGCGCAACCCGCAGGAGCTCGCCTTCAACGCCTTCGGCGACCTCTTCACCGGCGACAACAACGGCGACGGCGGCGACCAGGCCAAGTGGATCGAGATCGTGCGCGGCGCCGACTCGGGCTGGCGCAACGGCTGGCAGTGGGTCAACGAGCCGACGCCGCGCGGCTTCTTCAACGAGGAGAAGCTCTGGGCGCCGCACTTCGACGGCCAGGCGTCGTACCTGATCCCGCCGATCGCGAACATCGGCGACGGTCCCTCGGGCGTCACGTACAACCCGGGCACGGGCCTGCCGCCCGAGTACGACGGCCACTTCCTGATGTGCGACTTCCGCGGCGAGGCCTCGTACAGCCTGGTCTGGGACATCGCGATGAAGCCGAAGGGCGCGGGCTACGAGCTCGTCGAGAAGAAGCCCTTCCTCAAGAACACGCTCGTCACCGACTGCGACTTCGGGCCCGACGGCGCGCTGTACTTCAGCGACTGGGTCTCGGGCTGGGGCCAGACCGGCAAGGGGCGCATCTACCGCACGTTCGATCCCAGGCTCGCGCACTCGAAGGACGTGCTCGACGTCAAGCGTCTCCTGAACGAGGGCCTGTCGAAGCGCGCCGAGCCCGAGCTCGAGGGCCTGCTCTCGCACAAGGACCTGCGCATCCGCCTGCGCGCCGAGCTCGAGCTCGCGCACCGCGGTCCGAAGGGCTTCGAGGCCCTGCGTCGCGCGGCGCAGACCGCGCCGACGCTCTTCGGTCGCCTGCACGGCGTGTGGGGGATGGGCGCCGCGGCGAGGTGGAACAAGTCTCTCGATGCGAACGCGCTCGACTCGTTCCTCTCCGACAAGGAACCGGAGGTGCGCGCGCAGGCGGTGCGCATGCTCGGCGACCTGAAGCACGTCTCCGCTTCGGGCAAGCTCGAAGCGCGCGTCTCCGATCCGGAGCCGCGCGTGCGCCTGCGCGCCGCGATCGCGCTGGCCGAGACCGGCTCCGTGCGCGCTGCGGACGCGCTGCTGGCGGCGAACAACGTCTCCGCGGACGACGGGGCGCTGCGCAGCGCGGTGGAGCACGCGCTCTCGCGCTGCGCGAAGCCCGAGACGCTCGCGGAGCACGTCGTCGACCCGTTCCCCGCGCGCCGCCTCGCGTGCGTCGTCGCCCTGCGGTTGCAGAAGAGCCCTCGTGTGGCGGACTTCCTCGGCGACTCCGACCCGCTGGTCGTCGCCGAGGCCGCGCGCGCGATCTACGACGTCCCGATCCCCGAGGCGCTGCCGGCGCTCGCGAGCCGGAGCACGCTCGAGAAGCTCCCCGCGCAGACGATCGCGAGGCGCATCACGCACGCGAACTACCGGCTCGGAACCCACGAGAACGCACTCGCCCTCGCGAAGTTCGCGCTGCGGCCCGACGCCGACGAGTACTCGCGCAGGGAAGCCCTCGAGCTGCTCGGCAAGTGGAAACAGCCGCACGGCCGCGACCTCCTGCTCGGCCTCTGGCGTCCGCTGCCCGCGCGCGACGACTCGTTCCTGCCGGCGATCGTCGAGGCGCTCGCGCAGGAGCAGATCGCGTTCGCGCCCGAGCCGGTCGTGCGCGCCTGGGTCGATCTCGCCGGCCAGTACAAGGTCGCCAACGTCTCCGGCCTCGTGCGCGACCTCGCGCTCGACGCGAAGAAGCCCGAGAAGCTGCGCGTCGCGTCGCTGCGCGCGCTCGACTCGATCGCGCCGCCCGACTTCCGCGAGACGCTCAAGCTCGCGCTGGGCGATTCGCTCGACGCCGTGCGCGCCGCCGCGCTGCCGATCCTCCTGCGCCTGGCGCCCGACGAGGCGCTGCCCTTCCTCGCGACCGCCGCGCACGGCAACCGCGACGAGCGCCGCGCCGCCTACGCCGCGCTCGCGACGCATCCCAACGCGCAGGCGGGCGAGCTCCTCGCCTCCGAGCTCGTGCGCTACGCGGCCGGCCTCGTGCCGGGCGAGGTCGCGCTCGAGCTCGTCGAGGCCTGCGAGAAGCGCGAGGCGCTGGCTGCGCCGCTCGCCGCCCTGCGCGCGCCGCGCGCCGCCGACGCGCTCGTCGCGCCCTTCCTCGACGGCGTGCTCGGCGGCGATGCCGAGCGCGGCCGCGCGATCTTCCGCACCAAGACCGAGGTCTCCTGCCTGCGCTGCCACCAGATCGCGCAGACGGGCGTCGAGAACGCCGAGGGCGGTCACGTCGGGCCCAACCTCGCCGGCGTCGGCAAGCGCCTGACGCGCTTCGAGCTCCTCGAGTCGATCGTCGATCCCAACCGCCGCATCGCGAACGGCTTCCAGAACACGGTCGTCTTCCTCAAGGAGGGCGCGCCGCTCGAGGGCGTCGTCTTCGAGGAGAGCGCGAGCGAGCTCAAGCTGCGCGACAAGGACGACAAGGTCCACGTCGTCGCGCGCGAGGACATCGAGAGCACCAAGACCGGCCTCTCGCCCATGCCCGCCGACCTGACCAAGAACCTCTCGCGCGAGGAGCTGCGCGACCTGATCGAGTTCCTCTCGCGCGAGTAGTACGGTGCCAGTCCATTTCTTCCCAGATTGGTCCGCGCGATCGCGCGCCGCCGCGGCGGCCGGCGCAAACGGTGAGGAAGTGGACGGGCGCCGTACTGCACTGTGGGAAGAAGTGGACTGGCACCGTACTACCGGAATGGCGACGGAGTTCGAGATCGCGTTCGTCGGGAGCGGTAGTGCACGGCGCGCGGCGATCGCGGAGGGGGCGCTCGAGCTCGTGCACGAGTGCGAGGAGCGCTGGTCGCGCTTCCGCAGCGACTCGTACCTCGCCTTCCTCGAGCGCGAGGCGCTGCGCCGGCCGATCGGCCTCGACGACGACGCGTTCGCGCTGTTCGAGACGGCGCTGCGCGTGTGGCGCGCGTCGGAGGGAGCCTTCGACATCGCCTGGAGGTCGCAGACGGGGAGCTCGGCCGCGATCGAGCTCGATCCGGCCGCGCGCACGCTGCGGCTGCACGCGCCGCTCGCGCTGGACCTCGGCGCGCTGGCGAAGGGGCACGCGCTCGATCTCGTGCGCGGGGAGCTCGCGTCGAAGGGCGTCGAGCGGGCGCTGGTGCACGGCGGCACGAGCAGCGTCGCGGCGATCGGCGGCGGTTGGCGGGTGGCGCTCGCGGGGAGCGCGCGCGTGCTCGAGCTCGCCGACGAAGCGCTCAGCGTCTCGGGCCAGCGCGGCCGCGCGCACGTCGTCGATCCGCGCACGCGGCAGCCGGTCGAACGCGCGGGGATCGCCTGGGTGCGCGCGGCGAGCGGACTGGAGGCCGAGGCCTGGTCGACGGCGGCCCTCGTGCTCGGGTATGTTCCTCCCTCCGCCGCGATCCACGGACACGGATTCGAGACCGAAGCCCATGAGCGAACCTGACCGCCGAGACTTCCTGCGCTTCTCCGCCGGCACGGCGGCGCTGGCGCTCGCGACCGAGTTCCTGCCGACGCTCGAGGCCGCGCCGCACGCCGCGGGCCTGGAGGTCGCGCTGGTCGGGTGCGGCAAGCAGGGCCGCGCGATCCTGGGCGAGCTCTCGAAGATCGAGGGGCTCAAGATCGCCGGCCTGTGCGACGTGTTCGAGTCGCGCATCGCCGCGGCCAAGCGCCGCGCGGGCGACGTGCCGAGCTTCAAGTCGCACCAGGAGCTGCTCGCGGGCGCGCCGAACGCGAGCGCCTGGATCGTCGCCACGCCGACGCACCTGCACCGGGAGATCGTGCTCGCCGCGCTCGCGGCCGGGAAGCACGTCTACTGCGAGGCGCCGATCGCCGCCTCGCTCGAGGACGCGCGCGCGATCGCGCTGGCGGCGCGCAGCGCGAAGAGCGTCTTCCAGTCCGGCCTGCTCGCGCGCTCGAACCCGGTCTACCAGCTGGCGCACTCGTTCGCGAAGTCGGGCGCGCTGCGCGACAACATCCGCGCGCGGGCGCAGTACCACAAGAAGTCGAGCTGGCGCACGAGCGCGAACAACCCCGACGAGGAGAAGGCGCACAACTGGGTGCTCGACGCGAAGGTCTCGCTCGGCCTGCTCGGCGAGGCGGGCACGCACTCGTTCGATGTCGCGCACTGGTTCTGGAACGCGTATCCGACCGCGGTGCGCGCGAGCGGCAGCCTCCAGCTGCACAAGGATGGCCGCGAGGTGCCCGACACGGTCACCTGCGAGCTCGAGTTCCCCGAGGCGCGGCGCTTGCAGTACTCCGCGACGCTCGCCAACTCCTTCGAGGGCCAGCACGAGGTCTTCCAGGGCTCGATGGCGACGATCAAGCTCGCGCAGACCGCGGGCTGGATGTTCAAGGAGGCCGACGCGCCGACGCAGGGCTGGGAGGTCTACGCCAACCGCCAGCAGTTCCACGAGGAGCAGGGCATCACGCTGATCGCCGACGCGACCAAGCTCGCGAAGCTCGGCAAGCTCAAGGAGGGCGTCGGACTGCCGAACCCGCCGCTCTACTACGCGCTGGCGGATTTCGTGAAGAGCGTCGTCGAGCAGAAGCCGGTCGTCACCGGCGCCGACGAGGGCCTGCGCGCCGCCGCGGTCGCGATCCGCGCGCACGAGGCGCTGCGCACCGGCGAGCGCGTCGAGATCCGCGAGGCGGACCTCAAGGCCGAATGAGCGCGAGCCCGGCCCCCGCATCGACGCCGGCGCTGCGGCTGCGCGCGCTGCCGTTCGCCCTGCGCGCCGGCCTCACGGGCGTCGTGCTCGCGCTGGGCCTGGGCCTGTGGGCCTCGCTCGAGCACCTGCGCGCGCACCACGAGAAGCGCGACGAGGTCGCCGGCCTCTCGCTCGACGACCTCGTCGCGAGCTACCACGGCATCCACGCGCCCTCGCGCCTCGCCGAGAGCGTGCGCGGCGGACATCCGGCGGACCTGCCGGCCGCCGACCGCGACGCGCTGCTCGCCTGGCTCGGCTCGACACGCGTCGCCGAGGACTTCGACAACGCCGACCTCGGCGCGAAGGCTCCAGCCGAGATCCTCGCCGCGCGCTGCACGAGCTGCCACGCGCGCACGTCGCAGGACAAGGGGTCCGCGCTGCCGCTGGAGTACTGGGACGACGTCAAGAAGCTCGCCTTCGCGCGCGAGCTGCCCGCGACGCCGCTGGAGATCGTGACGACCTCGCTGCACGCGCACGCGAGCTCGATGGCGCTCTTGACGCTGGCGGTGATGCTGCTCGCCTTCTGCACGCGCTGGCCGGCCTGGCTGCGCTGCGGCGGGGCGCTCGTCGGCGGCCTCGCGCTCGTCGCCGACCTCGCGAGCTGGCTCCTCGCGCGCGAAAGCGCGGGTTTCGTGTACGTGATCGCCGCGGCGGGTGCACTCTGGTCGTGCTGGATGGCGCTCGCGCTCGTCTCGATCCTCCTCGAACTGTGGTTGCCCGAAGGAACACGCCCATGATCGGCCGCATCGGAGTCTGCTCGTGGTCCCTCAAGCCGGAGAGCCCGGCCGACCTCGTGGCGAAGGTGCAGGCGCTCGGCCTGACGCAGGTGCAGATCGCGCTCGGTCCGCTGCGCGACGGGCGCTGGAAGACGGCCGAGCTGCGCAACGCGACCGACAAGGCCAAGCTCAGCTTCGTCTCGGGCATGCTGGCGATGCAGGGCGAGGACTACTCGACGCTCGAGTCGATCAAGACGACCGGCGGCGTGCGCCCCGACAAGCACTGGAAGCAGAACCTCGAGAACGCGCGCGCCGAGGCCGCGATCGCGCGCGAGCTCGGCCTCTCGCTGGTCACCTTCCACGCCGGCTTCCTGCCCGAGAGCCGCAGCGATCCCGAGCGCACGAAGATGGTCGAGCGCCTGCGCCTCTGCGCCGACGTCTTCGGCGAGACCGGCATCCGCCTGGGCTTCGAGACGGGACAGGAGACGGCCGACACGCTGCTCGAGGTGCTCGAGCGCCTCGACAAGCGCAACGTCGGCGTCAACTTCGATCCCGCGAACCTGATCCTCTACGGCAAGGGCGAGCCCGTCGCCGCGCTCAAGCGCCTCGCGCGCTTCGTGCTGCAGGTGCACGTCAAGGACGCGCGCGCCAGCACCCGCAAGGGGCGCTGGGGCAGCGAGGTCGCCGTCGGCACCGGCGAGGTCGGCTGGAAGGCCTTCCTCGCCGCGGTGCGCGCGCTGCCGCAGTCGGTCGACCTCGTGATCGAGCGCGAGGCGGGCGACTCGCGCCTCGAGGACATCCGCGCCGCGCGCCAGCTCGTGGAACGCTCGTGAGCACGCGATCGATCGGCGTCGGCGTCGTCGGCCTGGGCTTCATGGGCCGCACGCACCTTGCCGCCTGGCAGGCGGCCTCGCGCGCCGGGCTGGGCTGCCACCTCGCGGCGGTGGCCGACGGCGAGCGCACGCGCCTGGACGGCACGGCGCGGACGACGGGGAACCTCGCGACCGGCGCGAGCGAGGTGCTCTTCGATCCCAGGGAGCTCTTCACCACCGCCAACGCTCGCGAGCTCTTCGCGCGGCCGGACGTGCAGGCCGTCAGCCTGTGCACGCCGACCGACACGCACGTCGAGCTCGCGCTCGCGGCGCTCGAGCACGGGAAGCACGTGCTGCTGGAGAAGCCCGTCGCGCTGCGCTCGACCGATGTCGCGCGTCTCGCCGATGCGGCGCGCGGCGCGCGGACCTTGTGCATGCCCGCGCACTGCATGCGCTTCTGGCCCGGCTGGGACTGGCTGCAGCAGCGCGTCGCCGAGCGCACGTTCGGCGCGGTGACGAGCGCCGTCTTCCAGCGCCTGGGCTCGCGCCCGCAGTGGTCGAGCTTCTACCGCGATCCGCTGCGCACCGGCGGCGCGCTGGTCGACCTGCACATCCACGACGCGGACTTCGTGCGTTGGCTCTTCGGCGATCCCGTGGAGGTCGCGAGCACGGGCTCGCTCGACCACGTCACGACGCTCTACCGCTACGCGGACGGGCCGGCGCACGTCGTCGCGGAGGGCGCGTGGGACCACGCGGCGGGCTTCCAGTTCCGCATGCGCTACATCGTCGTGTTCGAGCGGGCAACGGCGGACTTCGACCTGGGACGCACGCCGCAGCTGCGCCTGGTGCAGGACGGCAAGGCCGAGGCGGTCGCGCTGCCGCAGGCGAACGCGTACGAGGAACAGGTGAAGCACTTCCTCGCCGTGATCACCAGCGGCTCGCGCGAGCTGCGCGCGACGCTCGACGATGCGCTCGGCGTCGCGCGCCTGCTCGAGGCCGAGCGCGAGAGCGTCGAGCGCTCCCGCGCCGTGCGCCTCTCGGAGCGGACGGGCCCGCCTTGCCGCGGGCCCGCGTTCCGGTCAGGGCACCCAGGTCAGCGCGTGCGCGCTGGTCCAGGTCGAGAGCACGGGCGGGCAGTACGTCACGTTGGGATCGCGGTACTGGGCCTGGTAGTAGCGCGTGGCCGGGCCGCCGAGCGCGCCCGCGACGCTGACCGGCAGGTCGCCGGGGACGCCGTAGCCGAACTCGCGGTTGCCGCACAAGGACGAGCGCACGTACAGGCGCCGGATGTTCCCGCCGACGCAGCGCACGCCGTCCGCGCTGAGCACGCCGCCGAGCTGGACCGTGCCCTGGATCAGGATCACGGTCGCCGTGTTCGGCATGCCCGAGGCGGTGAAGTGCACCGTGTCGTTCGAGATCGAGGCGACGCCCGTGGCCCACAAGAGCGCGCCGAGGGAGTTGACGCTGTTGCCGCAGCCGCGACCGGGCGCGCCGTTGTTGGCGCAAGGACACGGCGGCGTCGCGGTGCTCGCTCCGCAGAAGCCCGTGCCGGTCGGCGGCTCCTGCAGCGTGTCGAGCGCGTCGAGGTCGTCGCCGATCCAGGGCGTCAGGCCGCGCGCGGTCGCGAGCCCGATGTTCTCCGCGCGCATCCAGATCCCCGGCGGCGCGCCGATCGCTCCGGTGGGGAAGAGGATGTCGCCCGGCTCGATCGGCAACCCGAAGACGGAGTCGGGCACGCCGACGACCGCGGAGCCGCGCCGCACCGAGAAGAAGAGCATGTCGGTCGCGCCCGTGGTCCAGTCGTAGGGCGTGACCGAGCGCTGGTAGCCGGCGATGCCGTTCTCGCGCAGGGCGAGACCGTCGAGGTCGTCGGTGTCGGCGCCGGCGAGGTCGAGGCCGAGCATCCACGCCGGCGCGTAGACCGACGGCGTGCAACTCGGGCAGCTGCGCAGCACGTCTCCGCCGACGAATCCGTTCGCGACGGCGCTGCCGCTGTTGGGCATCAGCGTCAGCGGATCGACGAAGCCCGAGTCGAGCGAGAAGTACGTGCAGGTCGTCTGCGGCAGGTACGGATCCGGCACGTCGTCGTCGAGCGCGTCGAGGTCGTCGCCCGGGATCGTGCCGGGCGGGTTCTCGATCAGGCCCGTGCCCGGATAGACGCCGGTGCCCATGCAGTTGGGCAACCCGTTGCCGTCGATGTACGCGGTGTGCCCGCCGCCGCTGGAGAGCACCAGGCCGTACGGCCCGCACGGCAAGCCGATGTCCTCGTAGACGTCCGCGTCCTCGTCCTGGCAGGGCGCCTCGGTCCACACCGCGGGCGGGAAGGCCGACCCCGAGATGCCGATCCCGCGGCGGCTGACCGAGAAGGCCCACTCGTGGTGCGCCGTGAGGCCCGGGACGGAGCACTGGATCATGCCGTCGAGTCCGTGGCTGAGCGCGTCGACCTCGACCAGGCAGCTGGTGTAAGGCGGATGACCGACGCAGGGCAAGTGCGTGCCCAGGCCCAGGCCGACCGGCACGAAGAAGCCCGCGCTCTCGACGATGCCGGGCGTGAAGAGCGGGCCGAGCTGCGGCGTGATCGTCTGCGGGATCAGCAGGTCGCCCTCGGTGATCGGCGTGCCCGTGAACGAGTCGGGCAAGCTGATCGTCGGGCCGTTCCAGCTGATCGAGAAGACGGGGATCTGGTTCTGCGCCCCGGCCGCGGCCGCGAGGCCGAGCGGGGACAGGAGCGTGAGCGTGAGGGAGAAGGGACGCATCTCGAGGAACCTCGTGGGGGCAGGGTGTGGGTTCGCGACTGGCGATCTCCAACGCTGTGACCGCCTCCCGCACGGACCGGACGCGGAAAGACGCGAATTCCCGGGCACGAATCGGCGGGCGCCGGTCGCGGCGCGGTCCGAGGCCGGCTCCGGGGGCGGACGCGGACGCGCCTCAGGTCGAGGGCAGCGCGCCGCTGACCTCGTGCCCGAGCGCCTCGAGCGCGCTCTTCGCCGCCGCGAACTTCCCCGCGTGCACCAGGATCCAGTCCGTGTCGTAGGTCGAGATCACGAACACGGGCACCGCCTGCGCCGCGAGCGCCGCGCACAGACGCGCGAGCAACCCGACGGTCGTCATCGGGATCACGCCCTCGATGCCGAGCGCAACCCTCTCGCGCTCCTGCTGCACCTCGAGCGGCACGTGGCGCTGCGCGCAGACGATCGAGAGCTCGTCGAGCGTGCGCGAGACCGTCACGAAGCCGCCGCGCGCCCACTCGGGGACCGCCGCGGCGGGGGAGAGGCGCGCGATCGCGAGGCGTTCCTCGTGGACGCGGAAGCGGAAGCGTTCGGGGTTCATCGCCCGCAGAGTCTAGCGCGCCGCCCGGACTGGACAGCCGCGGCCGCATCGGCGATGCTGCGCGATTCGCGCACCGACGCCACGCCATCCCGATGAGCCCCGTCCACGACCCCGAACTCGCCCGCGAAACGGCGCGCCGCCGCACCTTCGCGATCATCTCGCACCCCGACGCGGGCAAGACCACGCTGACCGAGAAGCTGCTGCTCTACTCGGGCCTGATCCGCACCGCGGGCATGGTCAAGAACCGCAAGGGCAAGCTCGCGACCTCCGACTGGATGGGCATGGAGCAGGAGCGCGGCATCTCGATCACGAGCTCGGCGATGCAGTTCCCCTACAAGGGCAACGTGATCAACGTGCTCGACACGCCCGGGCACCAGGACTTCAGCGAGGACACCTACCGCACGCTGACCGCGGCCGACTCGGCGATCATGGTGCTCGACGCGGCCAAGGGCGTCGAGACGCAGACGCGCAAGCTCTTCGAGGTCTGCAAGCTGCGCAAGATCCCGGTGCTGACCTTCATCAACAAGCTCGACCTGCCCGGCCGCGATCCGCTCGATCTCCTGGCCGAGGTCGAGAACGTGCTCGGCATCCACGCCAGCGCGCTCAACTGGCCGATCGGCTCGGGGCGCGAGTTCGCCGGCGTGATCGACCGGCGCACGGGCGAGGTGCTGCTCTTCACCAAGACCTCCAGCGGCGGCGCGCAGAAGGCGGACATCGAGCGCCTGCACCTGGACGATCCCGCGCTGCTCGAGCGCATCGGGCCGGCGCTGCTCGAGAAGGCGCGCCACGACCTCGAGCTGCTCGAGATCGCGGGCAATCCCTTCTCGCGCGAGGCCTTCCTGCGCGGCGAGGTGACGCCGGCCTTCTTCGGCTCGGCGCTGACCAACTTCGGCGTCGAGCCCTTCTACGACGCCTTCGTCGAACTCGCGCCCGCGCCCGGCCCGCGTCCGGTCGACATCGACGGCGGCGGCGAGCGCCTGCTCGATCCGGTCGAGGAGCCCTTCAGCGCCTACGTTTTCAAGATCCAGGCCAACATGGACAAGCGCCACCGCGACTGCCTCGCGTTCGTGCGCGTCTGCTCGGGCCGCTTCGGGCGCGATCTCGTGGTCAAGCACCACCGCCTCGACAAGGAGATCCGCCTGGCGCGGCCGCACACGCTCGTCGCGCAGGAGCGCAGCACGCTCGACGAGGCCTATCCCGGCGACGTCGTCGGCCTGATCAGCCGCGACACCTTCCGCATCGGCGACACGATCTCGCTCGCCGGCGGGTTCGAGCACAAGGCGCTGCCGCAGTTCCAGCCGGAGGTCTTCGCGCGCATCTCGCCGCGCGACACGACGCGGCGCAAGTCCTTCGACAAGGGCATGGAGCAGCTGATCGCCGAGGGCACGGTGCAGCGCCTGTGGCCCGAGGGCGGGGCGACCAACGACCCGGTGGTCGCGGCGGTGGGCAAGCTGCAGTTCGAGGTGCTGCAGTACCGCCTCGCGGACGAGTACAAGGTCGAGACCTCGATCTCGCCGCTCTCCTACGAGTGCAGCGCCTGGGTCGAGGGCGACCCGGCGACGTTCAACGCGCCGACGACCGCGCTGGTGACCAAGGATGCGCGCGGGAGGACGGTGGTGCTCTTCAACAGCGAGTGGGACAAGCAGAGCGCGGCGCGCAAGAACCCGAACCACAAGCTGCTCGACATGGCCTGAAGACGGTGAATACCGTGCCAGTCCATTTCTTCACCTATTGCCCGCGACCGGGAAGCGCTCCGTTGCAGAATACCGTGCCAGTCCATTTCTTCACCTATTGCCCGCGACCGCGAAGCGCTCCGTTGCGGATCGGGCAATAGGTGAAGAAATGGACTGGCACGGTATTCCGGTATTCACCGTCACGACATCAGATCCCGCCGCACCGTCACGCGTCGTCCGCGGATCTGCGTGTTGCGCAGGGCCTGGATCACGATCTCGGCGAACTCCTCGGGGACTTCGACGAGCGCGAAGCGGTCCGCGATCTTGATCGCGCCGATGGCCTCGCCGTCGATGCCGGCCTCGTTGGCGATCGCTCCGACGAGGTCGCCCGGACGCAGCGAGTCGATGCGGCCCGCGCCGATGAAGAGGCGCGCGACCTCGAAGCCGTGCGCGCGCGGACCGCGCTTCTTCGACTTGCGCTCGTAGCGCTCGTCGACGTTGGCGCGTCCGAGGAACGGCTGCTCCTTCGGCGCCGTCAGCGGCAGGTCCTGCTCCTCGCCCTTCGCGTCGCCCTCCTGGTGGCTCGCCAGGTGCGCGAGCTTGACCGCCGCGGCTGCGACGTCCATCGCGTCGTGCTCGCTGGAGAGCTCGGTCACGACCTGGCGGTAGACGTCGAGCTCGCCCGCGAGCAGCGTCTCGCGCAGCGAGGCGCGCGTGAGCTCCAAACGCCGATTGCGCAGGTCCGCGACGGTGGGGATGTTCTCGACCGGGATCTTCTGCTGCGTGGCCTGCTGGATGTTGCGCAGGAGGCGCTGCTCGCGCGGCTCGACGAAGGTGATCGCGACGCCTTCGCGGCCCGCGCGGCCGGTGCGTCCGATGCGGTGCACGTAGGCCTCGGGCTCGGTCGGCACGTCGTAGTTGACGACGTGCGAGACGTGCTGGATGTCCAGACCGCGCGCGGCGACGTCGGTCGCGATGAGCAGGTCGGCCTTGTTGGCGCGGAAGCGGCCCATCACGCGGTCGCGCTGATCCTGCGCGAAGCCGCCGTGCAGCGCCTCGGCACGGTAGCCGTGCGCGTTCATCGCCTCGGTCAGCTCGTCGACCTCGATGCGCGTGCGGCAGAAGACGATCGCCGAGGTCGGAGTTTCCATGTCGAGCACGCGGCCGAGCGCCTCGGCCTTGAACTGGCGCTGCACGAGGTAGGCGACCTGGCGCACGCGCGGCATCTCGCCGGCCTGCGTGCGCTCGCGCGCGATCGAGATCGTGACCGGGTCGTGCAGGTGGCGCTTGGCGATGGCCTGGATGCGCGGCGCCATCGTCGCGGAGAAGAGCGCCGTCTGGCGCTTCTCGGGCAGGCGCTGCAGGATCGCGTCCAGGTCCTCGGCGAAGCCCATGTCGAGCATCTCGTCGGCTTCGTCGAGCACGATCGTGCGCACGTGCTTGAGGTCGAGCGTGCCGCGCGTGAGGTGGTCGAGCGCGCGCCCGGGCGTCGCGACGACGACGTGCACGCCGCGGTCGAGCACGCGCAGCTGCTGGCGGAAGGACTGGCCGCCGTAGATCGGGAGCACGCTGACCTTGCGCTCGCGGCCGTAGCGGTGCACCGCCTCCGCGACCTGCATCGCGAGCTCGCGCGTGGGCACGAGCACCAGCGCGAGCGGGCAGTTCGCCTCCGGCTCGCTCGCCGCAGCGAGCTGCAGCATCGGCAGCGCGAAGGCGGCGGTCTTGCCTGTGCCCGTGGCGGCCTGCCCGAGCAGGTCGCGCCCGGCGAGCAGCGGCGGGATCGCCTCGCGCTGGATCGGCGTGGGCTCCTCGTAACCGAGCGCGGCGAGCACGCCGAGCAGCTCGGGCACGAGCCCGAGCGCGGCGAAACCGCTGGAGGAGGTGGCGGGGGACTCGGGCGCGGAGGTGGGTTGGGTCATGGAGGATCCGGAAAGGGCGCGGGCAATCCTGCATTGTCTCACGCCTCCGCGCCGGCCGCCAGCGCGGGACCGCTGCATTCCTTGCGCCGATTCGCGAGGGGTGCGCTGACGCCGCTCGCTCGTCCTTCCGAGCCATGCGCGCGCTCCAGGCTCGGGGGGCGCTGCGTGGCGGGCCCTACAGGTGCTTCGGGAGCGCTGCGCGCACTCGTGACGGTCAGCCCTCGTGCTTGCCGCGCTGGGATCTCTTCCTGCGCGAGGATCGGCGCAGCCACTGGGCGAACACGGCCTCGCTCGTCTCGCGCGCTGCCAGCCCCTCGACCATCGCGACGACCTCCGCCTCCGGCGCCGAGAACGAGTACCCGTTGACATCCAGGAAGACCGCGGCGGCGACGAAGGCCGTGCGCTTGTTGCCGTCGAGGAACGGATGGTTGCGGATCAGCGCGGATGCGTAGCGCGCCGCAAGCTCGTGCACGTCCGCATCCTTGCGGTAACGAGCCGTGTGCTGCGCGGAAGCCAGTGCGGAGTCGAGCAGCCCCGCATCCCTCAGGCCCGCCAAGCCTCCGTGCTCGGCGAGCAGAGCCTCCTGGATCGCGAGCACGGCGGCCTTGTCGAGCCAGTGCGCGCGCCGCTTCACCGCGCGAGCTTCCGCAGCGCGTTGCGGTAGCGCTTGCCGATGCTCCGCGCGGCCTTGACCTGGCGATCGAAGTCCGGATCGAAGGCCGAGAGGCGATAGCCCTGCGGGCTCTGCGTGAGGTAGAGACGGTCGCCTGCCGTGACGCCCAGGCTGCGGGCGGCCTCGGCCGGCAGGATCAGTCCCAGCGAATTGCCGACCTTGCGAACGCGCATCTCGAGCATGTCCTTCATCGGAACTCCTGTTGCCACGGATGTTACAACATCGGAGCCCGGTCCGTCCAATCCGGAGTCCCGCCGGCCGTTTCAGAGCGGCCGCACGAACAGGTTGCGGTAGCGCACCCAGCTCTTGTCCTGCTCGCTCGCGCCGCCGTGGCGCTGCAGGCCGATGAACCCCGTCTTCGCGCGCTTCTCGAAGGGCGGATCGGCGAGCGGCAGCGTGTGCGTGTCGACGTCGTAGAGCTCGACGCCGTTGAGCACGGTGCGGATGCGCGAGCCCGAGCAGAGGATGCGGTAGCTGTTCCACTCGCCGACGGGCTTGAGCGCCTTCGCCTTGGGCGGTTGCGCGTGGTAGAGGCTGCCGCAGAACTGCCAGGGCTCGAGCCTGGACTTCGAGACGCGCTCCCAGTTGAAGTCGTCGAGCACCTGGATCTCGCAGCCGGAGTAGGCCGGGTTCGATCCGTCTCGCGCGGCGCGCAGGAAGACACCGGAGTTCGCCATCTCGCTCGTCTGGAACTCGAGGTAGAGCTCGAAGTCCTGGAAGTCCTCCTTGGTCGCGAGCTCGCCGCCGCCGCCGGTGATCAGGATGTTCCCTTCCTGCGCGACGGCGCCGGTCGGATCGCCGTGCATCTCCCAGCCATCGAGCGTCTCGCCGTCGAAGAGCGGGCGCCAGCCGAGCAGCTTCGCGCCGTCGGTGAGCTGCAGCGCGGCCGCGGAGCCCGCGAACGGATGCGCGGCGTCGAGCGGGCGGGCGACGATCTGGATGTTGCGGAACTGGACCTTCGTCTTGGGGTCCATGCCCTGGCCGCCGTGCACCTGCAGGCCGATGTGGCCGGCGCGCGCGAAGACCTTCGAATCCTCCGGCGCGTCGTACACGACGAGCGACTCGCCGTTCACGCTCGCCTCGAGACGGAACTTGTTCGCCTGCAGATCGTGCGCGGCGCGGACGACGAGTGCGTTCCACTCGCCCTTCTTGAAGTGCTTCCAGCCGTCGGGGTTGTGCTGCAGCCAGCCGTCGGAGTAGATGCCGCCGAGCTCGCCGTTGTTCGGCGTGTCGATCGTCACCTGGTAGCCGCGCAGCCCGGGCACCATGTTCAGGAAGATCCCGGAGTCCATCGGCTCCTCGATCTTCACCTCGCAGCCGAAGGTGAAGTCGGAGTACTCCTTCTCCGTGTAGATCAGCCCGCCCTCGCCGTTCGGTCCCTGGCGGCCCGTGAGCACGCCGTCTTCGACGGTCCAGAGCGCAGCGCCGTCGTAGTGACCGCCGCGCGTCACCCATCCATCGAGCGTCTTGCCGTCGAACAGAGGCCCGCCCTCGATCAACGGGACGTCCAGGCAACCCGCGCCGAGCGCGACCAGCAGGAGGGGCAGGAATCTCTTCATGGCGCGACAGTCTACGGACCGCCGCGCCCGAGTCGATTCACCAGTGGACCACCACGCCGTTCGTGATGTTGAACGTCCCGCCCGCCGGCGCGGAACAGAACGAGGCCGAAGGATCGCGGTAGTAGGCCTGGTAGAAGCGCGCCGTCCCCGGCGCGATCGTGTCGCCCAGCGCCGCGGAACGCGCGTGGATCGAAGGCTCGGCGCCGGCGGGTGCGCTGGTCGCTCCGCCGCTCGCGGCATGCACGAAGAGCCGCTTGAGGTTCCCGCCGACGCAGCGCAAGCCGTCGCCGAAGGCGGCGTGCGCCAGCTGCGCGTCGCCTTGCAGGAAGATCGTCAGCGCGGTCGCGGGCTCGCCGCTCGCGCCCAGCACCAGCGTGTCGGGGTTCGTCGCGCCGCTCCACCCCAGCTGCGCGCCCACCGGGCTGGCCGAGTTCGCGCAACCGTGTCCGCTCGCGCCCGAGTTCCAGCACGGGCACGGGAGCTCGCCGCCGTCGCCGTGGCAGAACGAGGCGATCGGCCCGCTGCAGCCGAGCCACTTGCCCACGTAGGGCGAGGCCACGCCGCCGATCGTCTCGAAGTTGCCGGCGGCGAAGAGCGCCGGGCCGCTGCCGTCGTCGGTCACCAGCAGGCTCTCCACCGAACCCACGCTCCCGCCCAGCGTCGTGCCGCTGCCGACACGGCTCCACTGCGCGCCGTCCCAACGCGCGATCCCGTTCAGGGTCAGCGGCCCCGCGCCGGAGAACGCGCCGCCGACGAACAGGGCGGGCCCGCTGCCGCCGTCGAATGCGCACAGCGCGCGCACAGGGTTGTTGAGGTACGGGGTCACGGCCGACCAGCTGCTGCCGTCGTAGCGCGCCAGTCCTCCGAATGCGCCGCCGCTGCTCGAGACGTACAGCACCGGCCCCGAGCCGTGGTCGACGGCGACCGCGAGGCCCGCAGGCTGCGCGATCCCGCCGCCGAGGTTCGACCAGCTCGTGCCGTCCCAGCTCGCGATGTGCTGCGCCGGCGCGCCGCCAGCACTCGTGAACGAGCCGCAGACCACGAGCACGGGGCCGTTGCCGAGGTCGCAGACCTGCAGGCTGTGGGCGATGTCGTTGGGGTCCGGGCTGGCGAGTCCGCCGCCCACGACGCTCCAGCTCGCGCCGTCGAAGCGCGCCAGGCCCTCGGCGCTGATGCCTCCGATCGAGTGGAACAGCCCGCAGACGTAGAGCGCGACGCCGCTGCCGTCGTCGAAGGCGCACACGTCGACGACCTGTTCGTTGGCGTTCGTGGTGGCGATCACGCTCCAGCCGTTCCCGTCCCAGCTGGAGAGCTGCGTGTACATGAACCCGCCGCCGTTGACGGCCACGGGCACCACCAGGCGCCGGCCCGCGGCGAAGTCCACCTGCGCAGCGCGCGTGGGGATCCCGTTGGGGAGTCCGCCGCCCAGCGCCTTCCAGCGCGCGCCGTTCCAGCGCGCGATGCCGTGCACGGGGGTGCCGCCGGCGAGTTCGAGTTGTCCGACCGCGATCACGCCCGGGCCGCTGCCGTCGTCGTAGCGGGCGAGGCTGAAGAACCCGGGCGAGAGCTGGTTGTTCCGGCCAGCGCCCACCGCGGAGAGTTCGCTCCCGCTCCAGCGCGCCAACCCGTGCGTCCAGTTCGAAACGCCCCAGCGTGCGCTGGCCGAGAGGTACAGGGCCGACCCGCTCCCGTCGTCGTGCACGCACAGCCGCGGCGTCGGCACGTTGTTGCGCACGTCGATCGAGTCCGGGGGCGCGAGCGCCGTCCAGGCTGCCCCGTCCCAGCGCGCGCAGTGCTCGAGCGCGTTCGCGCCCGAGTTCGCGAAGAGGCCCGAGGCGAACAGGCGCGGGCCCGCGCCCTCGTCGAAGACGGCGAGCGAGCGCACGCCCGCGTCCAGGCCCGGCCCGAAGGCCGACCAGCTCCCGTTCCTCCAGCGCGCCACGCGCGCGGCCGGCGCCGCGCCCGCGGCGAGGAAGTCGCCGCCCGCGACCAGCGCGGCTCCGGATCCGTCGTCGAAGCTCTGCAGCGTCCACACGCGCGCGTCGGTGCCGGACCCCAGCGCAGCGAAGCTCGCGCCGTCGAAGCGGGCGAGGTTGTGCGCCGGCACGGACCCGCATTGCGTGAACGAGCCCGCGACGTACAGCTTCGCTCCGCTGCCGTCGTCGTGCACCGCCAGCGCGTCGAGGTAGCCGTCCGCGCCGCTGGTGAACGCCTCCCAGCCCGCGGGACCGAAGCGCGCGAGGTTGTTCGCGAGCTGTCCGCCCGCCTGGAGGAACGCGCCCGCCACGTAGAGGCGCTCGCCCGAGCCGGCGTCGAAGGTGCGCATGGCGCGCACGCCGAAGCCGTTGCCCGTCACGCCGCCGCCCGGCAGCGTGGACCACTGCGTCCCGTTCCAGCGCGCGATGCTCTGGCAGGGGACCCCGCCGGTCGGTGCGAGGATGAACGTGAAGAACCCGCCCGCGTACAGCGCCGGCCCGCTGCCGTCGTCGTACACGGCCAGGGCCTGCACCTGCCCGTTGAAACCGAGGCCGACGCTCGACCAGTGCTGGCCGTTCCAGCGCGCGATGCCGCCCACGCGTACCTCGTCGGCGTGCGCGAAGTTGCCGGCGACGTAGAGCGCCGGCCCGCTGCCGTCGTCGAACTCCGCGAACGCGTACACCTCGCCGTCGAGGCCGGACAGCGCGAAGTCGTGCGCCCACTCGTGGCACTGGCCGAACGCAGCCGTCGAGACGAGCACGGACGAGACGAGCAGGCAGAAGGCGCGGGCCAGTCGGGACATGAGCTCCTCCGGAAGGGAATCGCCCCAGACTACCCGGGGGCGCCGCTCCTTGTGCCGTGCGGCTCGTCCCGTTGCGCGAAACTCAGGAACGGCTTCCCGCGGCCGCCGTCTGCTGCTCGAGCGTGGCGCGGCAGCCCGCGATCCACTCCGGGAGACGCTCGGCGAGGTCGAGCTCCTCGAGGTAGGCCAGCTGCAGGTCCTTCAGCTCGACCTCCTCGTCGTCCAGATGCGCCTCGGCGATCGAGTTCGCCGCGTGCAGCGCCGTCAGCACGCCGAAGCCGCGCTCGGGGCCGAGCTCGGGCGCGTGGTGGAAGCAGACGGCCTCGACCACGCCGGTCGACATGCCCCACTCGCCGAGCAGGTAGGCGCCCAGCGCGCCGTGCGAGGCGCCGAAGATGCGCCGCTCGGTGTCGCTGCGGTCGAGCCGGTCGCGGCGCGCGAGCTGGTTGGCGGCGCGGAAGCGGGCGGCGCGGTCGCGCGCGAAGACCATCTGCCCGCAGTCGTGCATCATGCCGGCCAGGAAGCCCTCCTCGAGCGTGCGCTTGTCGGCGCCCTCGGCCGCCAGGATCGCGCGCGTGAAGTTCGCCACGCGCATGCTGTGGTCCCAGGCCTCCTGCACCGAGAAGTCCTCGCTCTCGGTGCCGTCGAACTGCGAGAACACGCCCACCGAGAGCACCAGCGAGCGCAGCGTGTCCAGGCCGAGGAAGGTCGCGGCCTGGCCCGGGCTGGAGATCTTCTCGCGCAGCCCGAAGACGGCCGAGTTGACGATCTTGAGCACGCGCGCGGTCATGCCGATGTCGCGCGCGATGATCGCGCCCAGGCCCTCGACGGTGCAGTCGGGCGACTTCATCGCCTCGACCAGCTCGCTGTAGAGGTTGGGCATGCTGGGCAGCGTCTCCAGGCGCGAGACGAGCTGCATCAGCCGCGGCGAGGTGAGCACGTCGTGCATCGCGGCGCTGCGCAGGAGCGTGCTGCGCACGGCCTGCGGCGAGCTCTCGCGCGCCAGCGTCTGGTGCACGTCGCTGGCGTAGCGCACGGCGAGATCGTGCTCGTCCGCTCCTGCGACCAGCAGCCGCACCGCGCGCGGGTGCTGCCGGCGCAGCTCGGCCAGGAGCTCGCCGCCCTCGCCCTCGGAGGAGCCAGGACCGGTGACGACGATGTCGCAGGGCGAATGCTCGAGCAGGGCCAGCGCCTCGGGTGCGCTCTGCACGCAGCGCGTCTCGAACGACTCGGCGAGCGGGGCGAGCAGTTGCGCGAGGCTGGCGGGCGCGGCGGGATCGACGTCGACGATCAGGAGCTTCTTCATGCGGGGAGCTGGCCGGGGAAGGGCGGGGGGCGCGTCGCGGCACTTCTCGGACGCCTGCACGCTCCACGTGGAGGAAAAGAGTTCGCGGACGTGGTAGGCATGGGGCCCTGCGCGCGGCGCAGGTCCATGTTCACGCTGCCCATGCTGCTCTTCGCCCTGGTCGCGCTGCTCGTGCTCGCGGGCATGCACCACCTCTTCTGGATGCGCGCGGTGCGCGATCTCGAGCTGTCCGCGGGCTGGCGGCGCGCGTTGACCGTGCTCGTCGCGCTGCTCGCGCTGGGCTTCGTCGCCGTCTTCGTGCTGGCGCGGCGCTTCCCGGCCGATGCGGGCGGACGCTGGACGCTGCCGCTGTGGCTCTGGCTGGGCTTCCTCTTCTACGCGCTGCTGGTGCTCTTCGCGATCGACCTCGGGCTGTGGATCACCGCGCGACGCGCGCGGCGCCGCAGCGCGCGGACCGGCACGCCCCCCGACCTTGGACGGCGCCTGTTCCTGCGCCGGGCCGCGAGCGGCGCGGGCCTCGCCGGCGCGGGCGCGATCAGCTGGGCCGGGGAGCGCAACGCAGCCGACGAGCTCCTGCGGCCGGAGATCCCCGTGCGCCTCGCGCGCCTGCCGCGCACGCTCTCGGGCCTGCGCGTGGCGCAACTCTCCGACGTGCACATCGGTCCGCTGCTGGGGGAGCGCTTCGCGCGCCGCGTGGTGGCCGAGACGATGCGCACCAGGCCCGACCTGATCGTGATCACCGGCGACCTCGTCGACGGCTCGGTCGAGACGCTGCGGCACGCGGTCGAGCCGCTCTTCGAGCTGCGCGCGCGCTTCGGCGTCTTCTTCGTCAGCGGCAACCACGAGTACTACTCGGGCGCCGACGAGTGGCTGGCCTACCTCGCGGCGCGCGGCATCCGCGTGCTGCACAACGAGCGCGTCGAGATCGGCGAGCGCGGCGCGAGCTTCGACCTCGTCGGCATCCCCGACCACTCCGCGCGCTCGCGCGGCGCGCCGCACGCGCCGGACCTCGAGCGCGCGCTCGCCGGCCGCGATCCCGAGCGCGAGTCGATCCTGCTGGCGCACCAGCCGCGGCAGATCGCCGACGCGGAGGGACGCGATCTGGGGCTGCAGCTCTCCGGACACACGCACGGCGGACAGCTCTGGCCCTTCGGCTCGCTCGTGCTGCTCGCGCAGCCGTACCTGCACGGCCTGCACGTGCACGAGGGACGCACGCAGATCTACGTCTCGCGCGGAACCGGCTTCTGGGGTCCGCCGATGCGCGTCGGCAATCCGGCGGAGATCGCGGACCTGATCTTGTTGTAATCCGACGCGAACCGTACGCGCTGCCCCTTGCAGCGCGGCGGCGGAATGTGCAAGGTTTCGCGCCGACTGGGCAGGTCGAACCGCGACGCGCCGGACCGCGCGCAGGATGGAATCGTCGTCGAGGCATGAGCAGCGAAGGTGACGCACAGGACATGCGCATGGAGGCGGCGCGCGGCAAGCGCGGCGCCGACGCGTACACGGACCTCCTGCTGGGGGTCTACCGCGACGTGCAGCAGCAGTCCTTCCGCCTGGCGGAGCAGACGCGCGAGCTGGTCGCGCTCAAGGGCGATTTGCAGGCGCTCTCCAAGGCGAGCGAGCAGCGCGACCTGACCACGCGCGAGGAGTTCGAGACCACCTTGCGCCTCAAGGCGCGCGAGGGCACGCTCGCGCTGGGCCAGGCGCGCACCGACGACGCGAAGCAGCTCGAGGAGCTGCGCACGGAGTCGCGCGCGAGCGCCGCGAAGTCCGCCAAGGAGCTGCACGCGCTGCGCCTGCGCCTGGAGACGCTCGAGCGCCGCATGGGCGAGCTCCTCTCCGACCTGCAGCACGAGCGCGCGCGCCTCTCGGAGATGCGCGCCGACCACGAGGGCCTGCAGGACAAGGTCGTGCGCTCGGCGCTCAACTCCGCCGCGGCGCGCTCGCGCTCGCGCGGCGCGCTGTGGGTCTCGCTCGCGGCGCTGGCGCTCGCGCTCGGAACGCTGGGCTGGATCGCCTGGCCGCTGCTGCGGGAGCGCTTGTGAGCGCGGCATGATGCGCGTCGAGGAGCGCACGCTCGAGGGCAACCACGTGCGCCTGGAGCCGCTCGCGGCGCGGCACGTGCCCGAGCTCGTGCAGGCCGTGCAGGACCCGGAGGTGTGGCGCTACCTGGGCGCGATCCCGCACCCGCGCACCAGCGAGGACATGCAGCGCTTCGTCGCGATCGCGCTCGCGGCCCGCGACCAGGGCACCGAGCTGCCCTTCGCGATCGTCGAGCGCGCCGGCGGACGCGCGGTCGGCTCGACGCGCTACATGGACATCCGCGCCGCGCATCGCGGCCTGGAGATCGGCTGGACCTGGATCGCGCCGGCGTTCCAGCGCACCGCGGTCAACACCGAGTGCAAGCTGCTGCTCCTGACGCACGCCTTCGAGTCGCTCGGCTGCCTGCGTGTGCAGCTCAAGACCGACCTGCGAAACCTGCGCTCGCAGGCGGCGATCGAGCGCCTGGGCGCCGTGAAGGAGGGCGTGCTGCGCCGGCACATCGTCTACCACGACGGCTACGTGCGCGACAGCGTGCTGTACTCGATCACCGACGCGGAGTGGCCGGCGCTGAAGCCGCGCCTTGCCGCGCGCCTCAGCGCTTCTCGCCCGTCTGCGGATTGAGCCGCGCGAGGCCCGGGAAATCCGGCGCGTAGCGATCGCAGCGGAAGAGCCCGAACTGCATGTCGCCCATGCCGCGACCGCCCGGACCTCCGGGAGGACCGCGCCGGGGGCCGCGCGGGCCGTCACCGGGAGGCCCGTCGCCGCGCGGTCCATCGCCACGCGGTCCATCGCCACGCGGGCCGTCGCCCGGAGGACCGCCGCGCCCGCCCGGTCCGCGCCGTCCGCCTCCGGGTCCGCCCATGCCGAGATCGCCCTTGAAGGGGTTGAGCCACTCCCAGACGACCTCGCCCTTGGCGTCGACCTCGACCAGGCGTCCGCTCTCGCCGTTGGTGATCAGCGTGTCGCCGTTCGCGAGGCGCTGCGCGCCCGAGATGTGGCCGGCGCTGATCGCCTCCGAGCTGTAGCTCCAGCAGGGCTGGAGCGCGACGAGCGCGGACACGTCCATCGCCTTCGCCAGCGTCGCCTCGTCGACGGGCAGCGCGATCTCGTCGACGATCGAGTTGCGGTTCTCGCCGCGGCCGCCGTTGTTGAACACGAGCACGTGGCCCGCGCCCGCGAGGCCGCCGGCGATCCACTGCGCGTCGTGCTGCGCCGAGAGCTGGCGCGCGGCGCCCTTGCCGGCCTTGTGCGTGGCGGGGTTGCCCCAGCGCAGCAGCAGGTCGCCGCCGTGGCCGCGCTTGCCGCCCGTCGAGCTCGCGGCTTCCGCCGTCGTGGTCGAGTGGTCGAGCACCCAGATCTCGCTCAGGTTGTGCACCGAGAGCACGATCAGGTCGAGGTCCGCGCGGTAGTCGATGCCGTTGGTGTGCAGCCAGTCCGCGCCCATGCCCGGAGGACCGCCCGGGCCGCCGCCGCGCGGACCGCGGCGCTCCCTGGGCTCGTCGCCGACGTAGCCGAGCTTCTTCAGCTTGGCCAGCTCCTCGGGATCGTCCGCGCCCGGCGCGCGCTGCGCTCCGCCGGCGTTGACGTCGATGCGCTCGGGGTGCGCGGCCACGTCGCCGTAGTGCGCGAGCTTGGGATCGCGATCCTGGATCAGGTGGTCGAAGACGTGCCACTCCCACACGATCTTCCCGCCGCTGGGGAGCACGGGCTCGACCTCGAGCACGCAGTCGGGCCAGAAGCCGTCCTCGAGCGACTCGTCCGCACGGCCGGCGGCGCGCGCCTCGTCCGCGCTGCGGCTCTCCCAGGCGATCACGAGCACGTGGCCGTTGGGCAGCACCTCGAAGTCGTGGTGCGCGCAGCGCTTCTCGTCGCTGATCGCGTACTCCCAGACGAGCTTGCCGTCCCAGTCGAACTCGCGCAGCCGTCCGCCCTGCCCGCCGCCGAAGAAGACCGGGTTGTCGACGCGCTCGGCGCGCGCGAGGTGGCCGTTCTCGAGCAGGAAGACCGACTGGCCCGGCGGTCGGTCGCTCGTCCATTCGTGCACGTTGTTGCCCGCGAGGTCGACCAGGTACGTCGAACCGGAGTTGAGCGGCGCGACCAGCGTGCAGCCGGGCGCGGCACGCTCGCTCGAGCGGACGAGGCCGCGCGTCTCGGCCTTGCGCGGGGTCTCGTCGCCGCGCGCGGGAGCGGCGGGCGGATCCTGCGCAAAGAGGGGGCAGGCAGGAGAACGGCAGCAGGAGCTGGATCCGGATGGGCTTCATCGCGCGCCAGCCTAGCGCGCGTCCGGCAAGCGGTGGGGCAACTTCAGCGGCGCGCAAGACGCCGCGCGGCGGCGCGCGTCAGGGCCGCGCTTCGAGCACGAGGTTGAACGGCGTCTGCGTCGCGCGACGGAAGCGCCGGAAGCCGCCGCGGGTGACCACCTCGCGCAGACGGGCCTCGCCGGCCTGAGCGCCCAGCCCGAGCCCGACCTCCTGCGAGAGCGACGCGGGCGTGCACACCAGCGTCGAGGCGCAGTAGACGCGGCCGACCGGGTTGAGGTTGTCCTCGAGACGATCGTTGGCGTACGGCTCGACGATCATCCACGTGCCGTCGCGCGTGAGCGTGCCGAGCACGTGGCGCGCCGCGCCCTCGGGATCGCCCATGTCGTGCAGGCAGTCGAAGCAGGCGACGAGGTCGTAGTCGCGACCGGGGTAGCTCTTGGCCGGCGCGACCTCGAAGCGCACGCGCTCGGCCACGCCCGCCTCGCGCGCCGCGCGCTCGGCCCAGCGGATCGAGTCCTCGTGGTAGTCGAAGCCCCGGAAGCGCGAGCGGGGGAAGGCCTGCGCCATCAGGATCGTGCTGGCGCCGTGGCCGCAGCCGACATCCGCCACGCTCGCGCCTGCCTCGAGCCTTTCGCGCACCCCGTCGAGCGCCGGGATCCACTCGTCGACGAGGTGGCCGAGGTAGTTCGGACGGAAGAAGCGCTCGGTTCCCTCGAACAGGTCCGGGTGGTGTTCGTGCCAGCCCACGCCCGCGCCGCTGCGGAAGACCTCGCGGATGCGCGACTCGTCCTTGACGAGCGCGGTGGCGAGCTGGAACGCGCCCGGCAGGTAGGCCGGGCCGCCCTCGTTGGCGAGGGCGAAGCGCTGCTCCTCGTTCATCCAGAAGCGCTGCGTGCGCGGGTCGTACTCGACGTAGCCGCCGGCGGCCATCGCCGAGAGCCACTCGCGCACGTAGCGCTCGGCCGTCTCCGTGGCCTGCGCCAGCTCGCGCGAGCCGAGCGGTCCGCGCTCGGCCAGCGCCTTGAAGAGGCCCATCCGCTCGCCGATCACGACCAGCGCGGCGTGCAGCGTCGCGTCGAGGTCGCCCACGGCCTTGCCCATGAATTGCTCCAGCTTCGCCGGATCGAGTGCCATCGCGTGTTTCCTCCGTTCGGGTCCTGCCCGCGGATCCTCGCGCGCGTCGGCGCGGGGCGCGAGCCGCACGAACATGCGGGATCAGCGCAGCAGTCCCTTGCGCAGCGCGATCACGACGGCCTCGGACTTCGAGTGCACGTGCAGCTTCTCGTAGATGTGGCGGATGTGGAAACGCACCGTGTCGATCGCGAGGTCGAGCTCGCGCGCGGCGGTCTTGTAGCTGTGGCCGTCGACGAACAGCTGCAGCAGCTCGAGCTCGCGCGGCGAGAGGCGCGTCCGTTCCTCGCGCGGCGGCGCGACCTTGGAGAACATGCGCAGGACGCGGCGCGCGATGCCCGGCGCCAGCGGCGCGCCGCCGGCGTGGATCTCGCGGATCGCCTCGACCAGGCGCGCGGGAGGCGTGTCCTTGAGCAGGTAGCCCGAGGCTCCCGCGCAGAGCGCCTCGAAGACGTGGTCGTCGTCGCCGAAGACGGTCAGCATCAGGATCTGCAGCGTCGCCAGGCGCGCGTGCAGCAGGCAGATGCCCTCGACGCCGGACATGCCCGGCAAGCCGATGTCGCACAGGAGCACGTCGGGACGCGCGGCCTCGAGCGCGCGCAGCGCCGCCTCCATCGAGCCCCAGCTGCCGACGACCTCGAAGCCGGGGGACTCGCCGATCAGGCTCGCGAGCCCTGCGCGCGTCTGCTCCTGGTCCTCGATCAGGGCGACGCGGATCGCGGTGGTGGGAGCGGGGGCCGGCACGAGAGCGAGCGTAGGCGTGCGGCGCCCGGCGGGCAATCGCCCGTTCATGCGGGGGAGGAGAGCGGCACGAACAGGCGCACGCGCGTGCCGCGCCCGGGGCCGGAGTCGATCTCCACCCGGCCGCGCACCGCGCTCGCGCGCTGGGCGAGCGCCTCGAGCCCGTGTCCGCCGCGGCGCGCGAGCGGATCGAAGCCCCGGCCGTCGTCGCTGACGCACAACTCGAGCCGGCCGGGCGCGAGCGCGAGCACGAGCTCCACCCTCGTCGCCTGCGCGTGGCGCGCGGCGTTCGCGAGCAGCTCCTTGCAGGCGAGCAGCAGGTGGCGCCGCAGGTCGGGCGGGAGCGGCGTGCCGCCGAGCGCGCCCTCGTCCGGCGCGCGCAGCTCGAAGTGCACGCTCTCGTCGCTGAACAGGTTGAAGGCCGACTGCCGCACGCGCTGCACGAGCTCGCCCAGCGTGTCGCGGCGCGGATCGACGGCCCAGACGATGTCGCTCATCGACTCGCGCATGCGCCGCGCGAGCCGCGCCACCTCCTCGAGCTCGCCCTGCGCCGCGCCGCCGGCCTTGCGCCGGGCGACCTCGGCCAGGATCGCGACCTCGGCCAGCCCCGCGCCGACGTCGTCGTGCACGTCGGCGGCGATCTGGCGCCGCAGGGCCTCGAGCGCGAGCAGGCGCCGCACGCGCGCGCGGTGCGCGGTCCAGGCCGCGGCGCACGCGAGCAGCGCGCAGCCGGCGAGGAACCAGCTGCGCCTCCACAGCGGCGGGAGGATCGCGAAGTCCAGCGTCGCGGGGACGCCGCGCGCGCCGTCGGCGGAGACCGCGCACACCTCGAAGCGGTACGTGCCTGCTCCCAGGTGCGCGTAGCTGACGCTGCGCTCGGTGCGCGGCTCGCTCCAGCCGGCATCGGCGCCCTGCAGCCGGTAGACCACGCGCGCGGCGGCGCGCGCGCCCAGGCACGGCGCGACGAAGCGGATCTCGAGGTTGTCCTGGCCGGATTCGAGCTCGCCCAGGTCCTCCTCGCGCGTCCCGCGCGCAGGCAGCGCTCGCGCCACGCCGCCGGCCGTGATCGCGCAGAGCAGCACGCCGGGCGGATCGTCACTCGGGGCCTCTTCGGCGTCGGAGAGGCGCGCGATCCCGCCCGAGGTCGAGATCCACAGCGCGCCGTCGGTGCCGCGGCGCAGCTCGGAAACGATGCTGCCGGGCAGACCCTCGCGCGGCGTGAGCGACTCGAGCGCACCGCTGGCGGGATCGAGTCGCCACAGACCGCGCGCCGTGCCGAGGCAGATGCGCCCGCGCCGGTCCTCGATCATCGTCCAGACGGCCAGCTCGCGCGCCTCGGGCGCGCTGCTGGCGCGCTCGACGGTCGGCTCGGGCGCTCCGATGTCGGCGCAGCGCCACACGCCGTCGGCGCGCGTGCCGATCCACAGCGTCCCGTGCGCGTCCTCGAGCAGGCTGCGCACGTTGCGCACAGGCTCGCCGCGCGTGGCCGGGCGCACGAAGCGCGCTCCCTCGAGGCGCTCGAGCCCCTCGGCTCCGCCCGCGACGAGCAGCCCCGCGCGCGTGCGCAGCAGCGCGCGGGCGTGCTCGCTGCGCGGCTCGGCGAGCGGCACGCGCGTCGCGCTCCAGCCCTGCGCGGAGCCGACGAGGTGGTAGAGCGCGTGGTCGCTCGCGTTGGCCCACAGGCTCGCGTCGGCGTCCTCGACGAGCAGCCCGAGGAAGCGCGCATCGCCCGCGAGCGGCACGCGCACGCCCGCCGCGAAGTCGGGCTCGGGTCCGGCGAAGCGCCAGAGCTGCTCGCCGCGATCGACCCAGAATCCGTCCGCGCGGTCGCGCAGCAGCACGTACGACGGCGCGCCGAAGCCCGGCTCGCGCGTGGCGTCGAGCACGCGCAGCCCGGATGCATCCAGGCGCGCGATGCCGCGTGTGGTGTTGACCAGCACCGCGCCCGAGACCGTCTCGGCGCTGTGCAGCACGACGCTGCTCGGCAGGCCGTTCGCGCGCGACCAGCTCTCGAGCGGGTTCGGCGGCAGCCGGCACACGCCGCCCGACCACGTCGCGATCCACACGTCGTGCTGGCGGTCCTCGACGAGATCGCGCACGTGCGCGTCGGAGAACCCATTGGACGCGTCGAGCGTGCGCGTGCCGTCCGCGGAGCGCTCGATCAGCCCCTCGCTCGTGCCGATCCACGTGCGGCCGCGCGAGTCGAAGAGCAGCGCGCGCACGAGCTGGTCGGGGCGCAACTCGAGGTCCACGCGCTCCCAGCGCTCGCCGCCGCCGGACGGATCGCGCGAGAGGCGCAGCACGCCGTGGTCGAACGCGACGTACACGTCCGGGCCGCGGCAGCGCAGCGCGATCATCTCGCCCAGGTCCGCGCCGCGCGGCAGCGCGTGCACCTGCGGCGCGTCGCCCGCGAACTCGAGCAGCTCCGTCTGCGCGCCGAACCAGTCGCGGCCGTGCTCGTCCTCGTCGGCGAGCCGCGGCCAGTCGACCTGCGCGCCCGCGCGCGCGAGCTCGGGGCTCCACGCGGATCCGTTCGGGCTGCGCGCGCGCAGCAGGCCGCGCGGCGTTCCGAACCACAGCTCGCCTCGCGAGTCGACGAAGGCGCTGAAGACGCTCTCGTCCGCGCCGACCGGTTCGAAGCGCGGCCCGCTGCGTGCGTGCTCGTCGAGCCGCGCGAGCCCGGACTTCGTGCCGACCCAGAGCGTGCCGTCGCGGCCCTCGGCCAGCGCCTGGATGTAGCTCGCGGGCAGTCCGTCCGCCTTGCCGTAGCTCGTCAGCCGCTCGCCGTCGAAGCAGGCGAGTCCTTCCCAGCTCCCGATCCAGAGGAACCCGCGGCTGTCGTGCAGCAGGCAGTTGACGCGGCTGGTCGGCAGCCCGTCGGCGACGTCCAGCGTGCGGATCGGCAGCCGTTGCGCGCGCGCCGCGCCGCAGGCGAAGAGCGCCGCGGCGAGGGGCAGGGCCAGAGCGCGCGTCCGGCGGAGCATGCGCGCATCGTACCGCGCGCTCGGGCCGTGCGGCTCAGCGCGCGACGTGCAGCACCCGGTCGACCTCGACGTCCGCAAGAACGCGCTCGCTTCCCCCCGGCCAGAGCACCCGCACGCGCTCGAGGCGCGTCTGCGGACCCAGCCCGAAGTGGAAGCGCGGATCGCCGGCCGAGACGTACGAGCCGCCCGCGACCGCGTCGCGCATCCACGTGCGTCCGCCGCTCTCGATCGTCACGCGCAGCGCACCCGGCGCGTCGACCAGCAGCCAGTGGCCGCGGCGCTCGCTCTCGTTGACGAGCAGCGTCGGCGGCGCGTCGACGTTGCTGATCACGAGGTCGAGATCGCCGTCGCCGTCGATGTCGCCGACGGCGACGCCGCGGCTGGACTCGCGCACGGCGAGACCCGTTCCGGCCTCGGCGCTGCGGTCGACGAAGCGCTTGCCGGTGTTCTCCAGCAGCAGGTTCGTCTGCCGGTAGCTCGTGCCCGTCGCCGGCGGATCGTCCGCCTGCGGGTAGATGTGCCCGTTGGCGAGGAAGAGATCGAGGTCGCCGTCGAGGTCGAAGTCCTCGAGCAGCGTGCCCCACTTGAGCGGCGCGTAGGTCGGATCGTGCACGCCCCAGCGCACGGAGTCGTCGACGAAGAAGCAGCGCCCCTGGTTGAGGTACAGCGTGGCCGAGTCCTGCGCGAAGTTGGTCACGAGGAGATCGGTCAACCCGTTGCCGTCGACGTCGCCGGTCGCGATGCCCATGCCGGCCTGCGCCGCACCGTTGGCGTCGAGCGCGGCGCCGCTCCACAGGCCGATCTCCTCGAAGTGTCCGTGCCCGTCGTTGCGGTAGAGGTAGTTGGGGTTGGAGTCGTTGGCGACGTAGAGGTCGAGGTCGCCGTCGTGGTCGAGGTCGAGCGCGACCGCGGTGAAGCTGAAGTACGCGCCGGCGTCCTCGAGGCCGGCCTTCGCGGTCGCGTCGACGAAGCGGCCGCCGCCGACGTTCTCGAAGAAGCGGTTCTGCTTGCCCTCGAGGCCGAAGGGGCCCTTCATCACCTTGCGCTCCTTCCACTCGAGCTCGGGGCGCGCGTGCAGCACCTCGTCGAGCGTGCAGTCGACGTAGGCGCAGACGTAGAGGTCCTGGTCGCCGTCCCCGTCCGCGTCGAAGAAGACCGCGCCGGCCGACCAGCCCTCGATGCCGGGCGAGTCCGCGACGCGCGCGAACGTGCCGTCGCCGCGGTTGAGGAAGAGCTGATCGGTGCCGAAGCGCGTCAGGAACAGGTCGGGCTTCCCGTCTCCGTCCGCGTCTCCGACCGCGATGCCCGTGCCCCAGCCCTCGTCGAGCACGCCGGCCGCGGCGCTGACGTCGCGGAAACGCCCGCTGCCGTCGTTCTGGTACAGGCGGCTGGGTCCGCGCTCGACGACGCGCTCGCCGTCGAGCTTCCAGCCGCCGACGAGGAAGAGATCGAGGTCTCCGTCGCCGTCGTAGTCCAGGAGCGCGAGGCCCGTGCCGCCGGACTCGAGCAGGTGCGGCTTCTCCTTGCGGCCGCACCAGGTCGGCGCGACGAGCCCGCGCTCGCGCGCCTGGTCGAGGAAGTGCAGCGCGCAGGCACTCGCGCTCGCCTTCGGCGCAGGCTGCGCGGGCGGAGCCTCCTCGCGACCGCAGCCCGGGAGCAGGGCCGCGAGGACGAGCGACGCCGTTCGCTTCACTCCTGCACCAGCGGACCGGCCATCGCGACGAAGCGCGCGCAGGCGGCCCTGCGCTCGACGTCGTTCTTCGCCTGGCGCATCGAGGCCGAGATCACCAGCGCGGCTTCCTTGGCCTTGCGCGTGATGATCACGAAACCCGGCTCGTAGACGCCCTTGGCCTCGTCGTCGGCGTGGTGGTGGTGGCCGCCGTCGAGCAGGCGCTTGCGCACGCCGCCGATCGCGTTGTCGCCTTCGTTGGCGAAGAGCGCGATCTCGGCCGAGGCGTTCTCGGCGTCGCCGCGCTCCACGGCGGCGCACGCGTTGCGGTAGTGGGTGGCGAGCATCGAGCGCACGAACTCGCTCTCGGTGCGCTTGATCGCGAGGATCGAGTCGGCGAGTGCGGAGTAGGCGGCCGCCGTGCTCTTGGGCGTCTGCTGCGCGGGAACGTAGGCCAGGGCGCCGAAGGCCGCGAGCGCGGCGAGAAGGACCAGCTTCATCGAGGGAACTCCTGTGAAAAAGAGCGGACCCGCAGGGGCCCGGGGGGACTCGTGGCTCCGATGCTACCGGCGCGCGCGCGGCCGCGATGCTACGCCAGCGGGCGTAGGTTGCCCTCAGGGGCCGCGCGCCGCAACGACGATCGGCAGGGAGACCAGCCGCGTGCCGTCGGGGGCGAAGCAGCGCACGAGCGCGAACGGCGCCAGCTCCTGCGGCAGCGGCTGCGGCAGCTCCAGGCGCGGATCGCGCGCGGCCGCGAGGCGTTCGAGCGCGAGCTCGAGCTTCGTCACGCCGTCGAAGAGCAGCTCCGTGCCGTCGAAGATGCGCGGGTGCAGCCGCGCGTCGGGCAGCGCGCTGTCGGCGAAGAGCAGCTGGCGCTGCAGGTTGGCGATCTGCACGCGAGCGAGCGTGCCGCCCAGGCCCTTGGGCCAGCGCAGCGCGAGGTGCGCGCCGGGCCGCGCCAGCAGCTGCTCGGGCAGGATCACGCAGCTCGCGAGCGCCGGCACGGGCGCCTCGCGGTGCACGCACAGATCGTCGGCGCCGATGCGCACGACGGGGCGGTACGAGCGTTCGAGCATGCGGAAGAAGGGCAGCTCGGCGCGCAGCGCGGGCTCGATGCGGCCGCGGTTGTCCAGGAGCAGCGTGTTCGGCGCGCGCTCGTGGGCCGCCGCGAGCTCGGCCTGCTGCGCGTCGTCGAAGAGGCGCCAGGAGTGGCTGACGATCACGCCCGTCGAGGGATGGATGCCGGTCCAGGCGTAGAGCGAGTTGTCGCCGCGCACGCTGAGGAAGGCGTCGAAGGAGCCGCGCAGCGTGTCGGCCAGGAAGCGCGCGCGCGCGCCGGTGCTCTCCTCGAAGCGCGTGTGGCGCACGCCGGGCAGCGCCACGCGCTCGAGCTCGCGCTCGCGCAGCGCCGAGAGACCGCGCACGTTGCCGAAGTCGAGCCAGGCGACGTAGAGCACCACGCCGACGGCCGGGACCGAGGCGAGCACGCGCCGCGCCCGGCTCGCGTTCGCGGCGGAGGCCAGCGCGCTGCAGGCGTCGCACAGCGCGATCGCGGCGAGCGGCACGAGCAGCACGGTGCCCATCGATTCCTGGCTGCCGCTGACGGGGAAGACCTGCAGCGCCTGCAGCGGCGCGCACAGGACCAGCGGCAGGCGCAGGGCGCGCGTCTGGGGCCGCACGAGCACCAGCCAGGCGAAGGGCAGCACGTAGGGGATCAGCCACTCCGGGTGCAGCGCGAGCTCGAGCAGCGTCCCGGCGCCGAAGGCGAGCTCGGCCAGCGGCACGCACCAGCCGGGCAGGCGCTCGCCGCGCCAGCGCACGAGGAGCGCCAGCGCCAGCGCCGCCGGCGCGACGAAGGCCGCCGCGAGCGGCACGCGGATGCCGATCACGATCTCGGTCGTGAAGCGAGCGGGCAGCACGACCAGCGCGTGCCACAGCCCCGGGAGCGTCGAACCGTGCGCGAGCGCGAAGCCCAGGGCGATCGCGCTTCCGAGCGCGAGCCCGGCCGCGAGCTGCAGGAGCTCGCGCAGGCGCGGCGTGCGCGCCCCAGCGGGCGCGAAGAGCCTCGCGCTCACCAGCCCGCACCCGACGACCAGGGCCAGCGCGCCGGCCCACTCCTCGCGCAGGTGCGCGCGCATCAGCACCCAGGGCAGCGCGACGCCCGCGACCAGGCACAGCCATCCGAGTGCGCGCTGCGCGAGGAGCTCCGCGTCGATGCAGACGACGAGCACGATCGGCAGAGCGGCGAAGAGGCCCAGGTTGACCTTGGTCCAGGCCAGCAGCGCGAGGCACGCACCCGCGGCGAGCGCCGCCGCGTTCGGCCGGCGGTCGCGCAGCGCGAGCAGCAGCGCGAGAGCGCCGAGGAACACCAGCTGCGCGAAGTCCTGCGGGTGGCCCGGCTCGTTGGCGAAGGCCGAGAGGTGCACGATCGCGAAGCCGCCGGCCGCGAGCGCGCACCAGGACGAGAGCGGTTCCCCGCGCGTCGCTCGCCGCGCGAGCAGCGCCGCGGCGAGCGCGCACGCGAGCCAGGTGCCCCAGGCGAGCCAGCGCACGCCGTCGGTGTCGCAGGGCAGCCCGAACACGCCGTTCCACAGCCAGCGCCAGCCCAGCCAGGCCGGACCGTACACCGTCGCGACCTCGTCGTAGATGCGCCGTCCGTCGAAGAGGTGTCGCACCAGCACCTCGAAGTAGCCCTCGTCGTCGTACAGCTGGAAGTTGGAGAACATCCACAGCCAGGCGTAGTACGCGCCCAGCGCCGCCACGAGCAGCGCGGCGAGCACGAAGGCGGCGCGCGCGAGGAGGCGCGAGGTCCCGGGGGCTTGCATCCGCACCATCAAGCCGCGCGGGACGCCGCGCTGCAACCGTCCGAGCGCATATCGCGAAACGTCGCCTGCGAGTAGTTTGGCGGGATGCAAACGACGTCCTCGCTCCTCGCCCTGGCGCTCCTCGGCGGTCTCGCCCAGGCGCAGTGGTCCTCGAACCCCGCGCTCAACCTCTCGGTCTGCGGTCATGCCGGCGACCAGGCCGTGCCCAAGTGCGCGGCGACCGGCGACGGGCGCACGTGGGTGGGCTGGTTCGACCACGGCTCGGGCAACTACGACGTGTACGTGCAGCTGCTCGACGCGAACGGCAACGAGTTGCTCGCGCACGACGGGCTGCTCGTCAGCGCGAACCCGCAGTCGACCTCGCTGGTCGACTGGGACCTGCTCGCCGACGCGCAGGGCAACTGCGTGCTCGCGTTCACCGACACGCGCGCCGGCAGCGACCTCGACGTGTACGCCTACCGCATCTCGCCGACGGGGCAGTTCCTCTGGGGGCCGAACGGCGTGACGCTCTCGAACAACGCCGACTTCGAGGCCAACCCCAAGCTGGCCCAGACCAGCGATGGCAGCTTCGTCTGCGCCTGGACGCGCAGCCCGAGCGGCTCCGCCGGGTCGATCCGCGTGCAGAAGCTCGACGCGGCCGGCGCGCCGCAGTACGCCGCCGAGGGCTTCGCGATCAGCGGCACCGCGACCGAGCACCCCGGCTTCTGCGATGTCGTGCCGGCCGACAACGGCAGCTACATCGTGCAGTGGCTGCGCGACACGACGCAGTTCACCAGCCCGCGCCACATCCGCGCGCGGAAGTTCGACGCGGCGGGCAACGCGCTCTGGGCCGCGCCGGTCAACGTCTACGACTTCAACAGCGTGCCGATCGGCTACCAGCCGATCGTGCAGCCCGACGGCTCCGGCGGCGCGCTCTTCGCGTGGCACCGCAGCTCGGGCACGTTCTACGACTCGCTCGTGCAGCACCTGGACGCCAGCGGCGCCGAGCTCTTCGCGCACAACGGCCTGCTGGTCTCGACCGAGGCGAACCGCGGCAAGTTCGACCCGAGCCTGGCCTGGCTGCCGGCGAGCGGCGAGATGATCGTCGCCTTCGACAAGCGCAACGCGGGCCAGTCGCAGTGGGCGCTCTGCGCGCAGCGCATCTCCGCCGCCGGCGCGCGCCTGTGGACCGACAACGGCGTCGAGCTGATGCCGCTGGACGGCGTGGCCAAGTCCTTCGAGCGCTGCCTGCCCTACGGCAACGGCGCGCTGGTCTTCTGCTTCGAGCAGCCGACCGCGCTGCCGCAATACCACGTGCTCGGCTTCCGCCTCGACGCGAACGGCGCGTCGCCGTGGGGCGCGGGCCCGCTCTTCGTCTCCTCGAACTCCTCGTCCAAGGACGACGTCGAAGCCGTGATCGACGCGAGCGGCATGGCGCGCCTGGTCTGGCACGACGAGCGCAACGACGCGGGCGACATCTTCGCGCAGAACGTCAACCCCGACGCGACGCTGGGCGTGCCCGCGACCTGCACGGCCTCGAGCTTCTGCGTCGGCGCGCCGAACTCGGCCGGCCCGGGCGCCTCGATCGCGTATTCGGGCAGCACCAGCGTCGCGCTCAACGGCTTCACGCTGAGCGCGAGCGGCTGCCCCGCGGGCGTCAACGCCTACTTCATCTACGGCTCGACGCAGGTGCAGCTGCCGCTCGGCGACGGCTTCCGCTGTGTCGGCGGCTCGATCTTCCGCCTGCGCCCGGCGCAGACGACCGGCGCCGGCGGCACGATCGCGCGCTTCGTCGACTTCACGCAGCCGCCCGCGGGCAGCGGCCCGGGGCTGATCGCGCCCGGCTCGACCTGGAACTTCCAGCTCTACTACCGCGACGTCGGCGGCCCGGGCGGGACGGGCTTCAACCTCTCGAACGGCCTGTCGGTCGGCTTCTGTCCCTGAGAGCTACGGCGCCCAGTCGAGCACGAGCCCGCTCGAGACGTTGAACGTGCTGCCCTGCGGCGCAGGGCAGAACGCGGCGTTCGCATCGCGGTAGTACGCCTGCAGGTAGCGCCGCGCGCCGGCCGCGAGCGGATCGCCGAGCGCGGCCGACTGCTGCGAGACGCTCGGGTTGCCCGGCGCGGGCGCGCTGGCGACACCGCCGACCGCGTTCTTGACGTAGAGGCGCTTGAGCGAGCCGCCGACGCAGCGCAGCCCGTCGCCGAAGGAGAGCGGCGCGACCTGCGTCGTGCCCTGCAGGAAGATCGTCAGCGCGGTGGGCAGCTCGCCGCTGCTGGTGAGCACCAGCGTGTCGGCCGCCAGGCTCGCCTCGCCGGCGTCCGCGAGGTGCGCGGCGTTGCCGCTCGAGTTCGCGCAGCCCGCCTGCGCCGCGATCGGCGAGGAGTTCGCGCACGGGCAGGCGGCGAGCTGTCCATCGCCGAAGCAGAACGCGCGCGACTGGTCGCGCAGGAGGATCGTCCAGACGTCCTGGAGGTACTGCGTCGCGCCGTGCGTGGAGCCGGTGAGGCCGAGCGTGCCGTCCGCGGCCTGCGCGAGATCGTAGGGCCGGTCGTCGTCGGTGCCGGGCGAGCTGTAGAGGCGCGCGGCGCGCAGGTTGCCCTGTGGATCCCAGCGCACGACGGCGATGTCGCGATCGCTCGCCTGGCCGGTGGAACCGTACACGTTGCCCGCGACGGTCGCGTTGCCGAGCGCGTCGACGGCCAGGAACTGGCCCTGGTCGTCCAGGTGCGCCGGCGCATCCCAGGTGCGCTGCCACAGCGGCGTGCCGCTCGCGTCGTACCTGGCGAGCAGGAAGTCCATCTTCGTCGCGCCCTGGTTGAGGTACCCGGCGAGGTAGGCGTTGCCTTGCGCGTCGAGGGCCACCTCCGGCGCCTGGTCGTTCGCGTGCGCGGCGCCGTCGATCGTGCGCGCGAAGAGCAGCGTGCCGGCCGCGTCGTAGGCGAGCAGCGTCGCGTCCTGCCCGTTCGCGATCGTGCTGCTGTAGCCCGAGACGAAGGCCGTGCCCGAGGCGTCGACGGCGACGCCGAGCGCGTACTCCAGCCCGCTGCCGGCGCCGTCGTACTCGCGCTGCCAGAGCAGCGCGCCACTGGCGGAGAAACGCGCGACGAGCATCGAGGAGCTCGTGCCGTTCGAGTTCGCCTGGCCGACCGCGACGGCGTCGCCGTTGGGAGCGAGCGCGAGCGTGGCGAAGTAGTCCTGGCTGTGGGCGCTGCCGTCGACGAGCGTGCTCGCGAGCAGGTTGCCCGCGGCGTCGTAGCGCAGCAGCAGCCCGTCGGGGTTGGCGCTGGCGTTGTAGGAGTAGCCCGCGACGAGGATCTCGCCGTTCGCAGCGATGCGCAGTGCGCGCGCGAAGTCCGCGCTCGCGCCCGGCCCGTCGAAGCTGCGCGACCACAGCAGCGTGCCGGAGGCGGAGTACTTGAGCAGCGCCGTGTCGGTGACGTAGTTCGAGCCGACGTAGCCCGAGGTGTAGCCCGCGGAGTAGACGTTGCCCGTCGAGGGCTCGACGGCGATGTCGCGGCCGTTGTCGTTGCCGCCGAAGTTGTCCCAGCGCTGTGCCCAGAGCAGCGCGCCGCTGGGATCGTACTTGAGCGTGATCGTGTCCTCGGTCGGCGGCGGCGGCGGGAAGCCGATGCTCTGGTTGAGCGAGCGGCCCGTGACGTAGGTGTTGCCCGCCGCGTCGAAGGCGAGCTTGTAGCCCCAGTCGGCCTGCGCCTGCGGCGAGTCGTACGACGCCGTCCAGAGCGTGTGCAGCTGGGCGTGCGCGAGCGGGGAGAGGAACAGCACGAACGCAAGGGAACCGAGCTTCATCGAGAGACGCCTCCGGGCGGTTCCCCAGCCTACCGCGTTCCGCTCTCGCCGCTACTTCGACGTCGCGACGGCGTGCACGGTCGGCTCGCCGGGAGAGATGACGATCTCGCTCTCTGGCGCGTCGCCGAGCAGGTTCTCGCCGACCCAGTTCGTCCCGTCGCGCCGCGTCCAGCGCTGGGCGTTGACGCGCAGCGTGTAGCGGCCCGCCCTGATCGCGCCGAGTTCGACGCGCCGGCTGTTCCAGACCTGCTGGCCGCCGGGAAAGGGGGACTTCTCGGTGGAGAGATGGAGCCGGATCGGCGGCGCGCCCTCGTCCTGGGCGTCGCGCAGGAAGACCGTCAGCTGCCCGGCCTCGGGGATCGCGAGCGAATCGGGCAGCACGATCGCGAGCGTGCCGGCGGAGATCTCGATCGCGCCCTCGTGGGTGCCACCGCTCGCGAGGCTCACGCTCGGCGTGCGCGCGAGCAGCACGCCGGTCGGCGAGAGGACCGCGAACTCGTAGACCGAGCCGCCTTCGACGCTGCCCGCGACGACGCCGAGCGTGTCGCTCGTCCCGAGCGGGATCACCTGCGTGCGCTGGCCGTCTTCGATGCGCTGCGCGAGCACGCGCAGGCCCTGCTGCTGCTGGAGCGGCAGCCAGACCAGATGCAGGCGCACCGCGCACGGCGCGCGGGCGGTGAGATCGAGCAGGATGTCGCGGGTCTCGCCGGCGGCGAGCTCGAACTCGCGCTGCTCGTCGCGCTGCAGGTCCTGGCCGCGCTGCAGCGTCAGCGTGTGCTTGCCCGCGCCCAGGCCCTCGAAGCGGAACGCGCCGTCGGCGGCCCGGATCGACAGCTTGTGCTTGAAGTCGTCGACGTAGAGCTCGCGGCCGATCGGCGACTGGCCCGCGGGCAGGATCAGGCGGCCCTGCACGGTCGCTCCGGCGACGAGCGCGACCTCGCCGAGGTCGAGCACGTGCGCGGCGTCGGGCTTGAGCTCGCGGAAGATGCGCGGTGCCGCGCCGGCAGCGGAGATCTCGAGCCTCCACGTGCCGCTGGCGAGCGCGTCGATCTCGAAGGAGCCGTCGGGCTCGCCCGCGAGCTGGCGCTCGGCGCCGACGAAGGGCGTGAGGTCGTACCCGTAGCCGTCGGCGAACCACTGCTCGTCCTCGGCGACGTCGGGCTGGCTCGGGTCGGTCTTGATGAAGGCGCGCTGCAGGCGCACGTCGGGGCGCGCGACGGGCTGTCCGGCGAAGCTCACGCGGCCGCGGATGCGGGTGCCGTGCACGAGCTGGAGGGTCTGCGTTCCGGTGGCGTCGGGTTGGACGGGAGCGTGAAGGCGCACGTAACCCTGGGCGTCGACGAAGACGGCGTGCTTCTGCGGTTCTGCGGCGAGCTCGACGCGGCCGCCGGGGTGTTCCTGCGTCTCCAGGCGCACGTTCGCGTCGTTGCCTCGCGGATCCGCGGGGCCGACCTCGGCCACCGCGATCGCGTAGCGTTCGATCGGCGCGCCGCTGGTGGCGTCGACGACGAGGAAGCTCGTGCTCGCCAGACGATGCAGCACGATGCGGATGTCGTTCGTCCCCGGCGTGTAGAGCTTGTCCGAACCGTGGCCGCCCCACTCCGAGAAGCCTCGTTGCTTGACCTCGAGAATGTAGGGGTCGGGTTGCGGGAGGTTGATCGTGAACGAGCCGTCCTTCTGCGAGCGCGCTCCCGCGCCCTTGCCGCTGCGGTTGGGCCAGCCCCAGACGCGGATGTTCTCGAGCGCCGTGCCGTGCTCGTCGACGACGACGCCGCGCAGCGTCGGTGCGCGCTCGAGCGTGAAGACGAGGCCGGGGGTGGTCGAGCGTTCGCGAACTTCGACGCCTTCGGTGTGGACGAGCTGCCAGCCTTCGGCTTCCGCTTGGAGTGTCCAGCGGCCGGCAGGGATGTGGCCGAGCAGGAAGTGTCCGCGCTCGTCGGCGTCGGCGCTGACCCCGCGGCCGCCGGGGAAGGCGCCGTGCAGGCTGATCTTGGCGTTGGAGATGCGCGAGCCGTCGACGCCGTGCACGTCGCCCTCGACGGCGCCGGTGATCGCGAGCGGGAGATCGCCGAGGTCGTTCTCGCCTTCGAGCAGGCGCGGCTGGTTGCGCCCGCCGGCGGGACCGAACTCGCGGCCGTAGATGCCGAGGTACGGGGGCGGGTCGAACCAGAGCGAGACCCAGTCGGAGGTTGGGACGGGAGCGGTGAAGCTGAAGCGGCCTGCGGCGTCGCTCTGTGTCTGGAAGCCCTCGATGGGGTAGCCGCGGATCGTGAGCTTGGGGGCGTCTTCGAGGGTGCTCCAGCGATCGCCGCTGGTCAGGTAGACGGTCACGGATGGTTGCGGGGTTGCGTTGGAGTCGACGATGCGTCCGAAGACGTGCGAGCGGGGGCTCGAGGGCGTGGTGGGTGCGGGTTGTGGGGCTGCGCTCACGGCGCGCGATTCGCTCGGGGAATCGTGCGGCTGTTCGAGCGGGAGCGTGGGCTCCGGTGAGGATGCAGGTGCCGAGGCGGGCGTCGGTGGCGGAGCGGTCACGTCGGGGCGCGAGCGCAGGAACAGGACGGTCAGCGTGCCAAGACCGATCAGCGCGACGGCGAGGAAGAGAGGGCGCATGGGGAGCTCCGGGGGGGAGTGTGGCGTTCGAACCGCGCGAAGCCGCGAAGGTTGCGCGGGGATTGCTGCCGACAAGTGCGCGGGTCGCGCTCCCGTTGGTGCAATCGTTCGTCGGATGCGGCGGGGAAGACGGGGCGCTAGGATGGGCGACTGCGAACCATGAAGAACACACTCTCGATCGCGCTGGGCGCTTCTCTGCTCCTGTTCTCGTTCACCGTGCCGGGCGATCAGATCCGCTTCGGCGTGAAGGAGAAGACCAAGCTCAGCAAGGTCTTCGAGGACAAGGGGTCCTTTCACTCGGTCGGCATGAGCGTCACGGTCGACGGCAACGACGTCGGCGGCGAGATGCCGGACATGAAGCTGACCTTCGAGGAGTCGAGCAAGTTCGAGGTGACCGACGAGTACGTCGGGATCAAGAGCGGCAAGCCGACGAAGCTCAAGCGCACGTTCGACAAGCTCTCGGGCAAGTTCTCGCAGAACGCCGAGATGCCGGACGATGGCGAGGGACACGGCGGCAAGAAGGAAGAGAACAAGGACCGCGCGAGCGAGCTCGAAGGCAAGACGGTCGTGTTCACGCTCGGCGAGGGCGACGAGTACAAGGCGGAGTTCGAGGACGGCAAGGGCGACGCGAAGCTGCTCGAGCATCTGAGCGTGGACATGGATCTGCGCGGGCTGCTGCCGGAGGACGAGGTCGCGGAGGGCAAGAGCTGGGAGATCAGCGCGAAGGCGTTCCACGACGCGGTGGGGAACCCGGGCGGCGATCTGAAGCTGAAGGCCGAGGGCGACGACGAGGATTCGGACTTCGACGAGCAGTTCTCGGACAACATCAAGGGCAAGGCCAAGGGCACGTTCAAGGGGACGCGGGAGGTGGACGGCCACAAGTGCGCGGTGATCGCGCTCGAGGCGGAGCTGAAGACCGAGGCGAAGAAGGACAAGAGCGGCGAGGGCGGCCACAACGGCGTGATGACGCTGGAGCTGGAGTTCTCGATCGAAGGGGAGCTGGTGTGGGACACGGAGGAAGGGCACTTCCGCTCGTGCGAGGTGACGAACAAGATCAAGCTGGCGATGAAGAACTCGATGTCGATGGAGTTCAACGGCGAGAAGCACGAGATGGAGCAGGTGACCGAGTTCGAGGGCGAAGGGGAGTTCAAGGCGACGATCGGGGGGTGAGACGCGGCGGGAGGACTGCGCGGCGCAGAGCGCCGCGCGACTCCG
>JBGASC010000048.1:0-42145 GCA_044229935.1 Planctomycetota bacterium | reverse complement strand
AGGAGCACCTCGTCTTCGGGGCCGAGGCCCAGCGCGCCTGCGACGAGGTTGGCCGCCTCGGTCGTGCCGCTGGTGAAGACGATCTCGGCGCTGCTCGCGCCCAGGAAGCTCGCGACCTCGTCGCGCGCGGCCTCGAAGCGCTGCGGACCCGAGCGCAGCTCGCAGCCCTGCGCGTCGACGCGCGCGACCATGCCGCCGCCCCAGCGCTGCGGCTGGAGGCGCTCGAGCCACTCGGCGCGGGCGAAGAGCGCCCCGCTGCCGCTGGGGCCGCCGAGCTTGTGGCCGGAGAAGGCGTAGAAGTCGCAGTCGAGCTCGCGCACGTCGAGCGCGAGGTGGCCCGCGCCCTGCGCGCCGTCGACGAAGAGCGGCACGCCGCGTGCGCGGGCGAGCGCGGCGATCTCGGCAAGCGGCGCGATCGAGCCGAGCACGTTCGAGGCGTGGTGCACGGCGACCAGGCGCGTGTGCGGCGTGAACAGCCCGGCGAGGTCGGCGTAGCGCGGCGTCCCGCGCTCGTCGAGCTCGACCATGCGCGTCGACGCGCGGCTGCGCCAGGGCAGGAGGTTCGAGTGGTGCTCGGCGCGCGTCAGGAGCACCTCGTCTTCGGGGCCGAGGCCCAGCGCGCCTGCGACGAGGTTGGCCGCCTCGGTCGTGCCGCTGGTGAAGACGATCTCGGCGCTGCTCGCGCCCAGGAAGCTCGCGACCTCGTCGCGCGCGGCCTCGAAGCGTTCGCTCGCCTCGGCGGCCAGCGCGTGCACGCCGCGGTGCACGTTGGCGCCGTACTGCTCCTGGTAGTCGCGCACGGCCTCGAGCACGACGCGCGGCCGCGGCGTGGTCGAGGCGTTGTCCAGCCAGGCGATGCGCCGGCCGCCGAGCTCGCGTTCGAGCAGCGGGAACTCGGCGCGCAGCGCGGAGAGCGCGGCGCTCATCGGCGGCCCCGCACGAGCGCGGCCGCGTCGACGTGCTCGGCGCGCGCGAGGCGGAACTTGCCCGAGGCCTCGACCGGGAGGCTGCTGGCGCGGCGGGTGCGCGGCTCGCAGCCGAGCAGGCGGCCGAGGGCCTCGCGCGCCGGCTCGAGCTCGAGCTCCTCGATCCCGTCCCCGACGAGATCGAGCTCGACCTCGCGCGCGCCGCGCTGCACCACGCGGTAGTTGAGCAGCCCCCGCACCCCGCCCAGGGCGAGATCGACGCTGCGCAGCGTGACCAGGCGCCCGTCCGAGGCGACCAGCGTGTCCTGCGCGCGGCCCTCGATCGCCTCGAGCGTCAGGCCCGGCGTTCCGCACGGGCACGCGCCGCGCGCGGGGCGCACCAGATCGCCCGTGTCGAAACGCACCAGGTTGAGCCAGGGGTTTCCCAGCGGCGTCACGAGCAGCAGCGCCACGCCCGGCAGCGACTCGAGCGGCGCGAGCTCGACGTGGCTCCAGGCCGCGTTGTGGTGCATGCGCCCGGACTCGCACTCGCAGAAGACGAAGCCGCACTCGGTCGAGCCGTAGGCGTCGACCCGCGGCGCGCCGAAGGCGCGTGCGATCGCCGCGAGGTGGCGTCGCGAGGGGAACTCGTAGCTGAGGTCGATGAACTTCGGCTGCGCCGGGCGGCGTCCGAGCGCGACCAGTCGCGTCGCGAAGTACGCCAGGTAGGCCGGATCGGCCTCGAGCGCGTCGGGCGCGAAGCGCTCGAGCTCGTCGGCCATGCGCAGCACCTCGGCGTCCGACCAGCGCCCGGGGTCGACGGTCTGGTTGAGGAAGAGCGTGCGGTCGCCCTCGATGCGCTCCTCCATCGGCAGCGCGCCGACGTGGCAGAGGTTGCCCGAGCACACGGGCGTCGTCAGCACCGCCTCGCGGTAGCCCTCGCGCGCGACCAGTCCGGCGCACAGGCGGTGCGCGGCGAAGCCGTCGAGCTCCTGCGCGTCCCACCAGGGCTGGTGCCAGAGCACCTGCACGCGTTCGCCGCTGGTGCCGCTGGTGCCGACCAGCGCCAGCTCGCCGCTCTGCAGCAGCTCGGGCAGGGCGCGGCCCTCGGGCACGAGCCCGTGCGGGAAGGCCCGCCGCAGCCCTTCCTTGGTCAGCACGGGGAAGCGCGCCAGCGCCTCGCTCGCGCTCTCGCCCGCGCGCGGGGCGCCGACGTCGCGGTACAGCGGCACGCGCCGCGCGCAGTGTTCGAGCACCTCGCGCAGCGTGCGCGGCGGATCCAGGACCAGGCTCACGCGGCCCAAGATCGCGCACGCGGGCGCCGCGTGCAAGAATGCGCTTCGTGAGCGCGACCTTCTACCTCTGTGCCAGCCACCACTCCCGCAACCGCGCGGGCCAGGAGCTCCTGCGCGAGATCACGCGACCGCTCGGGCGCGGGTTTCGCGCCTGCCACGTCGGCTGCTTCCACGGCGACGACCGGAAGTGGGCGCAGGTGACCACGAGCTTCCTCGAGTCGCTGGGCGCGCGCTGCAGCTCGCCGCGCCTGTCCGATCCGCGCCTCGATGTCGCCGCGGCGCGCACGGCGATCGAGGAGGCCGAGTTCCTCTACCTCGACGGCGGCGACACCGTCGCGGGCGTCGAGCACATCCGCGCGCGCGGGCTGGTCGATGCCTTCGCGAACGCGGCGCGCACCGCGCAGGTCGTCTTCGGGCTCTCCGGCGGCGCCTGCGCCGCGGCGCCGTACACGATCGGCTACGACGAGCACGAGCGGCCCTACGTGGCCGAGTGCCTCGGGCTGGGCGCTCCGCTGCCGCTGGACGTGCACGACGAGGAGCACGACTGGCCCGAGATGCGCGCGTTGCTCGCACTGCGGCCGAAGCAGCGCGAGGGCATCGTCATCCCGACCCACGCGGTGCTGCGCGTCGGTCCGCGCGGAGGATTGGCGTCGCACGGACAACCGGCCTGCGAAATCCGCTGCCTCGCGCCCGACGGATCCTGGCGTCTCGAGCGCATCTGACGCGCGCAGCACGCTGCGCGCGTGTCCTCGTGGCATGCGCGTCACGCGTCACGCCGGTCGCGCGGAGCGTCTGACGGACACGCGCTCATCGAGCGCATGCGCGCACTTCCTATGGCGTCGTGGCTATGCCCCGCCGCGTGCCCCGCCGTGTCTGCGGGCCGATAGGGTTCGTCGTGGAGCGGCGCGCGAGCTCGCGCGCGTCCGCCCGGGCGACGACACCATGAAGATCCTCTTCCTCGACGAATACCTGCCCCAGGAGATGCTCGGCATCATGTACCTCTCGCGCGCGCTGAAGGACGCGGGGCACCAGACGCGCTGCCTGTTCGTGCCCGACCGCGAGTGGATCGCGAAGCTCGTGGCCTTCGCGCCCGACATCGTGTGCTACTCGGTGACGACCGGCATGCACCTCTACCTCGCGGAGATCAACCGCAAGGTCAAGTCCGTGCTGCCCAACGTGATCAGCGTCTTCGGCGGTCCGCACGCGACCTTCTCGCCGGAGTACGTCGAGACCGACGGCATCGACGCGATCTGCCGCGGCGAGGGCGAGGGATCGATCGTCGAGCTGGCGAACCGCCTGCGCGACGGCCTGGACTACCACGACGTGTGCAACTTCTGGTTCAAGCGCCGCGACACGGGCGAGATCGTGCGCAACGAGCAGCGCCCGCTGGTCCGCGACCTCGACTCGCTGGGCTTCCCCGATCGCGACGTGGTCTACGAGGCGGCGCCGATCTACCGCGACAGCGATCGCAAGGTGTTCGTCAGCCAGCGCGGCTGCCCGATGCCCTGCAGCTTCTGCTTCCACCACGCGATGAAGAAGAAGATCTACAACACGCGCAACGGCGAGTACGTGCGCAAGCGCAGCGTCAGCCACGTGATCGCCGAGATCAACGCGGTGCGCGAGAAGTACAACCTGAAGTTCGTCCACTTCGTCGACGACATCTTCAACCTGCGCAACGACTGGCTCGAGGAGTTCGCCGAGCGCTACCCCAAGGAGGTCGGGCTGCCCTTCGACGTGATCCTGATGGCCAACATGACCACCGAGCACCACGTCGAGCTGCTCAAGCAGGCCGGCTGCGTCTACGCGCGCATCGCCTTCGAGGCGGCCAACGACCACATCCGCAACACGGTCTTCCGCAAGAACACGACCAAGCAGCAGCTGCGCGACGCCGCCGGCTGGATCCGCAAGCACGGCATCCGCCTGGGCTCGCTCAACATCCTCGGGGGCCCGGGCGGGACGATCGAGGACGAGCTCGACACCATGCGCCTCAACGTCGAGTGCAAGGTCGACCACCCGATGGTCTCGCTGATGCAGCCCTATCCGATGTTCGACATCAACGAGATGACGACCGAGATGGGCTACGCGATCTCGAGCCTGGACGAGTTCCCGGTCAACTTCCGCCGCACGGCGCCGACGCTGACCGAGCACCGCCACCAGATCGAGAACCTGCACAAGCTCTTCCCGCTGACCGTGCGCAACCCGTGGCTGGCGCGCTTCGTGCCGACGCTGATCAAGCCCAAGTGGCTCTACCGGCCCTACCTGGTCCTGTTCATGCTGCACGCCGAGTACCTCGTGGCCGAGCAGGCCAAGATCTACGCCAACGCCCAGGGACTGCGCGGGCCGCGCTACTGGACCCCGGTCGACTTCGTGCACCGGCTGGCGACCAAGGGCGTGCTGCGCACCTACCAGGTCTTCTTCTCGCGCCTGGTCACGCGCTTCTCCTCGGTCAGCACCCAGGCGCGCATCAGCCTGCAGATGGGGGACGAGCGCGTCGTCGCGCACATGGACTGAGGCGGGGGGCGGCAGCGGATCCCGCTTTGCGCATTCCTGCGCGGGCCGCATCCGGCCACGGCGCGCCGCGGCTCGGCGGCTCGCCCCAACCCCTCGTGCTGTCTTGATCCCGCAGCCCCGACCGCTAGACTGCGCCCACCTCGATGAAGCGCAGCTTGTCTTCCTTCCCGATCCCCCCGCGCGCGACGAGCGAGAGAGGCTGACGTGGTGTTCAAGCCCCTGGAATGGGCCCTCGGTCGGTTCTCGATCGACATGGGAATCGACCTCGGCACGGCCAACACGCTCGTCAGCGTGCGCGGCCGCGGCATCATCCTCAACGAGCCCAGCGTCGTCGCCGTGCGCAAGGACACCGGCGAGGTGCTGCTGGACGGCATGGCCGTCGGCAACGCGGCCAAGGCGATGCTCGGCAAGACGCCCGGCAACATCGAGGCGATCCGCCCGCTGCGCAACGGCGTGATCGCGGACTTCGACGTGACCGAGAAGATGCTGCGCTACTTCATCACCAAGGTCCACGAGGGCCGCCGGCGCGTGAAGCCGCAGGTCGTGATCGCGGTCCCGGTCGGCATCACCGCGGTCGAGCGCCGCGCCGTGATCCACTCGGCCGAGCGCGCGGGCGCGCGGCGCGTCTACCTGATCGACGAGCCCATGGCGGCCGGCATCGGCATCGGCCTGCCCGTGATCGAGGCGCGCGGCTCGCTGATCGTCGACATCGGCGGCGGCACGACCGAGATCGCGGTGCTGGCCCTGGGCGGCATGGTCACCTCGACCTCGCTGCGCGTGGCGGGCGACGAGCTCGACGACGCGATCGTCAACCACCTGCGCCGCCAGCACAACCTCCTGATCGGCGAGCAGTCGGCCGAGCGCATCAAGCTGACCATCGGATCGGCCTGGCCGATGGAGCAGGAGCTCTCGATGGAGGTCAAGGGCCGCGACAGCGTCACCGGCCTGCCGCGCAAGACCAGCGTGACCTCGATCGAGATCCGCGAGGCGCTCTCGCACCCCGTGCGCATGATCTGCGAGGCCGTGCGCGGCGTGCTCGAGGAGGCGCCGCCGGAAATCTCGGCCGACCTGTGCGACACGGGCGTCACGCTCTGCGGCGGCGGCGCGCAGCTCTACGGCATCGCCAACACGGTCTCCGAGACGCTGGGCATCCCGGCCAAGGTGGCCGAGGACCCGCTCACGGCCGTCGCGCGCGGCACGGGCGTGTTCCTCGACAAGCTCGACGTGTTCTCGCGCGTGCTGTCTTCCGACGAAGACGATTCGTAAGCTCGCGAAGGGGGAAGGAAGCGCGCTGCGCGCGGCGGGAACGCGCGCGGTGCCGCGGCGAGGGGATCGATGGGCAGAAGCACGATCGTCGTGATCTGGCTTGCGCTGGCGCTCTTGGCGCTGCGCCCCGTCGATTTCGTCGAGAGCGCGAGCCGCCGCCTGTTCGAGCCCGCGCGGCTCCTGTCCGAGATCACCGCGCCGCTCGCGCGCGCGGCGCGCGTGCGCGCCTCGGCCGACGAGGAGCAGCGCCGCCGCGCGCGCGTGCGCGCGCTGCTGCTCGCCGAGCAGGAGCACGCGCGGCCGGACGATCCGGCGCTGCTCGCCGGCCGCGGCCTGGTGCACGCGCAGGTGATCGAGCGCAGCGAGGAGAAGGCCGACGTGGTCGTGCTGCGCTTCCCGCCGCAGGCCTCGATCGAGAAGGGCATGCCCGTCGTCTGCGGCGAGTGCTACGTCGGCACGGTCGCCGAGGTCGGCCGCGCGCCGCGCGAGGGCGAGACCCGCAGCGCGCTCGCGCTGGGCCCGGGCGAGGCGCGCGTCGAGTTGCTGACCTCCGAACGCTCGCGCGTCGGCGCGCGCGGCGCAGGCATCGAGCTGGTCGTCGGCGGCCTGGTGCGCGCCGAGCGCGGCAGCGCGCAGCGCCGGCTGCTCGCGGTGCGCGCCCTGGAGCACGATCCCGCCGGCCCGGGCGAGGTGCGCGTGCACGAACGCGAGGCCGCGGGCGCCGGCTGGGCCGCGCTGGCCGAGGGCTACCGCCTGGGATCGCTGGTCGCCCTCGCGGGCGGTCCTCGCGCTGGTTTCGCGCTCGAACCGGCGCTGGACTACCGCGGCGGGTTCAGCCAGGTCTTCGTGCTCTGCCCGCCCGAGCGCGCACCGGCCGGCGCGCTGCTCGCGCAGGATCCCTTCGATCCGGGGAGCTGGCGCCGCGCGCGCGTCGCGCTCGACGGCACGCCCTCGTTCTGGCGCGAGACGCGCCGGCTGTGCGCCGGCTCCCGCGCCGGGCTGCGCGCCGGCGCCGCGGTCGCCGCGGGGACCGAGTTCGTCGGCCGTCTCGCGCGCGTCGACCTGTGGGCCGGCGACGTCGAGTGCCTGGGGGATCCCGGATTCCGCCTGCTGCTGCTCGCCGAGGTCGAGGGCCAGGCGGCGCCCGTGCACCTGGGTCGCGCGACCACGCTGGGCTGCGATGCGTCGCGCACGCACGTGTACCTGGGCTGGGAGGCCAGCGCCGAGCTCGAGCGCGCGCTGGGCGCGGGCACGGCGCGGCGTGCGGAGCTCTACACCGGCTCGGGCGAGCGCGGCGTGCCGCCCGGGCTGCACCTGGGGCATGCGCTGCTCGACGCGCGTCGCGGCGCGCGCGTGCTCGTGCTCGAGCGCGAGCTCGACGGCAGCTTCGGTTCCGAGCTGGACGTGTGGACCGGCACGCGCGCCGAGGAGGACGAGCCGTGACGCGCGGGGAACGCCGCCTGGCCTGGTGCGCCTTCGGCGTCTGGCTGCTCGCGTGCTTCGCCGTGCAGGGCCTGCTCGCGCGCGGCCCGCTCGCGCGCTGGTTCCCCGAGCTCGGCCTGGTGTTCCTGATCGCGCTGGTGGCGCGCATGGAGGAGCGCGACGCGTGGATCGCCGGCGCGCTCGCGGCCCTGGTGCGCGCCAGCGTCGCGGGCGAGGCGCCGCTGGTCGAGCTCTCGGCGCTGCTCGGTCTCGCGCTGCTCGTGCTGGCGCTGCGCTCCTCGCTGGAGATCAACGCGCCGCTCCTGCGCGGCGTCGTGGTCGTGCTGGGCGTGTTCGCCACGGACCTGTGGATCTGCGCGGCGCGCGCCGCGCGCGCCTGGTGGGGCGGGGGCGCGCTCGACGGCCTGCGCCCGCCGCTCGTCGCGCTGTTGTGCGTGGCGCTGAGCTCCGGGCTCGTGGCGCTCGCGTTCGGGCCGCTCTTCGCGCACCTGCCCGGTCTCAGCCCGCTGCGGAGCCGGCGATGGTAGCCCAGCGCCGCGTCGGACCGCTGCTCGTCGCGCTCGCGCTCGCGCTGCTGCTCGTGCTCGCGCGCGGCTTCCAGGTGCAGGTGCTGCAGCACGGCATCTGGGCCGGCGAGGCGGCCGACATGCTGCGCAGCTCGGAGGTCCTGCCCTACCACCGCGGGCGCCTGCTCGACCGGCACGGCGCGGTGCTGGCGCAGGACGAGGACCGGCGCCGCCTCGAGCTGGTCTACCGCGAGTTCCGCCGCGGCAACCCGATCGCCGAGATGGCGCATGCGCGCTCGACGCTGGAGATGCGCGCCGTCAGCCTGGGCGAGGCGGAGGCGAACCTCGAGCGCTACGCCGCGGAGCTCCTGGCGCTGCGACCGGGCGATCTGCTCGCCTTCGCGCGCGGCGGCGCGCTCGAAGCCTGCGGCGTGCCGGCCCTCGATCCCGAGCAGGCGCGCGGGGCGCTGCGCGAGCGGCGCGCGGCGGACCTGCGCTACTACGCGGCCGAGCTGCTCGAGCTCTCGCCCTCCGCGCGCGGACGCCTGGCCAAGGCCGCGGCCGGTCCCGACGCGGGGCGCACGCTGCTCGAGCTGGGCGCGCGCGAGCGGCAGTGCACGAGCGAGGCGCTCCAGGCGGAGCTCTCGCGCCGGCTGATCGAGGCACGCACCCAGCTCGCGCGCCTGGCGCTGCTGGTCGAGCGTGACGCCGGCCACCCGGCGGGCGCGGGCGCGACGCCGCTGGCGCGCCTGCTCGACGCGGTCGAGCGCGAACGACGCGAGATCGAGGACCAGACCGCGGACGAGCTCTTCCGCGTCGCCGCGGGCTTCGCGCCCGGGCGCGTGCGCAGCGCGGTGCTCGAGCAGCACATCGACACGACCTGGATCGCGCGCATCCTGCGCTGGGACGACGAGCGCTGGCGCGAGTGGCGCTCGACGCGACGCGAGCGCTGGGAGCGCGAGGCGGCCGAGGTGTTCCTGCCGCGCGTCCTCGCGCGCGTCGAGCTCGAGGAGATCAAGTCGCGCCGCGCCGACCGCCTGCTCTCCGAGCTGGCGCTGCTGTGGGCGCCCTCGGACGAGGACCTGCGCCGCAGCGACGGGCAGCCGCGCTCCTGGCGCGAGCTCGACGAGGCCGCCGTGTTCCACGAGTTCGACACGCTCTTCGAGCTGCCCGCGGGCACGCGCACGCCCGAGCTGCCCGCGCGCGTGCTGCCCTTCCAGGATGCGGGCGTCGACGAGCTCGCGCGGACCAGCGAGGAGCGCTGGCGCGTGCTCGGCGCGGTGGCCGATCTCGCGCAGGGCTCGGCCGTCGCGCCGCGCGTGCGCGTGCTGCCGCAGGGCTGGACGCCGCCGGCCGGTCCGCTCGAGGCGGCGCTGCGCTGGAAGCGCCTGGGCGCGGAGCACAAGCGCATCGACAGCGACGAGGCCCTGGTCGAGCTCTCCTGGCTCTTCTTCGCGCTCGAGGAGCGCTTCCAGGACGCGCTCGAGCGCCCCTTTGCCGCGCTGCAGTCGGCCGCGCACACGGGCGCGCCGCTCCCGCTGCGCGGCGAGCGCCTGGGCCAGGCCGCCGAGGTCGAGCGCTTCCTGGTGCGCGACCTGAGCACGCGCCCGACGCTGGTCTGCGACGACCCGAGCTGGGAGCTGGTCGAGCTCGTCACGCGCCAGGCCTCGGCCTTCCGCGGCTTCGAGGTGCACGCGGCGACCGAGCGCCGCCATCCCGAGCAGGATGCGGCGGGCATCCCGCTCGCGGCCGGGCTGGTGGGCAACGTGCGCCGGCCGGCGCTGATCGACCTGCTGCGCCAGGGCCAGGAACAACAGCGCCTCGCGGAACTCGAGGGTCGCCTGATCAAGAGCCGCGAGGACCAGGCCGAGATCCGCGAGCTCGCCGCGCGGCTCTTCCGCGTCGACGAGTGGACCGGCGGATCCGGGCTGGAGGCCTACCTCGACCGCGAGCTGCGCGGGCAGAACGGCTTCCAGGAGACGCTCTCGCTCGACGACGAGGTGCGCGCGGCCGACGCGCACGCCTCGCGCGCGCCGATCGACGGCCAGGACGTGCAGCTGACGCTCGACGCGGACCTGCAGCGCGCGGCGCAGAACGTGCTCGCGCACCCGCAGATGCCCGGCGGCGACGAGAGCGACCAGCTCTGGTGCCAGCACCCCGTCGGCGCGATCGTGCTGATCACGCCCGAGGGCGCCGTGCTCGCCGCCGCCTCCGAACCCGAGGTCGACGGGCTCCCGCCCGCGCCGGGGCGCGACAGCGAGCGCTCGCACCTGCGCGAGCGCACGCTGCTCCGGCCGACGCTCAACCCGCCCGGCTCGTGCTTCAAGCCCTTCGTCGCGGCCTATGCGCTGGACCGGCTGCACTTCGATCCGCTGCAGAGCTTCGAGTGCTCGGCGCTCAAGGACGGCGGCTCGGGCTACCTGACCATGCACTGCCACGGGCACGGGTCGCAGACGCTGCACGGCGCGCTGGTGCGCTCGTGCAACGCGTACTTCGCGCAGCTCGCGGAGTCGGCCTACAAGCCCGAGGACTTCCTCGAGATGGCGCACCTGTTCGGCTTCGGCGAACCGACCGGCGTGCGCTTCCTCGGCAGCGACGGCCGCAGCGGGTTGCGCGAGCACTTCTCGATCCCCGACGAGGCCGGCCTGCCCCGGCAGCTCTCCGACCGCTCGACGGCGATGCGCTTCGCCTGCGGGCTCGCGCCGATGGAGGCGACGCCGATGCAGCTCGCGCGCGCGACGGCGGCGCTGATCCGCGGCGAGCTGCCCGAGCTGCGCCTGGTCGAGCGCGTCGGCAGCGAGGTCGTGCCGCCGCGCTCGCGGCCGCTGGGCCTGTCCGAGCGCGCGCTGTCCTTCGTACGCGAGTCGATGGACGGCGTGGTCGCGGAGCCCGGCGGCACGGCGTACGACAAGCGCCTGGACGAGAAGAGCCTGGGCTTCCGCTTCGCCTGCAAGACGGGCAGCGCGGACGTGCGGCGCTTCGTCGACTCCGCCGAGCTCACGCCCGCCGACCGCGCCGACATGCTCGCCGGCAAGTGGCGCAAGCACGCCTGGATCGCGGGCTGGTTCCCGTCCGAGAACCCGCGCGCGGTGCTGGTGGTCTACCTGCACGACGTGTCCGAGACCGCCAGCCACAGCTCGGTCTGGATCGCCTCGCAGTTCCTGCGCGAGGAGGCCGTGCGGCGCTTTGCCTGCGGCGAGGGGAGCGCGCGGTGATCCAGGAACCGGCCACGCCGCGCCGCCGCCGGCTGCTGGAGCGCGTGCTCTCGCTGCGCGCGGTGCGCTGGAGCGCCCTCGACTGGCACGTGCTGCTGCTCGCGCTCGCGCTGCTCTCCTGCGGGCTCGTCTTCGTGCACGCCATGCACGAGGCCGACCTGGTCTGGGAGCGCACGGGCAGCGAGGCGGTCAACTTCGAGAAGCACGTGGTCAAGCTGCTCTTCGCCGCGCCCTTCCTGGTCGTCGGCCTCGCGCTGCGCGCGCGCTGGCTGGCGAAGCAGGCCTGGCTGATCTACGCCGCCTGCCTGGCGTTGCTCGTGCTGCTGCCGATCGTCGGCGACAACCGCAACGGCGCGAAGCGCTGGATCTCCCTGCCGGGCGGCTTCGACCTGCAGCCCTCCGAACTGGCCAAGGTCGGCGTGATCCTGATGCTGGCACGCGTGCTCTACAAGAACCGCCTCGCGCGCGCGAAGGACTGGGGCCCGCCGCTGGCGGTCGCGCTCGTGCCGATGGCGCTGGTCGCGCGCCAGCCCGACCTCGGCACCGCGCTCTCGCTCGTGCCGGTCACGCTGGGCATGCTCTACATCGCCGGCGCACGCGCCGGCGTGCTCGTGCGCTTCCTCGCCGCGGCGCTGGTGCTGGGCGTGTGCGTCTACAAGTTCCAGTTCGGCGTGCACGACTACCAGCTGCAGCGCGTGACGACCTGGGTCGACAGCTTCGCGGCCGACGACCTGATCGCGCAGCGCACCGGGGCGGGTTTCCACGCCTACCACGCGCGCGTCGCGATCGGCAACGGAGGCTGGACCGGCACGGGGCTGGGCGAGGGCATCGCCAACACCGCGGGGCACCTGCCCGAGCGCGACTGCGATTCGATCTTCGCCGTGGTCGCGGAGGAGGCGGGCTTCCTGGGCACGACGCTGATCCTCGCGCTCTACGCGCTGCTGGTCGCCTCGCTGCTGCAGAGCGCGAGCCGGCTGCGCGACCGCTTCTCGCGCCTGGCCGTGGCGGGGCTCGGGCTGTACTTCGCCTCGCACCTCCTGATCCACTCCTGCGTCAACCTCGGGCTGATCCCGCTGACGGGGATCCCGCTGCCCCTGTTCTCGACCGGCGGCTCGTCGCTGATGGCGACGCTGCTCGCGCTCGGCCTCGCGCTGGGTCTCGCCGCCAACCGCGAGCCCACGCTCGATCGCGACTCGTTCCAGGCCTGAGGCGGCGCGCTCAGCTCTTCCCGAGCCTCGTCTCCAGCTCGCGCGCGTACTCGAGCTCGTCGGCGAGCGTTTTCGACGCGGGCTTGGGCGACTCCTTGGGGTTGAGGCAGAACAGATCCCACGCCTCGCCCTTCAGCTTCCACTGCCGCACGTGCCACGTCCCGCTCTTCGAGCGCTCGAGCGGGAACACCACGCAGCGCCAGGGCTTGTACTTGAACTTCGCGCCCTCGGCGAGGCCGACCTTGTGCAGCACGCAGCCCTCGTTCTCGAAGACGCACCAGCCGTCCTTGACCGCCAGCGTCGGGAGGCCCTCCTTGATGCGCCGGGTGAGGAAGCCGCGCGACTCGACGACCTTGCGCGCGGCGGGCTTCAGGTGCGGGAGGAACTTCTTCAGGTTCGCCGCGATGCGCTGCGCCTCGCGCGGCTCGACCGCGGGCCGGCCGTTCTTGCAGCAGATGCCGCCGCAGGTGGGGAAGACGCACTCGAAGCGCGCGCTGTCGAGGTTCTCGACCGGGAGCCCGTCCTTCGGCTTCGCCGCGCTCACGCGAACCTCCTGACGTACACGAGCTTGCCGTCGCCCGGCGCGTAGAAGTCGGCGATGCGCGCCTCGCGCGCGTAGCCCAGGCGCTCGTAGAAGGCGCGCGTCGCGGCGTAGGAGGGCTTGTCCGAGGTCTCGACGATCAGCATGCGCGCGCCGGCGCGCTCGACCGTCTCTTCCGCCTCGCGCATCAGCTCGCGGCCGATGCCGCGGCCCTGCAGCGCCGGATCGACGGCGATCCAGTACAGGTCCCAGGTGCCCAGCGTCACCGGCGTCGCGCCGAAGCAGCAGTAGCCGGCGACGCGGCCCTCGCACTCGGCGACGACGAAGCGGTAGCCGCCGGCCTCGCCCGCGTCGACGAGCTCGAGCGCGATCGGAACCTCGTCCTCGCGGAACGAGCCCGTCGCGCGCAGGATCGCCTCGAGCGCGGCGCGATCAGCTGCCCGCAGCGCGCGCAGGAGCACGCTCGAGCGCGTCGGCGAGGATGGTCTCGACGAGTTGGGCATAGGAGAGTCCGCCGCGCGCGGCGGCGAGCGCCAGGCCGGCGCCCGGCGAGAGATCGGGGTTGGGGTTGACCTCGAGCACCAGCGGCTCGTCGCGCGCCGACAGGCGCAGGTCGACGCGGCCGTAGCCGCTGAGGCCGAGCACGCGGTAGGCGCGCAGCGCGGCGTCGCGGATGCGCGCGTCGAGCGCGGCGTCGAGCGCGGCCGGGACGGCGGGCGAGCCGAGGTACTCCGGGCTGGACTCGACCCACTTGGCCTTGTACGTGACGAGCCTGGGCTGGCCGGCGGGGAAGTTCGTGTAGTCGATCTCGGCGAGCGGCAGCACGCGTGCCGCGACGCCGCTGCCGACGATCCCGACGTTGAACTCGCGTCCCTCGACGAACTCCTCGACCAGCGCGGGCTGCGCGTAGGTCGTGCGCACGTGGCGCACGCGCGCGCGCAGGGCGCGCTCGTCGGCGACGACGCTCTCGAGCTCGATGCCGTGGCTGGCGTCCTCGTGCGCGGGCTTGACGATCCAGCGGCCGTTCCCCGCGTCGCCGGGCAGCGGTCCGCGCTCGTCCTCGAGCACGAAGCCGCGCGGCACGGCCACGCCGTGCGCCTGGAGGATCGCGCGCGCGCGCGGCTTGTCGAGCGCATCGGAGATCGGCCCGGGCGTCGAGCCGGTGTAGGGGAGGTCCAGGTGCGCCAGCATCGAGGCGACCAGCGCCTCGCCGCGCGCGTCGCCGCCCAGCGACTCGGCGCAGTGGAAGACGAGGTCGGCGCGCGCGGCGACGAGGGCGCGCGCGGTGCGCGCGAGGTCGGGCTCGGCCTCGACGCGCAGCGGAACGTGTCCGAGCTCGCAGAGCGCGCGCTCGAGGGCCGCCAGCTGCGTGTCGACCGCCTGCACCGCCAGCGCGTCGTCGGCCGAGCCGTGCGCCAGCGCCTCGTCGCGGCTGGCGAGGATCACGACGCGCAGGCTCATGCGTGCGCTCCGCCGCGGTGCCGCGCCTCGCGCACGACCTGCGCGACGAGCTCCGCGTAGGGCATGCCGCTGCGCCCGGCCAGGATGACGAGGTCGCCGGTCTCGGGGTTGAGGCCCGGCAGCGGGTTCGCCTCGAGGAACTGCGGCCTGCCGGCCGCGTCCAGGCGCAGGTCGATGCGCGAGAGGTCGCGGCAGCCCAGCGCGCGGTGGCAGCCGACGGCCAGCGCCAGCGCGGCCTCGACCACGCGCGGCTCCAGGCGCGGCGGGACGTGGTACTCGACCTCGTTCTGCCAGTCGCGCTTGACCTCGAGCGAGTAGACGAACTCGGCGGCGCTGCTGCGGCGCGGCGCGATCTCCATCGCGCCGATCGCGCGCGCGTTGCCGCCCGTGCCGAGCACGCCGACGGTCAGCTCGACGCCGGGAAGGAACTCTTCGACCAGCACCGGCTGGCGGTAGTCGCCGAGCAGGCGCTCGACCTCGCGCGCGAGCGCGGCGCGGTCGGCGGCGCGCGAGCTCCTGCGGATGCCGATGCTCGAGCCCTCGCAGAGCGGCTTGGCGATGCAGGGGAACGCGAGCGCGAGCGCGTCGAGCTCGCGCAGCTCCCCGATCACGGCGAAGCGCGGCGTGGCCAGGCCGTGCGAGGCGACCACGCGCTTGGCGAGCGCCTTGTCGAGCGTCAGCGCCAGCGTCAGCGGATCGCTGTGCGTGCAGGGGACGTCGAGCATCTCGCACACGGCCGGCACGTGCGCCTCGCGCGAGCGCGTGCCGCGGCCCTCGGCCAGGTTGAAGACCAGCTCGGGCGGCCGCGCCAGCAGCGCGGCGACGAAGCGCCGGCCCCCGCCGAGCAGCTCGACCTCGTGGCCGTCCTCGCGCAGCGCGCCGGCGAGGGCCTCGACCGTGGCGGGGGAGTCGTACTCCTCCAGCAGGTCGTCGGGGCCTCCCTCGCGCGCGCTGTGGTCGCTCTTCAGGTCGAAGGCGAGGCCGATCCTCACGACGGGCGATCCTCGTGCGCGCGGCGCAGGCGCTCGTCGCGCGAGTGGCCGCGGTGCACCCACTGGCTCTTGCCGACCGCCGGCTCGTCGGCGTGCGCGCCGTTGCCGTTCCCGCTGCCGCGCGCGTGGTGGCCGTTGCCCGAGCCCGAGGGAGCCGGCGTGCCGGCCTCGCGGCCGTGCGGCTCGACGTACTCGAAGACGCGGCCCTGGAAGTTGCGCAGGATCGCCTTGCCCCGTCCCGCGTCGTGGTGCAGCAGGTAGTCGGGGTTGATCGGGATCTTGCCGCCGCCGCCGGGCGCGTCGATCACGTAGGTCGGCACGGCCAGGCCGCTGGTGTGCCCGCGCAGGCCCTCGATGATCTCCAGGCCCTTGTCGATCGGCGTGCGGAAGTGCTCCGCGCCGCGCACCGGATCGCACTGGTAGAGGTAGTAGGGCCGCACGCGCATGCGCATCAGCCCGTGCACCAGCGCGCGGATCGCCTCGAGCGAGTCGTTGACGCCCTTGAGCAGCACCGACTGGTTGTTGAGCGGGATGCCGGCGCGCGAGAGCTTGTCGCAGGCGCGCGCCGCGTCGGGCGTCAGCTCGCGTGCGTGGTTGAAGTGCACGTTGATCCAGAGCGGATGGTAGCGCTGCAGCATCTCGCACAGCTCGTCGTCGATGCGCTGCGGCAGCGAGACCGGCACGCGGCTGCCGATGCGGATGATCTCCAGGTGCGGGATCGCGCGCAGCTTGGCGAGGATGCTCTCGAGCTTCTTCGTCGAGCAGGTCAGCGGGTCGCCGCCCGAGACCACCACGTCGCGCACGCTCGGCGTGCGCGCGATGTAGGCGACCATGCGGTCGATCTCGACGTCGGGCACGGCGTCCTCGTACATGATCCGCTTGCGCGTGCAGTAGCGGCAGTAGATCGCGCACGAGTTCGAGATCACCATCAGCACGCGGTCGGGATAGCGGTGCGTGATGCCCGGCACGGGCGAGTGCTGCTCCTCGCCGAGCGGGTCCTCCTCGCCGACCGCGCGGTAGACGTACTCCTCGACGATGGGCGCGACCTGGCGCAGGATCGGATCGTCGGGATCGTCCGCGTCGACCAGCGAGAGGTAGTAGGGCGTGATGCCCATGCGGAAGTCGCGCAGCACCTCCTGTCGCACGGCGTTCTCTGCCGCCGGAATCGGGATCAGCTTGGTCAGCTCGTCGAGCGTCGTGATCCGGTTCTTGAACTGCCAGCGCCAGTCGTTCCACTGCGCGTCGCTGGCTTGTGGGAAGTAGCGCTCTCTCCCGCTTGGAGGATGATGTGGAGGGCGGGCGGGCGCGGACGTTGCGGAGACCTGCTCGGAGACGTTGATGTCCATGGCGTTGGGCGGTCCAGGATCCTGCCGGAAAGGGCGGTGTTCTACTGTTCCCCGGGCCCAGCGGGAAGACAGACTTCGGAATCGATGCGCGAGCGACGCGGATGAGCCTCGAAACCCAACCCTCGAATGCACTGGTCCTGGCGCACCTCGCGCTCGGCGCCGCGCTGGCCGGGGGCCTCGTCTTCGGGATCCGGCAGGCCGGAATGCGCCGCGGCGAGGCGCCCGCCCGCGCCGGACGCCGCGCCCTCGCGAGCGCGCTGGTCCTCGCCGCCTGGCTGGGCGGGACCTGGGCCCTGGCGCGGAGCGGCTGGCTGCTCGAGGCGCGTTCGGCCCCGCCGCGCATGCTCTTCGTGCTCGGGCCGGGGCTGGCGGCCTGCGCCGTGCTGGCCTGGACGCGCCTGGGCCTGGTGTTGATCGAGGGGCTCCCGCTCTCCGTCCTGGTCGGCTTCCAGGGCTTCCGGATCGGCGTCGAGCTCGTGCTCTGGCGCCTGCACGTCGAGGGCTGCCTGCCCGTGCGGATGACCTTCGAGGGCGCGAACCTCGACATCCTCAGCGGCGCGAGCGCGCTCGTCGTGGCGCGACTGTGCGCGCGCGGGGCGTGTCCGCGAGCGCTGCTGTGGATCTGGAACCTGGGCGCGCTGGCGCTGCTCGCCAACATCGTCACGATCGCGGTGCACGCGATGCCCGGTCCCTGGCACGTGGAGACGGGCGAGCCCGCCAACACGATCGTGCTGCACACGGTCTTCGTCTGGATCCCCGCGCTCTACGTGCTCGCGGCCTGGTTCGGGCACGTGCTCGTCTTCCGCGCGCTGCTGCGCGGGCGCGAAGCGGGAGGGACCGCGGCCTGAGGCCGCTCGGCGGCACGCGATGGATGCTCGCGCGCGCTCCGGACGCTGGGCGGCACCGCTGCTGCTGGTGCTGGCGGTGTTCGTGCTCTACGCGCAGACCGCGCGGCACGCCTTCGTCGACTACGACACGGCCGAGTACCTGACCGCCAACCCGCGCGTGCTGGCCGGGCTCTCGCTGGAGAACCTGCGCTGGGCCTTCACGCACGTCGCGGTCGCGAACTGGCACCCGCTGACGCTCGCCTCGCACATGCTCGACATCGAGCTGTTCGGGCTCGCGCCGGCCGGGCACCACCTGGAGAACGCCGCCTGGCACGCCGCGAACGCGCTGCTGGTGCACGTGCTCTTCGTGCGCCTGGGCCTCGCGCGCGGCGTCGCCTTCGTCGCGGCGCTGGTCTTCGCGCTGCACCCGCTGCGCGCCGAGTCGGTCGCGTGGATCGTCGAGCGCAAGGACCTGCTCTCGAGCTTCTTCGGCCTGGCGAGCCTGCTCGCCTGGCTCGCCTGGTCGCGCGAGCCGCGTGCCTGGAGGCTCGCCGCGTTCGTCACGCTGTACGCCTGCAGCCTGCTCTCCAAGGCGATGCTGGTGACGCTGCCCGCCCTGCTGCTCGTGCTCGAGTTCGGCGTGCTCGGACGCACGAGCTGGAGGCCGCGGCGCAGCGATCTCGTCGTGCTCGGCTGCGCGGGGCTCGCGCTCGGCGTCGCGCTCGCGACCCTCTTCGCGCAGGCGCAGGCCGGCGCGCTCGAGGGCCTCGCCACGCGCCCGATCCCGCTGCGCGTCGCCAACGCGCTCGCCGCGTACGTGTGGTACCTCGGGCACAGCCTCTGGCCCGCGTCGCTGTGCGTGCACTACCCGCTGCCGCAGGAGCTCGAGCTCGGCGCGTCGCTCCTCGATCTCGCGCTGCTCCTCGCGCTGAGCCTCGCCGCCTGGCGCGCGCGCCGGCGCCTGCCGCTCGTGCTCACGGGCTGGCTGTGGTTCCTCGGCACGCTCGTGCCGGTGCTCGGCCTGGTGCAGGTCGGCCCGCAGGCGCACGCGGATCGCTACACGTACTTCCCGACGCTGGGTCTGCTGCTCGCGGCGGGGACGATCGTCGAGCGCGAGCTCCTGCCGCGAGCGGGAGCGCGCGTGCTCGCCGCGTGCGGCGGCGCCGTCGTGCTCGCGCTCGGCGTGCTCGGCTGGCGCCAGGTCTCGTACTGGCGCGACACCGAGACGCTCGCGCGCCGCGCGCTGGAGGTGACGCGCGACAATGCGGTCGCCTGCGAGCTGCTCGGCGACGTCTATGCGAACCGCGGCCGGCAGGTCGAGGCGCTGCCGTACCTGCGCGAGGCCGCGCGCCTCGCGCCGCTGGACGCCCGGGTGCGGGCCAACCTGGGCGGCACGCTCCTGCGCACGGGCGCGCTCGACGAGGCCGAGGGCGAGCTCGTGCGCGCGAGCGAGCTCGGACCGGCGCGCTGGCAGACCTGGAGCCTGCTCGGCGGGCTGCACCTCGCGCGCGGGCGCGCCGACGCCGCGCTGGCCGCGCTCGATCGGGCGGCGGCGCTCGAAGCGGGCGTCGCGGGCGTGTGGCTCAACCGCGGCCGCGCCCTCGAGGCGCTCGGCCGCCTGCAGGAGGCGCGCGACTCGTTCGTGCGCTCGCTCGCCTGTCCGGGCGCTCCGCCGGGCGCGCAAGCGGCGCTGCAGCGCATCGAGGAGCGCCTGCGCTCAGTACCCGGCGCGTCGACAGTGCCGCGTTGAGCGCGGCGCGCGGAACCTATGCGGCGGCGACCGCGCGCGCGACCAGCCGTCCGTCCTCGCGCGCGACGCGCATCGCGAAGTCGAAGCGATCGATCGCCAGCGCGAGCTCGAGATCGCCGGGCGTGATCCACTCCACCGCCGGGTCGAGCGCCTTGAGGCCGGCGCGCGAGCCGCGCACGCGCGTGCGCACCAGCTCGAGCTCGAGCTCGCGACCCTGCAGCCGCGCGGCGAGCAGATCCGCGCAGGCCTCGTCCTCCTCGCCGTGGCCCGAGGGCGAGCCCATCGCGAGCAGCGTCACGTCGTCGGGCAGCGCGCGCACCGCCGCGACCGTCGCGCGCGCGACGACCAGGCTGGCGACGAAGATCGTGCGCGCGTTCACGCCGCCGACGACGCCCTGCGTGCCGGCCGTCGAGCGCAGCACCAGGCGACGATCGGCGAGATCCGCCGCGAGCAGCGCCGGCGGCGAGTTGCCGAAGTCGAAGCCCTCGACCGGCCGGCCGTCGACCTCGCCGACGAGCAGCAGCGCGGGATCCGCGGCGCGCCGCGCGAGGGCCTCCTCGATCGTGCCGACGAGCTCGATCTCGCGCGCGCCGCGCGCGAAGGCGCAGGCCGCCGTGGTGAACGCGCGCAGGACGTCGATCACCACGAGCGTGCCGCGCGCCTCCTGCGCGACGCCGTAGCCGGAGAGGCGCTGGATCTTCACGCGGGCCGGGTGAACGTTCGCCAGGCGAGGAACGCGAGACAGCCCGCGCTGAGGACGGCGGCCGCCTGCCCGATGCGCTGGATGTCCATGTCGATCAGGTTGCCCCCGAGCACGTAGAGCGCGATGACGAGGTACACGATCGGCGCAAGCGGATAGAGCGGGCTCTGGAACGGCCGCGGCAACTCGGGCCGGCGCCAGCGCACCAGGAGCAGCGCGAGCGCCACCAGCGCGTGGAAGACCCACTCGGAGAACACCACCGAATCGGCGAGCGTCCCCGCGTCCTTCCAGCACAGGTAGCCGAAGGTCAACACGGCCTGCAGGCAGAGCGCCAGGATCGGCGTGCCCGTGCGCGGGTGCAGCCGCTCGAAGCGCCGGAAGAACAGGCCCTCGCGCGCCATCGCGACGTACATCCAGGGCGTGGTGATCACGTTGACCGTGTACAGCCCGACGCCCGAGACGACCATCGCCGCGACGAGCAGTCGTGCCCCCGCGGGACCGAGCGCCTGCACCGCGATCTGCGGCGCGAAGTCCTTGTTGCCGGCCAGGCCTCCGACGCCGAGCACGTGCAGGTACGCGACGTTGGCGAGCAGGTAGACCGCCACGACGCCGAGCACGCCGATCACGATCGCGCGCGGCAGGGTCTTCTGCGGATCGCGAACCTGCGGCGCGATGTAGCAGAGCATCTGCCAGCCGCCGTAGGTGAAGAACACGCCGAGCAGCGCGGGCGCGAGACCGCCGGCCAGCGAGCCCGACGCCGGGGCGGGAGCCGTCGCCACCGGCGCGCTCCCGGCGCAGGCCAGCGCGCCGATCACCAGCGCCGCGATGGCGACGAGCTTCACGATCATGCAGCCGTTCTGGAAGCGTGCGCCGACCTTCACGCCGAGCATGCTGATCCCCGTGATCACGGCGATGATCGATCCGCCGACGAAGAGACCGCCGTGGCCGTCGGCGCTGCCGACGAGATCAGGGAAGAGCTCCCGCAGCCGGTCGACGCAGAAGCCGAGCACCACCGCCATCGAACCGCACGAGATCGCGAGCAGCACGACCCAGGCGAACAGGAAGGCCGGGAAGCGCCCGAAGGCCTCGCGCAGGAAGACGTACCAGCCGCCCTCCTTCGGGAACGTGCCGCCGAGTTCGGCGAAGGTCAGCGCCCCGCACATCGCGACCAGCCCGCCGAGTCCCCACACGAGCAGGATCGCGGGCCCCGAGGGCAGCTCCGCGGCGACAGCGGAGGGCCGGAAGAACAAGCCCATCCCGATGATGCCGCCCATGACCATCATCGTCGCGTCGAAGAGGGATAGCTTGCGCGGTGTCAGGCGCGCGAGCATCGCCTCGCGCCGCGGAGGGCGCAAGGGGCGGGCTCAGGGACGGGCGGACTTGAGCTCGAACGTCAGCTTCTGCACCGCGTGCACGCGTTCGCGATCGGTGATGCGCGCGAGCGATTCGAAGCGCCAGCGCTTGAGCGCGCGCACGGCGGCCCGATCGAGCGCCGCAGAGCCGCTCGAGGCGAGCACCTGGACCTCGACCACGCGACCGTCGCGGTCGATCGTCAACCGGCACGTGACCGTGCCCTCCTCGCTGCGCCGGCGCGCGTCCTCGGGGTACTCGGGCCGGTCGCTGCGCAGGGCGCGCAGGTGGAAACCGTCGTCGAGCGCGCCGAGGCCGGCGTTGGCTGCGTCCTTCGACGCGCCCGTGCCCGAGCCCGGCGTCGTCGCGGGCTTGGGGGCGGAGGCTGCGGGCGCGGGAGTCTGCGTCGGTTGCGCGTTCGAGTTCGCGGGTACTTCGGCGGGAGCGGAGCTCGCGGGCACGGCGGGCTTCTCCTCGCTGCGCGGCGCCGACGGCGCGGGCGCTTCTGGCGCGGGAGGCGTCGGGCCTTGCGCAAGTGCCGGTGCTTCCTCGGCGGTCGTCGTCACGACGGGTGCCTCGACGCGCGGCGTCGGCTCGGGCGAGGGCTCGGGCTCGATCTCGAACGCGGGCGCGGGCGCGGGCTCCGGCGGCGGAGCGCTGGCCAGTTCGGGCGGCGGGGGAGCCGTCGGTGGTTCGGGTGCGACCTGGGCGTCGCTCGCGGTCGCCGTGTCGACTTCGGAGACGGCCTCGGCGCTCGCCTGCGCACTCGCCGGACGCAGGCGGAGCTGGATCACATAGCCGTCGTCGGCCGGCTCGTCCGCTTCGACCGACGCCGCGCCGCGTGCGATCGGGATCCACGAGAGCGACGCGAGCACGACGCCGTGCAGCAGCGTCGAGAGCACGAGGAACGCCGGCCAGCGCCGCGTCGTGCGCGCGGAGGCGGCGTGCGGATCGGAGAGCTCGTGGGGACTCATGCGTGTCGCGTCGCGCGCGGGTTCGGATCGTATGTCGCTGCGAAGCGCGTCCGCGTTCGACAGCGTGCGTACGGACTTCGCCGGGGATGCGACGCGGAGGCCCCGCGCGAAGTGCGCAGATAGCGCGCGAGCCTCGCGAGGTCACCGCTGCGCGCGCGTGACCGCACGCGCGAGTGCATCTAGTTGCGCTCCCGGTCGCGCCGAGCGCGACAGCAGCGCATGCGCACACTCCCCTCCGCACTCCGTCCGCTCCCGCTGTACGCACTGGCCGCGCTCGGCAGCCATCCCGCGAACGCCATCGCAGCACAAGGCCAGCCTCCAGCCGCGGCGTCCGCGCCGAATGCACGCGCGCAGCAGTCCGAGAGGAAGGACGCGCCGCCGCCGAGCGAGGAACAGGCGCCGACGCTCGACACCATCGTGATCAGCGCGGCGCGCGGCGTGCCGCTCTCCTACCCCGGCGGCCGCGACGTGGTCGAGCCCGAGACCAAGGAGACCTACCCCGATCAGAACCTCGCCACGGTGCTGCGGCGCGTGCCGGGCGTGTACTTCCTGCCCGAGAACGGCAACGACTCGCGCCTGACGATCGGCCTGCGCGGCAACGATCCGCGCCGATCGGGCCTGACCGCGGTCCTCGTCGACGGCATTCCGGTCTGCGAGGCGCCCTACGGCAACACCGACGTCGACGGACTGCCGATCGCGTTCGAGCGCATCTGGCGCACCGACGTGATCCGCGGCGGCGCGTCGATCCGCTACGGGCCGAACTCCGCCGGCGGCGTGGTCAACTTCCTGACCGAACCCGTGCCCGAGTCGCCGATGTGGCGCGTCTCGTCGCGCTACGGCAGCGCTGCGGACTACTCCGAGGCGCTCAGCGTCGGCGGCACCTGGGATCGCCTGGGCCTGCTTTTCAGCGGCGTGATCAAGGGCGGCGACGGCTTCCGCGACAACGGCGAGTACAAGGACGAGGACGGCGCGCTCAAGCTGCGCTATGCGACCAGCGACACGAGCACGCTCACGGCCTACGCCAGCCGCTTCGTCGAGCCGCACGCGCTGCAGCCGGGCGGCCTGACGCAGGCGGCCTACGACGCCGATCCGGACCAGTCGCTGCGCACCGGCAGCTACTTCAGCTTCGACACCAACCGCTACGTGCTGCAGTACCAGGACGCGCTCGGCGAGGACGAGGGCCTCGACCTCAAGCTCTGGCACCAGGAGGGCACGCGCGTCCTGTTCGACTTCCGCCCGATCGTGCAGCCGTTCAGCGTCTTCCGCGTGCAGCACTCCGACTTCGACTCGAGCGCGCTCGAAGGCAGCTACCACTGGCGCACGAATTGGCTCGGCCTGCGCCACACGTTCTTCCACAGCGCGCGCTTCCTGACCGAGACCAACGACGAGTTCTACTACCGCCAGCCGATCGCCGGCGGTCCGGTCATCACCCCCTACGAGCTGCACGCGCTCTTCAAGGGCCGCGCCTTCTCGACCTTCCACGAGGACGTGATCGCGCTGCGCGAGGATCTCGACCTCGGGCTCGGCGCGCGCTTCGAGAGCATCGACATGTTCGGCCGCTCGCGCGACGACGGCAACGAGATCGTGCAGACGTACACCGAGATCCTGCCCGAGGCCAACCTGACCTGGCGCGTCACGCCGGAGACGGCGCTCTACGCGAGCTACCAGCGCAGCTTCTACCCGCCGCAGTACGAGACGGGCTTCGATCCGGCCAGCGTGCTCTACGCGCCGACGAAGCCCGAGCACTCCGACGCGCTGGAGCTCGGCCTGCGCACGCGCGCGGTCGAGGGCCTGGAGTGCTCGCTCGCGCTCTTCGACACGGAGTTCCACGACAAGATCGACTTCATCAACACGCCCGACGGGAAGATCCCGGTCAACACGGGTCTCGCGCGCGCGATCGGAGCCGAAGCGGGTGCGAACTACGACTGCGGCGCCCTGGCGCGCTCGCTCGAGGGCCTGAGCCTCTACGGCAGCCTGACCGCGCAGCGCTCGACGATCGAGACCGGCGCCAACGAGGGCAACGACACGCCCAACTCGCCGCACCTGCTCGCGAGCTGGGGCGCGCAGTACGACCACGCGCCGACCGGGCTGTGGGCGCGCCTGGGCGGTTCGTACTCGGCGAGCTCGTTCAAGGACCTCGCCAACACCCCGGTCGGCACGAGCGACGGCATCAACGGTCCCGAGCCGAGCTTCACGCTCTGGGACTGCGCCGTGGGCTGGTACCAGAAGCCCGACCGCACGGGCTTCTCCGTCTCGCTGGGCGTCACGAACCTCTTCGACTACGACTACTACCGGCGCTTCGTCTCGGGCATCTACCCGGCCGCGCCCAGGCAGTTCTTTGCGGCGATCTCCTACACGGCTGGCTTCTAGGCTCGGCGCGACGCTCGCGCTGGCGCTCGCCGCCTGCACGCAGCCGGCCGAGCCGGCGCGCGCGCGCGGCGCGGCGCCGCAGCGCATCGTCGCGCTGACGGTCGGCTCGGTCGACACGCTCGCGCTGCTCGGCGAGCTCGGGCGCGTCGTCGCGGTCGAGGAGGACTGCTTCGTGCCGGGCACCGAGACGCTGGCGAAGATCCGCAACGACGACCACGCCGGCCCGTCGCAGGCGCTCAACGTCGAGAGCGTGCTGGCGCTGCGGCCGGACCTGGTGATCGCGAAGGAGGAGCTGCGTGCGGCGCTCGAAGGACGCGGCGTCGAGGTGCTCTGGGTCGGTTCGGCGAGCGATCTCGCGGCGATCGAGGCCGTGGTGACACGGATCGGCGTGCGACTCGGCGTGGCGGAGAAGGCGCGCGCGCTGGTCGAGCGCATGCAAGCGCAAGCGCGCGAGATCGAGGCGCGCGTCGCGGGGCTGCCGCGCGTGCGCGTCTACTACGAAGCCGGCAGGCCCGGGCGCACGGCCGGGCGCAACACGGTGATCGACGCGATGATCCGCCTCGCCGGCGGCGTCAACATCGCCGGCGCGGAGGCGCTCGCGAACCCGGTGCTCTCCTCGGAGGCGATCGTCGCGGCCGATCCCGAGCTGATCCTGCTCTCGCCCTGGAGCGAGCCGCCGGAGCTGGTCGCGCGGCGCCCGGGCTGGGAGCGCACGAGCGCGGTGCGTGCGGGGCGCATCCACCAGCTGCCCGAGCGCGAGCGCGTGCTGCAGTACCCCTCGCCGAGCTGCGTGCAGGCCTGCGCGCAGCGGCTCGTGCCCTGGCTGCACCCGCCGGCGGAAAGGAAGTGAGGCCGCTCCCGTGCGCCGCCCGCTGGTCGTGATCGTCGTCGGCCTCGCGCTGTGCGCGCTGACGCTCGCCGTCTCGCTGGGCGTGGGCGTGCTGCCCGTGGCGCCGCGCGAGATCGTCGACGTGCTCGCGGGACGCGGCGGCGACTCGCTCGCGCGCACGCTCGTGCTCGACATGCGCCTGCCGCGCGGGGTCGGCGCGCTGTGCGTCGGCTGCGCGCTCGGGACGGCGGGCTGTCTCCTGCAGGCCCTGCTGCGCGATCCGCTGGCGAGCCCGAGCATGATCGGCACGGCGCAGGCTTCGGGCTTCGGCCGCGTGCTCGGCGTGTACCTGGGCGCCTCCTTCGGCCTCTCGGTGCTGCTCTCCTTCGCGATGGCGACGCTCGGCACGCTGCTCGTGCTCGCGATCGCGCGCTCGCGGCGCGGCTTCCCCTCGCAGGTCGTGCTGCTGACGGGCATCAACGTCGGCCTGCTCTTCGCCGCGCTGATCGGCCTGGTGCAGTACGCCTCGCGCGACGAGGGGCAGCTCTCGCGCATGGTGCTGCTGCTGCTCGGCGGCCTGTGGCAGGTGACCTGGGAACCGCTCGCGCCGATCGCGCCGCTGGTGCTGCTCGGTGTCGCGCTCGCGATCGTGTGGGCGCGGCGCCTGGATCTCTTCGCGCTGGGCGAGGCCAGCGCGGATCGCCTGGGCCTGTCGACGCGCACGGCCGGACCGGGCGTGCTCGTGCTGGCCTGCCTGCTGACCAGCCTGGCGGTCTCGATCGCTGGCGTGATCGCCTTCGTCGGGCTGATCGTGCCGCACGCCGCGCGTCGGCTGGTCGGGCCGGCGCACGCGCGACTGGTGCCGGCCAGCGCGGCCCTGGGCGGCGTGCTCGTGCTCGCGATCGACTGCGTCGCGCGCAGCGTCGTGCCGCCGAACGAGCTGCCGCTGGGCGTCCTGACCTCGCTCGTCGGCGTGCCCTTCTTCCTCTTCCTGCTGCACGCGATGGCGCGGCGCGGAGCGACCTCATGAGGCTCGTCGCGCGCGAGCTCGAGTTCCGCTACCGGCGCGAGCCGGTGCTCGCGGGCGTCTCGCTCGAGCTGCGCGAGGGCGCGCTCGTGGGGATCGTCGGGCCCAACGGCGCGGGGAAGTCGACGCTGCTGGGCTGCCTGCACGGCGCGCTGCGCCCGTCCGCGGGCACGCTCGCGCTCGACGGCCGCGCGCTGGAGACGCTCTCGCGCCGCGAGGTCGCGCGCGCGATCGCCGTCGTGCCGCAGCGCTGCGAGATCGCCTTCCCCGTCTCCGTCGAGCACTTCGTCGGGCTGGGCCGCTTCGCGCGCGAGCCGCTCCTGGGCGGCCCGAGCGCGGCCGACCGCGAGGCGGTCCGCGCGGCGCTCGCGCGCATGGGCCTCGAGGCCCTGTGCGGCCGCGCGGTCGACGAGCTCAGCGGCGGCGAGTTCCGGCGCGTGTTGATCGCGCAGGCGCTGGCGCAGGAGCCGGCCCTGCTGCTCCTGGACGAGCCGGTGCAGCAGCTCGACCTGCGCCACCAGCTCGAGGTGATGGAGTTCGCGCGCTCGTTCGCGCACCGGCCGGACGCTGCGGCGGCGATCGTGCTGCACGACCTCGCGCTGGCGGCGCGCTACTGCGACGAGCTCGTGCTGCTGGAGCGCGGTCGCGTGGTCGCCAGCGGCGCGCCCGGAGCCGTGCTGACCGAGGAACGCCTGCGCGCGGTGTGGGGCGTGCGCGCGGCGATCGAACGCAGCCCCGCGACCGGGGCGCTGCAGATCGTGCCCGTCGAACCCGTGCGAGAGGAACCCCGATGAAGCCGATGAACTGCCTTGCGCTGCTCTTCCTGGCCGGCTGCGCCGCGACGCGTGCTCCCCAGCGGCGCTGGGAGAGCGTCGTGTGCTACCAGGCTCGTGCAGCGATCGAGCGCATCCGCTGCGGGCGCATCGACGCGGCCGAGACGTTGCCGCAGGCGGTCAGCGTCGACCAGGCCGGCGACGCGGTGCTCGTGCGCTTCGGCGCCGACACGCCGCGGAGCGAGGTGCTCTACCAGAACGGCACCGAGCTGACCGGCCTCGCGATCGGCGACGCCGATCCGTCGGTGCCCGGCGCGGAGATCTACGTCGGCGGCTTCGAGCAGGATCCCGGCGGCCAGGAGCACGGCGGCCACGTGGTGCAGCTCGTTCCGGGCCGCGAGCCGCGCGAGGTCTGGCGCGGCGGCGCCTACGTGCACTCGATCGAGATCGCCGGACCGCGCGCACTGCTCGTCTCGACCTACGCGGGCGAGATCCACCTGGTCGAGCTCGGCGGCGCGGACCGCCTCCTGTGGGCCGACGCGCGCGGCGCGGATGTCGAGCGGCCGAAGATCAAGGACGCGGGGCTGCTGGTCGATCCGGCGGGCGGAGCGCGTCACGAGGCGCTGGTCGCGTTCAAGACCGGGCGCCTCCTGTGGATCGACCTCGCGCACCCCGAGACGGCGCGCATCGTGCACGACGAGACGGGCGGCCTCTCGCGCGTCACGCCCGATCCCGAGGGCGGTGCGTACGTCACGGGCTACTTCGGGCGCCTGCTGCACGTCCGCCGCGCGGGCGGCGAGTGGCGCATCGAGGTGCTCGACCAGGAAGGGCAGGACAGCGGCCTGCGCGGCGCGGTGCTGGGGAGCTTCCCCGCGGACGGAACGGTCGCGCACCTCGTGGTCTTCGGCTTCCACAAGCTCGTGCGCGCGCTCGTGCCGCGCAACGGCGTGCTCGATCCGGTCACGCTCCACGTCGACCTCGACCGCGGCCACGCCATCGAGGCGGCCGACCTCGTGCCGGGGAACGGCGCGGACGAGCTGCTCGTCGGCGGGTACTCCAAGCGCGTGACGCTGCTCGTCGCGCGCTGATCAGCTGCGGAAGAGCTCGAAGCCGCGGAGCTCGATCTCGGGCGCGAGGTAGCCGTCCCGGAGCGGCTCGCTCTCGCCGAGCGGACCGCTGAGGTACTTGCGGCTGCAGTCGGCGAAGACGGTCGCGATGACGGACTGCGTCCCCTGCTCGAGCGCGATCTCGACCGCGCCGAGCAGGTTCGCGCCCGAGCTGATGCCGAAGGCGAGGCCGAGCTCGCGGCCCAGGCGCTGCGCGATCAGGATCGCGTCGCCGTCCCACACGTCGACCAGCCGGTCGAGCGCGGCGAGGTCGAGGATCGCCGGGATGAACTCGTCGCTGATGCCCTGGATGCGGTGCACGCCCTCGCGCCTGCCGGTGCGCAGCGTGGGGGAGTTGGCCGGCTCGAGCGCGTGCACGGCGACGCGGCCGAAGCGCTCGCGCAGCGCCAGGCCGACGCCCATCACCGTGCCGCCCGTGCCGACGCCGGCGACGAAGCCGGTCGGCCGCAGGCCCTGGCGCTCCAGCTGCGCGGCGAGCTCGGGGCCCGTGCCGCGCCGGTGCGCCTCGACGTTGTCGGCGTTGCTGAACTGCTGCGGGCGGAAGGCGCGCTCGTGCGTGCGCGCCCACTCGTCGGCCAGCGCGATCGAGCCGAGGAAGCCGCCCTGCGCGTGGCTGACCGGCACGAGCGTCGCGCCGAGGCTGGCCAGCAGCTGCTTGCGCTCCTTGCTCATCCAGTCGGGCATGAAGATGCGCACGGGCGAGCCGAAGCGCCGGCCCAGCGCGGCGAAGGCGATGCCGGTGTTGCCGCTGGTGGCCTCGACGATCTCGTCCCCGGGCTGCCAGCGCCCCGCGCGCCAGGCCTGCTCGAGCACGTAGTGCGCCATGCGGTCCTTGATCGAGCCGGTCAGGTTGCGGCTCTCGTCCTTGGCCCAGATCGAGAGCTCGCGCCCGCGCACGGCGAGGTCCAGACGCAAGAGCGGCGTGTCGCCGATCATCGCGCGCTGCTCGGCGAAGCGGTGCTCGATCTCCGCCGTGGTGGGCGCGTGCGCGGCGCGTTCCACGGCCGCCGCGCTCACCGCGCCGCTCCCGCGCGCAGCGGCAGGCGCTCGAACTCGGCGCGGAAGTGGCGCAGCACGCTCGGGCACTTCGAGATGCGCACGCCGGGGATCGCCTCGCGCCGCTTCCAGACGGCCTCGATCACCTCGAGCACGTAGTCCATGTGGCTCTGCGTGTACGTGCGGCGCGGGATCGCCAGGCGCACCAGCTCGTGCCGCGCGGGCGTCAGCTCGCCGCTCGCGGCGTCGATGCGGCCGAGCATCACGCTGCCGATCTCGCAGCTGCGGATGCCGCCCTCGAGGTACAGCTCCAGCGCCAGCGCCTGGCCGGGGTACTCGCGCACGTCCAGCTGCGGCAGGAAGGCCTTCGCGTCGAGGAAGACCGCGTGGCCGCCCGCGGGCCAGACGACCGGCACGCCGCGCGCGCGCAGGCGCTCGACGACGTAGCGGATGCTGGCGTGGCGGTACTCGAGGTAGTCGGGATCGAGCACCTCCTGCAGCCCGACCGCGATCGCCTCCAGATCGCGGCCCGCCAGGCCGCCGTAGGTGGGGAAGCCCTCGGTGACGACCAGGCGCGCGCGCAGCTCCTCGGCGATGCGCGCGTCGCGCAGCGCGACGAAGCCGCCGATGTTCGCCAGGCCGTCCTTCTTCGCGCTCATCGTGCAGCCGTCGACGAGGTCGAAGCAGGCGCGCGCGATCTCGCGCGGCGTGCGCTGCTCGCAGCCCGGCTCGCGCTGGCGCACCATCCAGGCGTTCTCGGCGAAGCGGCAGGCGTCGAGGAAGAGCGGCACGCGGAAGCGCCGGCAGAGCTCGTGCACCGCGCGCAGGTTCGAGAGGCTGACCGGCTGGCCTCCGCCGGCGTTGTTGGTGACGGTGACCATCACCAGCGGCACGTTGGCGCCCTCGCTGGCGAGCAGCTTCTCCAGCGCGGCGAGGTCGACGTTGCCCTTGAAGGGGAAGTCCGAGCCGAGGTCGGCGGCCTCGGCGCAGGGCAGGTCGAGGGCGCGCGCGCCGCTGAGCTCGATGTTGGCGCGCGTGGTGTCGAAGTGCGTGTTGTTCGGGATCGTGCGGCCCGCGCCGCCGAGCAGGCCGAAGAGCAGGTGCTCCGCCGCGCGTCCCTGGTGCGTCGGGATCACGTGCTCGAAGCCCGTCACGTCGCGCACCGAGGCCTGGAAACGGTCGAAGCTGATCGCGCCGGCGTAGGTCTCGTCGCCGCGCATGATGCCGGCCCACTGCTCGCTCGACATCGCGCCCGTGCCGCTGTCGGTGAGCAGGTCGATCAGCACGTCGGCCGTGTGCAGCGCGAAGAGGTTCGAGTTCGCGCGCGCGAGCGCCGTCTCGCGTTCGGCGCGGGTGGTGCGGCGGATGGGCTCGACGCTCTTGATGCGGAAGGGCTCGATGATCGTGCGCATGGTTGGACTCCTCAGCTCATCTGCCCGCCGTCGACGCGCAGCACCTCGCCGGTGACGTGCGCGGCCTCGTCGCTGAGCAGGAACAGCGCCGCGCCGACGACGTCCTCGACCGTGCCCAGCCGACCGCCGGCGGTCTCGGCCAGCGCCTTGGCCAGCACGGGCTCGGGCAGCGTGTCGGTCATCGGCGTGCGGATCAGGCCCGGCGCGATCGCGTTGACGGTGATGCCGAACGAGCCCAGCTCGCGCGCGGCGGTGCGCGTCAGCCCGATCAGCCCCGCCTTCGAGGCGGTGTAGTTCGACTGGCCGAACTTGCCGCGCAGACCGTTGATCGAGGCGATCTGCAGCACGCGGCCGCGGCCCTGCTTGCGCATCTGCGGCACCGCGGCGCGCAGGACGCGGAAGGCGCCGGAGAGGTTGACGCTCAGCACGGACTCGAAGTCCTCGTCGCTGAGCTTCCACAGCACGTTGTCGCGCGTGATGCCGGCGGCCTGCACGACCAGATCGAGGCGGCCTTCCGCCGCGACGATCTCCGCCACCACGCGTGCGGGCGCCTCGCGCTCGGCGAGATCGCAGGCGTGGAAGCGCAGCGACGCGTCGGCCGGCCCCGCGCTGCGGTCGAGCACGTGCACGCGCGCGCCGGCCGCGGCGAGGGCGCGCGCGATGCCCAGGCCGATGCCCGAGGCACCGCCGGTGACGAGGGCCACCTCGCCGGAGAAGTCCGCGCGCAGGCGGCCCATCGCTCAGCTCTTCCCGACGCTGCCCGCGAGCTTGCGCTGGCGGTACGCGCCCCAGATGCCCGCGCCCAGAGCGCCGGCGTAGGAGGAATCGGGGTGCGCGACCAGATCGAGCGCGATCCCCAGCTCGCCCGCGCTCTCGGCCATCGCCGCGAGCAGGCCGCTGTCGGCCGCCAGCCCGCCGGTGACGACCATGCGACCCTCGGCGCCTGCGGAACGCACCAGGCGCAGGAGGCGCCCGGCCATCGAGAGGTGGATGCCCTTGAGGATGTTCGGCACGGAGATGCCGCGGCTGACCATGTTGATCACGTCGGTTTCGGCCAGCACGGCGCAGACGCTCGAGACGGCCTCGGGGTTGTCGCCGCGCTGCGAGAGCGGGCCGATCTCCTCGAGCGTGATGCCGAGGTAGCGCGTGATGTTCTCGAGGAACTGGCCCGAGCCCGAGGCGCACTGGCTGGTCATGCGGTAGCCGAGCACCTTGCCGCGCGGGTCCATGCGGATCACCTTGCCGTGCAGCGCGCCGATGTCGAGCGCCGCGCCCGCGTCGGGCACCAGGAAGAGGCCGCCGCGCGCGTGGCAGGTCATCGAGTAGAAGTGGCCGGTGCGGAAGGGGACGTTCTCGCCCTCGCCGGTCGTCGCGACGTAGCCGAGCTCGCCCTCGCGCACGTTGGCGGAGGAGAGCGCGAGCTCGAAGGCCGCGCGCACCACCTCGTCCAGGTCGCTGCCGCGCACCTTCATGCGCCCGCGGCCGAGCAGGCGCACCTGGCCGTCCCTGTCCTCGAGCACGACCGCCTTGACGGCGTTCGAGCCCACGTCGATGCCTGCACTCAGGAGCATGCGGTACCTCCGGCGACCAGCGGCGCGGCCTCGGCGCCCGGGTGCTCCTCGCGCAGCGCGAAGATCGCGGCCCCCAGGGCGCCCGTGTAGATCGAATCGGGCGAGATGTTGAGCGTGCGGGTCCCGTAGCTCTCCTGCACGAGCTTGCGCAGCGCGCGCACCGCGGCGGGGTTCTTCGCCACGCCGCCGGTGAACGTGAACTGCTCGAGCACGCCGCCCGAGCGCGCGAGCAGCGACATCGCGCGCAGCATGATCGCGCGGTGCAGGCCGTCGAGGATGTCCTCGCGCCGGCTGCCGCCCGCCAGGCGATCGCGCAGCTCCGCGCCGGCGAAGACCGTGCAGGTCGAGCTGATGCGCACCGGCTTCTTGGCCGTCAGCGCGATCGGGCCGAGCTCGTGCAGGCCGATGTTCATCTCCTCGGCGATGTAGCCGAGGTAGCGTCCGCAGCCCGCCGCGCAGCGGTCGTTCATCTGGAACGAGGTCACCACGCCCTGCGCGTCGACCTGGATCGCCTTGGTGTCCTGCCCGCCGATGTCGAGCACGGTGCGCGTGTCGGGGAAGGCCGCGTGCGCGCCCAGGCCGTGGCAGAGGATCTCGGAGCGGATGCGCTCCTTGGGGAAGGGCAGGCGCGCGCGGCCGTAGCCGGTGCCGACGCTGACCGCCTCGACCAGGTGCATCTCGAGCGCCTCGCGGCAGGCCGCCTCGAGCTCGCGGCCCATGCGCGTGCTGGCCGCCTCGGAGAGGCTGCGGCGCACGGCCGCCTCGAGCAGCTCCTGGAACGCGGTCGTCACGACCGTGTTCTCGACGCCGAGGATCGACTTGTCGTAGATCGAGACGAGCAGCTCGAAGTCGACCGCCTTCTCCGCCGCCTGGCGCTTGGCGAGCTGCGCGAAGCGCGAGCCGGCGAGGTCGCGGAAGAAGTCCGAGCGCGCCTTGGCTCCCGGCGCGTAGAGCGCGGGCGCCTCGCCCTGCATCGCCGCGAAGATCGCGCGCAGGGCCGGCACCAGACCGGCGTTCGCTCCGACGCTGGCGAGCTGCTCGGCCGCGACCAGGCTGCGCGCCTCGAGCTCGCCCAGCGAGTTGAGGTACTGCTCCAGGCGGAAGTTGCGGCGCAGGAGCTCGAGGAACTCGTCGCGCCGCGCGGCGAGCTCGGGGCTCCTCGAGAGCAGCTCGCCGAAGATCCTGAAGCGCGCGTCGGCCAGCGCCTCGCCGCGCGCGATCTCGCAGGCGACGTCGTAGTTCGAGCGCGAGTTGGTGATGCCGCGGCCGAAGATGCGGCCCTGCTCGTCGAGCACGACCGACTTGGTCGTGGTCGAGCCCAGGTCGATGCCCACGTAGACCTTCATCGGGCGAGCGCTCCTTCGCGCTTCTGGGCCAACATCTGGAAGTAGGACTCCAGGCGCGTGCGCACGTTGGCGGGGGAGAAGTAGCGCGGGTCGACCAGGTCCGTCTCGATGAAGGCGCCGGCGAGTCCGGTGCGCTTCTCGATCTCGCGCAGCATCACGAGCTGGCCCGAGCTGAACGAGTCGCAGCTCTTGACCGAGTTGATCACGAAGCCGTCGGCCTGGTAGTCGCGCACGTACTCGCTGATCAGCTCCACGCGCCGCGGCAGGCCGAGGTTCGTGTAGCAGCCCAGGCAGTACTCCGCGAGCGACTCGAGCGGCCGGTCCGGGTCGTGGCGGAAGCCGCGGTCGTACAGGCCGCCGACCTTGGTGTAGGTGCTGGCGACGACGACGGCGCCCTCGTCGTGGAACATCTTCCAGAACTCGCGGAAGTGGGTCCAGTTGGGCGGGCCTTCGACCACCAGGCGGAAGCGCTCGTCGGAGATCTGGCCCTCGGGCGTGATCGGGCCCTCGCCGCGGGCCATGCGGCCCTCGACCTCCTCGCGCAGCTCGCGGTAGTAGTCGACGGCGTCCTGCGTGCCGCGGAAGGCGGTGAAGAGCGGGCCGATGTAGTAGACGCCGCCGAAGTAGGAGTCGATCGGCGAGGGCCGGTGCTTGGCCGACTCGAGCACGGCGACCAGATCGTCCTCGGCCTTGGCCGAGAGACGGAGCATCGCGCGCAGGCGCTCCTCGTCGTACTTCTTGCCACTGGCCTTCTCGAGCGCGGGGATGATCACGTCCCGGAGCTGCTTGACGACGTAGTCGCGCGCCTCCTTGGTCACCACGCCGTCGGGCATGTAGGGGACGTGCAGCATCGCCGTCGCGCAGCGGTACTTCTCGCGCAGGAGCTCGAACCACTTCATGAACGTGAAGCAGCCCGTGTAGGAGAGCAGCAGCACGTCCGGCGGCGGCATCTTCTCGCCCGTCGGGCCGGTGTTGCCCTTGAGCATCATGCCGATGTCGCACTTGACGTAGGTGCAGACGTCCTCGGAGTGGCCGGCGCGCTCGGCCTCGGCGATGTACTCGCCCGAGAGCTTGCGCATCGCGTTCTGCAGCGCGTTGATCTCGGGGTACACCGGCAGGAGGTCGAAGCTGAGCATCAGCTCGGTCAGGTTGCCCGGCACGAAGGTGTAGGCGACCTTGCGGCCCTGCTCCTGTGCCTGTCCGAGCTTGTGGTAGTGGCCCGCCACCATGTCCTTCTGGCGGAGCATCGAGGGTTCCTTGGCGATGGTGGGCTTCATGCTTCTCCCCAGAGCTTGATCGAGTCGGCGAAGGTCCCGGCCTGCTCGCGGATGGGCTGCATCTGGCCCGTGTTCTCCGCGTACTTGAACGAGGTGAAGGCGATGCCGGCCTTGGTCAGCGCGGCCTGCATCATCGGGCGGTCCAGCAGCGCCGGATCGCAGAAGCTCGGCGTCGCGAAGATCACGCCCTCGGCCTGGCTCTTGCGCGTGCTCGACACCAGCGTGCAGCCCTTCTGGTCGACGTCCTTGACGTAGCGCGAGGCGGCCTCGCAGGGCGTCTCGAGCCAGGCCGCGACCAGCGCCTCGAGCGGATCGCCGCCCTCGCGCACGTCGGCCTCGGGCCAGCGCAGCATCGGCAGGAAGTCGTCCTCGACCACGTAGCAGCCGGCGCGCTCGAGCGTCTGGATCAGCGCCAGCGGCGGCTGCTCGCAGAACGCGCCGCGCAGCGCGATGCGCGCGTTGTCGAGCGGACGCGTGTCGCGCGCCGCGCAGCCGGCGAGGTACTCGCGCAGGATCGCGCTGTGCTCCTCGACCGGCAGCACCAGGCCCGCGCGCAGCACGAGGTAGCTCTCCAGCGCGCCGAACTTCCAGGGCTCGGCCGCGCGCGCGGCGTAGAGCTTCCCGACCTGGCGCCGGTTCTCGTTGAAGAGCCGGATCGAGGCCGAGAGCCGCGATGGGTCGGGCTGCGTGCCCGCGAGCGCGCACAGCTCGGCGTACATCTCGTGCAGGATGCGCCGGTAGAACACGCCGCCCAGCGCGGCGTCGAAGTTCTGCGGCAGGTCGAGGTAGTGCACCCACTTGCCGGGGAAGCTGAGCTTCCAGATGCCCGAGAGGTTGCGGATCACGTCGCAGGTCGAGGGGAAGATCATCCCGTCGAGCACGTCCAGGCGCCCGGTCAGCGCGAGCTCGATCACCGAGCGCGGCAGGTGGCAGATGTAGGACTGGAAGCACGCGTCGCCGCGCACGATCTCCAGCTCCTCGCCCGCGCCGACGACGCCGACCGGCAGCCCGCCGGCGGCGTGCACGATCTCGCGCGGGGCGTAGATCGGCAGGTAGCCGATCGCGATGCCGCGCGGGTGGGCGGCCTTCCAGCTCTTGACGCTTCCAAGCTCGAGGTCCTCGACGACCTCGCGGCAGCGTTCCACCAGCGCGCTCGTGGGGTTCATCACTTGTCCTTCCAGACGGGGTTGCGCTTCTCGAGGAAGGCGCGGATGCCCTCGGCCGCGTCGTGCGACTTCATCAGGCGCTCGAGGTAGAGCTCCTCCATCGAGTGCAGCTCGCGCGAGAAGGCCTCCAGGTCCCAGCCGCGCAGCGCGCTGAGCGCCAGGCGCAGGCTGCTCGCGCTGCGCGGGGCGAGGTGCTGGTGCGCCCACTCGCGCGCGCTCGCCAGCGGATCGGCGCTGAGCGTGTGGACCAGACCCAGGCGCTGCGCCTCCTCGGCGCTCATGTTGCGTCCGGAGAGCAGGAGGTCGGCCGCGTGCCGCGGTCCGATCACGCGCGGCAGGATCACCGAGCCCAGCGGGGCGAACACGCCCAGCTGGATCTCGGGCTGCGCCAGCACGGCCTCCGGCGTGGCGAAGACCAGCGTGGCGCACTGCGCGATCTCGAAGCCGCCGCCCAGGCAGCGCCCGCGCACGCAGGCGAGCACCGGCACGGGGAAGCGCAGCAGCGCCAGCGCGGCGCCGTGCAGCCTGGGCAGCATCGTGCGCACCGCGTCGGGCGCGTGCTCGGCGACGCTGGCGCCGAAGGAGAAGTCCTTGCCCTCGTGGTCGAGCAGCAGCGCGCACAGCGAGGGCGCGCGCGCGGCCTCGGCCAGCGTCTGCGTCAGCTCGTCGGCCACCTGGCCGGTCAGCACGTTGCCCTTGCCCGCGTCGATCACGACGCGCGCGATGCGCTCGCCGGCCACGCGCTCCAGTCGCACGCTCTTGGTCACGGTTGCACTCGACATCTCAGGTTCCCTTCGCTGTGGGGGTCTCGCGCGGCAGCAGCGCCTCGATGAACTCGTCGCTCCAGCGGCCGCCCTCGGCGAGGCGCCGGCGCAGCTCGACGAAGTCGACCTCGCGCTTGTCCTTGGGGCCCTCGTGGAAGGCGCGGAAGCCGAGGTTGGCCTCGCTGAGCATGTTCAGGCCCAGCCAGGCGCGGTTGCCCTCGCGGTTCTTGTCCCAGTGCGCGAGCTTGTGCTTGCGCACCGACTCGATCGTCTTGCGCAGGCAGCCGGGCATCGTGTCGGCCAGCTTCGCCACGAGCTCCTGCACGCGCGCATCGAGCGGCGCGAGATCGATCGTGCCGGCCTTGAAGAGCTCCTTGCCGCGCGCGAGGGCCTCGCCCGTCTTCGCGCTGCCGTGCACGATGCGCCCGCTCTCGTCGAGCCAGCGATCGGTGACGACCATCGGGTTGGGGATCACGCGGCCCTCGCTCCGGAGCACCGGAACGACGTCCGTGACCAGGCCGAAGCGCAGCGCCTCGTAGGCGGTCCAGGTCTCGCAGAGCGTGCAGCTCTGCATCGCGCGTTCGACGCCGGTGAAGAGCGGCAGGAAGTCGGTCGAGCCGCCGTCGGGCGCGCTGCCGTGCTTGGGCCCGGCCTGGCCGAAGACCGCGAGGTCGCTCGCGACGGTGAAGTCGCAGGCCATGCCGATCTCCTGCCCGCCGGCGATGCGCATGCCGTTGACGCGGCAGATCACGGGCTTGTCGCAGTGCAGGATCGCCGTGACCATGTCGTTGAACAGGCGCATGTAGCGCAGGTACTCGTCGGGCTGGCCCGAGTAGTACTCGGCGTACTCCTCGGTGTTGCCACCGGTGCAGAAGGCGCGCTCGCCCGAGCCGGTGAAGACCACCGCGACTACGTCGCGCGCGTTCGAGGCGCGGCGGAAGCTGTGGATCACGCCCTTGATCATCTCCGTCGTGTAGGAGTTGAGCTGCTTCTGGTTGTCGAGCGTGATCCAGGCCGTGAAGAGCCCGGCCGCGTTCCTGCCGCGGCGGTCGATCAGCGGCTTCTTCTCGTAGCGCACGCCCTCGTAGCGCGCGTCCTGCGGGGCCAGGTCGAAATCGACGAACTCGGGCAGGGTCATGGGCTGCGTCATCGCGTCGCTCCGGGGATCAGCACGGGCCGCTTCTTGATCCGGTGTTCGTGCGCGGCCGCCAGCACGTCACACACCTGGTCCATGGGGAAGGTCTGCACGAACGGGCGCACGGCGATGCGCCCCTCGAGCACCAGCGCCAGCGCCTCGGAGTACAGCTCGGGCACGCAGCCCCAGTTGCCCGCGGCGGTGGCATCGAAGGCCATCAGGTTCGAGAGGCGCAGCTCGAGCTTGTCCATCGTGAAGCCCACGACGGAGAGCCAGGCCGCCGGCCCGAGCAGGCGCCAGGCGAGCGCCTGTCCGCCCTTGGAGCCCGAGCACTCGAAGATGCGCCAGCCGCTGCCGGAGTGCCCGCGCTCCTTGGCGAAGCGCTTGGCGGCCTCGACCGCGGCCTGCTCGCCGCCGCGCACGTCGATGCCGCAGTCCAGCCCGTGCGGGCGCAGGCTCTCGAGGCGCTCGGCGTCGAGGTCGAAGCCGATCACGTCCGCGCCGAAGGCCTTGGCGATCTGCACCGCGTATCCGCCGACGCCGCCCAGCCCGATCACCAGCGCGAGGTCGCCCTCGCCCAGGCCCGAGCGACAGATCGCCTGGTAGGGCGTGCTGACCGCGTCGGCGATCACGGAGAGCTCGGCCAGCGTCGCGCCGGAGCGCGCCAGCTCGCGCCCCTCGAGCGCGCCGGGCACGTCGACCACGCACAGGCCGCGCGCGGGCACGATCACGTGGCTCGCGAAGCCGCCCTGCACGTCGTTGCCGGGCATGATCTGCCGCTTGCAGACGGTGGCGCGGCCCTCGTGGCAGTCCTCGCAGTCGCCGCAGGGCGTCACGGCCGGCACGATCACGGCCTTGCCGAGCAGCTCGGGGTAGCGCTCGCCGACCGCGACGACCTCGCCCGAGATCTCGTGGCCGAGCGCGAGCGGCAGCGCCTTGCGCGTGCGCACGCCGTCGTACAGGTAGCCGAGGTCGGTGTGGCACAGGCCGCAGCCCGCGACGCGCACGACGGCCTCGCCCGCGCCGGGCTCGAACGACTCGACGCGCGTGCGCGTCAACGGAGCGCCGGGAGACTGCATCTCCCAACGCCAGCCCTCGATCTTGGTGACGGTGGCGGACATCCTTCCTCCTCGAATGCGCCGCGCCCCGCGGCGCTCGTACTACTGCGGACGATGTTCGCTGAAGTGCGGCAGCCTGGGCATACGCTCGAGGCAGCAGCGGGGAGCGCCAGCCTGCGTAGGCGTGCGGGCCGGCCGGCGCATGCGCACGCGGCCAACGGCCCGGCGCGTTCGCTACGCTCTGGGGCCCGCATGAGCTCCGCTCCGCGTCTCGCCCGACTCCTCCCCGCGCTGCTCGTGGTCCTCTCGGTGGCCGTCCTGTACGCGCAGACCGCGCGCCACGAGTTCGTCGACTACGACACGAGCATCTACCTGACCGGCAACCCGCGCGTGCTGGCCGGCCTCTCCTGGGACAACCTGCGCTGGGCCTTCGGCAACTTCGAGGCGGCCAACTGGCACCCGTTGACCTGGCTCTCGCACATGCTCGACGCGCAGCTCTTCGGGCTGAACCCGGCCGGGCACCACCTGGTCAACGCCGCCTGGCACGCGGCCAACGCGCTGCTCGTGCTGGCGCTCCTGCGCCGACTCGGGCTCGCGAGCGGCGTCGCGCTCGGCTGCACGCTGGTCTTCGCCGTGCACCCGCTGCGCGCCGAGTCGGTCGCCTGGATCGTCGAGCGCAAGGACCTGCTCTACGGCTTCTTCGGCCTGGCGAGCCTGCTCGCCTGGCTCGCCTGGCAGCGCGAACCGCGAACCTGGAAACTCCTCGCCGCGCTCGCGCTGTATGCCTGCAGCCTGATGTCCAAGGCGATGCTCGTGACGCTGCCCTGCCTGCTCGTGCTGCTGGAGGTCTGGCCGCTGGGACGCTCGAGCGCGCGTCCGCGCCGGCGCGACCTCGCCACGCTGGGCTTCCTGCTCGTCGCGCTGGCGTTCAGCGTGCTGACGATCCGCGCGCAGGCGAGCTTCGGCGCAGTGCAGACCTTCGAGACCTGGCCGCTGGTCCTGCGCATCGAGAACGCGCTCGACGGCTACGTCTGGTACGTCGTGCACACGTTCTGGCCGACGAACCTGGCCTTCCACTACCCGATGGCCCTGCACGAGCCGCGCTACGCGGCGATGCTGCTCGACGCGGCCGTGCTGCTCGCGATCAGCGCGCTGTGCTGGAGCGTGCGCCGGCGGCTGCCGGGCGTGCTGATCGGCTGGCTGTGGTTCGTCGGCACGCTCGTGCCCGTGATCGGGTTCGTGCAGGTCGGCGGGCAGGCGCACGCCGACCGCTACACGTACTTCCCCGGTCTCGGCCTGCTGCTCGCGGTCGGCCTGGTGGTGCAGTGCGAGCTCCTGCCGCGCCTGGGCGCTCGCGTGCTCGCCGCCGTGGCCGCGCTGGTCGTGCTCGCGCTCGGGGTGGCCAGCTGGGGGCAGATCGGCACGTGGAGGAACTCCGAGACGATGACGCGGCACGCGCTGGAGGTGACGCGCGACAACAACGTCGCGTACGACGTGCTGGGCTCGTACTACACCAACCAGGGCCGCATCGCCGAGGCGCTGCCGCTCCTGCGCGAGGCGGTGCGCATCGCGCCGACGGACCCCGACGCGGTCGCGAACCTCGGACGCACGCTCCTGCGCAACGACGAGCTCGCGGAGTCCGAGCAGGTGCTGCTGCGCGCCTGCAAGCTGACGCCGTGGCGCGCCTCGGTCTGGAGCCTGCTCGGCGGCCTGTACTTCACGCAGCGGCGCTACGACGAGGCGCTGGTCGTGCTCGACCGTGCCGTCGGCCTCGACGCGGACTACGTCGGGGCCTGGGCCAACCGCGGCCTGGTGCTCGAGGCGCTCGACCGGCTCGAGGAGGCGCGCCAGTCGCTCGCGACCGCCGTGCAGTTGCGGCCCGACGACTGGAACGCGCGGCTCACGCTCGGCCGCGTGCTCGTGCGCCTGGGACGCAGCGAGGAGGCGCGTGCGCAGTTCGGCGCGCTGCTGCAGCACGACCCGGCGCACTTCGAGGCGCTGCGCGGGATGGAGCGCGTCGAGCTCGCGCGCGGTGCGCTGCCCGAGGCCTGGCGCCTGGCCGAGGCGGCGCTGCGCGTGCGGCCGGGCTCGGCGCCCGCGCTGGGCGACCAGGCCTGGATCCTGGCCGTCGCGAGCGAGCCTCCGCTGGCGCGGCCCGACGAGGCGCTGTCGCTGGCGCGGCAGGCGCTCGCGATCGCGGGCGAGCAGCCGGCGCTGCTCGACGCCTTCGCGCTCGCCTGCGCGGCGCGCGGCGACTTCGCGCAGGCGATCCCCGCGGCCGAGAAGGCGCTCGCGCTCGTGCGCGGCGCGGACTCGGGCTGGGCGGCGCGGCTGGAGAAGCGCCTCACCGCCTACCGCGCGGGCCGCATCGACCGGGAGACGCCGCGATGAGGCGCCGGACACGCTGGCTCCTCGCGCTCGCGGCGCTGCTGCTCCTGGTCTGGGGCGGGGCGTGCGTCGCGCTGCACTCGCTCGGCGCGGCCTGGAGCCGCCGTCCCGAGGACTTCGCCGCCCAGGCCTCGCCCGCGGCGCAGGCGCTCGTCGCGCGCGCGCTCGCCGGCCTCGATCCCGCGCTCCTCGTCGACCACCACGTGCACCTCGCCGGCCTGGGCACCGACGAGAGCGGCTGCCGGGTGCACCCGCGCGTGTTCTCCTGGTTGCATCCGCGCCAGCGCGTGCAGTTCCTGGTCTACCTCGACGCGGCCGGCATCGACGGGCGCGAGCACGCCGACCGGCAGTTCGTCGAGCGCCTCGCCGCGCTCGCCTCGCACTCGCCCGTGCCGATCCGCTGCAACCTGCTCGCCTTCGACGCCGCGCGCGACGACGCGGGCGAGCTCGATCCGGAGGCGAGCGAGATCGTCGTTCCCGACGAGTGGCCCGCGCGCCTCTCGGCCGAGCGGCCGGAGCTCTTCCTGCCCGCGCTGTCCGTGCATCCCTATCGCGCGGACGCGCTCGAAGCGCTCGAGCGCGGCGCGGCGCGCGGCGCGCGCCTGGTCAAGTGGCT
>JBGASC010000047.1:0-43888 GCA_044229935.1 Planctomycetota bacterium | reverse complement strand
CGGGGAACGCCTCGGTCGATCGAGACGATCCTCGCCGGGCCGATCGATTCGGGCCAGAGGATGAAGGACTCGAGGTCGCAGGCCTTGTCGGGGATCTCGAAGCGACCCTCCTTGTCTGCCTGGATGCGCGAGCCGTCGAGGCGAGTCTCCGCGCGCGGGCCCGAGCCGTAGACCAGACGCATGGGAGCGATGTAGCTGCCGGCGATCGCAGTGCCGTGCAGATCCACGATCTGGCCTGCGAAGCGGCAGCGCCCGGCGTCGCGCGGGAGCACGATCCTCGCAGCGCTGGTTCCGGCGGCGATCGGATCGCTGACGACGAACTCGAGCGAGTCCCGATCGCGCACGAGCAGGCGGGTGCTGCGCCCTGCGATCGCGGCGACGGAGAAGCGTCCCTTCGAATCGGTGTTCACGCAGTCGTCGCCGAGGACGCGGTCGGTGTCCTCCCCGTTGCTGACGGAGAACTCTCCCAGCACTCCGAACATCTGATTCCAGCTCAGCGGGTCGAGCGTGAGCACCTCGACGTTCGGCACGGGCCTGCCTGCGACATCGACGACGACGCCCGCGATGCCGGTCTGTCCTTCCATGAACCGGAGCACGAGCGGATCGGGCCAGGCAGCCTTGTCCGCAGGCGTCTGCGAGAGGCAGGCCTGCAGCACGGGCTTCCAGTCCCGGTGGAAGGCGATCAATCGAGTGCCTGGAGCCTGCTGATCGATGCCGATGACGAACTCGCCGAGGTCGTCCGAGTCCGCTTGGTGCGTTCCGAAGCGCAGGCGTGCGTGCGCGACGGCCTTTCCGTCGGGATCGACGACTTTGCCGAAGAGCTCGGCGCTGCGCACGTCGCTGCGCTTGTGCAGGACGATCACGATCTCGCCTGCGTCCTCGTGGAGTTCGACCTCGCCGTCGTCGAACCCCGGCGCGCTCGCGCAGACCCTGGCGTTGGGCAAGGAGTCGACGCCGTGGATGGAGAATGACCCGTTGGAGGCGGAGAGAGCGTCCCAGTCCCCATCCTGCAATGCGGTGAGACCGAGGTCGACGCCGAGCGAGTTCCGGAGCGGCTCCCCGAAGGGGTCGAATCCCGTGGGGCTCCTGTAGCGACTCGAGGGTTTCCTCGGGCGCATGCCCCAGAAGTCCCCGGGGTGCCTGGGGGTGCTGTAGCTCAGCCACACTTCGGCGCCGGCGAGCGGAACGCCGGACTTGTCCTGCACGATCCCGTGGATCAGCCTCGGCCGTGCAAGCACGAGCACGTAACCCTCAGCCGGGTCCGGGACACGAAGCTCGGGCTTGTACACGACGGCCCAGTCACTCGAGACGGGTTCGATCTTCCCCCCATGCTCCGCGTCCGCATCGAGCTCGAACCGTCCTTCGGGGTCGCTCGCACCGCTGAAGGCCGGATCCGTGCGCGTGTTCCCTCCGGAACGGACGACGAGCTCGACGCGCGGGAGCTTCTTGCCGGTGACGTCGATCACGAGGCCATGGATGCGACGGCGCGCGGTCGAGGAAGCGCGAGCCGAGGCCTGGCCTGCCGGCTCGGCCGCCGCCTCTCGCCGCTCGGGCTCCGGCTTCGCGCCCTCGAGCGGCGCCGATCCTGCCGGCGCGAGCTCATGCGCAGGCTCCTGCGCGAGTGCGAGAGCAGCCGGTGCCTCGTGCGGCGGGGCAGGATTCGAAACGACCCAGACGGTGGTCACGGCGACGACCGCGAGCGCAGCGAGGGCGAGCTTGGTCTTGAGTTCCATGAGCAGCAACCACTTCCACCCAGACGGGGAGTTCGTGAGCGCCGGTAGCCACGCCGCGAGCCAGCGCGAGCGATCGCTCGGAGAGCGCCGGTCGAGCTGCTCGCGCAGGAGCGCGAGCGCGCGGTGCAGCCGCGTGTGCACGGTTCGCACCGGCGTGTCGGTGCGGCGCGCGATCTCCTCGGGCTCGAGCTCCTCGAACCAGCGCAAGAGCACGGCCGTGCGGTACGGCTCGCAGAGCTCGCGCACCGCGCCGAGCAGCGCTTCCTGCAGTTCGAGGCGTTCGAACGCGAGCTCCGGGTCGTCGACGCGCTCGGAGCGCGCACCCTGGAGCTCGCGCGCGGCGCGGCGCTCGTCGCCGCGGCGGCGCAGGCGTGCGAGGTTGCGCACGGTGCCGGCGAGCCAGGCGCGCAGGTCGCCGATGCCGTGCACGCGCGAGGCGGCGAGCAGCGCGTCCTGCGCGATGTCCTCGCCCGCGTGCACGTCGCGCGCGAGTGCGACGGCGAGGCGGCGCACCCAGGTCGCCTCGGCAGCGAGGCGCGGCAGGTCGTTCGAGTCGTGGCGCGGGCTCACGCAGGAATCGTTGCCGCGCCGCCGAGTGCTGCGTCGGGAAAGTCAGAATTCCCGCGCGTCGCTAGAGCCCGGTCGCGTCCTTCCAGGGCAGCACGGCGACCTGCTGCTCGTCCTCGTACACGGCGCGGCCCGGACGCGCGAAGGTCTGCATCTGGACCCAGACGTTCGCCTCGCGCAGGTGGTGCGCGAGGGCCCAGACGTGCTTCATGCACTCGCGCGCGTCGGACTTGAACAGGAAGATCGCCCGGGCGTGGTCGAGGTCGGGCGAGATCAGGTTCTCCCCGAACCACGCCAGCTCGCTGCGCAGCTTCGCCGCGAGGCGCGGCTCGAGCTCGTGCGTGCGCAGCACCCGGTAGGCCGCGGAGAAGATCCCGCGCCGGCGGCCGGAGTCCTCGTGCCGGTCGCGGGCCGAGAAGCGCACGAAGCCGCGTTTGCGGGGCGGCGCGCTCGGGATCGCCGTCCAGGCCTTGCCGTCGACCGCCGCGTCGTTCAGGGCGCGCACCAGGCGCCGCGAGCGTCCGCGATCGAGCTTGCGCTTGAAGTAGCCCACGTCGTCGGCGGCCATCCTACTGCACGAGGTCCGTGCCTCGCGCCGCTGCGGCACGCGCGGGGCGGGACTCGCGCCTCAGCCCGCGCGCGACCAGTCCTGGTGCTCGACGCGCGCCACGATCTCGGCGGCCTCGGGATCGAGACCGCGTGCGACCAGCCAGCGCGCGAGCGCCCGGCGCACGCGCGGCACCTCGAGCGCGAGCGCGCGCGGCGCGAGATCCTCGAGCAGGGGCTCGTCGACCAGCGCGAAGAGGCGTTCCCAGGCCTCCGGCTCGGCCGGCGCGCACTCGATCGCGCGGCCCCAGGCGTCCGCCGCCCGCGCGCGGTCGCCCTCGGCCAGCGCCAGGCTGCCGCGCGCGCACTCCAGTCGCGCGCCGAGCCGGCCCGTCTCGCGTCCGCGCGGCAGCACGGCGGCGGCCCGCGCGAGGTCGCCCTCCTCCAGGGCACCGAGCGCGAACTCCAGCGCCAGATCCGGCAGCGCCAGCACCTGCGCGTCGGGCTCGAGCGGTCCGTGGCCGAGCGCGATCTGCAGCTGACGCGCGCGCCGCGAGCAGGCGAAGCCCGCCAGCGCCGCTCCGGCGAGACGCTCGCGCATCCACGGGCGCGTGCCGCGCCAGTCCAGGCGCTGCCGCGATCCGAGCAGGATCGTCTTGACCTGCGCCGGATCCGCGCAGAGCTCGTCCTCGTCGAGCGCGACCAGTCGCTCGCCGAAGGCCTCCGCGCTCTCGACCAGCGGACCGACACAGCGGCTCCACTGCTCGGCCCAGGCGAAGCCCGCGCGCGCCTGCGCGGCCGGCTCGCCGCTCGCGATGCGCTCGCGCGGCACGACGCGACCGTCGCGGCCGACGAGCACGCAGAGGGCCTCGGGCAGCGCGCGCGCCAGGCGCGCCGCGTGCGCGGCGAGCGCGTAGTGGCCCAGCCCCAGCCACTCGATCCTCCCGCGCGCGCGCTGCTCGCGCTCGACGAGTGCAGCCACCAGCGCGGGTGCGGCGAGCTGCAGGCTGCGCTCGATCCAGGTCTGCTCCTCCCCCAGCGGGCCGCGCCAGGCGAGCGCGCGCGCGCGCGTCGCGCTCCCCAGCTCCTCGAGCGCGGCGCCGAGGTTCCAGGGGAAGAGCACGCGTGCCTGCGCGGCGCCGTCGAGCTCGCGCGCGAGCACCAGCAGCGAGCTGCCCGGCGCGCCGCACAGGAGCACGAGCCGGGTCACGGCAGCTCCTCCTCGGCACCGAAGAGGGCGCGGGCCGCGCGCGCATCGAGGCCGCGCGCGCGGGTCCAGCGCGCCAGCGCCGCGCGGTCCTCGTCCGCGGGCGCCTCGCGCGCGTGCAGCGCGGCGAGCAGGCTCTCCGGCTCGCCCGCACGCGCGAGCAGCGCGCGTGCGCAGGCGCGGCGCTCGGGCCCGTCGGGCAGCTCGCACAGGCTGCGCAGCTCGCGGCGCAGTCGCGGGAACGCGCGGCCCGCACCTGCGGGCGTCGCGGGGTAGCCGAGCTCGGCGAGCAGCGCGCGCGCCGGCTCGCAGGCATCGAACTCGCAGAGCTCCTCGGGCGCGAGCGTCGTGCGCCAGTCCGGCCCCGGCCGCAGCACGCCGGCCATGCTCTCGAGCGCGCCCTCGTCCCCGATCCCCAGGAAGCGCAGGAGCTCGGCCAGCACCTCGCGCGGTCGCAGCACGAGCTCCTCGTAGCGCAGCTCGTGCCAGCGGCCCGCGGGGAGCTTGCGCGCCTGCGCCCGCGCGCGCGAGATCTCCTGCGCCCAGTGCGCGGCGAGCTCGGCGATGCGCGGGATCTCGCGCTCGCGCCGCCAGCCCCGGTCGGCGACGAAGGCGCGTGCCGCGGAGGCGGCCACGTCGCGCCCGTCGCGCAGGATGTGCACGAAGCGCGCATCCGGGAAGAGGCTGTGCAGCGCACCGATGCGCGAGCCGTAGGGCGGATACTTGTCCGCGTAGATCCCGTCCGGCTTCCGCTCGTGCTCGAGCTGCGCGACGCCGAGCGCCTCGGCGAAGGCCGCGCCGAAGGCCAGGCCCAGCGGCGAATACCCCGCCGGCTCCTGCACGAGCGGCTCGCCATCGCGGTCGACCAGCGCGGCGGCGAGCAGCGCGAGTTCCAGCACGCGCAGCTCGTGGCTGACGAACAGGCGCGGGTGTCGGCTCAGCGCGTAGCCGAGGATGCTCGTGCCCGAGCGCCCGACGCCCAGCACGAAGAAGGCGGGCAGACCCATCGCGCGCGAGCATCGAAAGCGCGCGCGCACTTTGCAAGCGCGGAGCACAGGGCGGAAGGCAGGCGCGATTCGACGGCCCGGGCCGTGCTGTCGGATCCGCCTGTGCCGGGGCTTGCGAAGCCTCGAGCCATCGCGAACCCGACGCGCTCAGACGAGCTTCGCCGCGAGCGTGATCGGCGTGGCCGCGAGGGCGCGCGAGATCGGGCAGTTCTTCTTGGCCTTCTCCGCGAGCTCGTCGAACGTCGCGGCGTCCAGGCCGGGCACCTTGCCCGCGAGTTCGAGCGCGATGCTGCGGATCGTCCAGCCGGCCTCGAGCTTCACGAAGTCGAGCTTCGCCGTGACGCGCAGCTCCTCGGGCGGCTGGCCGGCTTCGGTCAGCGCGAACGCGAGCGCCATCGCGAAGCAGCCGGCGTGCGCCGCGCCGAGCAGCTCCTCGGGGTTGGTGCCGGCCTTGCCGTCCTCGCTCGCAAAGCGCGTCTGGAACGAATAGGGCTGGTCCTGGAAGACGCCGCTCTGCGTCGAGAGCGCGCCCTTGCCCTGCGGACCGTTGCCGCGCCACGTTGCACTGCTCGTGCGGATCATCCGGATGCCTCCTCTGGCGCGCATGCTAGCGCGCGGAACAGGCGACGCGGAGGTCCGCCTCAGACGCAGCCGTGCCGCAGCAGCAGTTCATCCTGCGCGAGACGCGGCTTCTGGCTGCCGGGCCTGGCGCGCTTGTACTTGCCGTCGGCGCCGAGGATCCAGGCCTGCGCGTTGTCGGCCAGGTAGGTCTCGATCGTCTCCTGGAAGACGCGCTGCGCCAGGCGCTTGTCGAGCACGGGGAACATCACCTCGACGCGCGCGAAGAAGTTGCGCTGCATCCAGTCCGCGCTGGAGGCGAAGACGAGCTCGTCGCCGCCGGCGTGGAAGCAGAAGACGCGGCTGTGCTCGAGGAAGCGCCCGATGATCGAGCGCACGCGGATGCGCTCGGACACGCCGGGCACGCCCGGCTTCAGGCAGCACACGCCGCGCACGATCAGGTCGATCTCGACGCCGGCCTGCGAGGCGCGGTAGAGCGCCTGGATGATCTTGGGCTCGGCCAGCGCGTTCATCTTGGCCGCGATGCGCGCGGGCTTGCCGGCGCGCGCCTGGTCGGCCTCCTGGTCGATCAGCGCGATCAGGTTCTTCTGCAGCGTGAAGGGCGACTGGCGCAGTCGCTTCAGCCGCGCGGAGCGGCCCAGGCCGGTCAGCTCGGTGAAGAGGCGCTGCACGTCCTCGCCCAGGTCCTTGTCGGCGCTGAGCAGCCCCAGGTCGGTGTAGGCCTTGGCCGTGCCCGCGTGGTAGTTGCCCGTCGCCAGGTGCACGTAGTTGCGCAGGTGCGCGCCCTCGCGGCGCACGATCAGCAGCAGCTTGGCGTGCGTCTTGTACCCGACCACGCCGTAGACGACCTTCGCGCCCGCCTCCTGCAGGCGCGTGGCGACCTGGATGTTGGCCGCCTCGTCGAAGCGCGCGCGCAGCTCGATCACGGCCGTGACCTCCTTGCCGTTGCGCGCGGCCTGCACCAGCGCGTCGACGAAAGGCGACTCCTTGCCGGTGCGGTAGAGCGTCTGCTTGACCGCCAGCACCTCGGGGTCCTCGGCCGCGGCGCGCACGAGCTCGACCACCGGCGCGAAGGACTCGAAGGGATGGTGCAGCACGATGTCGCCGGCGCGGATCCACTCGAAGATGTCGCGCGCCTGCTCCAGGCGCCGCGAGACGTGCGGCGTGAAGCGCGGGTACTTGAGGTCCGGACGGTCGACCAGCTCCCAGATCGCGACGAGGCGGTGCACGTTGACCGGCCCGTTGACGCGGTAGAGGTCCTGCTCGTCGAGGTGGAAGCGCTCGAGCAGGTAGCTCACGAGTTCCGCAGGGCAGTCGGCCGCGACCTCCAGGCGCACGCTCTCGCCGTAGTTGCGGCTGGAGAGCTCGCCCTTGATCGCGTGCAGCAGGTCGTCGACTTCCTCCTCGTCCACCCACAGGTCGCTGTTGCGCGTGACGCGGAACTGGTGGCAGGACTTGACCGTCATGCCGGGGAAGAGCTCGCCCACCTGGTCGTGGACGATCGAGGAGAGCATCACGAAGTCGTGCGGGCCCTGGCTGATGTCCTGCGGCAGCGCGATCAGGCGCGGCAGCGCGCGCGGCACCTGCACGACGGCGTAGCCGGCGGCGCGGCCGAAGGCGTCCTGGCCTTCGACCTCGAGCACGAAGTTGAGGCTCTTGTTGAGGATGCGCGGGAAGGGGTGCGCCGGATCCAGGCCGACCGGCGTCAGCACCGGCAGCACCTCGCGCAGGAAGTACTTGCGCACCCAGCGCTGCTGGCGCGTGGTCCAGTCGGCGCGCTTGACGAGGCGGATGTTGTGCTCCGCGAGCTCGGGCAGCAGCACCTCGTTGAGCACGCGGTACTGTTCGGCGACCAGCGCGTGCGCCGACTCGCTGATGCGGCGGATCAGCTCCTGCGGTGCGAGCCCGTCGGCGCCGGCCTGGGTGACCTGGAAGGCGATCTGCTGTTTCACGCCCGAGACGCGGATCTCGAAGAACTCGTCCAGGTTCGTGCTGCAGATCGTCAGGAAGCGCAGGCGCTCGAGCAGCGGCGTCCCGGGGTCCTTGGCCTGCTCGAGCACGCGCAGGTTGAACTCGAGCAGCGCGAGCTCGCGGTTCAGGTACAGTGCCGGATCGCGCAAGTCAGGCTGTGCAGGCGCACCGCCCGCTGTCGCCGGCGCCTCCGGGCGCACCTGCGGCAGCAGCGTGAAGGTCGTCACCGGCGGCTTGGGCGGCACCTCGTCCGGTGCAGGCGACTCGGGCTGGGGATCGGGGTTCATGCGCTCGGCGTCGATGTTGGCAGATGCGTGTCCGGGCCGCCATCGGGCGCAATCCGGAGCGGGCAGGGCGCGCGGGAAACGGGCCTTCTTCATCGGATCTTCACTGGCGGCGCTGGAATCGCGCGGCGCGTAGACTGGCCGGGACGACCATGGACGCGCTCGGAGAGTGGATCGCGCGGCTCGGCGCGCAGGTGGGCGCGCTGCAGCACACGCCCGCATCCGAAGGCGTGCACCAGCTGCGCGTCGCGGCCGGCCGGCTCTCGGTCTGGCTCGAGCTCGCCGGCGAACGTGCGCTGCGCGCGGATCTCGCCTGGCTGCGGCAGGGCGCGGCGCGCGTGCGCGACCTCGACGTGCTGCTCGCGCGCCACGGCGGCGAGGATTGGACCGCGCCGCTCGCGCGCGAACGCGCGACCGCCGCCGCCGCGCTCGCGCTGGCGCTCGCGACGCCGCGCAGCCGCGGGCTCGTGCGCGCGCTCGAGGCGCTGCCCGCGCTCGACGCGGCGGCGCTCGAGCCCGCGCTCGCGCGCCTGCGCCGGCGCGTCGCGCGCGCGGCGGAAGCCGCGTTCGCCGGCGCGAACCCGACTCGGGCGACGACGAGCGGTTGCACCGGCTGCGCAAGCGCGTGCGGCGGCTGCGCTACGCCTCGAGTGGCTCGGCCGCGACAGCAGCGAGGCGCGCGTGCTGCAGGATGCGCTCGGCGCGCTGCACGACGCGGCCGTCGCGCGCGAGCACGCGCTCGCCGCGGGCGCGGGGACCAGCACGACCTGCGCCGCGCTGGAGCGCGAGCTCGCCGAGGGCTACGCTCGGCTGCGCGAGCTCTGGAGCGCGAGCCCGAGCCTGCACGCGCACGCCGCATGAAGCTCTACCTGATCCGCCACGCCGCCGCCGAGGAGCGCGCCGCCGACGGCCGCGACGCGGCGCGTGCGCTGACGGCGGAGGGCCGGCGCCGCTTCCGCGAGATCGTGCACGGACTCCAGCGTCTCGACGTGCGCGTCGAGCGCCTCGTCCACAGCCCGGCGCGGCGCGCGTGCCAGACGGCCGAGCTGTGCCTGCCGCTGGTCGAGGGCGAGCTCGAGGTCAGCGACCTGCTCTACGCGCCGCCCGGCGAGGAGCTGCTCGCCGCGCTCGCGGGCGAACGCGTGGCTCTGGTCGGGCACGAGCCATGGCTCTCCGAGCTCGCCTTCTGGCTGATCAGCGGCTCGCACGCGCGCTCGGGCGGCCTGGGTGCTGCGCTCGAACTGGAGAAGGGCGGCCTGCTCGAGCTCGAGGGCGAGCCGCAGCCGGGTGGCATGACGCTGCTGCAGGCGCTCGCGCCCGGGACGCTCCGCAAGCTGGGACGGCGGTGACATTCCCGGCGGAATGCGTTAGCACCTCGCATGCAACGATCCCGACTGCTGCTCGCCCTGTCCCTGCTGCTCGCGCTGGCCGCGGGGCTCGCCCTCCTCGCACGGCGCGAGGCCGCGGTGCGCGTCCCGCAGCGCGAAGCGGATGCGGCGCAGGCCGAGCAGGACGCCTGGCTGGCGAAGTACTCCGGCCTGAGCCTGGACGAGTTCGTGCGCAGGCACGACGAGCTCGGCCGGCATCTGACGGAGCTCGCGAACCCCGTCTACGAGGGGGCCTTCCAGCGCGGCGACTGCGTCGTGGTCGGCGACGCCAGCGCGGGAGCGTGGACGCTGCCGAAGGACTTCGACCAGGAGCTGCTCACCTCGATCCGCATGGAGAACCGCAGCCCGAAGGACAAGCCCGTGCTGCAGATCTCGCTGCGCGAGACGGAACACCCCGAGCTCTACGCGCTGCAGCGCGAGAAGCGCTGGATGGACCGCCGCGAGCGCGAGATCGAGCGGGAGCTGCGCTCCCGCCCGGTCCGGTAGCGGTCGGCGCGCTCAGCGCCGCTCGCCTTCGTCGCGCGGCTTGCGCAGCGCGGGCTCGTGCGGATCCGCCAGGCGCGCGCGGATCGCGTCGGCCTGCTCGGCGTGCTTGACGAAGCAGTCGACCAGCGCCGGGTCGAAGTGCCGGCCCGACTGCCCGACGATCCACTCCAGCGCCTGAGCGTGCGTCCAGGCCTGCTTGTAGGGCCGCGCGGTGGTCAGCGCGTCGTAGACGTCCGCCAGCGCGAGGATGCGCGCGGCGAGCGGGATCGCCTCGCCCTTCAGGCCCTGCGGATAGCCGCTGCCGTCCCAGTGCTCGTGGTGGCAGCGCGCGATGTCGCGCCCCATCTCGAGGAAGCCCTGGTCGGGGAAGTCGCGCATCACGCTCTCGATCGTCTGCGCGCCGAGCTCGGCGTGCGTGCGCATGACCTGCCACTCGCCCTCGGACAGGCGCGCGGGCTTGAGCAGGATCGCGTCGGGGATCCCGACCTTGCCGATGTCGTGCAGCGGGCTGGAGCGCACGAGGTTCTCGATGAAGGCCGTGTCGATCCACTCGGCGTAGTGGCCCTGCTCGCGCAGGCCGCGGCCGAGCAGCTCGCAGTAGGCGGCCACGCGCTCCAGGTGCCGTCCCGTGCCCTGGTCGCGCTGCTCGGCGAGGTGCGCCAGCGCCATGATCATCGCCTGCTGCGCGTGGTCGTGCTGCAGCCGGCGCAGCTGGTTGCGCACGGCGATCGCGGTCGAGGAGGCGATCGAGTTGAGCGCGTGCGCCTCGCGCTGCGGCAGCGCGAGCTCGGGATGGACGCCGAGGTCGACGGTGATCTCGCCCAGCGTCCCGTGCGGTCCCAGCAGCGGCTCGTCGTGCAGGTGCGCGCTCATCTCCGGCCCGGCCGAGGCCTCGATCGCGACGCCGCTCGCGCTCCAGATCTGCACGTGCGTCCCGCGGCCGCCGAAGAGCTCGGAGGCGGCGTGCGCCGCGACGGTGGCGATCTCCCCGAGCGTGTCGGCCGCGCTCAGGCGCACGGCGAAGCGGTGCAGGCGCTCGAGCACGCCGGTCTGCTGCGCGATGCGCTCCTCGAGCAGCTCGTTCAGGCTGCCCAGCGAATCGCGCACGAAGGCGAGCTCCTCCTCGCCCAGGCGCGTCGATTCGACCTCGCGGTGGTGCTCGAGCGCCTCGGCCACCGCGCGCAGCAGCAGCTCGTCGGAGGTCGGCTTGGGCAGGAAGCGGAAGACGTGGCCCTCCTGCACGGCGTGCACGAGCTGCTCGGGGCTGTAGGCGCCCGTCAGCAGCACGCCGATCGACTCGGGGTGGTCCGCGTGCAGGCGCCGCAGGAGCTCGATGCCGGTGATCCCGGGCATGCCCTGGTCGGTGACGACCACGGGGAAGGGACCGTGCTCGCGCGAGAGCTGCAGGGCGCGCTCGGCGTCCCAGGCCTCGACGACCTCGTAGCGCTCCTCGAGCAGGGACTTGAGCGTCGTGCGGACGTCGTCGGCGTCCTCGACGAGCAGGATGCGTTCCTTCAAGGGCTGGCTCTTCGTTCTCGGGGTTGGGGTCGGCAGCGCGGCGTTGCGAGCGCGGTTGTCGGAGGCGGCGCGAAGGGCTTGCGCGACCAAGCGGCATTTCCGCGCGCGGCGCGCACGAACTTCCGCCTGCGCCGGCGTGCGCGCGCTCCGCGGCGGCGCGCAGCGGAAAGCCCTTCGTCCCTTGCCGCCCCCCGGCGCCGCCGCTGGCGTATGGACCTTCCGCCCCTCGCGTCGTTCGATGCGGGCATGAGGAGCGCGCACGAGCTGCCGGCCTACCGCCGCCTCCTCGCCCCGCTGCTGGTGTTCCTGGCCGTGCTGCTCGCCGGCGCGGGCGGCTACCAGCTGCTCGGCGGCGGACGCTGGAGCTGGGGCGAGTGCGCCTACATGACGGTGATCACCGTCATGTCGGTCGGCTTCTCCGAGGTCCTCGACGGGCTGTCCCAGGTTCCCGGCGGCCGCGCCTGGACCGTCGCGCTGATCCTGCTGGGCTCGGGCTCGGTGCTCTACTTCCTCTCCACGGTGACGGCGATGCTGGTCGAGGGCGACCTCGGCGGCGTGCTCAAGAGGCGACGCATGCAACGCAAGATCGATGCTCTGAACGGCCACGTGATCGTCTGCGGGGCGGGCACGACCGGCATCCACGTGATCGAGGAGCTCGCTCGCAGCACGAGCTCCTTCGTCGTGATCGACATCGACGGCGAGCGCCTCGAGCGCCTGGGCGCGGAGCGGCTGCCCGATCTCCTCTCGATCGTCGGCGACGCGGCGGAGGACGCGGTGCTCGAACGCGCGGGCATCGCTCGCGCGCGCGGCGTCGTCTCGGCGCTCAGCGACGACCGCAGCAACCTCTTCGTCACGGTCAGCTCACGCGCGCTCAACCCCCGGCTGCGCATCGTCGCCAAGGCGGTCGAGCACGCCACCGTGCCCAAGCTCCTGCGCGCCGGCGCCGACGCGGTCGTCTCGCCCAACCAGATCGGCGCGCGGCGCCTGGTGGGCGAGATGCTGCGGCCGCGCGTGGTGCGCTTCCTCGACTCGACGCTGCAGGAGCGCGACGAGAGCCTGCGCATCGAGGAGCTCGTGATCGACGCGCGCTCGCCGCTGCGGGACCGCGTGCTGGGCGAGACCGAGCTCGTCGCGAACGCGGAGATCAGCGTGATCGCGCTGCAGGAACCCGGCGGGCGCTTCCGGCTCAACCCGCCGGCGACGACGCGCCTGGTCGAGGGCTCGGCGCTGATCGTGCTCGGCCACGAGGCGCAGCTCGCGCACCTGGTGCGCACGCTCGGCGGCGCGGCGCAGGCCTGAGCTGCGCGGCGGGCCGGCGACTCAGTTCTTGTAGCTCTGCAGCGGCGCCGGGATCCGCCCGCCGCGCGCGAAGAGCACGTTGCAGGAGAACTTGCCCGGGTCCTGCACGATCGCGGTGCCCAGCAGGCCGCCCCACTCGACCTTCTCGCCGGCATCGATCCGAAGGTGGCCAGGCACAAGCACGTTGACGTCTACGCCGAGGGCTTCACGCATTAGCGAGGCCCGGCCATTTCGCCGTCGCTCTCTATTCAACACGCCTCAATCTCGGCGATACTCAACAGCAGAACTTCTTCCTCCCAATCCCACAGTCCCTGAATGCGTGCTTCGAGCCAACGGCGCGCCGAACTCTGGGCCCGCTCCCAGTCCCAGCTCGTCCCGTCCCCCCCCGCCATCCCGCAGCTCCACGTCTGCCCGGCCGCAGTGGAAAAGGCCTCGTCGACCTGGTAGTCGCGCCCCACGACAGCGCACCACAGATCAAAGAGATACTCGTCCCCCTCGGCGCGCGGCACCTGCGAGCGCACCAGGAAGTTGAACTGCACTCCTGACCGACCTCGCAAGGCTGCGCACTCTATTCTGCGCCGGGCGGTGTAGCCACCGGAGGATGGTGCACCTGCAAGCAGCAGCATTGCGTCGACAAAGTCATCTCCGATTGCAAGGAACGGCGCATGCGGGTCACGTATCGCGGACTCGCGGTCAAATGTGGCATCCGCTATGCGTTCTGGCAGACCGGGTGAGAGCAACACGTCGGGCACCTTGAACGTGATTCGCCCGTCGCGCCACTGCGGCAAGCGACCATGCCCGCGCAGGAACTCCTCGGTGAACAGACGAAGGTCATCGAGCGTGAGGCCGCTGGCCAGTTCGCTCTGGTAGCGATCGAAGGAAAATGAAGACACGTCGCGAAAGAGGGATGTTGTCGCGATCTCGTACGCATGCTGCGCGCGAGTGACGGCTTCCTCGATCTCCTTCTTGGACTGCGGATTCAGGTCGCCCTCTACAATTGCCCGGCGGTAGAGGTCCTCTGGGTTCGTCTGGCATTCCACCTGCGCGCCGAGCGTTCCGTACAGTTCTTCGGGGTCCTGTCCAGTCACGCGGCAAAGCGCCTCCGCGGCAAGTCTCAGGCGGTTGTCGAAGTAAGTCTGAACCTTGTCTTCGACGGTCCCCTGATTCGTGAAGTTGTAGATCTGCACGACCTTGTCCTGACCGAACCGGTAGATGCGTCCGACACGCTGTTCGACGCGCATTGGATTCCAGGGCATGTCGTAGTTCACGAGGACGTGACAGAACTGTAGGTTGATGCCTTCGCCGCCGGCCTCGGTGGACACGAGAAAGCGAATCGCCGGAACATCCCTGAAGGCGCGTTGCGCCTCGCGCTTGCCGTCGAGATCGAGTCCGCCATGGATCACGGTCACGCAGCCGGGTCCGTGCTCCCGCTGGAGTCGCTCGACGATGAACTCCTGGGTCTTCCGGAACTCGGTGAAGATCAGGACCTTCTCGTTACGACCCCGCGAGCTCTCGGCGTGGATGCGCGCGACGAGCTCGCGCAGCTTCTCCACCTTCCGCTCGCGAGGCACGGCCATGGCCATGAGCCGATCCAGCCATGCAATCTCGTCGGCGAGCAGGCCACGGCTCTCGCGAACAGGCGCCTGACGCTCGTCCCATTCCCCCTCGAAACGCTCGTCCACGCCCCCGTCCGGAACCTCCCGCACGACCTCCGCGAGCGTGCTGTGCAGTCTCTCGCGTCGTGTTCGGAGCGCGGACTTGACGGCCGCCACGCTGCTCGCGGTGAGACGTTGAAAAACGGTCAGCACGTATCCGATCGCCCGCCGACGGTCGGGCTCCTGAACCCGCTCGAGCGCCTTGTACCCTTCGCGGATGTACTCGGCGACCGCGTCGTAGAATGCCTGCTCACCGTCGGTGAACAGACGCGCGCGAACGGGCCAGGTCTTGCGTCCGCGGAAGACTGCCCGGCCCTTGGCATCCGTCACCTTGTCCTTCGGTGTCCGCAAGACGAGTTCGGTGTAGCGCGGCGTGCCTTCCTCGACGACCAGCCTCTGCGGTCCCAACCCCGTGAAGTCGACGTGATCAGAGAGCAGGAGTAAGAGGTTGCGAAAGCGGCTGTGGTCGGGATCGCCCTGGTGCGGCGTGGCCGTGAGAAGCAGCAACGCGTCCGTGTGGCTCTTGAGGCTCTCGGCAAGCTGGTAGGCTTTGGTCCGGTCGGTGTCCGAGCCCCACTCACGCGCGCTGAGGTGCTGAGCCTCGTCGAAGATGATCAGGTTCCACCTGTGGTTCTCCAGCAGAATTTCTCGGTGCCGTGGCAAGCGCAGCGCCTGGAGCGAGGCGATCGCCTGTGCCTTGAGATCCCAAACGCGCGGGTTCACGGCCGAGAAGTCGCGCAGGAACACTTCGAAGTCCGCGCCGAACTTCTCCTTCATCTCCTCTTGCCACTGAAGAGTGAGACCGGCGGGCGAGACAATCAGGGTACGATTGGCTTGTCCGCGTTGGAGCAAGGCCTGCCATACCATGCCAGCTTCGACGGTCTTCCCGAGGCCGACCTCGTCCGCGAGCATGAAGCGCCGGTGCGGGCTCTTCACGACCGCATGCGCCGTGAAGATCTGGTGCGGCAGTATCTCCGTACGCGCATTGCCAAGCTGTCCGCCCTTGTTTGCGCACAGGAGTCGCGCTGCCATCTGACGCAGGTCGAAGCGCGCCGAATTGTCCCAGACTCCAGCCTTTACGGCCGCGAGCGGCGAGAGGATCGGGCGCACTTCGGGCAACCGGAGGATCCAGTTGAGTGAGCGGTAGGGTGGGGTTGAGAAGACGGACGGACTGAACTCGACCTTGGCCTGCCCGCCCTTGATCTTGGTGACTCGACCGACACCGTGGCCTTCGTAGAGCGGATTCGTCGAAAGGACGAAGTCACCTTCCGCGAGCGGCTCTCCAGTAGCGCGGGCGTAGAGCCCAAGCGTCGGGGTCGGCTCCCCCACTACGCGTTGTCCTCCGCCTCGTCGTCGGTGTCGTCCTCCAGGGACGGTGGGGCGCCACCCAGCATTGCCAATGATCCACGGATGGCATCTAGCTCCCGATCCGACAAGCCCCAGATTGCCGCCGCGGCAGTATCCATGTCTCCGATAAGTTTCTTGGCGCGATCGATCTCCCCGGCGTTGACGGCGCTGTGGACCGCCGAAGACAGTTCAGACAGATGCGTGTGAGCCTTGTCCGTGCGTCTGAAAGCCGGGATGCTGATGTTCTGAATGACGTGCGTCGATGTCGAGGTTTCGATCGCATACGCCTTGACCACGCACGCGGCGATTGACGTTGCGAGCAATGCGGCAACGAAGTGCGCTTCCTCATCCGTCTCGAATGGAATGAACATGAGCTTGTGATCCGGGAGCATCGGTCGACCTTCCTGAGCACCAAGGACGGCGCAGGTCAGCGCGCTCGCCTGTTCCCGCCACGCAACCTTGCTCGGTGCGAGTGTGTATTCCCCAACATTGAACATGCTGTAGAAAGCGCCCCGATCGTCCTTGAAGTACTTCCTATACGCTGCACGTTTCACGAGCTGATCGCGGAACTGGCGGAGGTAGTCGTAGGTCAGCGGGAACCGCTGGCGAATATCGTCCTCCTTCCAGCCTACGCGCGTCTTGGGGTCCTGCACCATTAGAACGTGCGCGGACGGTGTCGCGCGGAACGCTCCGACATCGCGCCCACGTAGCAACGGATACACGAAGTCCGGCTCGATCCGCGCCTGAACCGCCTTCACGTGCTTCTTGCCGATATCATGAAGGTTCTCGACGAGCAAGTTCCCGTCGGGGAGCCTCCGCAAGACGCGCAGCCAGTACGCGCCGTTCAAGCCGCCAGTGTTGCAACCCTCGTAGCCGCGGTAGGGTGACGGACCGATGACTTTGAGAAGCGCACGGAGTGCCGCCTTGCTCCCCATCATCCACGGCGATGTCGGCGTGTCCTTCTGGATCGGTCGCGCGGCCAACTTGCGAACATCTATAACCTGTGTCACTTCGCGCAGGCTCGCGTCCAGCTTGATTCGGTTCGCGCGCTTCTTGACCCAGAGTGAGTACTCGACGGGATACTCCGTCCTCTTCCCTTTCTCCCAAACGAGGACTGCCGTCCGATTCGTCGCGTCTTGGAACGGCTGGAAGTTGCTCATGTCGTCTACCGACGTAACCGCGACCTCCACGGCGCGCTCCCTCACTTCACTCTCCCTCACATTGTACGTGAAGCGCCGGAAGCCATCGCCCGCGCCGGTCGTCTTGAATACCGTCTGCGTGATAACGAACGCCAGCATCCCGCCGTCCGCGAGGTAACTGTCCGTGCACGCGTACGCGAACAACATCGACAAGTCCTTCTTGCCGCCGCCGAGCTGCGCGGACATCCCTCCCAACGTGAAGAGCCCATAGCGCTTCCACAGCGGCTTCATCGCGTCGCGGTACACCCCGGGCAAGCTCTCCCAGTTCACCCAGGGCGGATTCCCGACGACGAAGTCGAAACGACCGACGAACAGGGGCGCGAAAGCGTTCTTGATGATCCGCGCCCAGATCCCGTTGCGGTTCTCGGCGTCTAGTCGCACGAGCTCACCGTACAGCTTCTCGTGATTCTCCTCCGGCCCGTCGAGCAGGCCTTGCGACTTGCAGCGCTTCTTAAACGTGGCGACCGGATCATGCCGCTCGACGCATTCCTGAAGGAGCTCGGCGTAGGCCGACACACGCTCGCGGCTCGTCGTGACATCGGCCGGGATCTCGAAGTTCGCGGCGACCGTCGGAATGCGGCGCACCTTGGCTCCGAACAAGCCCTGGTCGTGCGCGGCAGGCGTCACTACCGAATCGCATAGGTACACCGGGATCTCGATGCCATCCGCGTGCGGCAGCAAGTCCTTGACAGCGAACAGAAGATTCGTCCGTGCTGCCATTACCGCGAGCGGGTTGAGATCGAAGCCAACGACGTTCTGGGCGATCTTCTGCAGCAGTTCGCCTTCGGTGTACTTGCAGCGCTCACGATTGACGTCGTACCAGCGCCGAATCCGCGCGATTGCCAACACGAGGAAGGTGCCGGAGCCGCAGGAGGGATCCAGGAAGCGTTTGTCGGGATCCCCGTCGAACCCCACGCGATCGAGCGTCAGTTCGGCAAGCCAGTCGGGCGTGTAATACTCGCCGAGGTGGTGCCGGACGGCGCGCGGAAAGAGCTCTTGGTACAAGCCCTTCAGGAGGTCGCGCGCCTCGCCAGGCTCTTCCGACATGGTGCCGGGGTTGTAGCCATCGAGGCGCGTCAGCATTTCGCGCACGAGGTGCTCCGTATCCTCGCTCCAGACGGAGAGGTACCAGGAGAAGAAGTCGCCCTCGAGGAAGTTCCGGATCTTGAAGTGTCGGAACGGACCCCCTTGCTCGAGATCTTCGAGCAGTCCCTGCAACTGCTGGCCGCTCGCGCTGATCATCGCGTGCACAGGAGATGGCATTTGTAGCGAGTGGTGGTACACCTGCGTCGCGAGCAGCTTCATTAGTAGCGCGTAGTAGGTGTGCACGGAGAACAGGAGTTCGGCCGGTGCCATCTTGCCCGAGATGCCGTACGTCGTCGCCAGGGGACGCAGCTTGTCGGTCGCGTCTGTAACGTCGAACCCGCATACCTCGCCGAACAGTACCTGCCATTGCCGAAAGAAGTCGTCCGTACGCGGGTCGCGCGTCGAGCGAACTTGCTCATAGAGCGCCTGAACCCCTGACTGTGCCAGCTGACTCTGCGCTCCGAAGTCGCCCGCAAGGTAGTCCGGTCGGAACGGCTTGCCCTTCTGCCCCATGTTGTAGAGCGCCCACAGGAAGCGCTCCGCGGAATAGCGATCGACAGCCGCGGGCTTGACGGTATCCCAGCGTCCGTCGCGGTAGCGCAGGAAAACGAACCACTTTCCGTCGCATCCAACGCCGAACATCGAGTGGAGCGCACGGCCCTCTTCGGCATTGAAGGCGACGAAGCGCTCGCGCAGCTGCTTTATGACGGCCCGGTTTCCGGCGCTGTTCGGGTCCTCGCTGAGTTCGCCCGGCTTCTTGTACTCGACAATCACGCAGCCGTAGACCGAGTCGGGTCGCCCCGTTCCGATCGTGACGTTGTGATGTGCGCGAAGCTTGATCCCAGCCTCCTTTTCGAATGGCTGGAGCAGCTTGCTGGCCTCGATCTGGAGGTCCATTTCGGATGCGGCCCAGTCGGCCGCTTCGTGCAACTGGTCGGCGAACGAGCGCGCACGCTCGGCAACGATCTCGTCTAGGAGTGGCTTGGAGCGCTGCATGATGGACTTGTCGAAGCGCGGGATTACTTAGGAGGACGACCCCCGAACTCCCGGGGCCATGCGAGGCTCGGCGTCGCGAGGCGCGGGCGCTCAAGAATCGCCCTGGCCCGAAGAGTCTGGGGCGCGGCCAATCCTATCCAAGGACTCCCCCTGGATCGCAATGCAGAACGAGCCGACTTCGGCTCCCCTGAGTGAACTGGGGAACTCCCTTACTCGTCGAGACCCGCCCGGCCCCACCCCCGAACCGCAAGCAAGATCGGGCGCGCAAGACGCCATCCCGGAACTGCGCGGCGTGATGAGGCGCTACGGCCTCATGCGCGACTCAGTTCTTGTAGCTCTGCAGCGGCGCCGGGATGCGCCCGCCGCGCGCGAAGAGCACGTTGCAGGAGAACTTGCCCGGGTCCTGCACGATCGCGGTGCCCAGCAGGCCGCCCCACTCGACCTTCTCGCCCGGGCCCTTGTCGGGCACGGGGATGATGCGCACGGCGGTGGTCTTCCAGTTGACCATCCCGATCGCCATCTGGTCCGCGATGATGCCGGCCAGCGTCGCGGCGCTGGTGTTGCCCGGCACGGCGACCATGTCGAGGCCGACCGAGCAGACCGCGGTCATCTCGCCCAGCTTGGCCAGCGAGAGCGAGCCGACCTCGACCGCGTGGATCATGCCGGCGTCCTCGGAGACCGGGATGAACGCGCCCGAGAGGCCGCCGACGCTCGAGCTCGCCATCGCGCCGCCCTTCTTGACCGCGTCGGTCAGGAGCGCGAGCGCCGCGGTCGTGCCCGGCGCGCCGGTGCAGTCGACGCCGATCAGCTCGAGGATGTCGGAGACCGAGTCGCCGATCGCCGGCGTCGGCGCCAGGCTGACGTCGACGATGCCGAAGGTCGTGCCCAGGCGCCGCGCGGCCTCGCGGCCGACCAGCTCGCCCATGCGCGTGATCTTGAAGGCGGTGCGCTTGACCGTCTCGGCCACCGCGAGCAGGTCGGCGTCCGGCCCCAGGCGCGCCAGCGCCGAGCGCACCACGCCCGGCCCGGAGACGCCGACGTTGAGCACGGTCTCGGGCTCGCCGATGCCCATGTGCGCGCCGGCGACGAAGGGGTTGTCCTCGACCGCGTTGCAGAAGCAGACCAGCTTGGCGCAGCCCAGCGCGCCGCTGGAGCGCGTGGCCGCGGCGGTGCGCAGCACGACCTCGGCGAAGTGCGCGACCGCGTCCATGTTGATCCCGGCGCGCGTGCTCGCCAGCGAGACCGAGGCGCACACGTGGCGCGTCTCGGCCAGCGCCAGCGGGATCGAGTCGAAGAGCGCGTGGTCGGCGGGCGTGAAGCCCTTGTGCACGTAGGCGCTGAAGCCGCCGATGAAGTCGACGCCGACCTCCTCCGCCGCCGCGTCCATGGCGCGCGCGAAGGGCACGAGGTCGCGCGTCGCCGAGGCGCCGGCGACCAGCGCGATCGGCGTGGTCGCGATGCGCTTGTTGACGATCGGGATGCCGTAGTCGGCCGAGATCGAGTTCGCCACCGCCACGAGGTCGCGCGCGTGGTGCACGATCTTGGCGTAGACCTTCTCGCAGGCGCGCTCCACGTTGGGGTCGGCGCAGTCGAGCAGGTTGATGCCCAGCGTCGTGGTGCGGATGTCGAGCGTCTCCAGCTCGATCATGCGCACGGTCTCGAGGATCTCCTGGTCGGTGAACGGCATGGGGCGCCCATTCTGGGTACCGCGGGGCCGGCGGCAAGCGCGGAGAGCCGAAAGGCGCGCTCCGCACGGCCCGGGGATCGCCCGGCGCAGCCGGATCCCCCGATGCGGAACAGTCCCCGTCGACGCGGGCTTTTCCCTGCGGCGAGGTTCGCAGGGGCGGCCTCCCGGGCACGGGGTACACGCATCCCGCAGCGGTACACGAGTTGCCCCACCGGGGATCTTCCCGCCCCCAACCGGGTCGGGATGATCCGATGCTCGACTCCCCACTTGGCGTCGTGATCCGGTCCGCCCTGGTCGGACTCTCCTTCGTCCTCCCCCTGCACGCGTCGCAGAGCGCGCCGCAAGACAAGGTGTGCCGCATGTGCCACCAGGTCTCGACGGCGCACGCGCTCGCCGACGCCCGCGCGCATGCGAAGGTCGCCTGCGTCGACTGCCATGCGGCGCTGCAGGCCTTCGATCCGGCGGAAGGCGATCACGCCACGCCACTCGCGAAGGTCGACTGCGCGCGCTGCCACGCGCCGGTCGCGACGCAGCACGCCGCGAGCGTGCACGCGGCCAAGGGCGTGGCCTGCGCACAATGCCACGTGCCGCATGCGATCGGCATCGCAGCCAAGCCCGACGCCGCGGCCGCGCCGCGCGACGCGGCCTCGGCCTGCGAGAGCTGCCACGCCGACGCGGCCAAGCGCTGGCGCGCCAGCCTGCACGCGCAGGATCCGGGCAACGGACACGCGGCCGCGACCTGCAGCGACTGCCACGGCACGCACGACGTGCGCGCCAAGGACGATCCGCAGTCGAAGGTCTACCCGCTGCGCCTGCCCGACACCTGCGAGGCCTGCCACCATCCCAACCCCTCGGCCGAGCACCCGGCGCCCGGCGGCACCAAGGCCCAGCAGTACGAGACCAGCGTGCACGGACAGGCGCTGCGCAAGATCGGGCTGGTGGTCACGGCCACCTGCGCCTCCTGCCACGGCAGCCACGACATCCAGCGCGCCAAGTCGGACAACGCGCCGACCGCGCGGCGCAACCTGCCCTTCACCTGCGGCAAATGCCACGCGGGCGTGCTCGCCACCTACCTCGAGGGCGTGCACGGCGCCGACTTCAAGTCGGGCGGCAAGGACGTGCCCGTCTGCAACGACTGCCACACCGAGCACGCGGTGCGCGACCCGGCCCTCGAGGGCGCGAGCGTCTCCGGCGCGCTGGTCGCCGAGACCTGCGCGCGCTGCCACGCCAACGACGAGCTCGGCCAGCGCTACGGCTTCAAGTCCTCCGTGCGCAGCTCCTGGGGCAGCTCCTACCACGGCATCGCCACCGGCTTCGGGGCCAAGACCGTCGCCAACTGCGCCTCGTGCCACGGCTTCCACGACATCCTGCCCGCCAAGGACGCGCGCTCGCCGGTCAACGTCGCCAACCTCGACAAGACCTGCGGCAGCTGCCACGTCGGCGCCAGCTCCGCCTTCGCCAAGATCCCCGTGCACTCGGTCATCGCGCGCGCGGAGAACCCGGTGCCGTGGTGGGTGCAGACGATCTACGCGGTCCTGGTGACGGGCATGATCGGCGCGTTCGTGCTGTTCATCCTGGCCGACCTCTTCGGACGCCTGCGGCTGCGCATGCGCTGGGGAGCGCCGGAGACCGAGCACGTCGCCGCGCACGAATGGCCCGACGAGGACCAGCTCGTGCCGCCGGGCGAGACCTTCCGGCGCATGGGCTACCACGGCCGCCTGCAGCACGTGGTGCTGATCCTCTCCTTCAGCCTGCTGGTGCTGACCGGACTGCCCGTGTTCCTGCACGACACGCCCTGGATGCGGCAGCTGATCGACCTCGAGGGCGGCTTCCACCTGCGCAGCCTGCTGCACCGCGCCGCGGCGATCGGGTTGATCGGGCTCTCGCTCTGGCACATGGCGATCCTGGCGCTGATGCCGAGCGTGCGCCGCTGGTTCGGGAAGATGATGTTCCGGCCGCGCGACGTGGGCGAGTTCGTGCAGGAGATCTGCTTCGACCTGGGCTTCCCCGCGCGCCTCCTGCGCTGGGCGCCCTTCGCACGCCTGGCGCAGAAGTACGACTGGCTGCGCTTCGATCGCCGCCCCTGCCTGGGCCGCTACGGCCTGGTCGAGAAGCTCGAGTACGGCGCGGTCGTCTGGGGCAACCTGGTGATGATCCTGACCGGTGCCATCCTCTGGCGTCCGGACTGGTTCCTGGACTGGATGCCGAGCTTCACCTTCGACGTGTGCCGTGTCGTGCACGGTTTCGAGGCGACGCTAGCCTTCCTGGCGATCATCATCTGGCACATGTACCACGTGCACCTGCGACCGGGCGTCTTCCCGATGAGCCGCGTCTGGCTCAACGGCCGCGTGTCGCGCGACGAGCTGCGCCACCACCACCCGCAGGAGTACCTCGAGATCCTCCGCCACCGGCGCGATGAGCGCCGCGCGGCCGGAGCGCAGAACCAGCCGAGCGAAGCGAGGCCCGCGACCAGCACGGCCCGCGCGAACCATGACTGAACACCGCTCCCCCACGCGTCCACGATCGATCCACCGCTCCCCTCTCGCGCACCTCCTCCTGCTCGGTCTCGCGCTGTGCGCCCTCGCGCCGCGCGGCCCGGCCCAGGAGAACAAGAAGTGCCTGGAGTGCCACGAGACCGAGGGCCTGACGATGAAGCGGGACGGACACGACGTCTCGCTGCAGGTCGACGCCGAGCGCTTCGGGAAGAGCGTGCACAAGAAGCAGGACTGCGTCTCCTGCCACACCGACCTCGCCGGCGTCGAGACCTTCCCGCACAAGAAGAACCTCGAGCGCGTCAACTGCACCGAGTGCCACGACGACGAGAAGGGGCCGGTCACCACCTACCGCGAGAGCACGCACGGACTGCGCGCCGCGGCCGGGGACAAGCTCGCGCCGCTGTGCCAGGACTGCCACGGCAACCACTACATCGTCAAGATCAAGGATCCCAACTCGGCGACCTCGCCCTTCAACGTGCCGGCGATGTGCGCGCAGTGCCACGCCGAGGGCTCGCCGGTCGAGCGCACGCACCAGCTCTCCGAGGAGCAGGTCTTCCAGCGCTACAAGGACAGCATCCACGGCAGGGGCCTCTACCAGCAGGGCCTGACCGTCACCGCCGTGTGCACCAGCTGCCACTCGGGCCACAACGTGCGCCCGCACACGGATCCCAAGTCCTCGATCCACAAGAACAACCTCGTGGCGACCTGCATGAAGTGCCACGGGAAGATCGAGACCGTGCACCGCAAGGTGATCGCGGGCGCCCTGTGGGAGAAGGAGGGCTCGGTGCCGCTGTGCGTCGAGTGCCACTCGCCGCACGAGATCCGCAAGGTGTTCTACGACACCAACATGGCCAACGCGGACTGCCTGCGCTGCCACGCGAGCGAGATCAAGTCCTCGAAGGACGGGCACTCGCTCAAGGTCGACGCGGCGCAGCACGAGCAGTCGATCCACGGCCGCAAGAGCATCTCCTGCGCGCAGTGCCACGCGGGCGTCACGCCCTCGCTCGAGCGCTCCTGCGCCACGATCACCGAGAAGGTCAAGTGCTCGGTCTGCCACGAGGGGCAGGTGGCCGACTACGACAAGGGCGTGCACGGCAAGCTGCACGCGCAGGGCGACGCCAACGCGCCGGCCTGCAGCGACTGCCACGGCACGCACGGCATCCTGGAGCACAAGATCGCGCCGGACGCGACGACGGCGATCAAGGAGCTCGTGCGCACCTCGCCCACCTACGCGCGCAACGTGCCCGACCTGTGCGCGCGCTGCCACAAGGACGGCGCGGCGGCGGCCAAGCGCTACATGGGGCCCGAGACGCAGATCATCGAGAAGTACTCGAACAGCATCCACGGCCAGGGACTGCTCGAGAGCGGGCTCGTGGTCACGGCCGTGTGCACCGACTGCCACACCGCGCACCGCGAGCTGCCGGCCAGCGATCCGACCTCGACCGTGCACCCGGGCAACATCGCCGCGACCTGCGGCCGCTGCCACGACGGGATCTACGAGAAGTTCCAGAAGAGCATCCACTCGCCGCTGGGCAACCCCGCCTACCAGCAGCTGCGCGGCATGCCCAAGCTGCCCGACTGCAACGACTGCCACTCGACGCACACGATGCGCCGCACGGACCAGGACGAGTTCAAGCTCGGGATCATGGAGCAGTGCGGCAAGTGCCACGCCGAGATCACCGAGACGTACTTCGAGACCTACCACGGCAAGGCCTCGGCGCTGGGCGACACCGCCAAGGCCAAGTGCTACGACTGCCACGGCGCGCACGACATCCTGCCGCCCAGCGCGGCCGGCTCGCACCTCAGCCAGGCCAACATCGTCGGCACCTGCGCCAAGTGCCACCAGAACGCGAACCCGCAGTTCGCCGCCTACCTGACGCACGCGACGCACAACGACAAGGAGAAGTACCCGGCGCTCTACTGGGTCTTCGTCGCCATGACGGCGCTGCTGGTCGGCACCTTCGCCTTCTTCGGCCTGCACACGCTGGTCTGGCTGCCGCGCTCCTGGAAGCTGCGCGACGCCTACCGCAAGCACGTGGCCGAGATCGGCGACACCGCGCGCCAGTTCCGCCGCTTCACGCCGTACCAGCGCGGCCTGCACCTGACCGTGATCCTCTCGTTCTTCGGCCTCGCGATCACGGGCATGATGCTGAAGTTCTCGCACACCGCCTGGGCGCAGAGCCTCTCGCACGTCCTGGGCGGCACGCAGGTCGCCGGCTGGATCCACCGCGTCTGCGCGGTCGCGACCTTCTCCTACATGGCGCTGCACCTCGTCGACGTGGTCAAGCGCTTCCGCCGGAGCGGCAAGTCGCTCGTGCAGTTCCTGCTCGGACCCGACTCGCTCGTGCCCAAGTTCTCCGACATCGGCGAGTTCGTCGCGACCATGAAGTGGTTCCTCGGCCGCGGCCCCGCGCCGCGCTACGGGCGCTGGACCTACTGGGAGAAGTTCGACTACATGGCCGTCTTCTGGGGCGTGGTCGTGATCGGGAGCACGGGCCTGTGCCTGTGGTTCCCCGAGTTCTTCACGCGCCTCCTGCCGGGCTGGTCGATCAACGTCGCCACGATCATCCACAGCGACGAGGCGCTGCTCGCGACGGGCTTCATCTTCACGATCCACTTCTTCAACACGCACTTCCGCCCCGAGAAGTTCCCGATGGACCCGGTGATCTTCACCGGCAGCATGAGCCTCGCGGAGCTGAAGCACGACCGCCCCGAGCTCTACGAGCGCCTGCAGCAGAGCGGCGAGCTCGAGAAGCACCTCGTCGACCCGCCCAGCCCGGCCTTCTCGAGGCTGGTGCGCGTGTTCGGCCTGACCGCGCTGACGGTCGGGCTGACGCTCGCGGCGCTGATCATCTACGCGCTGATCAAGTCGTAGCGACGGCGCGAACCTTCACTGAGGAATCGACTCCGGCTCCGCCAGCCGGTAGCTCGTGCTGCGCCCGCCGCCCTCGTTCTTCACCAGGATCCCGCGCGAGGCGAGCTCCTGGATGTCGCGCAGCGCGCTGTCGCTCGAGCACTTCGCGAGCTTCGCGTACTTCGAACTCGTCAGCACGCCCACGAAATCCCCCAGCATGCGGTTGATCACCATGCGCTGGCGCTCGTTGACCGGCCGCTTCTGGATCCGCTGCCAGAGCTTCGCCTTGCGCAGCACGGCCGCCAGCGTCCCGTCGGCCCCGTCGATGGCGCGGCCGAGACAGCCGAGGAACCAGGCCAACCAGCGCGTGATGTCGAGATCGCCGCGCTGCGCGCGCTCGAGCTCGGAGTAGTAGTCCTTGCGCTCGGCCTCGAGCTGCGAGGAGAGGCTGTAGAAGCGCTCCTTCGTCCCGTCGGCGCGCGCCAGCGCGAGGTCGGCGATCGCGCGCGCGATGCGGCCGTTGCCATCCTCGAAGGGGTGGATCGTGATGAACCACAGGTGCGCAATGCCCGCGCGCAGGACCGGATCGGTCGCGGAGGGCGACTCGAAGTCGCGCAGGAAGCGCCGCATCTCCGCCGCGAGGCGTCGTGCGTGGGGTGCCTCGAAGTGCACGCGCTCGTGCCCGATCGGGCCGGAGACGACCTGCATCGGACCGGATTCGGCCGTGCGCCAGGCGCCGGCGGTGATGCGCGTGAGTCCGCTGCGTCCGGTCGGGAAGAGCGCTGCGTGCCAGCCGAAGAGGCGCTCCTGCGTGAGCGGTGCCGCGGCACTTCGCGTCGCGTCGAGCAGCATCTCGACCACGCCCTCGACGTCGCGGCTCGGCCGCGGCAGGCCGGCGAAGTCGAGGCCAAGGCGCCGCGCGAGCGAGGAGCGCACCTCGTTCGGATCGAGCTTCTCGCCCTCGATCGCGGAGGACTTCACGACGTCGCTCGTCAGGACGGCCAGGCCCGCCTCCGAGCGCAGGTCGAAACCGAGCGCCTCCATCCGTCCGAGCAGGCGACCTTGGCGGTGGCGGATCGAGGCGAGTTCGTGCGCGATCGCGGAACCGTCCCAGGTGAACGCGGGCCAGTCCGTGCGTTCGTGCAGGTAGGTCGGAGGGCGGGGCATGCGGGTCCGGAATCGTCACCCGCCGTGCGGCGCTGGGCAAGCTATTCGCCGCACATTCTGCGGCGATTAGGACCCGCAATCGCCGCAGACCCCGTTTCCAGGCCCTCCCAAGGCCCCTCCACGCCGTTCACTGCGGCGCGAGCAGCTGCAGCGCGTCGTGGAGCAGCTGCTTGGCCGCGTCGAAGTTGTGCGCGCCCTTCGTGCCGTCCTTCTGGATGGCTTCGAACGCGCGCCGCGCGGCCTCGAGCTTCTCGGGCGCGAGGTTGGCCGGCGGCTTCTGGAGCAGCGACTCGACGCTCGCGAGGAGGCCGCCGATCTCCTTCTGCCAGTCCTTGAACATCTGGTCGTAGCCGGGCTTGTGGCACAGCACGCAGTTGCTCGGCTTGGGCCGCGCGACGGTCGGGATGTCGCCGTGGCACTCGTTGCACTCCATCTGCGACATCGGGCCGGGCTTGTCGGCGAAGCTCGCGATCTTGCCGGTGAGCAGCGACTCCTGCGCCTTGTGGCAGCTGGCGCAGGCCGGCGCCTCGCCTTGCTCGGGCTCCTTGTGGTGGCAGGAGGCGCACTGGTTGCGCGGGAAGGAGGGCTTGCCGTGCTCGCTCGTGCTGTGGCAGGTGTCGCAGTCGAACGTGCCCGTCGCGAGGTGGCGCGCGTGCGGGAAGACCTTCTCGGGCGGCCAGATCGCTGCGGGCCGTCCGGCGCCAGCGTGGCAGCTCGTGCAGGTCTGCTTGGAGTGGAACGGGAAGCCCGCGCTCGCCGCGGGCTCGGCCTTCTCGCCGAGGGCCGCGCGCGCGCTGTCGAGCTTGGCGGCGCTGGCGCGCAGCACGTCGAGGGCGTAGCCGACGTTGTGAACGCCGTGCGAGCCGTCGAGCGTCACGAGCGCGAGGTTGCGCTGCGCCTCGCCGAGGTCGGCGAAGGCGGCCGCGTTCTTCTGCGTCTCGAGCTGCTTGTCGAGGCTCGCGGCGATCGGCGCGAGGCGCGCGAGCTGTTCGTCGACCGTGGCCTGCCACTGTCCGAGCAGGCCGTCGTAGCCGGTGCCGTGGCAGTGGATGCAGTCGGCGTTGCCCGCGGCCGCGACGGTCGAAGCCCCGCCGCCCGCGTGCTCGACGAGCGGCAGGCCGCTCTGCGTGTGGCCGCCGGCGTGCACGCCGGGGAGCTTCGTCGCGACCTCCGCGCCGTGCGCGAGGTAGCCGGTGCGTCCGGTGTGGCAGGCAGCGCAGACGACGCGCGTCTGGTACATGCGGCTGGGCTCGTCGGCGACGCCGACGGCGCCGGTGCCCGAGTAGAGCTTGAGCGCCGCGTCGTGCGAATCCGAGTGGCACGAGCCGCAGCCCTCGCTCGGCGCGGGGCCGGGCTTCTGCAGCGGCAGCAGGCCGTGCTGGATCTCGTCGTGGCACTCGAAGCACTCGACCTTGTGCTCGGTCACGTGCTTCTCGTGCAGGAACGCGCGCTCGTTGATGCGCTCGATGTGGCCGAGCTCGGTGTGGCAGGAGTGGCAGCGCTCCTTGCGCACCTGGCCGTCGCCCTTGATCACCGGGTTGTGGCACTCGCGGCAGTTGACGCCGCGCTCGACGTAGCCGGCGTGCACGAACTCGCGGCCGTCGACGATCACCGGCTCCTTCGGCGGCCCGTGGCACAGGAGGCAGTCGCTCTGGCGCTCGGGCGCCTTGCCGTCGTCTCCGGGCTTGAAGTGGCAGGCGAAGCAGGTCGCCTTGAAGACGCCGATGTGGTTGCCCGCAGGGTCGCCGCTGTGGCAGGTGACGCAGCGCAGGCGTCGGCCGCGCTGGCTCTCGAGCAGGTGCTGCTTGTGGTCGAAGGCGACGCGGCCGAACTGGACGCGGCCCTCGAGGTTGCGCACCGAGTGGCAGCCCGAGCGCATGCAGCTCTGGTCGCTGACCTCGGCCCAGGGCTTGGTGCCCTGCGTGCGCGTGACGTACTTCGCGACCTGCGAGAGCGCCTTGAACTTGCCCTCGGCGGTCTCGAGCGCGCCGGGCTCGTAGTGGCACTGGATGCAGGCGACCTGGTTGTGCGGCGAGCGCTGCCAGGACTGGAAGTACGGCTCCATCAGGTGGCAGGAGTTGCAGAACTCCGGCTGCGCCGTGTGGTGCACGGCCGCGTAGAGCACGGCGGCGACGGCGGCGACGCCGAAGAGCGAGACGATCAGCGCCGTGCCGAGGAAGCGCACGAGGCGCTCGCGCAGTCGGCCGGTCTTCTCGCTACGCGCCATCGCCGCGACCTCCCGCGCTCGCGCTCTTCCACTGGCCGCGGATCGCGCGCGCGTACATCAACAGCACGACCACGAACACGAGCGTCAGGCCGGCGAAGACGCCCGTGAAGATCTTGCGGTCGCGGAAGATGCGCGCCTTGGTGTTGAGGCCCTCGCGCGTCTGCAGCACCATCGCCTCGCCGCGGTTGAGGATGTCGGTCTGTGCCGGCGTGCTCAGGCGGTGCGTCGAGGCGCGCGCGCGCACGAGCAGCCCGCGCGCGTCGTCGAGGTAGCCCTTCTCGGGGCCGAGGAAGAGCCCGCGGCCGGCGGCCTCGCGCAGGTCGACCTCCGCCGCGCGGATCTGGTCGCCCAGTCCGACGATGCCGTCGTGCAGTCCCTGCGCCATCGCGAGCGCCGGGTCCTTCGCGTCGCCGTGGCAGGAGCCGCAGTGGCCCTCCGCGTCGCCGAGGAACATCTCCGGCGAGGGCGGCGGGATGGTGTGGCTGCCGTGGCAGGAGTTGCACTGCACCGAGGCCTTGCCCTGCGCCGCGGCCTTGGCGTGCGGGCTCTCGTCGTAGTGCCCCTGCACCACCGAGTGGCACTGGCCGCAGACCTGCTCGATGTCGCTGACGCGCGGCGGGCGCGCGCCGTGCGAGCCGTGGCACACGGCGCACGAGGGAGCGGCGGGGTGCGCGTCCTCGAGCAGCGCCTTGCCGTGGATCGAGTGGCGGTACTGCTCGACGACGTCGGCCTTGAGGCCGTACTTCGCCATCAGCTTCTCGTCGGCGTGGCAGCGCCCGCAGGTGTCGACCTGGTTGAACGGGTGCACCGGCGAACGCGTGTCCGTCACCTTGAGCACGCCGTGCGTGCCGTGACAGCTGATGCAGGTCGCGACGTTCGGATCGCCGTCCTTGGCGAGCTTCTCGCCGTGCTGGCTCGTCCAGTACAGCGAGAGCTGGTCGGTGCGCAGCCCGTAGGCGCGCATGCGCTGCACGTCCGCGTGGCATCCGCCGCAGGACTCGAGCACCTCGCGCGGCGTGTGCGGACGCTTGAGGTCCTTGCCGTGCGCGCTCTCGACCTCCATCGCGGTCGCGTCGCCGCCGTGGCAGCTGGTGCAGGTCAGCGAGGCCTTGGCGTGCACGCTGCCGGCGAGTTCGTGCGCCTGCTTGCCGTGGCAGACGATGCAGCCGACCGGCTGCGGCTTGGCCTGTGCGGCGGCGGAGGGGGCGAGCGCGCTAGCGGCGGCGAGGAAGCAGGCGAACAGCACGGCTCTCATCGGATGCTCCCCGCGAAGGTCAGCCAGGCCCAGGCCAGGGCGAGCAGGACGCCCAGCGCGAGCGGCCAGCGTGCGCGCGCCGGTGCGCTCGAACGATCAAGGAGCGGCAGGAAGAAGACCGCCGCGGCGATCGCATACAGGCACAGCCAGCCCAGCCAGGCGGCGCTCTCGGGGAACAGCGCCACGAAGGCCATCGGTGCGCGCACGAACCAGGGATAGGAGAGCGCTGCGGGAGGATGCTGCGTGTCGATCGCGTCGCCCAGCCCGGGCGGATGGTGCCCGGCCAGCAGCACGAGCACGGCCAGGAGCGCCAGGCACAGCGCCGCGAGGTGGATGAAGTAGTACGGGTAGAAGCGGCGTCCCTCGTGCCGCAACCGCGGGCCCGAGGTCGGCACGATCGCCTCGACCTGCTCGAGCTTGAGCAGCTTGCGCGCGCGGCGCGTCGAGCCCGAGACGAGGTGCACCAGCGGCTTCTCGCCGCCCTGCAGCACGCGTCCCTCGATGCCGCGGCGCTCCAGCTGCCGCAGCACCTCCGCGATCTCCTCCTGGCTGGTGCCCGGACGCAGGACGACGATCACGCCGCCACCTCCTTGCGGGAGCGCAGGCGCTGCGCGAAGAACCAGGCCTCGAAGACCACCACCAGCCAGAGCAGCCAGGGCAGGAGCAGGCTGTGCATGGAGAACACGCGGCTCAGGGTGGTCGCGCTGACCTCGTCCCCGCCGCGCAGCACCTCGGCGATCCAGGATCCGATCAGCGGCGCCGACTCGATGTGCTGCAGCGCTCGCGTGATGCGCCAGTAGGCCGCCTGGTCCCAGACCAGGAGCTCGCCGCTGTAGGCGAGCAGCATCACGAGGAAGAGCACCATCAGGCCCAGGTACCAGCTCGAGGAGCGGCGCCCGCGGTACGTGCCGCTGAACCACTGGCGCAGCACCTGCAGCGCGCACAGCGGCAGGATCAGGTGGGCGGACCAGTGGTGCACGCCGCGCACCAGCCAGCCCCACTCGACGTCGCGCATGATCAGCTGCACGCTGTCGGCGACCGTCACGGGCGAGGGCTGGTAGAAGAAGGCCAGCATGATCCCGGTCGTGACCTGCAGCACGAACAGGAACAGGATCGCCAGGCCCAGCACGAGGTCCGTGCGGTTCTCGCGCGAGACCGGACGGCGCAGGACCTCCCAGAGCGTGTGCAGCATTCCCGTGCGGGCGACCTGCATGGCTCAGCCCTTCCCGCGCACGTACACGTCCTGGCCGATGCGCTCGACGCTGTAGGACTCGAGCGGGATCGAGGGCGGGCCCTGCACCACGTTGCCGTACAGGTCGAACGCGCCGCCGTGGCAGGGGCAGACGAGCTCGCGCCGCTCCTGGTTCCAGTCGAGCTGGCACGTGTTCATGTGCGTGCAGATCGCGCTCAGCGCGAACCAGCGCTCCTTCTCCAGGCGCACGAGGATCACCGGCTGGCCGAGCAGCACGACCTTGCGGCCGGTGTGTTCGGGGATCTCCGACTCCTTCGCCGCGCGCACCATGTTGCGGTCGGAGACGACGCCCTTGGGCGGCATCAGGAACCCGAGCACGGGCAGGCCGGTGCCGAGCGCGGTCAGCGCTCCCAGGCCGCCGGCCATGCCGGCGAGCATGCGCCGGCGCGTGCGAAGGTAGCGGTACTCGCGGTGCGAGAGGATCGGGACGAGATCGACATCGGACCGTTGTCCCAGGCGCGCTTCGAGCGCGGCCTCGTCCTTCCCGCCCGTGAGCGTGACCACGATCTGCTCCGTGCCGCGGGAGACCTCGGTCGCCCAGCCCAGGCCCTGGCATTCGCGCAGGATCTCGTCGAGCTCGTTCGCGGGGCAGTCGTGCGAGAGGACCAGGATCATCGCGGGGGGATCGGGGACGGGGTGTGTGGACGGAAGCACTCGCGCCCTGGGGAAACGGCCTGCTCCGACAGGTGCGGCCGGAGCAGGCCGTTCTAGGGTCGCGTTCGAGGGCGAGCGACTACTTCTTGGTGCAGTCGATCTCCTTGCACTCGCACTTGGCGTCCTTGCCTTCGCACTTGCACTTGGGCGCCTTGGCCTTGCGGTCGCCGCGCGGATCGTAGTGGGCGATCTCGGCGACGCGCGTCGCGAGGCAGAAGGGCTTGTAGCTGGGCGATTCGGAGTTGTGGCAGGCCGTGCAGAGCTTCGCCTCGACGCTGACCTGGATCTCGCCGTCCGGGACCTTCTTGCGCACCTTCGGGTCGGCGTTCTCTTCGGCCGCGGCCGCCGCCAGGCGCGCCTTCATGTGCGTTTCGCCCGGACCGTGGCAGGTCTCGCACTGCACACCCGCGGTCTTGTCGAACTTCTTGTCGAACTGGTCCGCCTCGAGGCCGAAGCCGGTCGTGTGGCACTTCAGGCAGGCGTCGGCCTTCTGCGCATCCTCGATCTTCTTGTCGGCGGCCATCTTCTTGGCCGCGTCCGAGCCGAGCGTCTTGAACGCCTCGGCGTGCTTGGACTTGGTCCAGCACTCGTACTGGTTCCCGTTGTCGGCGACGTTGTGGCAGTTCTTGCACTTCGCGGCGCCGATGTAGTGGTTGATCTTGGGCTTGGCCTGGTTCGGCTCGGCCGAGGGCGAGCTCGCCAGCGCGAACGCGACCGTGCCGCACAGCACGAGTGCCAGGGTGGAAATCAGGCTCGAACGCAGGGACATCTTGATCATTGGGTTCTCCGTTGGACGGGCTTCGAGTCGGGGATCCTAGCGAGCAGCCCCCTCGCGGTGAATGCGAAAGGGCGCACACGGCGAGCGTGCAGCGGAGGGAGCAGCAGCGGCGCGGCTGGGCTTGGATCCATCACGTGAGCGTCATGCGCCGGGGCAATCGCTGTGCCGACGGCGAGAGCCAGCATGCCGACTCGCCCGCGTGACCGTCTCTACGCAAGAGTGCGCGCTTTTCCGCAGGCTGCGGGATTGCACGCACGGCGCGAGCGCGAACCTGTCAGTCGGCGGCGTCGTGCGCCGGATCCTCGAGGCCGAACTTCTGGATGCGGTAGCGGATCTGATCGCGGTTGATCCCCAGCAGGGCCGCAGCGCGCGTGCGGTTGCCGCGGGCGCGCTCGAGCGCCTGGCGCAGCAGGTCCTTCTCAAGTTCCTCGAAGACCAGGCCGGCGCGCGGCAGCACGAAGCCCGAGCCGTCGACGTGCGCAGCGGACCCCGTCGCGTTCACGTGTCCATTCGCAGGGTCGGCCTCGCGCGCTGCGCCGCCCTGGGCCGCGATCTCGTGCGGCAGGTCCTCGACCCCGAGGGTCGGGCTCTCGGCCAGGAGCACGGCGCGCTCGATCGCGTTGCGCAGCTCGCGCACGTTGCCGGGCCAGGCGTAGGAGCACAGCAGCGATTCGGCGGCGGGCGTGAACCCCTGCAGCGACTTGTGGAACTCCTGGTTGAAGTGCCGCAGGAAGCCGTAGGCGAGCGCCAGCGTGTCCTCGACGCGCTCGCGCAGCGGCGGGATCACGATCGGGATCACGCGCAGCCGGTAGTAGAGGTCGCGCCGGAAGCGGCCGGCCTCCACCTCGCGCTCGAGGTTCTTGTTCGTGGCGGCGATGATGCGCACCGAGACGCGGATGTCGCGCGTGCCGCCGACGCGCCGCAGCACCTTCTCCTCCAGGAAACGCAGCAGCTTGCCCTGCATCGCGAGCGAGATGTCGCCGATCTCGTCCAGCAGCACGGTTCCGCCGTCCGCCAGCTCGAACAGGCCGCGCTTCTGCAGCTTGGCGTCGGTGAAGGCCCCCTTCTCGTGCCCGAAGAGCTCCGACTCGAGCAGCGACTCCGTCAGCGAGGTGCAGGTGATGTTGAGGAAGGGCTTGTCGCGCGTGGCGCCCTCCAGGTGCAGGGCGCGGGAGACCAGCCCCTTGCCCACGCCGCTCTCGCCCAGGAGCAGCACGGTGCTGGCCTCGCTGGCAGCCACGCGGCGCACCATGCGAACGACCTCCTTCATCGAGGCGCTCTCGGAGACGATGTCGGTCAGGCCGAAGCCGCGCATCACCTGCTCGCGCGTGCGCGCCACCTCCTCGCGCAGGCGCGCGGCCTCGACGGCGCGCTCGACGCACTGCAGCACCTCGTCGATCTCGAAGGGCTTCGAGAGGTAGTCGTAGGCGCCCTCCTTCATCGCCTCGACGGCGCCGCCGACGCTGGCCTGCGCCGTGATCATGATCACCGGCAGGCGCGGGTTGGACTTGCGCAGCGAGCGCAGCACCTCGATCCCCGAGCGGTCGGGCAGCTTGTAGTCGAGCAGCACGAGGTCGACCGGCTCGCGTGCGGCCTGCTCGAGCGCCTCCCCGGCATCCGTCGCCTCGTCGACGATGTAGCCGCTGCGCTCGAGCTCGGTGCGCAGCCCCCAGCGCACGAGCTTCTCGTCGTCGACCACGAGGATGCGGGGAATCATCGCTTGCATGGCGCGGACGATTATGCGGAAAATCCCGCACCAGCCCAAGCAATCTGCCGGGAGGCGGCAGGAATCCGCGGCCGGTCCGCGCCGAGCGGGTCCCGTTCATGAGCAGTGCCAAGCCGGCGCGCGGGTCCGGATTGCTGCGTGCCGCGCGCCGCAGCTGCGCACGTTGACCCCCTGAGAGTAGGGACGGAGCAGTACGCACCGCGGGGTCCAGGCCACATAGAGTGCATCCCAGATGCTTGGCTCGCCGACACGCCTTCCGTCCACCGAATCCACCGCACGCGGGGCAGGCTCGGACAATCCGCTGCTTGCCATCGCGTTCGAGGCGCTGCTCGAACACTCCGCCGATGCCCTCGCGGTGGTCGACGCGCAGGGAATCGTGCGCTACTGGAGCCGCGGAGCGGAGCGCATGTTCCTCTTCACGCGCGAGGAGGTGCTGGGCCGACCCGTGGGCTTCATCGTCCCCCAGGACCTGCTCCAGGAGGGCGAGCTCGGCCGCATCCAGCACAAGCTCGAGCGCGGCGAGTCCGTGCGCAACCACGTCACGCGGCGCGTGCGCAAGGACGGCGTCGAACGGCGTGTCAGCCTCACACGCACGAGCGTGTTCGACGCCGAGGGACACCTGGTCGGCTCGACCGCGATCTTCCACGACCTGACCGAGCTGCTGGAGACCGAGGCCGAGCTGCTGCGTGCGCGCCAGCAGGCGCTGGCGGGCGAGCTGGCCGCCAAGGTCGCCCACGAGATCAAGAACCCGCTGGCCGGCATCGGCGCAGCGATCCAGGCGCTCTCGCGCGAGCTCGCCCCGAGCGATCCGCGGCGCGAGGTCTTCGCCGGGATCATGCATCAGATCCGGCGTCTGGACGACACCGTGCTCGATCTCCTGCGCTTCGCGCGCCCGACCCCGCCGCACAAGGTGCCGATGACTCTCGCCAGCCTGGTGGACGACCTGCTCGAGCCGCTGCGCCGGCGCTTCGGCGACTCCGAGGTGCGCTTCGAGTGCGACATCGAGGCGGGCCTGGAGCTGTGCGCCGACGGGCGGCTGCTCGGCCAGGTGCTCGAGAACCTGCTGATCAACGCGGCCCAGGCCGTCGACCGCGCCGGTCGCGTGCGGCTGCACGCGCACCGCGAGAAGGGCTGGATCCTGATCGAGGTCAGCGACACGGGAACGGGCATCCCGCCCGAGAACCTCGAGCGCATCTTCGATCCCTTCTTCACCACCAAGTCGCGCGGCACCGGGCTGGGACTGGCCGTCGCGCGCAAGAACGCCGAGTCGCACGGCGGCACGCTCGAGGCCGCGAACCTCCCGCGCGGCGGGGCGCTGTTCCGGCTGCGCCTGCCGGCGTAGGCCGCGCGCGGAGGCGAGCGAGGCCCCGCGCGCTCAGCGCGCTCCCGGACCGTCGACGACGGCCTCGCGGGCGACCTCGAGCACCTTTCCGCCCAGCTCGACGTGCGCATCGCCGAAGCCGTGGAACACACGCACCTTCGTCGCCCGCGCGAGGTCCGCGCCGTCGAGGGCGCGCAGCGTGAACAGCGCGCCGCCAGGGTACTCGAGCGCGCCGCGGCGCGTGGCGTGGAAGGCGACGAACGAGGGCGAGTCGATGCGAAAGCCGAACTGCGGCAGCAGCGTGTCGCCCGCGAGCCACTCCTGCGCGCCGAAGTTGGCCGTCACCGTCACGTCGCCGAAGCGCGACTCCTCCACGCTGCGGTCGGGCCTGAGGAAGCGGTGACCGGTCATCCCGCGGGCGAGCGCCATCCGGTTGAGCCAGGTCAGCACCTCGTAGGTGTTCTTGATCGTGCGGTCGGTCGAGAGCATTCCCTCGGCCCAGCCGCCGTCGGCGCGCGCGAAGCACGCGTCGGCGGTGCGCGTGGCGGGCTCGAAGACCAGGCTGCCCTCCTCGCGGCGCAGGATGCCCGCCGTGCACATGCCATCGTCCGCGTCGGGCACCGCGAGCGGCACGCGCTCGCCGTCGCGCGCGAGCCCGACGCGCACCTCCCACTGCTCGAACTCGTTCTCCTCGGGCGGGATGCGGAACCAGGTGCCGCCGGTGCGGTGCGTTTCGCCCGCCTTCCACTGCGAGGTCGGGACCTTGGCGTCGTGGTCGCCCTGGAAGGCGATGCCCTCGCGGTTCTTCACGCCCGGCCGCGTGAAGTGCACGAAGACGCGGTAGTCCTGGTGCAGGTCGCCGCGCACGTCCCACTCGACCAGGAGGCGCAGCTCGTTCGCGCCGCGGCCCTCGAAGCGCGCGATCGAGGGCACGACGGGCAGTGCGTCGGCGGGCACGTCCTCGAAGTACGCGTGCGGGCCGAAGGCGTACGAGGGCATCGCGCCGCAGAGCATCAGGTCGAGCACCTTGCGCGCGTCGCGCGGGCGCAGCTTGTCGGCCTGCATCGGCAGGAGCTGGATGCAGTCGCCGTAGGCGAAGAGGAACACCGGCGCGATGATCCAGTCGCGCATGTGCACGGTCTTCTGCGTCAGCATGCCCTCGAACCAGTCCGCCGCGGGCACGGCCCACTCGCGCCCGCCCTCGAGCCCGAGCGGACCGATCGCGCCGCGCGCGTAGCGGAAGAGCGCGAGACGCTGCTCCTCGTCCTGCCACCACTCCATCGGGTGCGCGGGATGGCTGCAGGACTGCAGGTGGCTCGTCAGCGTCGAGTCGAGGAAGACCGCCTGCGGATGGAAGCGCGCGCGGATCTCGGGCAGGTTGCGCTGCGCGAAGCGCAGTTGCTCCGCGCCGCAGATGCGGTAGGCGCGCCCGCCCAGCCACTCGCCGCCCTGGCGCAGCTCGCCCGCGGGCCCGCGCACGATCCGCTCGGGATCCCAGGAGGGCGCGTCGGGATAGAGGTCGACGTAGTTGTCGTGCAGCGTGAAGGCGTAGCCGAGCTCCTCGACCGTGCAGGCGGTGCTGGCGAGACCCGCGTCGCCGCCGCACTCGGCGTTGGCCGGCAGCACGTCGGGAAAGCCGTTGTCGTAGCCGTCGCGGTTCCAGCCCGCGACGAGGATCTGTGCACGCTCGATGCCCAGCGCGTCGTGCCAGTGCTGCGCGCAGCGCGCGACCTCCTCGAAGGTCGTGTCGATGCGCGCGACGGTGCGCGCGAGGGCGTTGTGCCGCGTCGCCGGCGCCAGGCGCGAGAGGCCCGAGAAGCGGAACTCCGGCGCACCCTCGAGCAGCTCCAGGCGCGGCTCGCTCTTCTTCTTCTCGCTCCAGGGCACGCGCAGCCCGCGCAGCTGGGCGATCTCGCGGTAGGCCAGCCCGATCTCGGGGTAGCCGCCCGGACCCAGCGGCCGGACCTCGACCACCCTCGAGCGCGGGCCGAGCACGAGCGAGAGGCTCTGCGCGCGCCGTCCCGCGACCAGCGGCGAATCCTCCAGCGAGGCGTGCAGGATCAGCGAGGCGTCCGGATCGAGCCAGGCGACCAGCAGCGCCGAGCCCTGCTTGATCGCGCCGCTCATCGCCATCGCGACGTCGTCGCCGCCGTACCAGCGGTCGCAGGGCAGCCCTGCGTCCGCCGGCTTGAGCTGCCCGAGCCAGTTCGGCGCGAGCAGCGCGCCCTCGTCGGCGTCGCTGGTCAGGAAGGCGCGCTCGAACGCGGTCAACGTCTCGAGCTCGAAGCCCGCGGGCGGATGCGCCTCGAACGAGAGACGCAGCCCGCGCGTCTGGGGCGAGCGCTCCGCGACCAGATCGACCGAGCCGCTCTCGCTCCCGCCGCCGCGGCCGAGCGGGCAATGCGCCACGAGCCGGTCCTCGCGCGCCTCGATCGACGTGAAGCGCTCGAGCGCGAGGTCGATCGAGCGCGCGCCGCGCCGGAAGCGCACGCGGCCCAGGCGCGGCGCGTCGGGGTTCGAGCTCCAGACCACGCCGCTCCTCGTGTCGACCAGCAGGAACGCGCCGCTCCCGCGGTCGAGCGCGAAGCTCCAGTCCTCGTCGCGCAGCCAGACCGGATCGGAGAGGCGCGTGCGCAGCGCCGCCCGCCGCCGCGCGAGCTCGGCCTCGGGGAGCGGCTCGGGCCGCCAGTGCGCGCTCGGCTCGGCGGCCGGGTCGACGCGCAACGTTCCGATCACCGCATCGAAGCTGCGCTCGCCGTCGCCGTCCCGGTCGTAGATCCCGACGTGGATCGCGTACTCGCCCGGCGGCGTGTCGAGCGGCACGCCGGCCAGGCGCGGCCCGTCGAGCACGAGCTCCTTCGGCGCCCACATGTCGGTCGGGATGCGCAGGTCGTGGTCGAGCTGGAACGCGAGCGCGGAGCAGCCCTCGCCCGGCGCTTCGATGTGCACGAAGACCGCCTCCTGGCGATCGTCGGCGCGCGTGCCGCGGTTGGCGAAGCGCAGCGCGTAGCTGAAGACGTCGCCCGGCCGGATCGCGAGGCCGGGCACGAAGTCCGCGGACTCGAGCACGGGATGGAACGGGGAGCGGCGCACCGGGCTCGTGCTCTCGAGCGGGCCGAGCGAGACGGGGCCGGTGCTGCGCTCGCGCGCCTGCGATCGCTTCGTCGAGGCTGCGGAGGACGCGCTCGTGTTCGAGCTTGCCGTCGCTGCGGCGCGCGAGGCCGGCTCCGCTGCCGGATCGAGCGGCGCGTGTGTCGACGAACCGTCCTCGGCGGGCGAGCGGATCTCAGGCGAGCTGGAGCGGGCGAGCGTGTGCCACGCGAGCGCCATCAGCGGCGCGACGAGCAGCACCCACACCACTCCCGCTGCCAACGGGGCGAGCGCGGGACGGCGCATGGGGGGAGTCTAGTCGGGCCGCAGTAGACGAGCCATGGGACGAGGAGGACATCGCTCCTGCGACCGGAGCCCCGTCCGGGCTCACCCGCGGGGCCGCTCCACGAGATACGCGAAGCGCGAGAGCCTGCGTTCGCGGGTCAGGCGCTCGACGACCTCGAAGAAGCGCTGCAGTCCCTCGAAGCGCTCCTCGCCTTCGATGCGCAGCAGCTCGGCGCGGTGCGCCGCGCGCGCGCGATGCCAGCGTCCGGACACGAGCGCGGCGTTGGCGGTCACGTCCTCCTGCGCGGCAAGACGCAGGCCGGCGTCCTCGATCATGCGCTCGTTGATGCCGGGCGGGACGAACAGGAAGAAGCCGATCGAGCTGCGCAGGGCCAGCTCGGCATTGCTGACCGCTCCCGTGATCACGACCGGGTCGGTGAAGAGGGCTCGCCCTCCCGGACGCAGCACGCGCCGCCACTCCCGCAGTACGCTCGGCCGATCGGGGAAGTGCGTCATCGAGTCGATGCACAGGAGCGCGTCGAAGCTCGCGTCCGCGAAGGGCAGCGCCGCCGACGCGTCGGCCTGTTCGAAGCGCACCTGCCCGGCGAGCCCGAGCTCCCCGGCCCCGCGCCGGGCCGTCGCGATGCCGTGCTCGTTCGAGTCGATGCCGGTCACCTGGCAGCGCGAGCGCCGCGCGAGCTCGCAGGCCGGCCCGCCCGCGCCGCAGGCGACCTCGAGCACGTGCTGCGCGGGCGCGAGCTCGAGACGCGCGACGAAGCGCTCGAACTCGTCCGCGGTCAGCCAGCTGTTCTGGCCGATGTCCCTGTCGAAGGTCTCCGCACGGACCTGGGCCAGCACGGAGTCGCTGAAGTGGCTGTAGGTGCTGTCGAAGAGATCGGTGCGACGGGTCATGCGGAACTCGCTCCCCCACGCGCGGTCGGCAGGTCGCGACCGCTCGGTGTGCCGCGACGCAGGCAGGAGAGTGTAGCGGCTCCGCGGAGCGAGATCCGTCCGCGGGCGGACGTCGACAGGACCGTTCCCGGAGTCCGGGTTCCTCAGACGCGATGCATGAACCGGAACACCCGCTCGTGCATCACGCGCACGACGTAGTCCTCCGGTCCGCCCAGGCACTCCAGCGTCTGCTTGACCGCGCCGAAGTTCGTGCGGGTAGAGCGGGAGACCTCGAGTGCACCTGCAGGGCGCTTCGGGCTCGCCGCACAGCGTGTCACGCATCTCTCCGTCGCAGCGAGCTCTCGTCACGGCGAGTGTGCCACACCGCGACCACGACCACGACCTCTGCTCGGGTCGTGTGGAGGATCACGTAGGGGAATCTCCGCAGCGGCGCCCGGCGAACGCGTCCATGGACGAGGCTGTAGGCCTCCGGAAACAGGGCCACCGTGGAGAGGATGCTGCGAAGCAGCGCAGGAACTCAGCGTCGAGTCCGCGCGCTTGCCGACGATACCAGCGCGTGGCCTCTCACAGATCGCGCCTGGCGTCCGGTGTGAAGCGCGCGGTCACGGATCGCGTTCGAGTTCCTCGCGCACCTCGGACCAGGTCCTCGCGGCAGACGGATCGCGATCGTACTCGGCCACGCGTCGATCGAGTTCCTCGCGTTCGGCATCCGAGAGCGGGAGCGCGTCGCGTTCCTCCGCGATCGTGTCCCAGATGTCCTGCACGAGCTGGATTCGCTCGGCGACGCTGAGGAGCTTGATCTCGTCCAGGCGAATCACCATGTCCGGATTCTCGCCGCGAGGGTCGACTCGCGCAACCGTCGGCGCCAAGCGCGCGGTCGCGGCCTCGGATCCCCGGGTGCGCGCAAATTCAGGACTCAGACGCGATGCATGAACCGGAACACCCGCTCGTGCATCACGCGCACGACGTAGTCCTCCGGTCCGCCCAGGCACTCCAGCGTCTGCTTCACCGCGCCGAAGTTCGTGCCCGCGGGCATCTCCACCATCAGCACCATGTGGAAGTAGCCCTCGACCATCTTCTGCGACACGTCGAGGATGTTCCCGCCCTGCTCTCCGATCGCGCTCGTCACCTCGGCCAGCACGCCGGGGCGATTCCTGCCCGCGGCCGTGACGACGATCCCCTGCCCCATCTCCGCGTCGATCGGCTCGGGCAGGTGCGGCAGCGACTGCCTCAATCGAGGCGCACAATTCCCTAGGTATTGAGCGTTACGATTGGTTCTCTCCGGTTGCCCCTGGGCAGCCCGGCGTATGGTCAAGGAGATGCGCATGCTCCGTCTTTCGGTAGACGCCAGCCCTCCTTCCATGCTTGATTTTGGGAACAATCTTGGAGTCCCTAAAGTCATCCGTCAGATCTTCATCAAACGTGCACAGCGTTCGCGCATTACTCAGCCGAGCAAGCGCCAGAATGTGCTGGTCATCTGATTTACATAATTCAAGTCCGTGAACAACTATCGTTTCGCGCTCAATAGCATCCCCCGCAATCTGCGACACTCTACCTTGTCGAACCAGCTCAATCAAGTACCGCTCAAACGCTGCCACCTTTGAAAGTTCAACAGAGAGCTTCCCCCCAATAACAAGCCGTCCTCCCTTTTCAAACCAGTCGAGAATAGGTTCCCTTGCGGGATCTCCCTTCCCGGCAAACAGCTTCGTCGCCGCGTTTGCATCAAGGAGCAAGCACATGAGCACTCGATTCAGGATTCCCCTGTAATCAGACGACGGCTCTCCTCGAGGAAGAAGGACCGGTACCCGTCGGGAACGTTCTTGAGGTCTCCGTTTTCATCGATCGAAATCGAGCTTATCTCCACATGAGCCCCATCTCTCTCAAAATACAGTATCCCCACATCCTCGGGGCGCAGACTCTTGCCCGAACGTGTTTCCATCCGAATCCTATCGATTAGGTAGTCGCTGTGCGTTTCGATAATAAAACGCTTCCGCTCCGACTGCACAAGGGCGCCAAGGAAAGTGCCCAGGGCGGCCTGAGCTCTTGGATGAAGGTGGACCTCCGGCTGCTGTAGCAAGAAGGTCGATCCCTCTTGAGCGAGCACACAGTCTACTAGAATGGGGAGCAACTGACTGACTCCGTAGCCCACGTCGACTAGATTGAACGGGAGCTTATCGACAGCCACCATGACTTGGAATGGGTCGCTTCCTTTGTCGCCTTTGCGCTTGATATCGACGTTACCAAAGAGCCCGGAGGCCACACCCAGCACGGAAAGATGCTTCTTGAGGCGTTCCCATTTCGCACCACCTTCCGTGCGCAGATTCGCCAAGACCATTGGAACGTGCCCGCCTTCGGGGGAAGGCAAGTCGCGTACCGGATCATAGGTACGCTTTGGCCTGGAGCGGATGGGCGCTATTGCTCTGGGTTCCGGCCCAACTCGTTGAAAGGCCGACGCGAGGCGCTCAACAATGGCCTTGAACTCCTGTCCGTGCTGGCTCGCATCCCCGCCTTCATTCTGCTGCCGCTTATCGCTCATCAGGCCAAGTGAGAAGAGTGTGACGATACCTACGGGAATACCGCTAGGACTGAAGCCCTTCATGAACTCTTCGAACCTATCCGGGATGGGAGCCTCAATCGTCTTATCACCGAACGTGATCGTCGTTACTGGAACTTCGGCGCCTCGCTTCCGCCATACAACCTTGTTGGCGCCCACCGAGCACTCAAGCTCTGCAAGTGCCGGCTGAGCAGAATGCTGAACAAAAGTACCAACTAATCGCAGGTCATCGAGAACATCCTGCGCCTTGCCTTTCGAACTTCGACCTTCTCCAGCGACAGATACCTGTGGGCCAAGGGCGTATCCAATCTTGAATTCCTTTGCGCGTTTGGCACGACCACCATGATAATGAGCAATCTGCTCATATGATCCAAGCTCGAAGGGTGGTTCGTTGAAGTCTGGTGCCGAGAGCCGCTCCTGAAGCTGCCTCGCCACCCTAATTAGGGCCAGGAAGGTAGACTTACCCGTGCTGTTTTCGCCAACCAATAACGTGATAGGATGAAGGGGAATCTCTCGATACTCCCTGAAACACCGAACATCCTGCACAATCAGCCGGTCCATCAATAGCTCCTCTGCGCCGCGGTAAGAACTCCCATAATTCCTAGAGGTCGCCCATTGTTCACACGCGATGCATGAACCGGAACACCCGCTCGTGCATCACGCGCACGACGTAGTCCTCCGGTCCGCCCAGGCACTCCAGCGTCTGCTTCACCGCGCCGAAGTTCGTGCCCGCGGGCATCTCCACCATCAGCACCATGTGGAA
>JBGASC010000003.1:0-203572 GCA_044229935.1 Planctomycetota bacterium | reverse complement strand
TCGGCGAGCGCGACCCGTTCGCCTTCCCCTGGTTCGCGCTCCCGCCGCGCGCGGCGCTCGAGCGCGCGCTCGAGCTGCTCGCGCGCCTGGGCGCGCGCGAGGCGAACGGGCTGTCGGCGACCGGACGCGCGCTCTCGCGCCTGCCGCTGCACCCGCGCCTGGGCCGGCTGCTCCTCGAGGGCGCCGCGCGCGGCGTGCTGCCCGAGTGCGCGCTGACCGGCGCGCTGCTCTCCGAGCGCGACCCGTTCCTGCGCCGGCCCTTCGAGCGCCGCGCCTCGCGCCACCGCTCCGACTCCGACGCGTGGGATCGCGTGCTCGCGCTCGAGGACTTCGAGCGCAACGGCACGGGCGCGAGCCTGGTCGGCGAGCTCAACCGCGGCGCGGCGAGCTTCGTGCTGCGTGCGCGCGACGCGCTGCTGCGCGAGGCCGAGCGGGCCGGCGCGAGCGTCGGCGAGCACGCCGGCGACGAGACCGATTTTCGCCGCGCCCTGCTGGCGGCCTACCCCGACCGCGTCGTGCGCCGGCGCGAGGGCGAGCCGACGCGCGGCGTGCTCGTCGGCGGGCGCGGGGTCAAGCTCGCCGAGGAGAGCGCGGTGCACGACGGCGAGCTGTATCTGGCGATCGAGATCGACGCCGGCCGAGCCGGCGAGCGTGCCGAGGCGCTCGTGCGCCAGGCTTCGCGCATCGAGCGCGCGTGGCTGCCGCAGGAGCTCCTGCAGACCTCGGTCGAGACCGGTTTCGACGCGACCGCGCAGCGCGTCACGGGCTGGAAGCGCACGCGCTTCCTCGACCTCGTGCTCGACGAGGTGCAGTCGAACGTCTCCGAGGAGGCCGCGGCGCGCGAGCTCGCGGCCGCCGCGACACGCGCGACCTGCCGCGCGCGCTGGCGCTCGAGCGCGAGGAGGTCGCCGCGTACCTCGCGCGCGTCCGCTCGCTGGCGCGGTGGATGCCCGAGCTCGCGCTGCCGGCCTTCGACGAGGCGCAACTGCGCGCGTGGCTGCCCGAGATCTGCGCCGGCGCGCGCTCGTTCGCGGACCTCGCGCGCTTCGATCTGGTCGGCTTCCTGCGCGGCAAGCTGGGCTGGAAGCTCGCGCAGACCGTCGACACGGAAGCGCCCGAGCGCTTGACGGTGCCGACCGGCAGCCAGATCCGCCTGGTCTACGAGCCGGGCAAGCCGCCGGTGCTCGCGGTGCGCATCCAGGAGATCTTCGGGCTCGCCCGCACGCCGCGCGTCGCCGGCGGCCGCGTCCAGGTGCTGCTGCACCTGCTCGCGCCGAACTACCGGCCGCAGCAGGTGACCGACGACCTCGAGAGCTTCTGGAACGGCGCCTACTTCGAGGTGCGCAAGGACCTGCGCGCGCGCTACCCCAAGCACTCCTGGCCCGAGGACCCCTGGAACGCGCCGCCGCAACGCAAGGGCGGCCGGCGTTCCTGAACATCCATGCCCGCCACGGTTTTTCCATGAACATCCATGCCCGCTACGGTTGTTCGGTGAAAAACCGTAGCGGGCATGGATGTTCGGGGATCTAGGCGCCGAGCACGCGGTTCATCCAGGCGCCGATGTGCGCCAGCTCCTCCATGCACACGCTGTGCTCCATCGGGTAGGTGTGCCATTCGACGCGGCAGCCGAGGCCGGTCAGCGTGTCGCGCAGGTCCTGGCCGCGCTTGAGGTGCACCATCGGATCGTGCGTGCCGTGCGCGGCGAAGACCGGGATCGCGCGGTTGGCGCTCTCGAGCTCGGCCGGCAGCTTGTCGCCGCAGACGAGGTAGGTCGAGAGCGCGATCACGCCCGCCAGCGGCTGCGCGTGGCGCAGCGCGGTGTGCACCGCGATCGCGCCGCCCTGCGAGAAGCCGGCCAGCAGCACGTGGTTGTTCGGGACGCCGCGCTCGACCTCGCGCGCGATCAGCGCGCGCACGTCGGCCATCGAGCGCGCGATGCCGGCCTCGTCGTGCCGCGTGCGCAGGTCGCCGTCGCGGATGTCGTACCAGGCCGGCATGACCATCCCGCCGTTGAGCGTGACGGGGATGCTGGGCGCGTGCGGCAGCACGAAGCGCACGTCGTGGCGCGCGTCGATGCCGAGGTAGGGCGGCACGCTCGCGAAGTCGTTGCCGTCCGCGCCCAGCCCGTGCAGCCAGATCACGGACCATTGCGCCTTCTTCCTGGGCTCGATCTCGACGCAGGGGAGCAGTTTCGCGGCGGACATGGGCCCCAGAGTCTGGCGCGCACTCGCGCCGGCGTCCACGGGCGCTATCCTCTCCGGCTTCGATGGAGCCCGACGATCCCAAGGCGCAGGCACCCGAGCACGTTCCCACCGAGGGACCGGCGCGCGCCTTCGCCGTGCGCCCGCCGCCGCGGAGCTGGGCGGCGAAGGCGCTGATCGGCGCGAACTTCGGCGTGTTCGTGTCAATGGCGCTCGCGGGCGTGCCGCTCTTCGAGCCCGGGCTCTCTGACGTGCTGCGCTTCGGCGCGAACCACGGGCCCTACGTCGCGCACGGCGACTGGTGGCGCCTGGCGAGCTGCATGTTCGTGCACATCGGCCTGTTGCACCTGCTCGTCAACATGTTCTCGCTCGGCGCGCTGCGCCTGGTCGAGGGCTTCTACGGCAACGGCGCGTTCGTGCTGCTCTACCTCGCCAGCGGGCTGGGCGGCTCGATCGCGAGCGTGTTGTGGAACCCCAGCGGCATCTCGGCCGGCGCCTCGGGCGCGATCTTCGGCATCGCGGGCGCGTTCGCGGCCTTCTTCCTCGCGCACCGTGCCGCGATCCCGGAGCCGCTCTTCAAGCCGGTGATGCGCAACCTGGTCTTCCTGCTCGCGCTCAACATCGCCTTCGGCCTGGCCGTGCCCGGCATCGACAACGCCGCGCACCTGGGCGGTCTCGCCACGGGTTTCCTCGCCGGTCGCGCGCTCGACCGCGATCCTCTGGCGGAGGCCGCGCTCGACCGCCGGCGCGTCCTGCGCATCGCGTTCGTCTTCGCGCTGCTCGGAGGCCTGTGCACGCTGATCCCCGGCCGCGCGGCGAGCGCCGAGGACATCCACCAGGAGCTGGCCGAGGCGGACGCGCAGCGCCTGTTCGCCGCGGGCAGGTTCGAAGAGGCCGGACAGCTCGTCGACAGCGGCCTGGCGAAGGACCCGAGCAACCCTGGACTGCTTGCGCTGCGCGCCCAGCTGCGCCTTGCGAACGGAGACCCGCGTGCGGCGCTCGACGACCTCGATGCCGCGCTCTACCTGCGGCCCGACGACGACGTGGCGCGCGAGCTGCGCGTGCGCCTGAACTGGATGCTCGGCCGCGCCGAGGAGGCGCTGGAGGACGCCCACCTGCTCGGGCAGCGCCATCCGGGCCTGGCCTACTTCCGCCAGGTCGGCGGCGAGATCCTCTACTCGCTGCAGCGCTGGAAGGACGCCGCCGCGGAGTTCGCGGTGATCGCCCGCAGCAAGAGCGGCGACGCGCTCGAGGGCCAGCTCTTCCTCTGGCTCGCGCGCTGCCGCATGGGCGAGGAGGAGGCGGCGACCCGCGAGCTGAAGCGCTTCCTCTCCCTGCCCGCGCTCGGCCGCACGAGCGAGCTCGAAGGCATGGTCGGCGGCCTCTTCACCGGCCAGGTGCGCGAGGCCGAGCTGTTCGAGACGCTCGACCGGCCCGATTCCGACTCCGTCGAGCTGACGCGCCTGTACTTCTTCACCGGCAGCCTGCGTCTGGTGCGCGGCGACACGAGCGGCGCGCAGGAGCTCCTGCGCAAGGCCCTGGAGCGCGGGACGAGCGCCGAGAGCACCTGGCTGCTCGCGCGCACCGAGCTCGAGCTCCTCAAGAAGCCGTGACGAAGCGCGCGCGCGCCAAGGGGTTGCGGCGGAGCTTCGTGCGCACCGTGGCGCGCGTCGCGCGGGCGCACTAGCGTCTCGCGCCATCGATGGACAAGCTGCTCGAGGGACTCAACGAGGCGCAGCGCGCCGCCGTGCGCGCGATCGACGGGCCGCTGCTCGTGCTCGCCGGCGCGGGATCGGGCAAGACGCGCGTGATCACCGTGCGCACGGGCTTCATGCTCGCGCACCGCATCGCGCCCGAGAACATCCTGGCGATGACGTTCACGCGCAAGGCCGCCGGCGAGATGCGCGAGCGCATCGGCAAGCTCGTCGGCGAGCAGCGCGCCGAGAAGCTGACGATCGGCACCTTCCACGCCTTCTGCGCCAAGTACCTGCGCGCCAAGGCGCGCGCCGCCGGCCTGCCGCCGAACTTCACGATCTGCGATGCCTCCGACCAGCTCGCCGCGGCCCGCGCGGCCCTGCGCGAGCTGCGCGTGGGCAACGCCGTGCTGCAGCCCGCCGCGCTGCAGGCGCGCATCTCTCTCGCGAAGAACAAGCTCGAGACGCCCGAGCAGCTGCTCGCGCGCCCCGGCGACGAGAAGGACGAGCTCGTCGCGCGCGGCTGGCAGAAGTACGAGGAGCAGCTCGCGCGCGCGCGCATGCTCGACTTCGACGACCTGCTGCTCGTCACCTGCCGCGTGCTGAAGACCGACGACGCGCTGCGGCGCGAGCTCGCGCAGCGCTTCCGCTACGTGATGGTCGACGAGTACCAGGACACCAACGGCCCGCAGTACGAGATCGTCCACGCGATCGCGGGCGCGCACCAGAACCTGTGCGTGGTCGGCGACGACGACCAGTCGATCTACGGCTGGCGCGGCGCGGACGTCTCGAAGATCCTCTCCTTCGAGAAGCACTTCCCCAAGGCTCGGGTCGTGCGCCTGGAGACGAACTACCGCTCGACCGAGCCCATCCTCGAGGCCGCCAACCGCCTGATCGCGAACAACCCCAAGCGCCACGGCAAGACGCTCGTCTCCGCGCTCGGCCGCGGCGACCCGATCCGCTACCTGCGCGGCGAGGACGAGACCGGCGAGGCCGACTGGATCGCGCTCGACATCCAGGAGGGCGTGCGTCAGCGCCACTTCAACCTGCGCGACTGCGCCGTGCTCTTCCGCTCCAACACGCAGCCGCGCGTCTTCGAGCAGCAATTCCGCGCGCGCGGCCTGCCGTACGTGCTCGTCGGCGGCATGTCCTTCTTCGACCGCAAGGAGGTGCGCGACGTGCTCGCCTACCTGCGCCTTGCCGCGAACGCGCACGACGAGCCCTCGTTCCTGCGCGTGGTCAACTGCCCGCCGCGCGGCGTCGGCAAGGCGACGCTCGAGGGCGCGCTCGAGTTCGCGACCGCGCACGGCATCTCGATCGTGCAGGCCTTCGAGCGCGCCGGCGAGATCGAGGGCCTCAACCAGGCCGCCGTCGAGTCCGTGCACCGCCTGCGCGAGAAGCTCGCGCGCTTCGGAGCCAAGGATCCCGGCCGCAACCTCGTCTCCTGGCTGCGCGAGCTGGTCGAGGCCGTCGACTACCGGGCCGAGGTCGAGCGCGCTTACCCCGACGCGAAGATGCGCGAGGACCGCTGGAACGCCGTGACGCAGGTGCTCGACATGGCCGAGAACCACGTGCGCCGCAACAGCGAAGCGGGCCTCGCGAGCTTCCTCGAATCGCTCACGCTCTCCGCCGAGGACGAGCGCGACGACAGCGACGCGCCGAAGAAGGACGCCGTGATGCTGATGACCGTGCACGCGGCCAAGGGGCTCGAGTTCCCGCGCGTGTACCTCGCCGGCGTGGAGGAGGGCATCCTGCCGCACCTGCGCTCGATCGGCGAGGACACGGTCGAGGAGGAGCGGCGGTTGATGTACGTCGCGATCACGCGCGCGCAGAAGCTCTTGACGGTGACGTGGACGAAGTCGCGCTCGAAGTACGGGACGCGCGTGGAGTCGATGGTCTCGAGGTTCGTGTTCGAGATGCGCGGCGAGAAGCCGCCCAAGGGCTGGCGCGCTAGCGGCGCGGGGAAGGACGAGAGCGACGAAGCTCCGGCGGAAGCTCGCCCGCGGAAAGCCCGCGGAAAGGCGTCCAAGTCCACCAGTCCCTCCACTTCTTCGGGAGGTTCGGGATCTCCGCCTGCACGACCGCGCAGCGCAGCACGTCCTCGACGCACGGGTCCTGCCGCGTCTTCGTGAGCTCGCACAGGCGCGCGTAGAGCACGTTCGGGTCCTGGCCCTTCAGATCGGCGACCTTGCGGAAGCCGAGCAGCAGGAAGTCCTTCGCGCACGCGGGGCCGACCGAGTCGAGCTCCTGGAAGGCCTTCCACGCCTCGCGCTCCTCCGGATCGTCGGGCGGGGCGACGCGCTTCTTGTGGCGCTCCGCGCGCGTCGGGGCCGGCGGCTCGGCGCGCTCGACGCGTTCGTTGCGCACGAGCGCGAAGAAGTCCTCGAGCGTCTGGCCCGGCTCGCTCTCGAACGTGCGCTTCGTCGTCGCGATCGAACGCATGCGGTCGAGGCGGAAGCTGCGGAAGCCCTTGCGCAGCTCGCACCAGGCCGCGAGCGTCCATGTGCGGCCCCAGAAGAACAGGCCGAGCGGGCGCACGTCGCGCTCGCTCTGTGCGCCGGTCTCGTCGGCGTACACGACGTGCAGCACGAGCATCTGGTCGAGCGCCTCTCGCACGAGCTGCATGTGCCGCTGGTCCTCGTGCCGCAACTGCGGCTCGGGCGCGTAGAGCCGGTTCTTCTCGAGCTTCGCCGCGAGGCGCTCGGGCAGCACGTGGCGGACCTTGCGCAGCGCGCTCTTCGCCGACTCGGCCAGCGCGCGGTCCGACCAGCTCTCGACCATGCGTGCGCCGAGCACGAGCGCGGCGATCTCCTGCGCGTCGAACATCAAGGGCGGCAGGTCGAAGTGCGCCGGCAGCGCGTAGCCGACGCCGGCCTCGCCCTGGATCGGCACGCCGGAACAGACGAGGTCCTGCACGTCGCGGTAGATCGTGCGCTCGGAGACCTCGAGCTCGGCGGCGATCTGCGCCGCGGTCGTCGCACGACCACGGCGCAGGAGCTGCACGATCTGGAACAGACGATCGGCGCGGCGCATCGCTTCTTCCTACCGCGCGCAGGCTTCGAACTCCACCGCGGCGGCGATCGGGTGCGCGATCGAGACCACGATGCCGTTGGGATCCTTGACGACGAAGGCGCGCATGCCCCAGGGGAAGTCGGTCGGCGGCGCGACGATCTCGACACCGGCCTTGGCGAGGCGCGCGTGCTCGCGGTCGGCGTTCTCGACCCTGAGGCAGAGCGTCAGGCCGCGGCCGTCGAACTCGTGCGGCGCGTCGGCGTCGGGCAGCAGGAAGCCGATCTCGCTCGCGCCCTTCGGCCCGCCGCGGACGCCGAGGTAGTGCGTGTGGTCGTAGGAGAGCTCGAAGCCGAGCGTGTCGATCCAGAACTCGCGCGTCTCGCGCATGCGGGAGGTGGTGACGCAGGGGACGATGGCTTGGGTCTGCATGGTGGTCTTTCTGCCGCGAGCTCCTTGCCCGCGAGCGAGAGACATCCTGCAAGAGCCCTCCTGACAACGCCCTGTCAGGAGACTTCGCGCGGGCTCGAGATCTCGCGCGCACGCAGCTGTCCGCAGCCGCCGTCGACGTCCTGGCCGGCCGAGACGCGCAGCTTGGCGAGCACGCCGCGCTGCATCATGCCGCGGATGATCGCCTTCGCGCGCTGCTCCGGCGTGCGCGCGTGCGGCAGGCCGTCGACCTGGTTCCAGAGGATGAAGTTGACGACCGCATACTGGCCGCGCAGGAGCTGCGCGAGACGATCGAGCTCGTCGTCGCCGTCGTTCAGCCCGTCGAGCAGCGTCCACTGGTACTGGATCGGGTAGCCGGTCGCGCGCGAGTAGGCCTGCGCGAGCTCGACGAGCTCGGCCGGATCGAACCTCGGCGCGCGGGGGAGCAGCTCGGCGCGCAGCGCAGCCTTGGTCGTGTGCAGCGAGAGCGCGAGCGCGGGCTTGACCGGGCCCTGGGGCAGCCGCTCGAACACGCGCCGGTCGCCGACGGTCGAGAAGACGAGGTTCTTGTGGCCGAGCGCGCCCTCGGTGCCGAAGAGCTCGATCGCCTCCATCACGTTCTCGAGGTTGTGCGCGGGTTCGCCCATGCCCATGAACACGACGCGCCGGATCGTGCGGCGCGAGCGCGCCAGCGCCACCTGCGCGACGATCTCCGCGCTGCCGAGCTGGCGCAGGAGGCCGAGCGTGCCGGTCATGCAGAACGTGCAACCGACGGCGCAGCCGGCCTGCGAGGAGACGCACACGCCGTCGTTGGGGAGCAGCACGCTCTCGATCGTCTGGCCGTCGGGGAGCTCGAGCACGAAGCGCGCGGAGCCGTCTTCGCCCGCGTGCTCCGAACGCACCCGCGCGAGCGTCGCAAGCTCGGCTTGGATCGCGGGGAGCTCGGCGAGCAGCGACTTGGGGAAGGCGCTGTTCTTCTTCTGCGCGAACGCGTCGAGCGCGAGGCCGCGCACCCACGCCCGCAGCGCGAGCGTCTCGTGCCGCGCTCCTGCGCCGGCGGAACGGAGGCGCTGTCGGACATCGTCGAGGCGCATGGGGGAAGCCCTGATGCTAGCACGAGGGCGCGGAGCAGGCCTGCGAGCCGAGCGCGCGGGACCGCGCCGCGGAGCGCGCGCGCAGCGGGTCCCCGTCCTAGCGTCGCCCTCGCGGCGGGTGCTGCAGCTCCTCGAGCAGCGTCTCGATGCGCGGTCCGATCCGGCGCAGCTCGTCGCGGTGCGCGCTGGTCAGCTTCTCGAGCAGCGCCTCGCCGCGCGGACGAAGCACCAGGCGCACGCGCCGCCGATCGCGCTCGTCGGCTGCGCGCTCGACCAGGCCGCGCGCGATCAGCCGCTGCACCAGCCCGACCGCGCTGTGGTGGCGGATCAGGAGCTTCTCGGCGAGCTGCCCGATCGTCAGCGGCTCCGCGGCTCCGAAGCCCTTCAGCGCGAGCAGGGCCTGGTGCTGCGCGGGCGTCAGGCCGGCCGAGCGCGCGACCTCCTCGCTGAAGCTCGAGAACAGGCGCAGCGAGTGCCGCAGCTGCGCCAGCAGCGTGTAGTCGGAATCCGAGATCGTCGTCCTGCTCCGGACCATGCCGCCAGTGTGGCAGCGCGCGAGGCGCGATGCACGCGCGGGCTTGCACTGTATCGCACTACGATACATCCTCAGCGGATCGTGAACGCCTCCAACGAACCCTCGTCTGCCCCGCGCGCGGCGCCCTCGACCCTCTCCGACTTCCGCACCGACCGGCGCGTGCTGCTCCTGTGCGCACTGGCCGTGCCGATCGGCGTGATCGGGGCGCTGGTCGCCAAGGCGCTGCTGTGGCTGATCGCGGCGATCACCAACCTCGCGTTCTTCCAGCGGCTCTCGGCGCAGCCGGTCCTCCCTGGCGAGCACCACCTCGGCGCGTGGGTGATCCTCGTGCCGGTCGTGGGGGCGCTGCTGATCGGCCTCTTGGCGCGCTACGGATCGGAGAAGATCCGCGGGCACGGCATCCCCGAGGCGCTCGAGGCGATCCTGCTCGGGCGCAGCCTGATCGATCCGCGCGTCGCGGTGCTCAAGCCCGTCTCGTCGGCGCTCTCGATCGGCACGGGCGGGCCGTTCGGCGCCGAGGGCCCGATCATCATGACCGGCGGCGCGTTCGGCTCGCTCTTCGCGCAGCTGTTCCACCTCTCGGCGGCCGAGCGCAAGACGCTGCTCGTCGCGGGCGCCGCGGCGGGCATGTCGGCGGTCTTCGCGACGCCGGTCGCGGCCGTGCTGCTCGCGGTCGAGCTCTTGCTCTTCGAGTGGCGTCCGCGCAGCTTCATCCCGGTCGCGGTCGCGGCGATCGTCGGCTCGCTCGTGCGCGTGCCGCTGCTCGGAGCGGGCCCGATCTTCCCGGTCGTGCTGCACGCGTCGCTCGCGCCCTCGGTGCTGGGCTGGGCGCTGCTCGTCGGCATCGTGGCCGGGTTCGGCTCGGGCCTCCTGACGCTGCTCGTCTACGGCTGCGAGGACGCGTTCGAGAAGCTGCACCTGCACTGGATGTGGTGGCCCGCGCTCGGCGCGCTGCTCGTCGGCGTCGTCGGCTGCTTCGATCCGCGCGTGTTCGGCGTCGGCTACGAGACGATCCACGCGCTGATGCAGGGCTCGCTCGTCGGGCCGGCGCTGGTCGGATTGCTGTTCGCCAAGGGCCTGGTCTGGGCCGTCGCGCTCGGCTCCGGGACGTCGGGAGGCGTGCTCGCGCCCTTGCTGATCATCGGCGGAGCGCTTGGCGCGCTGCTCGGATCCTGGCTGCCCGGCGGGGATCCGGGCCTCTACGCGATGGTCGGGATGGGCGCGATGATGGGCGGGACGATGCGCTCGCCGCTGACCGCGACGATCTTCGTGCTCGAGCTGACGCACGACTTCAGCGCGCTGCCCGCGCTGCTCGTCGGCACGGTCGCGGCGCTGTGCGTCACGGTGCTGTGGATGAAGCGCTCGATCCTGACCGAGAAGCTCGCGCGCCGCGGGCAGCACATCGCACGCGAGTACAGCGTCGACCTGTTCGAGCTGATGCGGGTCGGCGACGTGATGAACACGGATCCGCCGACGGTCGAGGCGAGCACGACGATCGCGGCCTACTCGGCGCTGGTGACCCACGGCGATGGGCCGGCGAGCCGCAGGCAGGCCGCGCTGATCACCGACGAGCAGGGCCGCCTCGCCGGGATCCTGACTCGCGACGATCTCCTGCGCGCGCTCGAGCGCGACCCGTCCGGGCGCATGCTCGTCGGCGAGGCCGGGAACGCGCATCCGCCGCTGGCCTACCCGGACGAACCGCTGCACGACGCGATCCGCACGATGCTGGCGAGCGACGTCGGACGCCTGCCGGTCGTCGATCGCGCCGATCCGCGCCGGATCCGCGGCTACCTCGGCCGCGCCGAGATCCTCGGCGCGCGCGTGCGCCTGCACGACGAGGAGGAGCACCGCGAGCGCGGGCCCGGGTTCTTCGCCGCGCGGCAGCCGGCCGAGGAGCTCTGATCGAGGCCGGGCGCGCCGGCTGCGGTGCGTACAATCCGGAACCCACGCTCATGGCCATCCGCATCGTCCGACTCGGCACCCCGCGCGCTCCCGGCGAAGGCACGCGCATCGGCACCGTGCGCCGGCCGCCGCGCGGCGTGCCGAAGACGAAGTTCGCCTCGGAGGACTGGTACGACGTGTGGTTCCCCAACCTCGCGCCGAGCGTCGAGACGATGAAGCTGGGGCAGGGCGCGAGCTCGCCGGCGGCGTGGGCGCGCTTCGTCAAGCGCTACCGCGCCGAGATGGCGAGGCCGGAGAACGCGCGCACGATCGAACTCCTCGCGGCGCTCTCGCACGAGTCGAGCTTCTCGGTCGGCTGCTACTGCGAGGACGAGGCGCGCTGCCACCGCTCGGTGCTGCGCGCGCTGCTCCTGCGCGCGGGCGCGAGCCTCGCGTAGCTAGCGCGGGCCGTCGAAGCTCGGGCCCGGCCCCGGCGGCATGCCGAGCAGCGTCTCCTTGTGCTCGACGTGCCGGCCCTCCACCGTCCGCGCGTACGCCTGCAGCACGCTCAACCCGCCGACCATCCCGCGTGCCTCCATCGTCGCCAGCTCGACCCGATGGGGAAGCCCGTGGCTGGCGTCCGTGCAGGTCCCGGAGAGCGAGAGCGTCGCGCGACGCTCCGAGGTCCTCAGCAGGGCGCTGCCGCTCGCTGGATTCCCGCCGAGTGCAAGCTCGACGCCGCCATCGACCGCCGCGAGGCGGATCGAGGCCGTGCCGTCCTTCGCCGCGGGATCGCTCAGGCAGAACGAGAGCGCGCGCGGGTTCGCGGGATCGGGGCCCCACGTGCCGACGGGCCTGTCCTGCTCGTCGATCAACACGAACTGCCGTGCGCGCAGCGTGTCGGCCTCGAGCTTCGTTCCTCCGGCGGGCCGCGCGGCGAGCAGGAAGCACAGTCCGAGGGACGCGGCGGTCGCACACTTCCAGAAGCGCTCGGGGATCGGGGTCATGGCGAGGTGGCCCCGATAGCGCTCGCGCCCGGCGCGGACACGCGCACGTCGCCGATTCCGCTCAGCCGAACAGCGCGCGAGCGGAGTTGAGCCCTGCGTAGCCCGCCGCGAGGCACGCCAGCAGCGTCAGCGCGGCGTATCCGAACGCCTTCGCGACCTCGCCGCTCTCGAAGTAGGAGAGCGTCTCCTGGTTGAAGGCCGAGTACGTCGTGAAGCCGCCCAGGATCCCGGTCGTCAGGAACAGCCGCGCGTTCGGCGGGAAGCCGGCCTTCACGTCGGAGAGGTGGATCACCAGCGCGATCGCGAACGAGCCGAGCACGTTGACCGCGAGCGTGCCCCACGGGAAGCCCGTGCCGAGCCTCGCCACGCTCCACTGGCCGACCAGGTAGCGCGCGCCCGATCCGAGCGCGCCTCCCAGGCAGACCAGGAGCAGCTTCTCCATCGCGCTCAGTCCGGGCTCGAGCTCATCGTGTTCGCAGGCGCGGCGCCTACTTCGTGATCGCGACGGGGGTGCCCTCGAGCGCGAGGTGGAACACGCGGTCGATGTCGGGCTGCAGCATGCGCACGCAGCCGTGCGAGGCCGGCTGCTCGATCCAGTTCTTCGGCGCGTCGCCGGTGAAGCCGTGGAAGCCGATGCCGCTCGTGCCCAGCGTCGCGGCGTCGAGCGCGATCCAGTAGCCGCCGAGGATGTTCTTGGGGCTGCCGGCCGGGATCACCTGCTTGGTGTCGGGGTCGGTCCACTGCGGGTCGCGCACGCGCTTGGCGATCGTGGTCGAGCCCTCGGGCGTCGGCGTGTCCTTCGCGCCGAGGCCGACCGGCATGCACGCGATCAGGACCGGCGGTCCGCCGCCGGCCTGCGTGCGCCAGAGGAACATGCGGTAGACGCTCTTCTTCACCTCGACGTGCAGGCTCTTGTCGGAGAGGTCGAGCACGCGCAGCTTCTGGCCGACGCGCAGCTTCTTCTCGTCGAAGCCCTCGTTGAGGTAGGCCAGCATGCCCGCGCTGGTGTGCATGTGCCTGGCGATCACGGAGGGCAGCTCGCCCTTCTCGACCACGTGCGTCGTCACGCCGAAGGCCTCGGCGCCGTTGATCACCTCGCTGCTGAAGAAGACGCGCTTCAGGAAGGGCTCGAGCGCGTCGCCGAGCGCGGCGGCCTTGGCCGGATCGCTGCCCTCCAGGCGCTGCACGTCGGCGCTGCCCTGGATCACGAGCGCGGGGATCAGCGAGGGATCCTTGGCTGCTCCCGCGAGCAGCGCCTGCACGTCGCCGGGCGCGGCGAGGAGCGGGGTGGACAGAGGGACCAGGGCGAGGACGGCGAGGAGCGAGAGGCGACGCAGCATGCTCGCAGCATGGCGAATCGCCTGCGGCGAAACAACGAGCTAGCGACGCGCGCGGAAGGGCCGCGAACGCTCGATCGTCGTCGCGTGTTCGCGCTTGCCGTCGTGCACGGCGAGCTCGTCCCCGTCGACGCGCACCTTCCAGCGGTTGTTGCGGTCGAGCGAGCCGGCGAGAGCGTGCAGGAACTCCGCGCCCAGGTCGATCACCTCGATCGCGTCACCCTTGTGCACGGGCTCCTCGAGCGGCAGGCCCTTCGGCCCGCGGTGGGGGAAGACCAGCACGCGCCGGGCGGCCTTCGAGGCGCGGTGCAGCTTCTTCGACTCGGGGATCCCGATCTCGATCCAGGTCTGGATGACGCCGTCGTAGCCCTTGATGCACACGGCGGGCTCGTCGCCCTGGCACAGCCCGGCGGTGAGCTCGATGCCGGTCTCGTGGCACAGGCACCAGGCCAGCACGCGCGCGACGAGGTACTCGCCGACCTCCGAGGAGTGGCGCGCGACGCGCAGGTCGAGCTCGTCGCGGCGCTTCTTCGCGACGTCCTCGAACGCGATCTGGAAGCGGTGGAGCAGGCTGCCCTGGCTCATGCCTGGAGGAGCCTCAGCACGGCCGCGTCGTCGGTCTCGCGCGCGAGCTCGAGCGAGCTCTGGCCGAACTCGTTCTGCAGCTCCGGGTTGGCGCCGCGCGCGAGCAGGGCGCGCACCATGCGCGCGTCGCGCGCCTTGACCGCCGCGTGCAGCGCGGTCCAGCCGCCGTGCTGCTGGCTGTTGGGCTCGGCCCCGTGCTCGAGCAGCAGTTCGAGCGCCTCGGCGCTGTGCCCGGCCGCCGCGGCCTGCAGCGCGCGCAGCTCCATGCCGTTCTTCGAGACGGCCTCGACGTTGGCGCCGCGCTCGACGAGCAGGCGCGCGCACTCGGGCTGGCCGAAGAAGCAGGCCAGCTGCAGCGCGGTGAAGCCGTCGCCCTGGAAGGACTGTGCCGCGCCGTAGTCGTGCTCGAGGATCTCGGCGACGCGCTCGCTCTTCCCCAGCGCCGCCGCGGTGAAGAGGTCGAGCTCGGGCCCGAGCGCGAGCAACAGCGCGACCGCCTCCTGGTTCTGGCGGTAGCGTGCGCGCAGCACGAGCGAGACGTTCTGCTCGTCGCGCGCGTGGACCAGCGTCGGGTTCTCGGCCAGGAGCTCCCGCAGGCGCGCGAGATCGCCGTGCTCCAGGGCGAGGAAGACGTCGTAGGGGTGCGACATGGGGCGCGGAGTCTAGCTCCCGGCCACCGTTCGCGCGCGGATCAGAGGCTGCTGTCGAGCACGAGCAGGTCGATCGGGTTCGAGAGGAAGACCTCGCCCGACGCGCTCAGCGTCACACCCTGGAGGTACCAGACGGTCGCGCTGCGGTAGGGCACCGTCGCGAGCGGCACCGGCAGGCTGACGCTGACGCTGCCGCCAGCGGGGATCGAACCCATGCCCAGCTGCGTGAGGAAGGGCGCGGCCGCGACCTGCACGCCGTGCAGATTCGCGTGGTACGCGTGCTGCGCTTGCGTCGACACCACCAGGAAGGCCGTGTCGCCCGGTTCGCCGGTCAGCGTGACCGCCAGCGTCTGTCCCTCGCGCACCGGATCGAGGCTGCACGCGAGCGTGCGCGCCGCCCCGCTCAGCGTCGCGAACGCGCCGGGCGTTCCCAGCGGGTAGCTGTCGTTGCCCGGGCTGCCGCAGGGATGCGAGCCGCCCAGCGCGCCGAGCACGCTGCTCGCGAGCGCGTCGAGCAGCGTCCCGCCCGGCGGGATGTTGACCAGCTGCAGCGGCTGGCCCGCGTCTCCGCCCGTGCCGAAGAAGCAGTCATCGTTCGAACCGCCCGCGCCGGCCTGGAACATCGTCGCCGCGGCGAAGGCGCTGCCTCCGTCCAGGCGCGCGCCCTGACCTCCCGTTCCGCCGACGAGATACCCGGGCGTGGCCGCCGCCCCCACACTGCTCGAGTTCCACAGCGCGAGCGTGCTGTTCACCGCCGTCAGGCCGTTGCCGCCCTTCTTGCCGTACGTGCCCGACGTCTGCGGCACGCCGCCGTGCAGCGTGCAGCTCTCGAGCACGGCGTCGGCGCAGTTCTGCAGCAGCAACGCGTGCGTGCCGTCGCTGCCGACCGTGTCGTAGCCGCGCACCTGGCAGCGCTCGAGGTGCAGGCTGCCCACGTCGTTCTCGGCGACGAGGCCCTGCACCGCTCCGCCGGGGAGCGCCGGGTTCGCGCTCAGCCCCAGGCCGAGCAGGAGCACGCGCCTGCCGGCGGGGAGGTTGCGCACCGCGGCGCCGCCGACGATCTGCACCGTCGCTCCCATGTCGGCCGCGATGCCGAGGCTGCGCCCGTCGAGCGTGCACGGCGCGTAGCTGCCGGTGCGCACCAGGATGAAGTCGCCGTCGCTCGCCGCGTCGATCGCGGGCTGGATCTGCGTGAAGTCGGCCGGGCCCGAGCCACCGACGATCCAGACGCGCGGCGGCGGTGGGCTCGCGCTCGCGCGGGCTGCCGGCGGCGCGGGGTGCGACGAACTCTGGGCCGCGGCGCTCGTCGCGAGAAGGCAAAGGAGGAAGGTGCGCGTGGGGAGTCGCATGGGGTCTCCGGGTCGAGGGGCAGGAGAGGGTCGTTCTACACCGCGCGCGCCGGAGCGCTGCAAGCGAGTGCGAACTCCGGGGAGATTCCCCTTGCACTGTACTGCATGCACTAGTACAGTCGAATCAGATCGCCATGCTGCTGCGCATCGACCCCCTCGCCGCCGAGCCGCTCTTCGAGCAGATCGCCTTCCAGGTGAAGGCGGCCGTCGCGCGCGGCGAGCTCGGGGCCTCCGACCGCATCCCGAGCGTGCGCGAGCTCGCCAAGCAGCTTGCGATCAACCCCAACACGGTCGCGCGCGCCTACGACCTGCTCGAGAGCCAGGGCGTGATCGTGCGCCGCCAGGGTGCGGGCTGCTTCGTCACCGGCGAGACGAGCGCGCTCGAGCTCTCGCAGCGCAAGAAGAAGCTCGACGAGCTGATCCAGCGCGCGATCACCGAGGCGCACCACCTCGGCTTCGACGGAGACCACCTGCGGGCGGCGCTCGAACGACGCCTGAAGGCCGACCTCGCCACGGAGAGGAAGTCATGAGCGATCCGATCGTCTTCGACCGCGTCACGCGCCGTTTCGGGAACCAGGAGGTGCTGAAAGGCCTCTCCCTCAGCGTGCGACAGGGCGAGATCTATGCGCTGCTCGGCCGCAACGGAGCGGGCAAGACCACGGCGCTCTCGATCCTGATGGGCTTCCTGCGCCCGATGAGCGGCGAGGCGCGCCTGCTCGGCGAGCGCTCCGACGAGCTCACCGACGCCGCGCGCCTCAACGTCGGCCTCGTCACGGAAGGCGCGCCGATGATCGGCTGGATGACCGTCCAGGACGCGGTCGCCTTCGAGGCCGGCACGCGCCCGAACTTCGACCGCAAGTACGCGCTCGACACGCTCGCGCGGCTCTCGATCCCGCTCGACAAGAAGATCAAGAGCCTCTCGAAGGGCATGGCCGCGCAGCTCGCGCTCGTCTTCGCCATGGCCGGCGATCCCAAGGTGCTCGTGCTCGACGATCCCGCGATGGGCCTCGACGCCGTGATGCGGCGCGAGTTCCTCGAGGCGATGGTCGACCTGCTCGGCCGCGAGGGGCGCAGCGTGCTCTTCAGCTCCCACATCCTCCCCGACGTCGAGCGCATGGCCGACCGCGTCGGCATCCTGCACGGCGGGACGATCGTGCTCGAGGCGCCGCTGGTCGAGCTCAAGCAACGCGTCACCAAGCGCTTCGCCGAAGGGGCGTACGTGGAGCCTCACGATCTCGCGGACATCCCCGGGCTCGTGACGGCGCGCCGCAAGCCCGAGGGGCTGGAGCTGGTGCTCGCGGACCAGACGCGAGAGAGCGAGGAGCAGCTCGCGCTGCGCTTCAAGACCCTCTCGCGCCCGGTCGTCCCGACGCTCGAGGAGCTGTTCATCGACCTCACGTCGGGAGAGCTCGGAAGTCGGCACGCCTTCGTGCCCGGAGGTGGAGCGTGAACGAGCAGGTGAAGAAGGAACTGCGCGAGTACGGGATCCCGGCGGCGGCGCTGCTCGCCGCACTCTGCACGGCATGGATGATCCTCGGGCGCGTCTCGTACGTGCTGCTCGAGCCCCACGCCGAGGTCAGCGTGCTCGTGGTCCTCGGCGCAGCGATCGCGGGCGTCGCGATCGGCTACGCGCAGTTCGCGATCGAGCGTTCGCGCGGCACGCTCGCCTACCTCGTGCATCGCAGCGGCGGGTACGCGGAGCTCTTCCGCGCCAAGGCGCGCGCGGGACTCGCGCTGGCGCTGTGCATCGGCATGCTGCCGCCCGTCGTCTTCGGTGCCGCCAAGGTCCTCGGGCCCTACGCGCCGCTCGTGCAACCCGAGCGCGTCGTCGAGCACGCGCTCGCCGGCCTCGTCGCGATCCCGGCCTGGGGCGCGGGCGTGCTGGTGGCGCTCTTCTCGCGCAGCGTGCTCGCCTCGCTCGTCTCCGGACTGCTCGCGGCGTTCGGCGTGACGCTCGTCGCCTCGGTGCTGCCGCTGCCCGTGATGCGGATGTCGGTCCTCGCGCCGATCGTGTTCCTGGCCGTGGTGCTCGCCGCCGGCTGGCTGGTGCTGCGGCTCGCACGCGGCGTCTTCGCCAGCGCGATCGACCGCGACGGAACGCTCGCCTGGAAGCGCCAGCTCGCCTGCGCGCTGCTCGCGCTGCCGCTCTTCGTGCAGCCGCTGTGGATCCTCACTTCGGGCATCTCCACGATGAGGGCGTACTCGCTCTTCGAGTCCTATCCGGTGCTCGTGCGCGATGCGGGCGGCAGCTTCCTCCTGGCCGATCGGGACCGGTTGCAGGGAGAGCGGCGCCGGACGCTCGATCTCAACGGCGCCGGAATGCACGTGGGCTGGGTCGAGGTCGTGCGCCCGGCCCCAGGCTTCGCATTCGAGGAAGGCTGGCAAACGGTGCGCCGCTACCCGCACACGAAGCCGGAGGGGATCGCGAGCAACCTGCGCTGGGAGCCCCTGTACTCGTCCTGGAGCCCCGAGCCGAGTTCGCTGCACGACAAGCGAGGCGGCGCCATCGAGTTGCCGGGCGAGGGCTTCGCGGGCTCGGGCCGGATCTACCTCGACCGGGACGAGGGCCTCGTGCGCGTCGCCTATGGCCTCGATCTCGGCCCACGCGGCGAGGAGCCGGAGCGCGGACAGTGGCGCAGCCCGCGCACGATCGTGCTCGAGCGTGCGGGCCAGTCGACGCGCCTCAGCCGCGAGACGCTTGTGGTCGGCGAGTACGGCGCGCCGCCGCTCTTCCTCGACCCCGCGGACAAGACGCTGTGGACGATCGACTTCGCGCAGTCCGGCGAACGGCTGGCGGAGGTCGCGCTGCCGCAGGGCGACACCCTGATCGACTCGCGCCCGACGTGCGACTCGCGGCTCGCGCAGATCGGGAGCTTCACCCGCGGCGTCGCGGCGGCGAGGCTCTTCGTCGGCGAGCACGCGAGCTACGTGTGGACCGCGAAGGGCTTCGTGGTTCCCGAGCCGGGAAGCGTGTTCGACGACGAGGCCGTGCGCGCTCTCCTCGGCTGCGAATGGCGCGTGAAGAGCCCGCGCATGGACGCGCTCACGGTCGAGGTGCGCTCGACGAAGGACGGCAGCCCGCTGTACGCGCACACCTTCGAACCGCAGACGAGCGAGCAGCGGATGCTGGGCGCCGTCACGCGCCTGTGCGGACTCTTCTCGCCGCCGTCGACGAGCGTCGTCCAGCTCCTCGGCCTGGCGCAGGCGTTCCCCGCGGGAGGGATGACCTTCGTCTTCGCGCGCGGCGTCGTCGACACGACGGCCTACCACCTCGGGCACGTGGGACTCGGCCTGGTCGCGGGGCTGCTGGCCTGGTCGTGGCTCGCGCGGCGCGGCGGCTCGACGCGCGAGAAGCTGCTCTGGGGCGTGTTCTGCGCGGCGTTCGGCGTGTTCGCGCTGCTCTTCCTCGTGCTGCTCGCGCCGAGGCCGCGCTTCGCGAGGGAGCACAAGGGACAGGGATCAGCATCGCGCACACCGATCGTGCCCCAGGCCGCGGCCTAGGAGCGAAGATGAAGAGCCTGATCTGGAAGGAAGCGCGCCAGCAGCTCGTCTGGCTCTTCGTCGCGCTCTCGCTCGCGACGCAGATGTGGTTCGGGATGGGGGACGTGTGGAAGCAGCTCGTGCTGCCGATCGGCGAGGGCTTCCTCGTGTTCCTCCTCTGGCCGCTCGTCTATGCCTTCGCGCTGGCGCAGCTGCAGTTCGGCCGCGACGGCGACGAGCGGCGCTTCGGCCAGCTCGTGCACCGCGGACGAGGCGCGCGCGGGTACTTCGCCTCGAAGGTGATCGTCGGGTGCGCGGCGGTCGCGTGCGTGATCGTGTTGCCGGTGTCGGTCTGGGCGCTCGTGAAGAGCGCGAGCGATCCGGACGCGATCCTGATCCGCTGGGTGCGCGTGCCGCAGATCATCCTCTATTGCGTGCCGGCCTTCGTGTGCTACGCGGTCGGGGTCCTGAGCACGCAGCTGCGGCGCGGATGGGAAGCGCGCTGGAGCATGGCGATCTGCGGCATCTTCAGCTCGTTCATCCTGTTCATGCCGATGCTCGGGCTCTTCCGCGGCGGAGATCCCTCGCTCGCTTCCGTGTGGGGCGCGCTCTCGAACGTCTTGACGGCGGCGCTCGTGCTCTGGCTCGCCCGCAGCCTGCTGCTCGCGGGGCGCGACCGAGATCTGGTGTTGCGCGACCGGCACCTCGTCGGGCTCGCGGTGGTGGCGATGCTGCTCGTGCTGCCCTTCGTCCACTTTGCGCGCGGAACCGTCGAGGCCAAGGCGCTCCAGAACGTGCGCGAGGCTGCACCGGTGGTGCTTCGCGATCCGAGGACGAACGAGTTCCTCGCGGCCGTGGAGACCGAGCAGGGCTGGCGCAAGGCCGAGGTGCGCGAGGGACGGATCGCGCGTGTGTCCGATGAGGAGATCGGCTACTCGCACCCGGGCTTCTACTTCCGGAAGGCCAATGTCTTCGATGCGGTCACTGTCGGATCTCGAGGGGATGAGGAGGAGTTCAGATTCGTGCACCGCGCCGGGACTCCCGGATGGGGATCGCTGGAAGAGGAGATCGCGTTGCGAATGCCAGAGAGCTGGCCCCAATCCGGAAGCACGGACGGTGGCAACTCATGGTCCCGCGACGACCATTCAATCGGTTGGAAGAAGCGCGCCGAGTTTGACCCGCATTCCGGAAGCGTCGAGCTCTTTGCAACGCCCGTTCGGGAAGCCGGCAGCCTCGATCTCGAGCCCGTACATGCGATGCTCGCCCGACCGGGGAAGCCGTTCTCGCCGCAAACAGGATTGCGCCTGTACGACGACACGATCGTGTTCCTTGACCGTTCGGACGGAACGCTCTGGCGGGTGTCGCTGGATCTGCACGGCGCGAAACTCGACCGGGTTCCCGTTCCCGCGGACGACGAGATCGTCGGTATGGATGGACTGGTAGATCCCAGCGGACTGGATTTTGGCCGCACAGGTTTCGGGGCGTCTCTGTTTCGCGGCAAGAAGGGGCTCTACACATTCGAGAACCACCGCGAACTCGTTCCGTTCCAGGACGTTGGGCGAACGACAAACGTGGAGAAGATCCTGACTAGCGCCGCGCTGGAACTGCCACACACCTACGCGGACGTCTCCACCTGGCAAGACGCGTTCACTGAGCACATCCGCATCGAGCGCGTGGCGGACAGGCAGCCGGTCTTCGAACTCGACTACGAGTCGAACTCGACCGCCGCGCGGATCGCCACAGTGGTCTACGGCGCGCTCACCTTCCTGCGCGGACCCGAATCGGTCTTCCGCGAGCGCTTCGTCGGCGACAACTCCTGGTCGGGGATCAGCGTAGGAGCCAAGCTCCATGAGATGCGGCTCTTCGCGAACGGCAATCGCCCGCTGCTCTTCGCGCTGGTGATGCTGTTCGGCGCGTTCCAACTGTTCGTCGGATGGCGCTGGATGGCGCGCGGGGGAGTGGGGATCGGTACACGAATCGTATACATGCTGCTCATCGCAACCGGAGGGGTCGTGGCGCTGCTCTTCACGCGCCTGCTGCTCCCGCGCGGGCCCGCGAACACGCGCGCGAACGAGGCTGTATCCTGGACGGGCGACACCGCGCGCTCGTTGCATGCCTCTTCCCCGCGATCCTGACACGCGCCTCGGCGGCTCCGGCCGCGCGTTTCCGGTCACGCGCCACTCCGCGATCGCGGCGGCGCGGAGCAGCGATCCGAAGGAGCGCACGGCGGGGCACGAGGCGCTCATCCGCGCGTACTGGAAGCCGTGCTATGCGTACGCGCGCATGCGCTGGCGGATGTCGAACGAGGACGCGAAGGAGCTCGTGCAGGAGTTCTTCGCGCGGGCCTTCGCGGAGGAGCTCTTCGCGCGCTACGAGCCCGCGCGCGGACGCTTCCAGAGCTTCCTGCACGGTTGTCTCGAGCTGCACGGGCGCAAGCAGCGCGAGTACCGCGGGCGGCTCGTGCGCGGCGAGGGCGCGCGGGCGGTCGGGATCGAGGCGGCGGGCGAGCTCGGACGAGGCCTCGGAGGAGGAGCGCGAGTCGGTGTTCCAGCGCGAGTGGCGGCGGCACGTGCTCGAGCTCGGGGTGGAGGCGCTGCGCGCGCAGTGCGCTGCGGAGGGCAAGGCGCATGCGTTCACGCTGCTCGAGCGCTACGACCTGCACGATCCCGCGCGCGGGCCGCGGCCGAGCTATGCGCAGCTCGCGCGCGAGCTCGGGATGCCCGAGACGACGGTCACGAACCAGCTGCACTGGGCGCGCGGGGCGCTGCGCGAGCTCGTGCTGCTCGAGCTCGAGCGCGCGGCGGGCAGCGAGGACGAGTGGCGTGCGGACGCGCGCTCGCTCTTCGGCGAGGCGGGCGCGTGAGCGGGATCTCCGACGGGGCGCTCGAGCACCTGCGCGCGGCGCTCGCGGCGACGCCCGAGGCCGGGACGCGCTACGAGCTCGTGCGTGAGATCGGCCGCGGCGGGATGGGGGTCGTGTACCTCGCGCGCGACCGCGAGCTCGAGCGCGAGGTGGCGCTCAAGGTGCTGGCGGCGAGCCTCGCGACGAAGGAGGCGGGCGAGCGGCTGCGGCGCGAGGCGCGCATCGCGGCGGGGCTCGAGCATCCCGGGATCGTGCCGGTGCACGACGTGGGCGTGCTGCCCGACGGGCGGCCCTTCTACGTGATGAAGCACGTCACGGGCGCGCGCCTGGACGAGCTCGCGCGCTCGCCGCTGCCGCTGCGCGCGAAGCTCGACGTGTTCCTGCGCGTGTGCGAGGCGACCGGCTATGCGCACGCGCGCGGCGTGCTGCACCGCGACCTGAAGCCCGAGAACGTGCGCGTCGGCGGCTTCGGCGAGGTGCTGGTGCTCGACTTCGGCGTGGCGAGGCTGATGCGGGCGGCCGAGCGCGCGGGCACGGTGGTCGGGACGCCGGGTTTCATGGCGCCCGAGCAGGCGCGCGGCGAGAGCGATCTCGATGCGCGCGCGGACATCCACGCCCTCGGCGCGATCCTGCGCGAGATCTGCGGCGCAGAGGCGCCGCGCGCGCTCGCGGCGATCGCGAACAAGGCCGCGGCAGAGGTGCGCGAGGAGCGCTACGCGAGCGCCGAGGCGCTCGCCGCGGACGTGCGCGCCTTCCTCGCCGACGATCCGGTCAGCGCGCTGCCGGAGAACTTCGCGCGGCGCACGGCGCGCCTTGCGTACCGCCACCGCGTGGCGCTGGCGCTCGTCCTCGGCTACCTCGTCCTGCGCGCCGTGATCTTTTTCGCCACGAGGACGTAATGGATCCGGCACGGCCGCGGGAGAGGCTGTCGGTGCCGCGAATCCGCGGCAGAATGGGCCCCTTCTCCCCCCGATCCCCCCAAGGAACATGAACAAACCCCTGCTCGGCCTGCTGCTCGGCGGCGTCCTCGGCATCTTCGACGGTCTCTCGGCGCTGATCTCCGCGCCGGAAGTGAAATCCCAGATCGTGGGCATCGTGATCGGCTCGACCTTCAAGGGCCTCGTCACCGGCGTGCTCGCGGGCCTGATCGCGCGCAAGCTGCGTTCGGTGCCGCTCGGGATCCTGTTCGGCCTGCTGATCGGCCTCGCGTTCGCCTATGCCGTCGCGGCGATGGGCGACGAGAAGGGCCACCACTACTACTGGGAGATCATGCTGCCCGGATCCCTGCTCGGGGCGATCGTCGGGTACGCGACGCAACGCTACGGGCGAGTCGGCAACGGAGCCGCTCGCGCCTGAACAGACCCTTCATGCAGAAGATGTGCAAGTGATGCGTCGCGCCCCGCCACGCGCCCGCGGCCCGGTTATCCTGGCCGCGGGTGGTGGACGGGCGGGCGGCCGCTCGCCCCGCACACGAATCCCACCACAAACGAAGGAACCGCTCCCATGGCCAACGTCAAACCCATCCCCGACGGCTACCACACGATCACCCCGCACATCGTCGTCAAGGACATCCGCAAGGCCGTCGAGTTCTACAAGAAGGCCTTCGGCGCCGAAGAGCGCTTCATGATGCCCGGCCCCGACGGCAAGACGCTGATGCACGGCGAGGTGAAGATCGGCGACTCGCACATGATGCTCGGCGCGGAGAACCCGCAGTGGAACTCGCGCGGTCCGCTCTCGCTGGGCGGGACGCCGGTGACGATCGCGCTCTACGTCACGGACTGCGACAAGTCGTACAAGCGTGCGGTCGATGCGGGCGCCAAGCCCGGGATGCCGCCGAGCGACATGTTCTGGGGCGATCGCTGGTCGATGGTGACCGATCCCGACGGCCACAACTGGTCGATCGCGACGCACACGAGCGACCCGACGCCTGCGCAGATGGCGGAGGGAATGAAGAAGATGTGCACCTGAGGCACGCCGCGAGCTGATCCCGAGGAGCCGGGCCGGATGCGGTCCGGCTCTTCTCGTCTAGACGCGCGGGATCAGACGTCTCGCTCTCGGCTGCGCGCGGGCTCAGACGTTCTCGTCGACGATCGCGTCGGCCTCGATCTCGACGCGCATGCGCGGGTCGACGAGCGCCTTGACGACGACCATGCTCGTCGCCGGGCGGATCGAGCCGAAGACCTCGCCGTGCGCGCGGCCGACCTTCTCCCAGTCGGACTCGTCGACGATGTACATGCGCGTGCGGACGACGTCCTGCAAGCGCGCGCCGGCGAGCTTCAGCGCGCGCTCGAGGTTCGCGAGCGTCTGCTTCGCCTGCGCGGCGGCGTCGCCGGCGATCAACTGTCCGTCGGGGCCCGTGGCGGTCGTGCCCGAGACGCTGACGAAGGGTCCTTTGCGCACCGCGCGCGAGTAGCCGACGATCGGTTCCCAGGGCGTCGAGGTCGAGACGTTCTGTCGCTGCATGCTGCCTCCGCGCGCAGCGTAGCGCGTCAGAGCTTCTCGTACACGAGCAGCGCCGAACCCGGCCGCGCGCGCACGGCCACCTCGAGGCCTTCGCCCGCGAGCTCGGCGCCGCTCGCCTCGCGCGTCGCGTGCGTGTCGAGATCCGTGAGTCGGTAGCGCGCCGCCGCATCGAGGCCGTGCAGCGCGAAGCGCGCGGCGGAGTAGGGGCTCTCGGGGCGGCGCAGCGCGACCACGAGACCCTTGCCGCGCTCGGGCAGCGCGAGCTGGTAGGCCATCCACACGTCGCGCGCCTGCGAGTAGGCGGTCAGCGGGCGGAAGTCGCCGAGGAAGTACTCGCGCAGGCCGAGGTACTGCTCGAGCGTCGCCTTGGCCTTCGCGTAGGGGAAGTCCGCGGGGATGCGCTCGCTCGGCGCGTCGCCGCTGACCCACCAGTTGAGACACAGGGCGCTGCTCATGCTGCTGCGGAACTCGTAGTCGTCGTTCACGCGGTCCTGGCTGGTCGCGTTGAGCGGCACCCACGGCAAGAGTCCCCACGTGTGGCACTGGTGCGCGATCGAGTCGCGCGGGCCGTCGGTGCGCCAGAAGGGCGTCGCGCGGCCGAGCGTCTCGAGGTCGAGGCGCCGTCCGCCGCTGGCGCAGTTGTCGATCAGCAGTCCGGGATGGCGCGCGCGCAGTTCGTCCCAGAAGGCGTAGAGGCCTTCGATGTAGCGGATCTCCGTCATGCCCACGCGATCGGGCGCGTCGTGGCGCTGCCAGAAGCCGAGCGGGTCGATGTTGAAGTCCTGGCGGTAGCAGCCGAGGCCGAACTCGTCGATGCGCGCGGAGATGAAGTCGGTGAGGTGCTCGCGCGCTTGCGGGTTGCCGAGATCGACGAGCCGATCGTCGCCGCCGACGTCGAGCAGCCACTCGGGGTGCTCGTCGAACCAGGGCGTGCCGCGGTGCACGCGCTCGGACTCGAACCAGAGCATCAGCTCGCGGCCGGTCTTGCGCAGCGCGCTCGAGAGCGGCGCGAAACCCTCCGGGTAGAGCGCGCTCTTCACGCGCCAGTCGCCGGCGTTCGGCCACCACGGGCCGCTCCCGAACCACTCGGCGTCGATCCAGTAGTACTCGATCGGCAGCTCGTGCTCGACGATGCGCGCGATGTTGTCGAGGTGCACCTCGGCGCTCGTCGCGCCCCAGTTGCCGCAGGTCACCGGCGGCACGAGCGGCTTGCCGTCGCGCGTGGGCCGGTGGTGCGCGAGCAGGTAGCGCCGCAGGCGGTTCTGTCCGTCCCAGCGATCGCCCTCGTAGCCGAGCAGGAGCAGGCTCGGCGTGCGGATCTCCTCGCCGGCGTGCAGCACGAGGTGCGTCTGTGCGAGCCCGGTCGAGAGGCGCGGCCGTCCGTCGGCATCGCAGCTGAAGTCCGCGGCCCACTCGCCGCTCCAGCCGAGCACCGCGATCACGCCGCCGCCCGTGCCCTCGACGTCGAAGAAGGGCAGCACGCCGCTCGAGGAGCGGCCGCCACCGGGCTGGAGGTGCAGCGCGGCGCCGGGCGCGAGCGGCGTGTCGTGCGGCGCGAAGTCGTCGAAGGAGGCGACGGCGCCGTTCGCCCAGTGGAGCGTCGCGCCCGCGGGGTTCGCGAGCGGCAGCACGCCGTCGAAGACGCGGATCTTCTCGAGCAGCGGCGAGTCCGTGCTCCCGCCGTTCTTCAAGTGCGCGACGTACTCGACGGCGCACTCGTCCGCGCGCAGCTCGGCCTCGAGGCGCACTTCGAGCCTGGTCGCGGGATCGACGAGATGCAGCGTGCGCCGCGTCGTGCGCGCGTCGAGCGCCGACTCGCTCGCCGTGCGCGTCCAGTTCGCGAGCAGCGTGCGGCTGGGCGCGCCGTGGTAGTCGAAGGCGATCCCGAAGGGGTTCGCGTCGCTTGCCATCGGCACGTCCTGGAGGCGCAGCGTGCTGCCGTCCTGGAGCTCGATCGTCGCCTCGGCCCACAGCGCCTGGTCCCAGCCGCGGCCGTCGCCGCCGTCGTCGACGGCGATCTCGAGCTCGCGCGCGCCCTCGAGCGCGACGTCGATCGGCCGCGCGGCGTCCGCGAGGCGCAGGATCGGCGTCGCGATGCGCTCGGTCGCGCCGACGAAGACGTGGAAGCGCACCGAGCCGTTGCCGAGCGTCGCGCCGCGGCGCGTGTCGTCGTTGTTCTCGAGCCCGACCTCGGCGCGGAAGCGCGCGCCGGGCCGGTCGAGCGTCACGCGCAAGCGTTTGGTCGCGTTGAACGCGAGGCCGTGCGCGTAGACCTTCTCGCCGATCTGGAACGGCGTCGCGCGCCACGAACGGCCGCGCATGATGCCATCGCTCGTGTCCTGCGCCACGAGCTCGAGCCGTGCGGGCGCCTGTCTGGGCGCTTCGGCGCCGAACAGGCGCGTCGCGAGCTCGCGCAGCGCGGCGGACGCGGGCGATTCCTGCGCCAGCGCGAGGACCAGGATCGGGAGCAGCATGTCGGCCCCGCCTGGTTCCTCCCGCGCTCGCTCGATCTGCGAGGCCTCAGGGCATCCAGCGCACGCCGATCTGGAACGCGTCGACGTCGTCGGAGGCGCTGAGCTGCGCCGTGAAACCCAGGTTGGGCGCCGCAGTGTACACGGCGCCCAGTCGCAACGCGGTGTTGCCGTCGGCGTGCTCGGAGTCGGAGTAGTCCAGGCCGACGTCGAGCTCGACCTTGTCGCTGGCGCGGTGGCGGATGCCGGCGCCGACGAGGTAGCCCAGCCCGTCCGCCGTCCCGCCGGGCGCGCTCGAGTCGGTGCTCGCGTGGCTCAGCCCGAGGTCGAACACGAGATCGGTGCTGGGCGCGACGGGCAGGTGGTAGCCGACGCCCGCGCTGAGCGTGTCGATGTCGACGCTCGATCCGCCGGCGCGTCCGCCGAGGTGCTCGAGCCTGCCGAAGGCGAACCAGTTCGGCTGGAAGGCGTAGGAACCGTGCACCGCGATGCCGTCGGGATCGTCGGAGAAGCCGTCGACATCGGTGGCGACGAAGTCGAACTCGGCGAAGGTGTAGGGCAGGCCGGATCCCTGCGGCGACGAGCTCGCCGCCATGGACGGGGACTCGGACTGCAGCGCGCAAGCGGGCGCGACGAGGAGACAGAGGCTGGCGATCATCTGTGCCGTTCTCTTCCGGCCGAGGGGTGTGGATCCGCGCGCGGGACACGCTGTCCGGCTCGCCGCGGTATCGGCCTCGCTTCGCAGGCTACTCGCTCGACGCGCCGCGCGGCGCTGGCGATCCGTTCATGCGCGGCCCGTGCAGCGGACCCGCGCCGCCGTTCAGATGTGCGGCCGCGTCAGGTTGCGGTGCCCGTCCTTGGTGACGAGCACGTTGTCCTCGATGCGCACGCCGCCGTGGCTGAGCAGGTAGCCGATCAGGTCCCAGTTGAAGTGCTCCTTCAGCGCTCCGCTGCGGTGCGGGCGCAGCAGCATCTCGATGAAGTACACGCCAGGCTCGATCGTGAAGACCTGGCCTTCCTCGATGGTGCGCGTCGTGCGCAGGAACGGATACTGCGGCGGCGGGGGAACGGTGCCGCCCTCGGGCGCCTTCTGACGGCCGCCGACGTCGTGCACCTGCAGGCCGAGGAAGTGGCCGACGCCGTGCGGGAAGAAGGGGTGCGTCAGGCCGAGTTCGACCGCCTCCTTGCCGCCCTTCCTGATCACGCCCAGCTTGCAGAGCAGGTCCGCGATGCGCACGTGCGCCGACTCGTGGATCGCGAGGTAGGGGAGGCCGGGCTTGACCATCGCGCACAGCTCGCGCTGCACGAGGTCCATCGCGCGCACGAGGTCCTGGAAGGGCTTGTCCGCGCCGCGCGTGATGTAGGAGCGCGTGATGTCGCTGGCATAGCCCAGGTGCTTCGCTCCGCAGTCGATCAGCATCACCTTGCCCCAGGGCTTGGTGCGCTTGCCGGTGTAGTGCAGCGTCGCGCCGTGCGCGTCGAGCGCGACGATCGACTCGTAGGGCAGCTCCTTCTCCAGGCAGTTGACCGCGAGCAGGTACTTCTGGTGGATCTCGAGCTCGCTCTGGCCGGCGAGGAACGCGTCGCGCGCCGCGACGTGCCCGCGGCCGCCCAGCTTCGAGGCCTCGTCGAGGCAGGCGACCTCGTAGGGCGTCTTGTACGCGCGGTCCCAGTCCAGCCGCGCGCGCAGCGCCTCGGGGTTGCAGTCGGCGGCCGCGACGCCGTGCTGCGCGGCGCTCGCCGGCGTGTCGCCGAGGTAGGCCGTGCGGCCGGAGAGGCCGAGCTCCTTCCAGGCGCGCGCCTCGTCGGGCACCTCCTTGAAGTCGTAGCAGCCCAGGTAGAACGCGTTCTCCAGCGGGGCCTGCTCGTACCAGTAGTCCTCGGGCTTGACGCGCACGAGCAGCGGCTTCTTGCCCGGACGGATGCAGACGAGGTGCTGCGGCCCGTCCATCGGGACCCAGTGCGCGAAGTGCGGCGTGGGCCGGAAGGGCGCGTCCTGGTCGTCGGCGAAGTACGTGAACGGCACGCCGGACTGGATCACGAGCGCGTCGAAGCCCGTCGCCGCGAGCGCGGCCTCGGCCTTCTTCTGGCGCTCCTCGACGTGGGCGGGATAGAGCTTGACCGTCTGGTCGACCATGGGTCGTTCCTCACTTCACTCCGTGCATCAGGCCGTCGTATAGAGGCCGATCTTCTCGATGGCGGGCTTGTCCTTGGCCGCGTCGATCAGTGCGCCGGCCCCGGAGGAGACTTCGCCGGCGAGGTAGTTCCCGATCGCGATCGACATGAACCAGGCGCCCATCACCATGCCGGTGATCTTCTCGGGCGCGAGCTTGGTCACCATCGAGAGTCCGACGGGCGAGAGGCACAGCTCGCCGAAGGTCTGGATCATGTAGAGGCCCGCGAGGAAGAGCCAGCTGATCTTGCCGCTCGAATCTGCGCCCTTGATCCCGTAGATCAGGAACACGAATCCCAGCGCGACGAGCACGAGCGCGACGCCGAACTTGGCCGGGATCGAGGGGTTCAGCCGGCGCTTGTCGAGCAGCACCCACAGCGCGGCGAAGATCGGCCCGAAGGCGACGATGAAGATCGAGTTGACCGACTGGAACCACTCGGCCGGCATGCTCCACGAGCCGAGCGTCAGCGGGTTGATGTGCTGCACGGCGAAGAAGTTGAGCGAGTTGCCCGCCTGCTCGAAGCACATCCAGAAGACCACGCTGCAGCACAGGAGCAGCAGCAGCACGAACATCTGCTGTCGCACGCTGCTCTCGCTCTTCAGCGCGATCGACACCAGGTAGATCGCCATCAGCGAGCCGAGTCCGACCAGGATGTAGCCGACCCACTCGCCCTTGCCGAGCAGGTAGAACATCAGCGGGATGGCCACCGCGATGCCGACCAGCACCTGGATCACCGGCATCAGGCCCTCGCGTCCAGCCGGAGCCTTCCCCTGCCCCTGCAGCAGCTTGCCGCCCAGGCCGAAGCAGACGACGCCGAGCAGCACGCCCGCGCCCGCGAGCATGAACCCGTAGCGGTAGTCGGGGTGGCCTTCGGTGCCCATGACGGCGGAGAACCACTGGCAGGCGATCGGCGCGAGCAGCGCGCCGATGTTGATCCCCATGTAGAAGATCGTGAAGCCGCCGTCGCGGCGCGGATCACCCGGACGGTAGAGCTTGCCGACGATCGTCGAGATGTTCGGCTTGAAGAGCCCGTTGCCGACGATGATCGTCGCCAGGCCGAAGAGGAACATCTCCTCGCTCGGGACCATCAGCAGGAAGAGCCCCGCGCCCATCACCAGGCCGCCGACCACGATCGAGCGCCGGTATCCGAGCAGGCGGTCGGCGATCGAGCCGCCGAAGATCCCCAGCGCGTAGACCAGCGCCGTGAACGCGCCGTAGCGGATCGAGGCCTGCTCCTGCGGCTTGTGGAACTGCGCAACCACGTAGAGCGCGAGCAGAGCGCGCATGCCGTAGTAGCAGAAGCGCTCCCACAGCTCGGCGAAGAAGAGCACGAACAACCCGCGCGGGTGGCCGAGAAGCGTGGGACCGTCGTATTGGGGATCGGGTGCGACCGCAGCCTGGTTCGCCATGGAGCCTCGGGGGGGACGGGTGTGGGGAGCGCGGGATCCTACTGGATCGACGGCGCCGCGGAAGCCCCCTTTCGCTCGCACGCGAAGTTCGACCTTCGTAGTCGGGCGCCGACTCGTTCTACTGGTGGCCCGCGCGCGAGAAGCGACATGTTGCCGACCTCCCTGATCCCTCTCTGCCTGTCCTCGTTCCTCTCCGTTCCGTTCGCCGCGCCGCAGGACGCCCCGCCCAAGCCCGCGCCCGCGCCGGCGAACACGCTCGGCGCGGACGAGCGCGCCTGGGTCGAGAAGAATGCGCACGCCGCGGACGCGGCCTTCCTGCAGTCGACGTTGCGCACGCCCAAGGCGCTCGTGATCGAGGCCTCCGCGCAAGGCGGGGACTCGGCCGTGCTCGGTCTTGCCTGCGTCGATGCGGCGCGCGAGCGGCCGAGCGCGCTGCTCCTGTGCCTGCCGACGAGCTTCGAGGAGGGCCGCGCCCTCGACGAGTTCGTGTGCACGGGCAAGGGCGATCTCGCGAAGCTGCTCGAGTCCGACGGCCTCGCGCCGCTCCTGCCGGCCGAGCACGGGCTGCTCGCCGCGGCGCGCGGCTGGAACGCGGATCCCAAGCGCCGAGTACCGCCGCACGCAGAGCGACGCGCTCGGACTCTCGGACTTCGTCACGCGCGTCGAGCCGGACTCCGTCGACCGCCTCGCGCAGCTGCTCGGCCCGTTCCGGCAGGTCGGCGCGGACGGCCGCAACCGCTACGCGAGCTCCGACGACGCGTGGAAGCAGGCGCTGCAGCAGTCGCTGACCGACCTCGAGGAGCAGTCCGGCGAGAAGCGCGAGGCCTGGACCAAGGCCGTCGGCGCCGCCGACCTCGAGCTGGGGCTGGGCTGTCTCGCACGCATCCGCCAGGCCGAAGCCGAGGTCTCGCGTCCCAAGGAGTTCCGCCGCATCCGCGCGCTGGGCGAGAACGCGCTCGCGGCGCGCACGATGCTCAAGCTCAAGGCCGACCTCCTGCTCTACACGGAGAGCGCGCCGGGCATGGACACGCGCGACCTGCGTGCGTCGCTCGGTCCCGATTCCCTGCTCGTGCGGATCCTCTGCCGCGCGGACACGGGCGAGCAGCCCGAGCGCGACGCGCTGGTCGCGTTGCGCGCGGGCGGCGCGCTCGACCTGCGCGAGCTCTCCAAGGAACAACGCGAGGGCAAGGGCGTGCTGGCGCGGCTCGCGCGGCGCGCGGACATCGTGCTCTGGGACGGCGGGCGCTGATCAGTCCTCGCGCGCGCGGCGCAGCTGCATGCGCGCGAGCAGGCCGGCGGTCCCGCACCACACGAGGCCGATCGGCACGGCCACCCAGGCGATCGATGCAGGCGTCAGCGCCAGGGCCTTGAGCCCGTCCGTGCTCCACACGCCGACCTGGTCGCCCAGGCGGATCACGACGGTGTCGACGAAGCTCTTGGCCTTGTACTTCACCTCGCGGCCGACGACGGTGAAGAGCATCTCGCGCGCGGGTCGCGAGACGGCGTTCTGCAGCGTGCGCAGCGTCGCCTGCGCCACGATGATCACGGTCAGCTCGTTCCACATCCCGAGCGCTGCGAGCGCGGCAACGCAGACCAGGGGCTGGAACACGAGCGCGAAGCCGATGCCGAAGCGCCGCACCACGGAGGCGGTCAGGAAGAGCTGCGCGGCGAGCGTGGCGAGGTTGGTCCACAGGTCGATGCCGGCCAGGAAGGCGCGCCTCGCGTCGGAGTCCTTGTACGCGGCGCCGACCAGGCTGGACTGCTCGACGTAGAAGACGGTGCCGAGCGTGCTGAGCAGCAGCGCGTAGAGCGCGATCACGCGCAGGTAGGGCGATTGCAGCGTGATGCGCAGTCCGTTCCAGATGCCGCCCTCCTCGGCGTGCTCGAGGTCTGCCGCCGCCTGCGTCCGCAGCGGGAACGGACCGTGCACGCGCGCGGCCCAGGACATGCACTGCGTGGCGAGCTCGAGCAGGCACAGCGCGATCAGCAGGATGTTCGCGGCGCCCAGCTGCACGACCAGGAGCTTGGTCAGCAGCGCGCCGAGCACCGCGCCGGCCGTTCCGCCGATGCCGATCACGCCGAAGAGGCGCTTGGACTGCTCGAGGCGGAACAGGTCGGCCATGAAGCTCCAGAAGACCGACACCACGAACATGTTGAACACGCTCAGCCAGATGAAGAACGCCGTCCAGACCGGACGCTGCTCCGCCTCCGGCCGCAGCTTCACGAGCACGAAGAAGACGAGCAGGTTGAGCGTGAAGAAGCGGTAGACCCAGGGGATGAAGCGCTGTCGCGGCCAGCGCGAGACCAGCCAGCCGTAGACCGGGCTGGCCACGATCATCCCGGCCAGCGTGCCGGCGAAGAGCCACTTGATGCTCTCGGGTCGGTCCGCGGCAACGACGTCGCGCAGCGGACGCAGCATGAAGTAGCTCGTCAGCAGCAGGAAGAAGTACGCCGCCGACAGCAAGGTCAGCGCGAGTTCGCCCTTCCGGATCTCGACGAGTCGCATGCGGCGTGATCATCCCCGCGCCGCGCGCGCTGCGATAGCACGATCCGGCAACGTCGCGGTAAGAACGACGCTCAGCCGCGCCGCAGCGCGAGCATCCAGGCCAGCGCGAGCAGGAGCAGCGCGCCCGCGCCGAGCAGGCCCTCGGTGCGCGGCGGGAGTCGCGCGAGTCGCTTCTTCCAGCCCAGCGCGGCGCCGATCGCGAGGCCGCTGGCGAAGCCGGTGAAGTGCGCGATCACGTCGGTGCGCTCGAGCACCTGCTCGAGCTTGCGCGACTCCTCGGCCATGTCGCTGGGATCGTGCGAGGCGCCGCCCAGGCCGAGCAGTCCGAGCAGCACCACGCCCGCGATCAACGGGATGCGCCGGCGCCAGGCGGGGAGGCGTCCGTCGCGCCGGCGCATGAACTCGTACGCGGCCAGCGTGCCGAGCACGCCGAAGACGGCGGTCGAGGCGCCGATCGAGACGTGCGTCGAGGGCTGCAGCCAGGCGTTGACCCAGTTGCCGATCGCGCCCGTCGCGACGAAGACCAGCGCCGCCGGCCCGGATCCGATCGACCACGCCAGCAGCACGCCGAAGATCACGCCGAAGCACAGGTTGCCCGCGAGGTGCACGACGTCGGCGTGCAGCGTCAGCGCGGTCAGCGCCAGCCAGATCTCGCCGGCCTGCACGCGCAGCGCGCGCGAGGCGCCGGCGCGGCCCCAGTCCAGTCCGAAGAGCTCGCGCCGCGCGGCGAGGAAGCCGCACACGCACACCGCGGCGTAGAGCATCGCCAGCAGCGTGCCGTCCGAGTTGGGCCGCACGACGGGCTCGCGCGGCGGCCAGCCGCGGTTCTCGCCCTCGTAGCGCGCGAGCTCCTCGCGTGCGCGCTCGACCATCGGCTCGGGCACGAGCAGGATCCAGGCCTGGAAGTGCTGCGCGGTGGCGTGCGGCAGGCCGGTGGCCTGCAGGACCAGGGCAAGCTCCTGGCACTTTCTCCGGTCGCCCGCTCGCGCGATCTCGACCCAGGGCGTAGGCGACTCGTTCACGCGGAAGTGGGCGCGATTCTAGGCGCGCCCCCCGCCCTTTCGAGCCTCGCATCGCATTCGTCGCTTCGGGTACCCTCTGCCCCCTGCCATGATCCAGCCCCTGCTGCTCGTCCTCGCGCTCTCCTCGGACCCCGCCGGCAACGCCTCGAACGCACCCCTCGCGCTGCGCGCACCGCGCAACCTGCGCCTGGAGTACCTCGTCGAGCCGCTCGGCATCGACGAGCGCAAGCCGCGCTTCTCGTGGGAGCTCGACGACGAGCGCCGCGGCGTGCAGCAGAGCGCCTACCGGCTGCTCGTGGCGAGCTCGCCCGAGGAGCTCGCGGGCGACAAGGGCTCGCTCTGGGACAGCGGCAAGGTCCCTTCGCGCGACACCTGCCAGGTCCTCTACGCGGGCGCGGAGCTGCAGTCGTGGCACTCCTACTTCTGGAAGGTGCAGTGGTTCGACGGCGAGGGCCAGGCCTCGCCGTGGAGCGCCGTCGCCCGCTGGGGCGAGGGCCCGCTCTACCCCGCCGACTGGAAGGGCAAGTGGATCGTCGACCCCAAGCCGGCGACGGAGTTCTCTCCGGGCAACCGCGGCTGGTCGAGCGAGTTCTGCGCCAAGGAGGACGACTACAAGTGGGTCAAGTTCGACCTGGGCGAGGGCGCGACCTGGAACACGGTGCGTCTGTATCCCGCGCGGTCCGATGACGCGCGGCACGGCTCGAACTTCCTCTTCCCGATCCGCCTCAACGTCTTCGGCTCCGACACGCCGGAGTTCGACTCGGCCACCAAGGCCTTCCGCGTCATCGACCAGAACGAGTTCGACATCGAGCGCACCGGCGACGGCATGCTCGAGCTGCGCGCGCAGAACAAGACGCTCAAGATGCGCTACTGCCTGGTCGGCTTCACCAAGCTCGGCCGCGATCCCCAGCGCGGGTACGGCGCGGCCTTCGCCGAGGTGCAGATCCTCGACGGCACGCGCGACGTCTCGACCGGCCGGCCGGCCTGGTCGAGCGACTCGCGCGAGGGCGACGGCTGGGGACTGGCGCACCTCAACGATGGCGTGACCACCTCCGAGCCCGCGCAGGGCGACGACGCGCTGCCGCAGCCGATCCTGCGCCGCGAGTTCGAGAGCGGCGCCGGTCTCGCGCGCGCCACGCTGACCTGCAGCGCGCTCGGGCTGTACGAGGCGCGCATCAACGGCAAGCGCGTCGGCAACGACGTGCTCGCGCCGGGCTGGAACGACTACCGCAAGCGCAACACCTACCAGACCTACGACGTGACCGCGCTGCTCGGCTCCGCGAGCGCGACGCAGCCTGCGCGCAACGCGATCGCGGTGCAGCTCGCCGACGGCTGGTACGCGGGCCGCATCGGCCTGACGCAGCACTTCGCCGGCGGTCCGACGCGCGGGATCTACGGGCGCAAGCCGGCCTTCTTCGGCCAGCTCGACCTGTGGTACGCCGACGGGCGGCGCGAGACGATCCCCAGCGACGAGAGCTGGAAGAGCACGCTCGAGGGCCCGCTCGTCGCCGCGGACCTGCTCGACGGCGAGCGCTGGGACGCGCGCCGCGAGCTGGCCGGCTTCGACCAGCCCGGCTACGACGACAGCCGCTGGAGCCAGGTCGACGTGGCGGAGCTGCGCTGCTCGCTCAACTCGCAGCGCGGCACGAGCGTGCGCGTGATCGGCACCGAGCCGCCCGCGTCGGTCACGCGACTGGGGCCCAACCGCTGGCTGTACGACTTCGGCCGCAACCGCGCGGGCTGGTGCCGCGTGCGCGCGCGCGCGCCGGCCGGCGCCGAGCTCGTGCTGCGCCACGCCGAGACCAAGCAGGACGACGGCACGCTCTACACGGCCAACCTGCGCAGCGCGCAGCAGACCGACCACTACGTGTTCAAGGGCGGCGCGCTCGAGAGCTTCGCGCCGCAGTTCACGTTCCACGGCTTCCGCTACGTCGAGGCCAGCGTCACGGGCCTGCCGGCGGGCACGGAGATCGAGCAGCCCGACCTCGTGGCCGAGATCGTCTCGAACTCCGCCGAGAGCACCGGCTCGTTCCACGCGCAGCAGCCGACGCTGACGAAGATCTGGGAGAACGTCGTCACCACGCTGCAGGCCAACATCCAGAGCCTGCCGACCGACTGCCCGCAGCGCGACGAGCGCCTGGGCTGGATGGGCGACATCCAGGTCTTCGCGCCGACCGCGATGTACCAGGCCGATCTCGCGCCCTTCCTCTCGCAGTGGATGCAGTCGGTGCGCGACGCCTACGGGCCGGGCTACCGCTTCTCCGACTTCGCGCCGGATCCGTTCCAGGCGGCGGGCTTCGGACCGAGCGATTTCGTCGGCGCGCCGGGCTGGGCCGACGCGGCGATCTTCATCCCCTGGCAGATGCTGCAGGTCTACGGCGACCGCCGCGTGGCCGAGATCTCGCTCTCCTTCGCCTCGCGCTGGCTCGACACGCTCGCGTCGCAGAACCCCGACGGACTGTGGAAGGCGCAGCGCGGCAACGACTACGGCGACTGGCTCAACGGCAGCCAGATCCAGGCTCCGGGCTGGAAGACGGAAGGCTGCGAGGTGCCCAAGGAGGTCTTCGCCACGGCCTTCTTCGCGCGCTCGGCCGAGATGGTCGGCGAGATCTGCGCCGCGCTGGGCAAGAACGAGCCGGCCGAGCGCTACCTCGGCCTGCACGACAAGATCCGCGACGCGTTCGTCAAGGCCTACGTCAAGCCCGACGGCACGATCGAAGGCGACACGCAGGCCGGCTACGTCCTCGCGCTGGCCTTCGATCTCGTGCCGGCCAACCTCGTGCCGCTGGTGCAGGCCAAGCTCTCGGTCGCGATCACGGAGGCGCGCGGCTGGCACATGACCACGGGCATGCAGACCACCGGCCGCATGCTGCTCGAGCTCTCGCACCGCGGCTACGAGGAGGTCGCCAGCCGCCTCGCGCGCTCGAAGGAGTTCCCCAGCTGGGGCTGGCAGATCGAGCAGGGCGCGACCTCGATCTGGGAGCGCTGGGATGGCTGGATGCCCGGCCGCGGCTACCAGGATCCGGGCATGAACTCGTTCAACCACTACGCCTTCGGTTCGATCGGCGAGTGGCTGATGAGCTGCGTCGCCGGCATCGACCGCGATCCCGACTCGCTGGGCTTCGAGCGCTTCCGCATCGATCCGCGCGCGGGCGAGCAGATCCCCGCCGCCGGCGGACGCTACCACTCGATCCGCGGCTGGATCGAGAGCGACTGGAAGATCCAGGGCGACACCTTCGTGCTCGACTGCACGATCCCGCCCAACACCAGCGCCACGGTCGTGCTGCCCGCCCTGGGCATCGAGTCGGTGCGCGAGGGCGGCAAGAGCATCCACGACGCGGCGCCCTTCGTGCTGCCGACGGGCTTCGCGAAGAACCGCGTCAGCCTCGACGTGCGCGCGGGCACGTACCACTTCGAGAGCCAGTTCAAGCTCGGCGGGAAGTAGCGTGCGGCCGGCTGCAGCATCGCTGCTGGCGCTGATCGCGGGCTGCGCAGCGAGCGGCGAGCCGGAGCTCCCGCCCGCGCCGCCCGTCCCGCCGCGCATCGCGGTCACCTTCGCGCCGGGCGAGCTCGCGCTGCCGCACGAGCGGCTGCAGCGCTGGGTCGACGACGCCACCGCGATGGTCGGCGACAGCTTCGGACGCTTTCCCGTGCCCGAGCTCGAGCTCGTGATCCAGCCGCGCGCTCGTTCGCGCGGCATCCACGACGGCCGCACCTTCGTGCCGGGCCCCGCGGCGCGGATCGAGGTCGGCGTCGGCAGCCTGGCCGGCGAGCGCACGCTCGAGCGCGACTGGGTGCTGGTGCACGAGATGATCCACCTCGCCGTGCCCGGCCTGCCGCCCGCGCAGCACTGGTTCGAGGAGGGCGTCGCGACCTACCTCGAGCCCTTCGCGCGCGCGCGCGGCGGCAAGCGCAGCGAGGAGGACGTCTGGCGCGAGCTGACGCGCGACTACGCGCAGGGCCTGCCGCGCGCGGGCGAGGGCGGCATCGACCAGACGCCGACCTGGGCGCGCACCTACTACGGCGGCGCGCTCTTCTGCCTGGTCGCCGACGTCGGGATCGCTCGCGCGACGCACGGCACGCGCTCGCTCGTCGACGCCTTCCGCGTCACCGTCGCGCGCGGCCAGACGCTGCTCACCGACAGCACGCTGGCCGAGTTCGCCGCGGCGCTCGACCGCGCGCTCGACGTGCACGTCGTCGCGCCGCTGTACCAGTCCTGGGCGAACGCGCCGGTGCAGGTCGACCTCGCCGCGCTGTGGCAGGAGCTGGGCGTCGTGCGCGAGGGGAGCCGCATCCGCTTCGACGCCGCCGCGCCGCTCGCGGGCTGGCGCGCGCAGCTGGTCGCGCCGCGGCGCTGAAGCCGGCGCGCGTCCGCGCCCCTCAGGCCTCGAGCTGCAGGGCGACCAGCGTCGCGACCGCGTCGAGATCGCCCCGCGCGCGGACCTCGAGCTTGAGCGCGCGTCCCTCGGCGAAGGTGCGGGCCTCGCGCAGCGACTGCTGCACGCGCGCGGGCAGCCGCGCAGCCAGGGCGGCCGTGCAAGCCGCCTCGCGCAGCGCGAACGAGGCCACGAACGAGCCCTCGTTGGGGATCAGGTACACGAGCGCCTTGCGGCCGCTCTCGATCTTCCACAGCCAGCCGTGCGACTTGCCCGAGAAGACCCAGCGCTCGCGCAGGCCCGCGTGCTCGCGCCCCAGTCTCTCGCGCAGCGCGTTCCAGAGCGCGGCGGCGCCGCCCAGCGTGTCGGCGAGCTCGCGTTCCCCGGGCGCGGCGCCCGCGTCGAGGAAGGCGCTAGGCATCGCGCACACCGCGCTCGGCCGCCAGCGCACCCTCGAGCCAGGGCATCAGCGCGAAGGCCGCGAGCGCGAGGAGGTAGATCGCCCCCGAGAGCGAGGCGCGGCTCTCGAGCGTCTCGCGCAGCGTCGCGCCGCGGATCCACATCCCGACGCCGAGCTCGGCCGCGACCAGCAGCGCCAGCGCGCTCGCGCCCATGCCCAGGCGCCAGCCCGGCTCGCGCGGCAGCGCGAAGCGCCGCGCCATCCAGCGCGCGACGAGAAAGCTCCACAGCACCATCGCGGGCGACTCGACGATCTCGGCGGCGTCGCGGCCCAGCGCGGGCTCGACCAGCAGGACCCGCAGCGTGCCGAGCAGGAACCCGCCGGCGAAGACCAGGGCGAAGTAGAGGGCTGCGTGCCTGAGGATCGGCATGCGCGAAGAATACGGTGCGCGCCGGACGTCCCGCCTGCTGTTTTCGTCCGCGGCGGGGGAGGACGCGCGCGCGCGACCTGTTCCCGAGTCCTCGCGCCGGTTTCCGCACTTCGCCCCATGTTCGTACCCACCTCGGCCAGGAGCCGGGTCCGGGGCACCCCTCCAAGCTGGGTATGGCCGCGAAGGTCAGCTCCACCACCACACAGGGGGACGGTTCCTCGATGTCCAGCGCCAGCAGCTCCTCTCGCGAAACTCCGCACGAACTCGTGCGCCGGCCCGGCGCGAGTCGTCGCGTCCTCCCCTGCGTTCGCGCGCTCCCGGGCGCGGCGTCCGGGCTCCCGGCCGGCGGGCTGGCGCGTCCGAGCGAGGGGGCGACGTGCACGAGCTGAGCATCGCCACGGAGCTCCTGCGCCTGTGCGAGGAGCGCCTCGAGCGCCGCGGCGCGCGCGCCCTCTCGCGCGTGCGCGTCGCGGTCGGCGAGCTCTCCAGCGTCGACCCGCGACTCCTGCGCTACGCCTGGGAGGGCCTGGTCGCGGGCACCCCGCACGAGCGCGCCGTGCTCGACATCGAATGGCACGCCGCGGCGCAGAGCTGCGCCCTGTGCGGCGAGGTGATCGAACGCCAGCCGGGGACGTGGATGCGCGTGTGCCCGGGCTGCGGCCTGGCGCTGCGCGTCGAGGGCGGCGACGAGCTCGATCTCCTGGGCATCGAATCCGACGACAGCAAGACGCACGCACACGAGGTGAACCCATGACCAGCGCCGACGAAGCCAAGCAGAAGATCCTGGCCGCCAATGCCGCCGCCGCCCGAACCCTGCGCGAGCGCTGCGAGAGCACGGGCACGCTCGTCGTCAACCTGATCTCCTCGCCCGGCTCGGGCAAGACCGCGCTGCTCGAGGCGACCGCACGCAAGCTCGCGGGCCGCTGGCGCATGGCCGCGGTGGTCGGCGACATCGCCACCGAGCGCGACGCGGATCGCCTGCGCGCCGCGGGCTTGCCCGCGCGCCAGATCGTCACCGGCGGCGCGTGCCACCTCGACGCGCGCATGGTGGCGGAGTCGCTCGCGCAGGCGGCCTTCCCCGAGCTCGACCTGCTCTTCATCGAGAACGTCGGCAACCTCGTCTGTCCCGCCTCCTTCGACCTCGGCGAGGACTTCAAGGTCGTGCTGCTCTCGGTCACCGAGGGCTCCGACAAGCCGCTCAAGTATCCCGGCATCTTCTCCAAGGCCGACGTCGCGCTGATCACCAAGATCGATCTCGCGCCGTACCTCGCCTTCGACGTCGACGCGGCGCGCGCGGAGATCCGCACGCTGCGTCCGGGGGGAACGATCCTCAACCTCTCGAGCAGGACCGGGGAGGGCCTGGACGCATGGTGCGAGCTCCTCGACGCGCGCATCGCCGCACGCCAGTCGGCGCTGGCGCGCTGATCCGCAGGCGCCTCTCGTGCCGCGGCGTGGTGCAGGGCGTCGGCTTCCGGCCGGCGGTCTGGCGCCTGGCGACGCAGTTGTGCCTCGACGGCTTCGTGCGCAACGACGCCGCGGGCGCGACGATCGAGATCGAAGGGCCGCGCACGAGCGTCGAACGCTTCCAGGCGGAGCTCGCGAACGCCCTGCCGCCGCGCGCACGGCTTGCAGCGCTCGAGGTCGACGAGCGCGTGCCGCTCCACGCCGCGCACGGCTTCCGCGTCGAGGAGTCGAGCGCCGGAGCGCGCCGCGATGCGCTGACGCCGCCCGACGCGGCCCTGTGCGTCGCCTGCCGCGCCGAGATCGACGACCCGCGCGACCGGCGCCACCGGCACCCGTTCGCGACCTGCACCGACTGCGGGCCGCGCCACTCGATCGTGCGCGCGCTGCCCTACGACCGCGAGCGCACCTCGATGGCGGTCTTCGGGATGTGCCCCTCGTGCGAGCGCGAGTACCGCGATCCGCGCTCGCGCCGCTTCCACGCCGAGACGATCTGTTGCCCGGCCTGCGGGCCGGAGCTCGACCTGGTCGACGTCGAGGGCCTCTCGCTCGGCCGCCGCGCGCAGGCGCTGGACGCGGCGCGCGCGCTGCTCGAGCAGGGCGGCGTGCTCGCGCTGCTGGGCCTGGGCGGGTTCCAGCTCGCCTGCCGCGCCGACCGCGAGGACGTCGTCGCGCGCCTGCGCCACGCCAAGCAACGCTCGACCAAGCCCTTCGCGCTGATGGTCGCCGACCTCGGCGTCGCGCGCGAGCTCGTGCAGCTCACGCCCGAGGACGAGGCGCTGCTCGCGGGCGCGCGCGGGCCCATCCTGCTCGCGCCGCGCCGCGCGTCGCTGCCGCTCGCGGCCAACCTCGCGCCCGGCGCGGACGACCTGGGCGTGATGCTGCCGACGACGGCGATGCACGTCGAGCTCTTCCGCGGTCTCGCTCCGCGCGTGCTGGTGATGACCTCGGGCAACCGCCGCGACGAGCCGATCGCGATCGAGGCGCGCGAGGCGCGGCAGACGTTGCGTGGCGTCGCCGACGCGTTCCTCGTGCACGGACGCGCGATCGTGCGCCGCCTCGACGACAGCGTGGTGCGCTCGCTCGGCGCGCGGCACGTGCTCGTGCGACGCTCGCGCGGCTACGTGCCCGAGGCGCTGGCGCTGCCCGTTGTCTCCCCCGAGCCGCTGCTCGCGCTGGGCGGACACCTGCAGACCACCGTCTGCGCCGTCTCGCTCGCGCAGGCGTTCCCTTCGCAGCACGTCGGCGATCTGGACACGCAGCCCGCGCGCGAGTTCCTGCTCGAGGTCGCCGAGGGACTCGAGGGCTTTCTCGGCCAGCGCGCGCGTGTGCTGGTCGCCGACCTGCACCCCGATTATCCCAGCGGCTGGGCAGCCGAGCGCCTCGCGCGCGAGCGCGGCGGCCGCGTGCTGCGCGTGCAGCACCACCTCGCGCACGCGGCGGCGGTGCTGGCCGAGAACGGCGCCTTCCCGCGGCGTGGCGAGCGCGCGGCGGCGCTGGTGCTCGACGGCACCGGCTGGGGCAGCGACGGCACGGCCTGGGGCTGCGAGTGGCTGCTCCTGGACGGCGAGCTCGGCTGGACGCGCCTCGCGCACGGCAGCGAGTTCGCGCTCGTCGGCGGCGAGTGCGCGCTGCGCGAGCCCTGGCGCGTCGCGCTCGCGGCGCTGGTCGCTCGCGGCGCGCAGGCGCAGGCCGCGCGGCTCCCGCTCGCGGCGGGGATCGCGCCCGAACGTCTGGCCAGCGCGCTCGCGGCCTGCACCTCGCCGCACTGGCCGCGCGCGTGCGGCGCCGGTCGCTTCTTCGAGGCCGGCGGCGCGCTGCTCGGGCTGTGCCGCGAGAACGGCTACGAGGGCGAGGCGGCCGTGCGCCTGGAGGCGCTCGCCGCGCGCTGCACGGTGCTCGAGAGCTGGGACGAGTGCGTGCTCGCCGCGGACGCGCGCACGCTGCCGCAGGACGCGCTGCTCGCGGCCGCTGCGACTCGGTTCGTGGCCGGCGAAGCGCCCGAGCGCGTCGCGCGCGGGCTGCACGCGAACTTCGCGCGCCTGGCGGCCGAGCTCGCCTCGCGCGTGTTCCCGGCCGATGCTCGCCGCGTCGCGCTCGGCGGCGGCTGCCTGGTCAACCGCCTGCTCGTGCAGGACCTCGAGCGCGAACTCGGCCTGCGCGGCCTCGAGCCGCTCCTCGCGCGCGAGCTGCCGCCGGGCGACGGCGGGCTGAGCTTCGGACAGGCGGTGCTCGCCAGCGCCGCGCTCGCGCTCGGCCGCGAGCCTTGCGAAACACGACAGGAGCCCTGAACCCATGTGCCTGGCCATCCCGATGAAGCTGATCACCCGCCGCGAGTGGGACGGCGCCGCGGAGCTGCGCGGCGTGCAGCGCACCGTCAGCCTGCTCCTGTGCCCCGAGGCCGAGCCCGGCGACTTCGTGCTGGTCCACGCCGGCTTCGCGATCGGCGTGGTCGATGCCGAGGAGGCCGAGCGCACGCTGGCCGTGATCGACTCGACGCTCGAACACGAGCAGGAGCCGAGCGCATGAACACCAACGACGCCTGGAACGATGCGGCGCGCATCGACGGACAAGCGCGCCAGCTCGCCGCGGCCGCTGCCGGTCTCGCGCGGCCGGTGGTCTTCATGGAGGTCTGCGGCACGCACACGCACGCGATCGCTGCGGCGGGGCTGCGCAGCCTCCTGCCGCCCAACGTGCGCCTGATCTCGGGCCCGGGCTGCCCGGTCTGCGTCACGCCGGTCGACTACCTCGACCACGCGCTCGCGCTCGGCCGTCGGCCCGAGGTCACGCTGTGCAGCTTCGGCGACCTCGTGCGCGTGCCCGCGAGCCGACGCGCCAGCCTGGAACAGGCGCGTGCCGAGGGCTCCGACGTGCGCATCGTCTACTCGCCGCGCGAGGCGCTCGAGATCGCGCGCGCCAACCCGCGCCGCACGGTGGTCTTCCTGGCCGTCGGCTTCGAGACGACCGTGCCGACGATCGCGGGCGTGCTGGCCGAGGCCGAGGCCACGCGCGTCGCGAACTTCCGCGTCCTCTCGGGCTGCAAGGTGATCGGCCCGCCGTTGCGCGCGCTGGTCGCCGACCCACAGGTGCGCGTCGACGGCTTCCTCCTGCCGGGCCACGTCTCGGTGATCCTCGGCTCGGACTTCTACCGCTTCCTCTCCGAGGAGGCGCGCGTGCCGGGCGCGATCGTCGGCTTCACGCCGGTCGACATCCTTGCCGGCCTCGAGGAGCTCGTGCGTCTGGTGCGCACCGGCGAGCCGCGCATCGTCAACCGCTACACGCGCGTGGTCTCCGCGGCGGGCAACGCCGTCGCGCAGCGCCTGATGCTGCGCTTCTTCGAGCCGGTCGACACGCGCTGGCGCGGCCTGGGCGCGATCCCGCACTCGGGCCTCGCGCTGCGCGCGGAGTGGGCCGCGCGCGACGCCGCGCGCATCCCGGTCGAGAGCGTCGAGCCGCTCGAGCCCAAGGGCTGCCGCTGCGGCGAGATCCTCAAGGGCGCGATCGATCCGCCAGAGTGCCCGCTCTACGCGCGCGGCTGCACGAGCGAGCATCCGATCGGCGCGTGCATGGTCTCGGGCGAAGGCACCTGCGCGGCGTGGTACCGACACGCGCGCCGCGGCGTCGAGGTGCACGCGTGAGCGACGGCTCGCGCATCCTGCTGGCGCACGGCGCGGGCGGACGCCTGACGAACGAGCTCGTCGCGCGCGTCTTCGTGCCCGCGCTCGACAACCCGCGCCTGCGCGAGCTCTCCGACTCCGCGCTGCTCGACGAGCTGCCGCCCGGGCGTCCCGCCTTCACCACCGACGGTTTCGTCGTCGATCCGCCGCTCTTCCCCGGGGGCGACCTCGGCTACCTCTCGGTCTGCGGAACGGTCAACGACCTGGCGGTCTCCGGCGCGCGTCCCCTGTGGCTCTCCTGGGCGCTGATCCTCGAGGAAGGCTGCGAAACCGCGCTGCTCCAGACCGTCGTCGAGGGCGCGGCGTGCGCCGCGCGCGAGGCGGGCGTCGAGCTCGTCGCCGGCGACACCAAGGTCGTCCCGCGCGGCAAGGGCGACCGCGTCTACGCCGTCACCAGCGGCATCGGCGTCGTCCCGCCCGGACGCGTGCTCGGCGACCGCCACGTGCGCGCGGGCGATCGCATCGTCGCCAGCGGGACGCTCGGCGACCACGGCGCGACGATCCTCGCCTGCCGCCACGGCGTCGCCGGGCCACAGCTGCGCTCGGATTGCCGGCCGCTCGGCGGGATGATCGAGGCCGCGCTCGCGAGTGGAGCCCGCGTCCGCAGCATGCACGATCCGACGCGCGGCGGCGTGGCGACGCTCTGCAACGAGGTCGCCGCACGCGCGCGCCTGTGCATGCGTCTCTCCGAACGCGCGCTGCCCGTGCGCGACGAGGCCGCCGCCGTGTGCGAGCTGCTCGGCCTGGAGCCGCTCTACCTCGCCTGCGAAGGCCGCGCGCTCTTCTGGGTCGCGGCCGAGGACGCCGACCGTCTCGTCGCGGCGCTGCGCGCGCACGAGCTCGGCCGCGACGCCTGCGTCATCGGCCGCGTCGAGCCCGCGCGCGCCGGCCAGGCCGCGGTCGTTCTCGACACCGTCAGCGGCACCGAACGCCCGCTCGACCTGCTCTCCGGCGCGGACCTGCCCCGGATCTGTTGATACGGTGCCAGTCCATTTCTTCCCACGAATTCCCGCGCCGTCCCGCCTCGACGCGCTCGCGCGCGGCGGAACGGCGCTCGGGATCCTCTCGCGCTACGGCAGCACGTCGACGCGCAGCGCGTTCGAGAGCATCACGGCGGTGCCGTCCAGCGCCTGCGGATCGCGGCCGTAGTACTGGAAGTAGATCGAGCGCCCGACGTCGGAGGCGCTGAACGCGATCGGCTCGACGATCGTGCCGTAGGCGTCGAAGGTGAACGCCGCACCGCGCACGAGCGGCGGCACGACGCACAGCGTCCCGCCCAGCCACGGCACCGACTGCATGCCCGCTCCCGAGAAGTGCAGGCCGGTCTTGGTCGGCACGCCCAGGCGGCAGGTCAGGCGGAAGTCGCCCGCCGACGCGCTCGGCGTCCCGGTGCAGTCGATCGTCGGCAGCGTGCCGGTCGACGTGATCTTCGCCGTGCAGTACGCCGTCGGAGCCGGCGGCGTCGTGCCCAGGATGCGCAGCGAGGGATCGCCGAAGCAGTGCCAGGTCTTGAACATGTCCGGTCCGGAGCCGGGCAGCACGTCGATCATGTAGCAGGAGCCCGCATACCACAGCGCGCCGACCGCCCACTGCTGCTGGGCGCAGAAGAGATCCGTGGCCTGGTCCTGCGAGTACATCGGCTCGTCCCAGTACTGGTTGATCGAGGACATGTACGCGCCGACCGCGCCCGACGGCTGGTTGTTGTGCGTCGCGCGCAGCCAGGCCTCGGCGAAGCAGGTGCCGTTGGTGAAGTTGCCGTTGACGCAGGCCACGCTCTGGATGAACGGCAGGTGTCCTTCGTTGGCGAGACCGTTGACGTCGCTGTTGCTGAAGCCGGTCGTGCCCCAGCTCGTGTCCGAGCCGTGGCCGCAGTAGTTGACCACGCGCCGGCCGTTGTTGAGCGCGCTGGTGATCATCGCCTTGGTCGCCGTCGGATCGTAGATCTGGTCGACGGTCGCGATGCCGAAGCCCAGCTCGTCCGTGCGGATGTTGTTCATGTGCTGGTAGTCGTACTCGCCGAAGTGGCCGGGGCCCTGGTCCGACGCGATGCCCATGCCCTTGGCGTTCCATCCGCCGGTCGCGAGCGAGTGGTCCTGCTGCTCGTAGGCGATCGTGCGCTGCACCTGCGTGCGCACCTGCGCCGTCGTCTCGGCCGAGAAGCGGCCCACGAGCAGGTCGGGGTAGTTGTCGGCGGTCATCAGCGCGTAGAGCGGGTCGGCCGCGCCGCCCAGGAAGCTCGAGCTCGGCATCTGCGCGATGTCGCCGACGAGCAGCACGAAGGAGAGGTTGGTCGTGTTGTAGGACTGCTGGATGTAGCTCTTGAGCGCGGTCGCGGTCGTTCCGATCGCCGCCAGGTCGACCAGCGTGGTGGGGATGCCGAGCGCGTTCTTCCAGTCGACCAGCGGCTGCAGCTCCGCGAGGTACGCGGCCGGCGCGACGACCAGCATGCGCCCGTTCGCGTTGAAGGGCACGAGCTGCGAGCTCACGGCGTTGACGAAGTGCTGCGCGTAGAGCTGCTCGAAGCTCGCATCGCTGCGGTCCGGCGCCCCGCTGCGGTCGAGCACGTTGGTCGTCGACGGCCCGATGCTGCGCACGAGCAGAACCAGCTCGTCGCACACGCGCAGCACGCGGCGCACGGGGTTGTACTGCAGCACGTCGGCCTCGAGCACGACGCCGCGCCGATCGCGCAGGATGTAGGGCTGGCCCGTGCGCGCGAGCTCCGCCGGATAGAAGGCGTCCTGCTGGTACGCCGGCCCGAAGACGTACGGCACGCTGGAGGGATCCTGCGTACGCGCGATCGGGCCGCGCGCAGGCGCGACGTCGACGCCCGCGACCTCGTGCCAGCGCGCCGAGACGACGAAGGCCTCGACGTCCTCGCTCTCGGGCACGATCACGCTGCGCGAGACGTGCGGCAGGCGCGGCGCACCGACCTCGTTCGAGTAGCCCTCGCCGTCGATCGAGAGCTCGAGCCAGCCTGCGCCGCCGATCGACACGGCGCGCAGGTCGTAGCTGCCGGGGACGATGCGGACGAGCGTCGCGCCGGGCGTCGGATCGAGCACCGTGACCTGCGCACGGCTCCCGGCCTGTGCGGCCGCGGCGAGGAGGAGCGGAAGGGCGAGGAACGACAGCAACGAACGCAGCGTGAAGCGCATCGGGGTCTCCGCGAGAGGAAGGAGCGGCACGTCTCACGCTGAGGCCAAGCGCGCGGATCGGCAATACGCCTGCGTGGCTACGCAATCCGCCTGCGCACGACGGCGCAGGAACTGCACGCGGCACCCGTGCGTCAACTGCGCGCGGCGAGGAGCTTCACCAGCGGCGGCAAACTGAGCAGCGCCCAGCAGCCCTCGAGCAGCACGAAACCCCACTGCCGACCGTCGAGTGCGATCCAGGCCAGCACCGCCGAACCGACGAGGTTCATCAGGTTGTACGACGCGTCGGTGCGCGTGAGCTTGCCGCGCTGGTTGGCCGCGTAGGCGATCAGGATCAGAAGCGCGCCGGCGATCGAGAGCGTCTGCTGCATGAAACCAACAGTACGGTGCCAGTCCATTTCTTCCCAGTTTCACCGCGCGTGATCGTTCTCGAATGCGGACCGGCAACGAAGCCGGTCGCTACGACCGCGAGGCGCGGCGCAGGGTGCGGTTGTCGAGCCCGAGTGCCTTCATGCGCGAGGCGAGCGTCGTGGGTCGCAGTCCGAGGAGTTCCGCTGCGCCTCCCTTGCCGTAGATCCGGCCGTCGGCCGCGGCGAGCGCGGCGCGCAGGTTCTCGCGCTCGAGCTGACGCAGCTCGGCCTCGGTGCGGACGATCGCCGCTTCCCTGGCCGCGGGGCTGGACGCGCCGCGCACCGGGGGGGAATCCAGGAGCTCGACTTCGAGCGCGGCCCCGGAGGAGGTCAGCACCGCGCGCTCGATGACGTGCTGCAGCTCGCGAACGTTGCCCGGCCACGCATAGCGCTGGAGACGCTGCACCACGGCGCGCGTCAGCTTCGGCGGCTTGCGCCCGAGGCGACGGGATGACGCCGCCAGGAACACCTCGGCGAGCAGCGGCACGTCCTCCACGCGCTCGCGCAGAGGCGGCACCTCGATCGGGAAGACGCTCAGGCGGTAGTACAGGTCCGATCGGAAGCGGCCCGCATCGGCCTCGCGCCGCAGGTCGCGGTGCGTTGCCGCGATCACGCGCACGTCGACCTTGCGCGTGCGTTCCTCGCCGACGCGCTCGAACTCGCCCTCCTGCAGCACGCGCAGGAGCTTCGCCTGCAACTCGAGCGGGATCTCGCCCACCTCATCGAGCAGCAGCGTGCCGCCATGCGCCAGCTCGAAGCGCCCGGCGCGGTCGCGCAGCGCGCCGGTGAAGGCGCCCTTCGCGTGCCCGAAGAACTCGCTCTCGAAGAGCTCGCGCGGGATCGCCGCGCAGTTGACCTTGATCATCGGCTTGCCGGCGCGCGGGCTCTGGTGGTGGATCTCGCGCGCGACGAGCTCCTTGCCCGTGCCGCTCTCGCCCAGGATGAGCACGGCCGAGTTCGTGGGCGCGACGAGGCTGATCTTGCGCCCCACGGCCTCGAGAGCGGGGCTCGCGCCTACGATCTCGCCCAGCGACTGCGCCTCGCGCGCCTCCTGCTTGAGGTAGTCGTTCTCCCATTCCAGCCGCGCGCGCAGCGCCTCGATCTCCTCGAAGGCGCGCGCGTTGGCGATCGCGGCCGCGGCGTGGTTCGCGACCATGCGCAGCCAGTCGAGGCAGCCCTCCTCGATCACGCCGCGGCAGAAGACGGCCAGCACGCCGAGCACTTCGCCGCGGTGCACGAGCGGCTCGCCCGCGAACCCGTCGAGCCCCTCGCGCCGGGCCCACTCGGCGTCGACGATCCAGTTCGAGGAGGCGAGCTCGTCGCGGACCTCGATCGCCTGGCCCTTGGAGGCGATCAGGCCCACCTTGCGCACCCCGATGGGGAAGCGGCGGAACTCGCCGTCGATGCCGCTCCAGTCGGGTGCCGGCCGCGCGCGCGGGTTGCCGGCGCTCGCGACCAGGTGCAGGCAGTTCGTCCGGTCCGGGCACTCGATCCGGAAGCGGCAGCGCTCGCACAGGTCCCCCGGCCGGACGAGCCACACGCGCGCCAGCGCGATGCGCGGCGAGGCGGCGAGCCGCTCGACGATCAGCGCGAGCAGTTCGGGGAGTGTGCGCGTCTCTGCCAGCGCGAGCAGGATCTGCTTGGGGTCCTTGAACAGCGGGGGAGCGCTCGCCATGGCGCGAGTGTGCACGAGAGTTCGTTGGCGTGCAGCGAGAAATCGTTTGGCAACGACTACTCGTTGCACGACATCGGAGCCATTGCGGTACACAACAATCTTCGCCGCAAGGATTTGTGCCACCGACACCGCGCTGGCATGGGCGGTGCTCTACGGGCTCCGTCGGCGCCACTCGAGCGCGCCCTTCCACCACCAGCACCTCTCGGAGCCTCCCGATGTCCAGGTTCACCCTCGTCGCCCCCGAAACCGCCGCCGGCCAAGCCAAGGAGCTGCTCACGGCAGTCCGCGGCAAGCTCGGCCTCGTCCCGAACATGACCCGCGCGATGGTCCGCGCTCCCGCGGTCCTCGACGCCTACCTGCAGATGAACGGCGCGCTCTCGAAGGGCGCGCTGCCCGCGAAGGTGCGCGAGCAGATCGCGCTCGCGGTCGCACAGGCGAACGAGTGCGGCTATTGCCTCGCCGCGCACTCGACCATCGGAAAGCTCCTCGGCCTCGCGCCGGACCAGATCCTCGCCGCGCGCAAGGCCCACGCCGCCGATGCGAGCACCGCTGCGCTCCTCGCCTTCGCCAAGGTCGTGGTCGAGAAGCGCGGGCGCGTCGACGCCTCCGATCTCGCGCGCGTGCGCGCGGCGGGCTTCGGGGACGACGCCATCGCCGAGGTCGTCGCGAACGTCGCGCTCAATCTCTTCACCAACTACTTCAACCACGTGGCGGGGACCGAGATCGATTTCCCTCTCGCACCCGCGCTCTGAACGTTTCCCGTGTCCCGCAACCTTCCGAGAACTCCGAACACCCTGAAATGAACATGAACACCCTTCTTCGCTCCATCGCAGCGCTCGCGCTGCTCTCCCTCAGCTCCTTCGCCGGCGACCTCGTCAACGTCTCGGGCGCGAGCAAGGTCGCGCTCAGCGGCTACGACCCGGTCGCGTTCTTCACCGACGCGAAGCCGGTCAACGGCTCGCCCTTCATCTCGGCCGAGCACCAGGGCGCGACCTACTTCTTCGCCAGCGAAGAACACAAGCAGCTCTTCGTCGCCAAACCCGAAGGCTACGTGCCGCAATTCGGCGGCTACTGCGCCTTCGGGGCCTCGCTCGACAAGCTGCTGCCCGTCGACATCAGCACCTGGCTGGTGCGCGACGGCAAGCTCTACCTCAACCTGAACCCGCAGATCCGCAAGCAGTTCGACGCGGACATCACGGCGATCCTCGCCAAGGCCAACGCCAACTGGCCCGGCCTCGTGAAGCAGCAATCCGCGGCGGCGAAGCCCGCGAGCGGCAAGCCCGCGGAGCTCGTGAACGTCTCGGGCGCGAGCAAGGTCGCGCTCGGCGGCTACGACCCGGTCGCGTTCTTCACCGACGCGCAGCCGGTCAGCGGCTCGCCCTTCCTCTCGGCCGAGCACCAGGGCGCGACCTACTTCTTCGCCAGCGAGGAGCACAAGCGGCTCTTCGTCGCCAGGCCCGAGAGCTACGTGCCGCAGTTCGGCGGCTTCTGCGCCTTCGGCGTCGCCATCGGCAAGGTCCTGCCCGTCGACATCCGCACCTGGCAGGTGCGCGAGGGCAAGCTCTACCTCAACCTCAACCCCGAGATCCTGAAGGGCTTCAACGCCGATTTCGCCGGCAACGTCGCCAAGGCGCTCGCGAACTGGCCCGGCCTCGTCAAGCAGCAGGGAATCTGAGCCTGTCGGCGCGCGGCCCGGGCGAATGCCCTGGCCGCGCGTCTTCCGTTCATCCACGACCCGAGGATCTCCGGACACGTCATGACCATCGCCAAGTTGACTCCGCCCTTCACGCTCGAGACCGCACGCGCGAAGGTGCGCGCCGCCGAGGACGCCTGGAACTCGCGCGATGCCGACCGCGTCGTGCTCGCGTACACCGAGGACTGCATCTGGCGCAACCGCAGCCAGTTCCTCGACGGTCGCGAGGAGATCCGCGCCTTCCTGCGCGGCAAGTGGGTGCGCGAGCTCGACTACCGCCTGGTGAAGTCGCTCTGGACCTTCGGTCCCGACCGGATCGCCGTGCGCTTCCAGTACGAGTGGCACGACGCGGCCGGGCAGTGGCACCGCTCCTACGGCAACGAGCTGTGGGAGTTCGCCGCCGACGGCCGCATGGCGCGCCGCGAGGCGAGCATCAACGACGTCGACATCCGCGCGGACGAGCGGCGCTTCACCTGGTCCGCGCCGGGACCTCGGCCGGCGGACGGGCCCGACATCCCGGACCTGCGCTGAACGCGAGAGGGGCACCGCTCCCATGCCGAAACCCGTTCCGAGCGAGATCGCCTTCACGCCCGCCGTGAAAGCGCTCCAGAGCGCCGCAGGCTCGCGCTCCTCGTACGCGCGCATGGAGACGACCAGCGGCTGGAGCACCGAGGTCACTCCCGGGCTCGCGGGCTTCCTCGCCGGGCTCGACATGTTCTACCTCGGCACCGCGAACGCGGGCGGGCAGCCCTACATCCAGTACCGCGGCGGGCCGCAGGGCTTCCTGAAAGTCCTCGACCCGCGCACGCTCGCCTTCGCCGACTTCGGCGGCAACCGCCAGTTCATCAGCACCGGCAACCTGAGCGAGAACCCGCGCGTGTTCGTGTTCCTGATGGACTACGCCAACCGCCAGCGCGTGAAGGTCTGGGGCACCGCGCGCGTCGTGAGCGACGACCCGGAACTCCTCGCGCGCCTCTCCGACCCGGGCTACGACGCGCGGCCCGAGCGCGCGATCGTGATCACGATCGAGGCCTGGGACGCGAACTGCCCGCAGCACATCCATCCGCGCCTGCTCGCAAGCGAGGTCGTTCCGCTGGTCGAGTCGCTGCAGGAACGCATCCGATCGCTGGAAGCAGAGCTCGCCGCACGGAGATCGTGATGTACCGTGCCAGTCCTCTTCTTCCCAGTTTCACCGCGCGTGATCGTTGGAAGAAATGGACTGGCACCGTATTCAAAACTGCCCAGGGTTGGCGACGCTGGTGTGTTCGCGGACCTGGAAGCCCAAGAGCGTCTCGTACCTTCCGTCGTCCGCGAACAGGAAGATGATCCGCGCCATGCCCTTCTCGCACTCGACGAGCTTGTTCGAGCAGAGGATGCTCCTGCCCTCCTCGCTCTTGGTCGCGAAACCCCACTGGTCGGGCTTGTAGGTCTTCGGCGCGCCGAAGTCCTTCGTGATCTTCGTGCAGAGGTTCACGAGGTCGGCCTCCTGCGCGAGCTTCCGGCACTCCTCGCCGCACAGGTCTGCGTAGAGCGAGTGCGCGTCGCCCGCGATCAGCTTGTCGACGGCGGTGTTGCTTACCGACAGCGCATGCTCGTACTTCTTCACCGCATCGCTGAGCGGCTCGCCCACGTAGTCGTCGCGGACGGTCCCCGAGCGGTGGCTGGTCTCGAACTGGATGCTGCAGGCGGTCAGAGCCGCCACGAGGGCCAGGCCGAGGGGAGCAGAGCGCATCCGCGCGAGGAATACGGTGCCAGTCCTCTTCTTCCCAGTATCACCGCGTGCGAGATCGTTGGAAGAAGTGGACTGGCACCGTATTCATTCTTCGACCACGCCGCCGGAGCGCGCGACGTCGTCGGTCTTGACCTTGGCGGGGTCGAACTTCTTCGCGGAGGCGAGCATGCGCTCGATCGCGGCGTCGAAGTCGATCTCGCCTTTGGCGAAGCGCAGGAAGTTGATGCGCGCGACGACGAAGGACTTGAGGTAGGGGCTGTCGAAGCCGCGCTCCTTGAGCTTCTTCACCGCCGCGTTGACGGCCTCGTCGAGCTCGAGCAGCTTCTTCGCGCGTCCCTCGCGCTCGCTGATCGCCTTGGCGAGCTTCGCGGAGAGGAACTGGTCGGTGCGCACGAGGATCGGGCGGTAGACGGAACCCGCGAAGCGGCCGTTCTGCTCGTAGCACAATCCGAGCGTGAGCAGCGCGGGCTCCTCGAAGACGAGCGCGTGGTCCTTCTCGCTGCCGGCGTCGGCGGCAGCGAGATCGCGCGCCATGCGGATCACCTCGAGCGCCTTCTCGCGCAGGTTGTGCGCCTTCTCGGTGTTGAGCGCGAGGATGCGGTAGGCGAGCTCGTGCTCGGGCACGAGCAGCGCGACGATGCTCCTGCCGCCGAGCTCCTTCAGCGCGTGCAGGCGGTGGTTGCCGTTGGGCGTCCAGTAGGTGCCGTCGTCGCGGCGCACGGCGATGATCGGGTCGAGGAAGCGGCCGACCTCGTCGATGCGCTGCACGAGGCGCTTCAAGTGCGCCTCGGAGAGATCGCGCTGGAAGGGCGTGGGTGCGACCTTGTCGATCGGGAGCGCGACGAAGAGCTGCCACGCGCCGCCGAGAGGCTCGCGGTAGGTGCCGATCACGGAGGCGCCGTCGGACTCGACGAGCTTCGCGAGGGCTTCGATCGCGGCGGGCGGGTGGTCCGAGTTGACCTGCGCGGGCGAAAGCCCGCGCGAGGAGGGCGCGGCCTTCTTGCGGCGGGCTTTTCTTTTGGTGGCCATGCGTGCCAGCCTATCCGGTCCGTGTCCACGCAGACCAGCGCGGCTCCTGCGGTGGATGCGCCAGCGCGGCTGCCCACAGTGGACGATGCGAGCACTTCCGCAAGCGGCGTAGGCTCGGCGCTGCCGCATGCGCACCCCGCTCAAGCTCTCGATCGTCGTCGGCGTGATCGCGCTGGGGTGGTTCGTCTCCAAGCGCACCTGGCTCGCGCCGCAGCCGGTCGCGGTGCGGACCGCCGCCGTCGAGCGCGGGCGCGTCGAGGAGAGCGTCACCAACTCCAAGGCCGGCACGGTCCAGGCGCGGCGGCGCGCGAAGCTCTCGCCGGCGGCGAGCGGCATCGTCTGCGAGCTCGCGATCCAGCGCGGGCAGCGCATCGCGCGCGGCGATGCGATCCTGCGCCTGGACGACGCGACGCAGCGATCGCAGGTGGCGCTGGCCGAGCGCGCGCTGGACGTCGCCAAGGCGCAGAACGGCAAGGCCTGCCTCGCGGCCGAGCGCGCGCGGCGCGAGTACGAGCGCAACCGGGAGCTCGAGGCGCAGAAGGTCGTCTCGGCCGACGTGCTCGACGCGCTGGCGAGCGCGCGCGAGCTCGCGCTGGCCGACTGCGCGGTGCTCGAGGCCGAGGTGCGGCGCGCGAACGCGGCCCTGGACGCGGCGCGTGCGGAGCTCGAGAAGACCGTGCTGCGCGCGCCCTTCGACGCGATCGTGGCCGAGGTGCCGATCGAGCTGGGCGAATGGGCCACGCCCTCGGTGCCGCTGGTCGTCGCGCCGGACGTGATCGACGTGATCGATCCCTCCTCGATCTACATCAGCGCGCCGATGGACGAGGTCGACACGGGTCGGCTCTCGTCGGGGCTCGCGGTGCGCGTGACGCTCGACGCCTTCGCGGGCCGGAGCTTCCCGGCGCACGTCGTGCTGCTCGCGCCGTACGTCAACGACGTCCAGCAGCAGAACCGCACGCAGGAGGTCGAGGTCGAGCTCGACGACGCGGCCTTCGCCAGCACGCTCCTGCCGGGCCTCTCGGCCGATGTCGAGATCGTGCTCGGCGTGCGCGAGGACGTGCTGCGCGTGCCGAGCGCGGCGCTGCTCGAAGGCGGGCGCGTGCTCGTGCTCGAGGATGGCGCGCTCACCGAGCGGCGCGTGCGCACCGGCGTGCGCAACTGGGACTGGACCGAGATCGAGCACGGCCTCGCCGCGGGCGAGCGCGTGGTGACCTCGCTCGAGCGCGAGAAGGTCGCGCCGGGCGCGCGCGCGCGCGACGAGGGCTCCGGAGCATCGCCGTGATCGAGCTCCGCGACCTGTGGCGCAGCTACACGCTCGGCGCGACGGTCGTGAACGCGCTCGCCGGAGTCGACGAGACCATCGCCGACGGCGAGCACGTAGCGATCATGGGGCCCTCGGGCTCGGGCAAGTCGACGCTGCTCAACCTGATCGGGCTGCTCGACCGGCCCACGCGCGGCTCGTACACGCTCGACGGGCGCGAGGTCGCGTCGCTCGACGACGCGGAGCTCTCGCGATTGCGCCGTGACCGCATCGGCCACGTGTTCCAGGCCTACCACCTCGTGGCGCGCCTGAACGCGCTCGAGAACGTCGAGATGCCGCTGGTCTTCGCGGGCGTCGGGCGCGAGGAGCGCCGCGCGCGCGCGCAGGCCGCGCTGGCCGAGGTCGGCCTCGAGGCGCGCGCGCGCCACCGTCCGGCGGAGCTCTCGGGCGGCGAGCGCCAGCGCGTGGCGATCGCGCGCGCGGCGGTGTTGCGGCCCTCGGTGCTGCTCGCCGACGAGCCGACCGGCAACCTCGACCGCGCCGCGGGGCGCGTCGTGCTCGAGCTGCTCGAGCGCCTGAACGCGCAGGGCATGACGCTGATCGTCGTCACGCACGACCCGGAGGTCGCGCGGCGCGCGGGACGCGTGATCATCCTCGAGGACGGGCGCATCGTGAACCGCCTCGCGGGCCGCGAGCTGGTCACGCTGGCCGACGCGCTGCGCGCGAAGGCAGGTGCGCGATGAGCGCGGCAGCGAGCCGCGTCGGAGGCGCGCGATGAAGGCGCACGACGTGCTCGCGCTGAGCTGGAACGCGCTGCGCACGCAGCCGCGCCGCAGCGGGCTGACGCTGCTCGGGGTCGCGATCGGCGTTGCGGCGGTCGTGCTGCTGACCGCGCTCGGCGAGGGCGCGCTCGGCTACGTCTCGTCGCAGTTCCAGGGCCTCGGCAGCAACCTGCTCGTGGTCGTCCCGGGCAAGGTGCAGACGATGGGCGGCATGCCGGGCCTCGGCAACACGACCAGCGACCTGACGCTGGCGGATGCCCAGGCGCTGCGGCGCGCGCTGCCCGAGGCGAGCGCGCTCGCGCCGATGGTCGCGGGCACCGAGGCCGTCTCTCACGGCGCGCGCAGCCGCGACGCGCTCGTGCTCGGCTCGACGGCGGAGATGGCACCGCTGCGCGGCCTCGAGGTCGCGGCCGGATCGTTCCTGCCCGAGGGCGAGTGGGAGCGCGGCACGGCGGTCGTGTGCCTGGGCGCGAAGCTCGCGAGCGAGCTCTTCCCCGGCGAGAGCGCGCCCGGCAGCGAGGTGCGCATCGGCGAGTGGCGCCTGCGCGTGATCGGCGTCCTGCGCCCGCGCGGGATGCACTTCGGCGCGAACCTCGACGAGGCCGCCTTCGTGCCGGTGACGACCGCGATGCGCATGTTCGACCGGCGCTCGCTCTTCCGCCTGGTGATCGGGTTGCGCTCGGCGCTCGACGCGCCGCAGGTGCGCACGCGCATCGAGGCGCTGCTGGCCGAGCGCCACGGGCGAACCGACGTCACGATCATCACGCCCGACGCGATCCTCGGCTCGCTGGCGGGCATCCTCGACGTGTTGACGCTCGCGCTCGCCGGCATCGCCGCGGTCTCGCTCGGCGTCGCGGGCCTGGGGATCATGAACGTGATGCTGGTCACGGTCGCCGAGCGCCGCGCCGAGATCGGCCTGTGGAAGGCGATCGGCGCGACACGCGCGCAGGTGCTGGCGCTCTTCCTGTGCGAGGCGGCGCTGCTCTCGCTCGCCGGCGGCGTGCTCGGCCTCGCGGCGGGCGAGCTCGCCGCGCGCGGCATCGGGCTGGTGCTGCCGAACTTCCCCGCGCGCGCACCGGCCTGGGCCATCGCGGCGGCGCTGGGCACCGCGATCGCGGTCGGGCTGGTCTTCGGCGCGCTGCCGGCACGCCGTGCGGTGCGCCTGGATCCGGTGCGCGCCCTCGCGGGCAGGTGAACGATGCGCGCCCTCCGACCAGTTGCGCTACTGCACCACCGCGCTGCGCGCGAGAACCGCCTGCGCAGCGTGCTCTCGCTGGCCGGTATCGCGGTCGGGATCGCGGCGGTGGTGCTGTTGACCTCGATCGGCGAGGGCGCGCGCGCCTACGTCGTCGGCCAGTTCACGATGTTCGGCACCAACCTCGGGCAGGTCACGCCCGGCCGCACCGAGACGGTCGGCATCCCCGGCGTGCTCGGCGGCACGACGCGCAAGCTCACGATCGAGGATGCGCAGGCGCTGCGCCGCGTGCGCGGCGTGCTGCGCACGATGCCCGTGGTCTTCGGACAAGCCGCGGTCAGCGCCGGCGGGCTCTCGCGCGACGTGTACGTGATGGGCGTGACGCGCGAGGCGCCGGCACTGTGGAAGTTCGGCGTGCAGCGCGGGAGCTTCGATCTCTCGGAGGATCCGCACCGTGCGGGCGGCAACGTCGTGCTCGGGCCGAAGCTGGCGCGCGAGCTCTTCGCCGAGCAGGATCCGCTCGGCCGCTTCGTGCGCGTCGGCGACGTGCGCCTGCGCGTCGCCGGCGTGATGCAGCGCAAGGGCGAGCTCCTGACCTTCGACATCGACGACAGCGCCTACGTCGACCTCGCCACGGGCATGCAGCTCTTCGACCAGGACGAGCTCGCCGAGATCGACTTCGAGTTCGCGCCCGGCGAGCGCGGCGAGGCCGTCGTCGAGCGCATCGAGCGCGTGATCGAGGAGCGCCACGGGCGTCTGGACGCGACCGCGATGACGCAGGCGGCGATGCTGGGCGTGTTCGACAGCGTGCTGCGCGCGATCACGATCGCGGTCGCGTCGATCGGCGGCGTCTCGCTGCTGGTCGGCGCGCTGGGGATCCTGACCATCCTCTGGATCGCGGTCGCCGAGCGAACGCACGAGATCGGCCTGGTGCGCGCGCTGGGCGCGACGCGGCGCGAGGTGCAGAACCTGTTCCTGGTCGAAGCCGCGCTGCTCTCGGGCCTGGGCGGCGTCGCGGGGCTCGCGCTGGGCGCACTGGGGCTCCTGCTCCTCTCGCAGCTCCTGCCCGCGCTCCCGCTCGCCGTGCAGCCACTCTTCGTCGCGCTCGCGCTCGGCGTCAGCGTGCTCGTCGGCCTCGTCTCGGGCTGGGCGCCGGCGCGCAAGGCGGCCGGTCTCGATCCGATCGAGGCCCTGCGCGAGGAGTGAGCCGGCTCAGCGCGCCTTGGCCGGGAAGACGCGCACGAGCACGACGCCGTGGCGCGCGACCTCGGTCGCGAACGAGCCGTCGAAGCTGCCGAGGTCCTTCTGGCGCCACAGGTCGCGCACGCGCTGCGGGCCGGCGAGGCCGAGGTCCTTCCAGCTCGCGCTGACGCGACGCGCTTCCTGCGCGCGGTTGAACAGGCCGACGGCGAAGGAGCCGTCCTCCATCTGCTTGGCCCAGACCTCGCTCTCGCCGTCCTTGGCGATGCGCGCGGCCTGCTTGCCGAGCGGATCCTGGTCGACCTCGAGCACCTCGTCGTTGGTGAGCAGGTTGAGCGTGAACGCGTCGAGCTGCGCCATGTCGCAGCCGATCAGGAGCGGCGCGGCGAGCAGGCACCACAGCGAGATGTGCGTGTACTGCTCGTTGGGCGTCAGCTTGGTGTCGTGCAGGTTGCCCCAGCCGACCTTGCCCACGACGAGCATGTCGGGATCGTTCCAGTGGCCCGGGCCGGCGAAGGCCTCGTGCCCGTTCTGGCTGAAGCCGATGCCGGCCATGCTGCTCCAGGTGTCCGTGATGTCGCCGGTCGTGCGCCAGCAGTTGCCGCCGACCTCGGCGCCCCAGGTCCACACGTCGCCCATCCCGTACTGGCACAGGCTGAATACGATGTCGTGCGGCGCCTTGTCGAGCGCGGCGCGCATCACGGCGTAGGGCTTCTTCAGCTCGGGCAGGCTCTTGTCCTTGGCGATCGAGTCGTACGAGCACCAGTCGTACTTGATGTAGTCGACGCCCCAGCCCGCCCAGCTCTTCGCGTCCTGCTCCTCGTGCTGCCAGCTGGCCTCGTAGCCGGCGCAGGTCTTCGGCCCCGGCGAGGAGTAGATGCCGAAGCGCAGACCCTGCGCGTGCACGTAGTCGCCGAGCGCCTTCATGTCGGGGAACTTCTCGTTGGTGCGGATGCTCCCGTCCTTGTCGCGCGTGCCCTCCCAGCAGTCGTCGATGTTGATGTAGGACCAGCCGTGCTGCACGAGGCCGCTCGCGACCATCGCCTTCGCGGCCGAGCGCACCTTGGCGTCGTCGACGGCGTTGGCGAAGCAGTTCCAGCTGTTCCAGCCCAGGGGCGGCGTCAGCGCGACCTGGTCGCCGCAGACGATGCGCAGCACGCGCTCGTCGGAACCGCGCGCGTTCTTCGCGTGCAGCTTGACCACGTGCGTGCCCGGCGCGGCGAGCGTGCCGGTGATGCGGCCGCTGGCGGGATCGAGCGCGAGCCCCGCGGGCAGATCGTCGGCCGAGTAGCTCATCGGCCGCTCGCCCGTGGCCGGGATGGCGAAGAAGAGCGGATGTCCGGGCCGCACGCCGGCGACCTTCGGCCCGCAGATGCGCGGCTCGGGCGGCGGCGGCGGAGTGAGCACGACGGCCTCCTCGCGCGGCGCGACCAGCGCGACGGGCGCGGGGCCGCTCGACTCGATCGTCGCCTGCGCCCAGTCGGCGTGGTCGTAGTTGATGTTGTCGTCCGCGTCGCCGACGACGAGCAGCAGCGTCTTCACGCCCGCGAGCGGCACGTCGAGCTCCTTCGCCGCGTCGCCCGTGTGCATCACGCCGCTCTTCCAGAGCTCCTTGCCGTCGCCGATCACGCGGAACTCGACCGAGCCCTTGGCCGGCAGCGTCTCGTCGTCCGCGCCGACGAAGGCGTGCAGCCGCGTCGCCGCGCCCCTGAGGTCCAGGCAGAGCGTGCTGTTGGCGTGCGTGCCGATGCCGCCGTCGAAGCCGCGGCCGCCGATCTTGAGCGCGTGACCGTCGACGCTGGCGTTGGCGTGCGCGTTGCCCCAGTCCTGCTGCACCGCGGAGAGATCGAGCGCGGCGAGCGTGTGCGTCTCCTTGGCTTGCGCGCGGGCGGGGGCGGCGAGGACGAGCGGGAGCAGGGGAACCAGGGCCAGGGGGAGCGTGCGCATGCGACCATTGATAGCGTCGCGACGCGGCGCGCGCGAGCGTCTCAGCGTCCGGCGAGACGGCTCAGGCTGGCGAAGAGGAAGCGCGCCGGCGCGCTGCGCACGCTGGAGAGCGGCGTCGCGCGCCAGCGCCCGATCTTCCCGAGTGCGTAGTCGATCAGCATGTCGTCGAGGCCCTCCTCGGCCGGATAGCCCGGCTCGCCGCGCGCGAGCGTGCGCGCCAGGCGCAGGAATCCGACGCGCTTGAGCGCCGCCATGCGCGCGGTGACGCGCGCCTGCGGCGGATCGCCGCGCAGGAGCGCGCACTCGTCCGTGTCCAGGCGCACCGACGCGGAACCGGCGCGGAAGCCGACGCAGTGGTCGCTCTCGAGGAGCGGCACGAGCGCCAGCGCGCCGCTCTCGCGCTCGGGCGCGTCGCTGAGCCGCGCGCGCGAGCCCTCGATCACGACGTGGCCGGTGGCGTAGTCGCGCGGCTCGACCACCACGGCGCGGGCACCGCCGGCGAGCGCGAACTCGCGGCGGCCGCTGGTGCCCCGCGCGCTCGTCACGCGCGCGCCGAAGAGCGCCTTGGTCGTCGCGACCGCGTGGTAGGCGTAGGCCGAGTGCTCGAAGCGCACGCCGCGCAGCTCGCCGAGCTCCTCGCGCGCCGCGCGCACGGCGTCGAGCCAGGGCAGGCGCGTGCAGTCCTCGGCCACCCACGCGGCGGCGAAGCGCTGCAGCCGCGCGACGTGGCGGAAGTGCTTGAAGACCAGCACCGGCGTGTCGAGCAGCAGCGCGAAGCGCCGCGGCTCGAGCGTCGCCAGGTGCGCGAGCACCTCGGGCACCGCGGCCTTGCCGACGGCGAGGTAGACGAGGTCGACGCCCGCGAGGTCCGCCGTGCGCAGCGCGGCGAAGGGCGCGACGGCGAAGCGCGCGCCGCCCGCCGCGATCTCCTTCTCCGTGCGCGCGCGGACGCCGGCGATCTCCCAGCCCGAGCTCGGCGCGAGGAAGGCCGGCAGCGCGGTCTCGAGCACGCGCTTGCCCGAGCCGACGATCAGCACGCGCTTCGTGCTCATCGCGCGCGCTCCGCGCCGAGCTCGCGGCGCAGGTGCTCGGCCAGGCGGATCGACAGCGCGACGATCGTGAAGGTCGGGTTGGCACAGCCGCTGGTGGGGAAGACCGACGCGCCGGCGAGGTACAGGTTGCCGAGCTCGTGCACGCGCGCGTCGCGGTCGACGACGGAGCTCGCCGGATCGAGGCCCATGCGCGTCGTGCCCATGTGGTGCGAGGCGTCCTGGTCGATCGGCCAGGGATCGGCCGAGGCGAGCGCGCTCTCCAGGCGGCCCAGCCCCGTGCGCTCGAACTCGCGCGCGAGCCTCTCGTGCAGCACGACGAGCGAGCGCCGGTCGAGCTCGCTGCAGCGGTGCACCACGCGCGGCACGGGCTGGCCGAAGGCGTCGCGCTCGCCCGAGAGCGTGACGCGGTTCTCCGCGCGCGGCTCCATCTCGAGGAAGTTGCGCAGGCGCACCGCGCGCACCCTGGGCCGCGAGCGCGCGACGACGCGGTTCCAGGCGTAGCGCGAGACGCGCGGCGCGTCGCGCAGCACGTTCCAGGACAGGCCGATCCAGCCCGCGGCGCTCGTGCGCTCGTTCTGCAGTTCCGAATCGTCGCCGGTCTCGGAGTAGTCGCGCAGCGAGACCACCTCGCGCTCGGACTGCTTCTCCACGCGGCGCAGCACGAAGCGGCTCTTCTTCGCCAGCGCGACCAGCGACTCGACGCCGGTGCTGTCGGACCAGGGGAAGAGCGGCTCGAAGCGCACGTAGCTGTCGAGCACGCGCGCCGCACGCTGCTCCGCGTCGCACAGGCGCAGCCCGGCGTAGCCCGCGAAGCCCTGGTAGAGGCAGCCGAAGAAGTAGTCGAGCTTCTGCACGGGAGCGGCGAGGTGCAGCACGCCGTGGTAGTTCTTCGGGTGGTTCATCAGGCAGCGGCCGACCTGGTCGCGCTCGTTGCCCAGGCCCGAGACGAGCAGCAGGCGCGCGTTCTCGATGCCGCCGGTCGCCAGCACGAAGGCGCGCGCCTCGAGCGCGTGCTCGCTGCCGCCGCTGGTGCGCAGCGCCGCGCGCTGCACGCGCCCCTGCTGCGCCTCCAGGCGCACGACGCTCGCATCGAGGTACAGGTCGACCTTGGGCTGCTCGAAGATCGCGCGCTGCTCCGCGCCGAAGTCCTGCGGCGGCGCGGCGGCGAGGAAGACCTTCTCCGCGAGCGCGCTCCACTGCGGCTGGCGCTCGCCCTTCGCGCGCAGGCGCCCGAAACCCTCGACGCCGAAGGCGCTCGCGGCGGGGAAGCGGTAGCGCTCGGCCGCGGCGGCGTAGAACGGGTCGAGCTCATCGCGCGTCAGCGGCCAGCCCGCCAGGCCCAGCTCGGGCCGCGGCGCGAGCTCGATCGGCTCGAGCGGGCTGGAGAGCCCGGCCCAGGTGGTCGAGGCGCCGCCGAGCACGCGCTCGCGCGACCAGGGTTTGATGCGGATGCCCTCGCACTCGACCCGCCGCAGCCGGTCGGCGAAGGGCGTCGGCTCGGCGCGACCGCTCTCGAGCACGCACAGCGCAAGGCCCGCGCGCGCGAGCTCCGCCGCGACCGTCAGGCCCGCCGGTCCCGAGCCGATCACGCACACGTCGTAGCCGGGGAGCGAGCTGGGCCGCGTCTGTGCGAGGTCGTGGATCATCCGCGCGAGGAGGCGCGCGATCGTAGCGCTGCGGGGGGGCGAAAGCTCGCCGCGGCAGGGCTGCGGGAGGCCCCCGCGAACCGAAGCTCGCCAAGCGCGCACGCTCGTGCTAGGCTTTCGCCACGTTCTCGCGCGCCCGGGGCCTTCCCGGGCGCGTCGCGTTTGCTACTCGACGACCGGATTCGCGGTGAGATTCTCCCGCAGGACGTGACCGGTCTCGCTGGCGCCCCATGTGCGCCCGAGAATCGCGCAGCCCGGCTGCGTGACCCTTTCCTTGACGAACACATTCTCCACCCTGCGCCTGATCGAACCGCTCCAGCGAGCCGTCCGCGATTCGGGCTACACCACTCCGACCCCGATCCAGTCCCAGGCCATCCCGCACCTGCTCGAAGGACGCGACCTGCTCGGTTGCGCCAAGACCGGCACGGGCAAGACCGCCGCCTTCGCGCTGCCGATGCTGCAGCTGCTCTCCGAAGGCGGACGGCGCGCCGCGCCCAACACGGTGCGCGCGCTGATCCTCGCCCCGACGCGCGAGCTCGCGGCGCAGGTCGCCGAGAGCTTCAACACCTACGGCCGCGGGCTGAAGCTCTCGGTCGCCGTGATCTTCGGCGGCGTCAACCAGCGCCCGCAGGTCGCCGCGCTGCACCGCGGTGTCGACATCCTGGTCGCGACGCCCGGCCGCCTGGTCGACCTGATGGGCCAGCGCCACGCGCACCTGGGCGCGGTCGAGATCCTCGTGCTCGACGAGGCCGACCACATGCTCGACCTGGGCTTCATCCCCGACGTCAAGCGCATCCTCGCCACGCTGCCGAAGAAGCGCCAGACGCTGTTCTTCTCGGCGACGATGCCGCCGCCGATCCAGAAGCTCGCCGACGGCATGCTGCACGATCCGGTCAAGGTCTTCGTCACGCCGCCCTCGAGCACGGTCGAGGAGATCCGCCAGAGCGTCCACTTCGTCGACCGCGCCAGCAAGCCGACGCTGCTCGCGCAGCTGCTCGCCGCGCCCGAGGTCGAGCGCGCGCTGGTCTTCACGCGCACCAAGCACGGCGCGGACAAGGTCGCGCGGCGCCTCGTGCAGGGCGGCATCACCGCCGCCGCGATCCACGGCAACAAGGCGCAGAACAACCGCGAGCGCACGCTCGAGGGCTTCCGCGCCGGACGCCTGCACGTGCTCGTCGCGACCGACATCGCGGCGCGCGGCATCGACGTCGACGGGATCACGCACGTGGTCAACTTCGACCTGCCCAACGTGCCCGAGACCTACGTGCACCGCATCGGTCGCACGGGGCGCGCGGGCGCCAGCGGCATCGCGATCTCGCTCTGCGACCGCGAGGAACGCGAGTTCCTGCGCGACATCGAGAAGCTGATCAAGCGCCCGGTTCCGATCGCCGGCGGCGAGCACGCGCTGCCGCGCGCGGCCCAGGGCTCGGCTGCCGTCGCGCCGCGCGCGCCGACCGAACGCGAGAAGGCCTCGGGCGAGTTCGCCTCCAGCGAGCGCGCCCCGCGCGAACGCGCGCCGCGCCCGCACGGCCCGCGCGACCACAGCGCGCGCGACCGCGCCAGCCGCGAGAACGACCCGCGCCGCCTCGGGCTGCGCGACCACGGGCCCTACGCCCCGCGCGGACCCGCGCGCAGCGCGCCGGGGGCACGCACGCACGCGGCGCACGGGCACGAGGAGCGCGCTCCGGCGCCGCGCGGACCCGCGCAGCGCGGCGGTGAACACCGCGGAGGCGCGCAGCGCGGACCGTCGCACCGCGGCGCCGCGGCACACGGTCCCCGCGGCGCAGCTGCGCACGCAGGCGGCTCGCGCGCTCCCGCGCACCGCGGTCCCGCAGCGCACGGATCCGAGTCGCGCGGCCACGGCTCGCGCGGCCAGGGCCCGCGCGGCCACGCGCCGCACCGCGGCCCCGCGCCGCACGGCGCGCAGCAGCACCCGAAGAAGTCGGGCGGCCACGGACCGGGCGCCACGCGTCGCAGCGACAGCGCCTCGTTCGGCTCGGGCGTCTGAGGCCGGGGCCGCGCCGAAGCGGCACGGCGCCCCTATACTCGCGAGGAGATGCTCCTCGGCACCACCCTGCTCCTCGCTGCCGTCTGCGCCGCCCCGCAGGGCGAGGCGCCGCGCGCCCGGGACTTCAACCGCGACGTGCGGCCGATCCTGGCCGACCGCTGCTTTCGCTGCCACGGGCCGGACGCGGCGGCGCGCAAGCGCGAGCTGCGCCTGGACACGCAGGACGGCTCGCGCGCGGCGCTGAAGGACGGCGCGCGCGCGATCGTGCCGGGGAGCGTCGAGCGGAGCGAGCTCGCGCGGCGCATCCGCTCGCGCGATCCCGACGAGGTGATGCCGCCGCCCTCGCTGCAGCATCCGCTGAGCGAGAAGGAGCAGGCGGTCCTGCTCGATTGGATCGCCGCCGGAGCGACGTACGCGCCGCACTGGGCCTTCGTCGCGCCCCGGCGCGCGAGCGGGGCGGGCGCACCCGACGCGATCGACCGGCTCGTGCACGCGCGACTCTCGGAAGAAGGCCTCGCGCCCAACGCCGAGGCGGATCGCGAGACGCTCGCACGGCGAGTCTCGCTCGCGCTGAACGGATTGCCCTGCGCACAGGGCGCGGACGAGAGCTACGAGCACTTCGTCGAGCGTCTGCTCGCCTCGCCGCGCTATGGCGAGCACATGGCGGCGGGCTGGCTCGACGCGGCGCGCTACGCGGACACCTTCGGCTACCAGTCGGACTGGGAGTGCCACCTTTGGCCCTGGCGCGACTGGGTGATCGCGAGCTTCAACGCGAACCTGCGCTACGACGCGTTCGTGCGCGAGCAGCTCGCGGGCGACCTGCTGCCGCACGCGACGCAGTCGCAGCGCATCGCGACCGCGTTCAACCGCCTGCATCGGCTCACGAACGAGGGCGGCTCGATCGACGAGGAGTTCCGCCAGGAGGCGATCGCCGACCGCGTGCAGACCTACGGCACGGCGGTGCTCGGCCTGACGGTCGAGTGCGCGCGCTGCCACGACCACAAGTACGATCCGATCGCGCAGCGCGACTTCTACACGCTCGGCTCGTTCTTCGGCGCGATCGACGAGGCCGGCACGTACGCGTACTCGATCCGCGCCACGCCGCGGCCCGCGCTGCGGCTCTCCAGCGCGGAGCAGGATGCAGAGCTCGCGAAGCGGCGCGCGGCGGTCGTCGCGGCGGAGCAGGCCTGCGCCCTCGCGCCGAAGGAGCGCGCGCTGCCCGCGCCGGTCAAGAGCTACGCGCTCGAGGGCGCGATCGACGGTCCGGTCGGCAAGGCGACGCACCTCGACGGCGACAGCGGCCCGTCGCTCGCCGACATGCCGGCCTTCAAGCGCTGCGACCCGCACAGCCTCGTGTTCTGGATGCGCTGCCCGGATCGCAAGGCGCGCGCGACGGTGCTGCACACGAGCACGTTCACGATCGAGACCGACCAGCAGGGCTACCAGCTGCTGCTCGAGGACGGGAAGCTCGCCTGGCAGGTGATCCACTTCTGGCCCGGCTCCGCCGCGGCGATCCGCACGCGCGAGGAGTTCCCGCTCGGGAAGTGGGTCGAGGTCGCGCTGACCTGCGACGGCTCCTCGCGCGCCGCGGGCCTGCACGTCTACCTCGACGGCGTCGAGGCGCCCTGCGAGATCGTGCGCGACCACCTCGACGGTCCGGCCGAGGTGCACTCGTTCCAGATCGGCTTCCGCGACCGCGACGTCGGCTTCGCGGGCGGCGACGTCGACGAGCTGCGCGTGTACGACCTCGAGCTGCGCGCCGGCGAGGTGGCCGCGATCCACGCCGGGGCTCCCGCGCAGCCGGTCGCCGCGACGGCGGAGGAGCGCGCGCTGCGCGCCGCGCGCGCCGCGGAGCAGGAACTGCTCGAGTCGATCCCCGAGCTGATGGTGATGGAGGCGAGCGCGCATCCCAGGCCGAGCTTCGTCTTGACGCGCGGCGCGTACGACCAGCCCGACCGCACGCGGCCCATCGCGCCCGACCACGCGCTCGACGCGCTGCTCGCCTTCGATCCGGCCTGGCCGCACGACCGGCTGGGCCTGGCGAACTGGACGCTCGACCCGCGCAACCCGCTGACCGCGCGCGTCGAGGTCAACCGCCTCTGGGCGCAGTGCTTCGGTCGCGGGCTCGTCGCGACGCAGGAGAACTTCGGCACGCAGGGCGAATACCCCTCGCATCCCGAGCTGCTCGACGCGCTCGCGCTCGACTTCGTCGCGAGCGGCTGGGACGTGAAGGCGATGCTCCGGCGCCTCGTGCTCTCGTCGACGTTCCGCGCGAGCTCGGTCGCGACGCCCGCGCAGCTCGAGAAGGACCCGGAGAACCGCCTGCTCGCGCGCGGACCGAGCGTGCGCCTCTCGGCCGAGATGCTGCGCGACCAGGCGCTCGCGGCCTCGGGCCTGCTCGCCGAACAGCTCGGCGGCCCGAGCGTGAAGCCCTGGCAGCCGCCGGGCCTGTGGGAGGACGCGGGCGCGAGCGGCGGCAGCTACGTGCCCGACACCGGCGCGAGCGCGCACCGCCGCAGCCTGTACACGTTCCAGAAGCGCACCGCGCCGCCGCCCGACATGCTGCTCTTCGACGCGGGCAGCCGCGAGAAGTGCCTCGCGCGCCGGCAGAGCACGAACACGCCGCTGCAGGCGCTCGTGTTGTTCGACGATCCGGTCTTCACCGAGTGCGCGCGAGCGCTGGCCGAGCGCGCGGCGAAGGAGGCGGGCGCGGACCCGGATGCGCGTGTGCGCTTCGTGTTCCGCGAGCTCGCCGGACGCGAGCCCCGCGCGAAGGAACTGGCGGCGCTGCGCAAGCTCCACGAGCACGAGGGGCTGGCGCTGGTGTGCTCGACGATCCTCGCCTCCGACGCCGCGGTGGTGCGCCGATGAACACGACGCGACGCCACTTCCTCGGCGCAACCGCGCTCGGCCTGGGCGCGCTGGCGCTCGACTCGATCGCGCGCGCGAGCGGCGAAGGGACGCCGCGCGGACTGCAGCACCGCCCGAAGGCGCGGCGCGTGATCTACCTCTTCCAGGCCGGCGGACCCTCGCAGTTCGAGACCTTCGATCCCAAGCCGCTCCTCTGCGAGAAGCACGGAGAGGAGCTGCCCGACTCCGTGCGCAAGGGCCAGCGCCTGACCGGCATGAGCGGCAACCAGTCGACGCTGCCGCTCGCCGGCTCGTTCGCGCGCTTCCAGCGCCACGGCAAGAGCGGCCGCTGGGTCAGCGACCTGCTCCCGCACACGGCGAGGATCGCCGACCGGCTCTGCGTCGTGAACACGATGTTCACCGAGGCGATCAACCACGATCCGGCGATCACGTTCTTCTGCACCGGCCACCAGCAGCCCGGCCGTCCGTCGATGGGCGCGTGGCTCTCGTACGGTCTGGGCTCGAGCAACGCGAACCTGCCGGCCTTCGTCGTGCTCGTCTCGAAGGACGCGCCGCGCGACCAGCCGCTCTACGCGCGCCTGTGGGGCCCGGGCTTCCTGCCGAGCGAGCACCAGGGCGTGCAGTTCCGGGCCGGCAAGGAGCCCGTGCTCTTCCTCGAGAACCCCGAGGGCGTCTCGCGCGAGGCGCGCCGCGCGCAGCTCGACGCGCTCGCCGAGCTCGAGGCCGACCAGAAGGCGCACACGCTCGATCCGGAGATCGACGCGCGTCTCGCGCAGGCCGAGATGGCCTACCGCATGCAGGCGAGCGTGCCCGAGGCGACCGACGTCTCGGGCGAGACCGACGAGGTGTTCGCGCTCTACGGTGATGCGGCGCGCACGCCGGGAACCTACGCGGCGAACTGCCTGCTCGCGCGGCGCCTGGTCGAGCGCGGCGTGCGCTTCGTGCAGCTCTTCCACCAGGGCTGGGACCAGCACGGCGGGCTCCCGGCCGGCATCACGAACCAGTGCAAGCAGACCGACCAGGCCTCGGCCGCGCTCGTGACCGATCTCGCGCGACTCGGGCTGCTCGACGACACGCTCGTGGTCTGGGGCGGCGAGTTCGGGCGCACCGCGTACTGCCAGGGCAAGCTGACCGCGAGCGACTACGGCCGCGACCACCACCCGCGCTGCTTCTCGATCTGGATGGCGGGCGGCGGCGTGAAGGCGGGCTACGCGCACGGCCGGACCGACGAGTACGGCTACAACATCGTCGAGGGCGGCGTGCACGTGCACGACCTGCACGCGACGATGCTCGAGCTGCTCGGTTTCGACCACGAGCGCCTGACGTACCGCTTCCAGGGCCGCGATTTCCGCTTGACCGACGTCGCGGGCAAGGTGGTGCGCGAGTTGATCGCCTGAGCGGTGGCGATCGCCGCGGACTGCCAGCGCTAGCGGAGCGCCTCCACGTCGCGCCGCAGGTCGCGCAGGAACTCGAGCAGCATCTGTTCGTGCAGCTCCGCACGCACGCGCTCGAGCGAGTGGCGCTCGGCCCAGTCCGTCCACGACACGAGCGCGAAGGGGATCCAGCCCCACTCGTGCAGCGAACGCGAGTACGAGTACGTGCGCGTCGTCGCTCCGGGCCGCTCGACGCGCGCCTCGAGCGTGAAGGCGCCGACGTCGAAGAAGGGCACGATGCCGAGCGACACGACCGCGAGCAGGCCGCTGTAGACCGCGATGCGCGGCTCGAGCTCGAGACGGGGGAAGGAGAGGGCGATGTGCGGCCGATCGGTCGCCGCTCCGGCTCGCGCCTGGACGAACGCTCTCGCGAAGAGCGCCTCGAGTCCGGGCTCGGGCCAGGTCGGGCTGGGATGGTCGGCCGGTCCGTTCGTGCACGAGTAGCTCACGGCGGGGAGCTTCGCGGCCTGGGCGAGCGCGCCGCGATCGAAGCGCTCGCGCGGTTCGTGCGGCATGAGCACGCAACCGCTCGCGAGGAGCGCGATCGCCAAGCCTGTGACGATCCGCAGCATCGCCCCATGCTCCGCTCGCGCACGGGCCCGATCCAGTTCGCGCGAAGGCGCATTGCTGTCGAGCCGAGGGCGTATGCGCCCGCCTGGTGCTCGCCCGACTTGCGCTTCTGCCTGCGAGAGCGAATCATCGCGGCGTGGACATCCGCTCGCGTCCGCTGATCGCGCTGGCTCTCGCGCTGCTCGTCGCAGTGTTGGCCTGGTGGCTTTGGCCGGACCCGATCCGTGCACGAGCGTCGGCCGACGCTCTCCCGGCGGGCCGCGCCGAGACCAACCCCGCCGTGGAGAAAGACGCAACCGGACGCGCGGTCGAGACGCCGGAGGCCGATGCCCGGACGCGCGGAGCGGTCGCGGCCGCGGATGAACCCGCGCCGATCGAGGGAGAGCTCGAACCCGCGACCCCGCTGCGCACGCTCTCGGGCACGCTGCGCTACTTCGACCCGCTCGGCGAGGTCCGGCCCGTGCTGCGCGGTTCGTTCCGCCTGATGTCGGCCGAAGACGATCTCACCCGCAGGGTCAGCGTGGAGCAGGGTGCATGGTCGGTGGAACTGCACGAGGGCAACTTCGACATCGACGAGATCGTCGCCGACGGGTCGCGGGCCTTCCTGCACGGGACCAGCTACGGTTCGTTCCGTTTCCCCGAGGACGCGCACCTGGACGTCCTGGTGCGGGCCGACCTGGGCTTCCGGCTGGTCGTCGTCGATGCCCGGAGCGGCCTCGAGCTGCGCGACCTCGAGCTGCGGCGCGAGCTGCAAGCGGGCCGCTGGGCCGCGCGTTCGCCGATCGACCTCTCGCCGGAATCGCTCGTCGCGCAACACGCCGTCTCGCCGATCGAGTTCCAGCCGGCGGCCGGGGGCGAGACGCTCTTCGTGCGCGCGCCGGGCTTCGCGTGGCGCGCGACGTGGATCCCGCGCAACGCCGGAAGCGAACAGGTCGTCGCGCTGCACCCGGGCGGCCGGCTGAGCGTCGTCCTTTCCGGCGCGGTCGCACCCGCCGGTGCCGAGCTGCGTCTGCGCCGCCTGTCGGGGATGGACGATCCGGATCTCGCCTCGCACGTCGCCCACGCGCGCGCGCTCGAGCCTCGCGACCGCACGCTCGAGTTCGAGTCCATCATGACGGGAACCTACGAGGTCTCCGTCGAGGTGGGCGAGTCGGTCTGGCGTTCCTCGCGCCTGGCAGCTGCACAGGTGGAGGTGCTTGCAACCGAGCCGGCGCGCGTCGAGCTCGTGTTGCGTGCCGTCGAGAGCGCGAGCCTTGTGCCGGCAAGCGGCACGATCCTGGCGCCAGGAGAGTGGCTCGGGGTCACGGGCCTGCAGCTCGACGCGAAGTTCACGTCGCATCCAGGCGCCAGCGCCTCGCACAGGCTGGCCGTCACGACCGTGACCGCCGCCGGCGGCGAGCGAAGCCTGCTCTGGAGCTGCCCGGCGATCGAACCGGGGGACTACTACGCGTTCGTGGCCGGTCCCGGCTGCTTCACCGAGCTCACGATCGCGCCGTTCGCGCGCAGCGACTACGTGATCGCGCTTCCGGAGCCGGCGAGCGTCCGCGTGCGCCTCATCGATTCGCAGAGCCGCGCTCCCGCGGCGGTCGAGCGCGTGGGCTGGATCGGACGAGGTCGCGAATGGCGACCGGGCGGTGCGTTCAACGGCGCCCTGCACCTGGACGCCAGCGGCGAGTGGTTCTTCACGGCTCCGGTGGGCGAGGTCAGCCTCTGGATCAGCGACCCGAGCTACGCACACGTGTTCCGGCCGTTCACGCTGCATGCGGGCGAGAACGAACTGGAGGTCGAGCTCACCCGCGCCTGCGGCGTCAAGCTGAGCTTCGTCTGCGTCGGCGCACCCGTCGTGCGCGATCTGGACTGGAAGATCGAGCTGCAGAACGCCGACGGTTCGCTGGCCACGGACGTCGCCAACCCGATCGACGCCGACGAGATCGAGCTGCTGCTCAAGGCTCCCGGGCCCGGACACTACTGGCTCGCCCCGAGCGGTCTCGACGGCTATCGGCCCGTTGCGCGCCGGCCGCTGGACCTCGCGCCGGGCGAGTTCGTGCGGCTCGCCGTGGAGCTGCAGCGCCTGCGTTGAGCGCCGGCGCGTGCGCGGCGGTCCCGTGCGAACGCGGGGCGCGCCGTTCGCGCACCTCTCAACCCTTCGCGATCCACCCGCGCTGCTCGAGCGAGGCGAGGATCGTCTTCACGTTCGTCGCGACGTCGACCTTGGCCGTGTCGAGCGCGAGGTCCGGCCGCGCGGGGCGCTCGTAGGGCTGGTCGATGCCGGTGACGTTGTGGATCTCGCCGGCGCGGGCGCGGGCGAAGAGCTTGTCCTTGTCGCGCGACTCGCAGACCTCGAGCGGCGCGTCGCAGAAGATCTCGAGGAAGCGCTCGCCGCCGATCGTCGCACGCGCCTTGGCGCGCTGCTCGGCGGTGGGGGAGACGAAGGTGCAGATCACGATCATGCCCTGGTGCTCGAAGAGCTTGACCAGCTCCGCCGCGCGGCGCAGGTGCTCGGCGCGGTCGCCCGGCGCGAAGCCGAGGTCGGCGCAGAGGCCCGTGCGCAGGCTCTCGCCGTCGAGCACGAGCGCGTGCAGCCCGCGGCCGAAGAGCTCGACCTCGAGCGCGTAGGCGAGCGAGCTCTTGCCCGAGTGCGGCAGGCCCGTGAACCAGAGCGTGAAGGGCTTCTGCGCCATGCGCAGCGCGCGACGATCGGCGGCGATCGCCGAGCCGCCCGGGCGCAGGTTGGTGCCGGCGTCGTGCGCGCGGCGACCGCGCGCGATCGAGTCCTTGGCCGTCGTGCTCTCGAGGATCATGCCCGCGCCGAGCGTGGCGTTGTTGAGCCGGTCGACCAGGATGAACGCGCCCGTCTGGCGGTTCTGCGCGTAGGCGTCGACGGGCAGCGCGCGCGCGCACTCGACGCGGATGCGCCCGATCTCGTTGAGCTTGAGACCGTCGGCCGGCTCGGAGCGCAGCGTCTCGACGCTCATGCGGTAGCGCACGTCGGTGACGACCGCGGGGACGTTCTGCGTCGTCTGCTTGAGCAGGTACGAGCGCCCGGGCGCGAGCGGCGTCTCGTTCATCCAGACGATCATCGCCTCGAAGGAGTTCTCGAGCTCGGGCGCGTTGTTCGGACGCACGAAGAGGTCGCCGCGGCTGACGTCGATCTCGTCCTCGAGCGTCAGCGTCACGGCCATCGGCGCGAAGGCCTCCTCGACCGCGCGGCCGGCCGAGGCGAGCGTCTTGACGCGGCTCTTGCGGCCCGAGGGCAGCGCGACGAGCTCGTCGCCGACGCGCACGACGCCCGAGCTGATCGTGCCCGCGAAGCCGCGGAAGTCGAGGTTGGGCCGCAGCACCAGCTGCACCGGCAGGCGCAGGTCGATCAGGTTGCGGTCGCTGGCGATGTGCACGTTCTCGAGGTAGTCGAGCAGCGGCCCGCCCTTGTACCAGGGCATCGCCTCGCAGCCGTGGACGATGTTCTCGCCGCGCCGCGCACACATCGGGATGAAGTGCAGGTCGGAGAGCGAGAGCTTCGCGAGAAAGTCGACGCAGTCGGCCTTGATCGCGGCGAAGACGCGCTCGTCGTAGCCGACGAGGTCCATCTTGTTGACCGCGATCACGACGTGGCGGATGCGCAGGAGCGAGCAGATGAAGGCGTGGCGGCGCGTCTGCGGCAGCACGCCCTTGCGCGCGTCGATCAGGATGATCGCCAGGTCCGAGGTCGAGGCGCCGGTCGCCATGTTGCGCGTGTACTGCTCGTGGCCCGGCGTGTCGGCGACGATGAACTTGCGCTTGGGCGTCGAGAAGTAGCGGTAGGCGACGTCGATCGTGATGCCCTGCTCGCGCTCGGCCTGCAGGCCGTCCATCAGGAGCGCGAAGTCGATCTCCTCGCCGGTCGTGCCGAAGCGCGTGCTGTCCTTCTTGAGCGCCTTGAGCTGGTCCTCGAAGACGCCCGCGCCGTCGTGCAGGAGGCGCCCGATGACGGTCGACTTGCCGTCGTCGACCGAGCCGCAGGTCAGGATGCGCAGGAGCTCCTTGTGCTGGTAGTCCTCGAGCCACTGCTCGACGCCGATGCGGTCGAGTTCCTGGTCGTGCTGCATCAGAAGTAGCCCTCGCGCTTCTTCTCCTCCATCGAACCGGCCTCGTCGTAGTCGATCACGCGGCCCTGGCGCTCGGAGGTCTTGGCGCGCAGCATCTCCTCGATCACCTCGGTCAGGTTCGTGGCGTTCGACTCGATCGCGCCCGTCAGCGGGTAGCAGCCCAGCGTGCGGAAGCGGACCTTCTTCATCTGCGGCTTCTCGCCCGGCTCGAGCGGCAGGCGCTCGTCGTCGACCATGATCCACGTGCCGCCGCGGTTGACGACGGGACGCTCCTTCGCGAAGTAGAGCGGCACGGTCGGGATCTGCTCCTTGTGCACGTAGAGCCACACGTCGAGCTCGGTCCAGTTCGAGAGCGGGAAGACGCGGATCGACTCGCCCTTCGCGACGCGGCCGTTGTAGAGGTTCCACAGCTCGGGGCGCTGGTTCTTCGGATCCCAGGCGTGGAACTTGTCGCGGAAGCTGAAGACGCGCTCCTTCGCGCGGCTCTTCTCCTCGTCGCGGCGCGCGCCGCCGAAGGCCGCGTCGAAGCCGTACTTGTCGAGCGCCTGCTTGAGCGCCTCGGTCTTCATGATGTGCGTGTAGCGCTGCGTGCCGTGCTCGAAGGGGTTGATCCTGTTCTTCACGCCCTCGGGGTTGATCCACTCGATGAAGTCCGCGCCGATGTCCTTCACGAGCCTGTCGCGGAAGCTGATCATCTCCTGGAACTTGAACGTCGTGTTGACGTGCAGGAGCGGGAAGGGGAGCTTCGCCGGCGCGAAGGCCTTCTGCGCCAGACGCAGCATCGCGCAGGAGTCCTTGCCGATCGAGAAGAGCATCACGGGGTTCTTGAACTCCGCGACGACCTCGCGGATCACGTGGATGCTCTCGCTCTCGAGCTGCTCGAGGTGGGAGAGGGTGTAGGAGCTCATCGGGGGAGCAGAGCCTACCGCGCCGGCGCGGGCGCTTCGACGGGCAAGGACCGCTCGAGCTCAGTGGGCGCGCGGGAACAGGCTCAGCGCGCGCACCCTCGTCGTCGGGACGCTGACCGAGAACGGCTCCACCCAGACCAGGAGGGCGCTCTGTGCGCCGGCAGCGAGGCGCGGGCGCTGCTGGAAGGCGCGCTCGGTCAGCAGCACGTCCGTGGCGGGAGCCTGCGGAGCGGCTGCGGACGAGAGCCAGGTCCCGTGCAGGCCCTCGAACACGCCGGGCGAGGAGCTCTCGAACCAGGCGAGCGCGAGGCCGCCGTCGAAGGCGGCGATCGCGGGTGCGACCTGCGCGCGGCCCATCGTGCTCGTCAGCGCGAAGGCGCCGCCCGAGGGCTCGCCGTCGAGCAGCCCGCCGTCGGGCGCGACGCGGTTCCCGAAGAGGTTGTTGCTCGTGCCCCCCGGCTGCAGGCGCGTGTCGGGCCAGAGCACGAGGACGCCTCCGCTCGCGGGCACGAGCTCCGGATCGACCGCGATGTCGTGTACCAGGATGCCGGCGGGGTCGAGCACGCTGCCCTGCGTGCTGACGCGCGTCGCGAGCACGCCGTGCAGCGATCCCATCCAGGTCGCCTGGTTCCAGGCCGCGAGGTAGCGCACACCGTCGAAGGCCAGCGCGGGCGCGGACTGGTATCCGGCCGCGGCGCTCAGCGCGAATTCGGCTCCATCGGCCGTGCCGGTGGCGGGCGAGAGGAACACGGCGCTCGCGCGCGTCAGGCCGCTCGCGTCGCGGCGCACGAAGGCGAGCAGGCAGCGCACACCGTCGAAGGCCAGCGCAGGCTCGAAGGCCGCCGGCAACGCGTCGGTCGAGGGCACGACGACCGTCGGCGCGCCGACGAGCTCGCCCGCGGTCGAGACGCGCACCGCGACGAGCGAGTGTCGCCAGCCCGAGAGAGACGGGCCCTCGTCCTGTTCGTGCACGACGAGGTAGTCCAGGCCGTCGAAGACGATTGCGGCTCGGCGCGGGTTGAACACGTCGATCACCTCCGATGCGGGCTCGAGCGCGAGCCGCGCGCCGGGCAGCGTTCCGTCCGCCGCGACGCGCTGCGCGACCCAGCGCGAGGTGTAGCTGGGGTTCGCGCCGCCGATCTCGCGGCCGACGACGAGGAAGTCCGTGCCGTCGCTCGCGACGACCGGCAGGCCGAAAGGCGGGCTGGAGTACCCGTCGTCGGGCGAGAGCTGGTCGAGCACGGTGAGCTCCTCGCCGACACCGTGCGAAACGCCGTCGACGCGGAAGCCGCGCACCTGTGCGCTGCTGCTCGTGGTGAGGCCGTCCATCACGAGCGTGCTCGCCTGGCGCACGAGCCCGGCTCCGCCCGCGAACCAGCGCGTCGCGTTGCTGGTGAACGGGATCGCGATGTTCAGCGCCGGGTCGGTCACGACGCCGTCCGTGCTCGTGCGCTGCTCGACCACGCCGGTGAACGAGCCGGCGAAGCAGGTGAGCGAGTCGAAGTGCAGGTTCTCGATCGTCTGCGTCGTCTCGAGGTAGAGCGGATGGCCGAGATCGTCGGTGCCGAAGGGCAAGCGGCTCGCGTGCACGCGCGAGACCAGCCCGAGCGCCGCCGGGAAGAGGAAGCACGGGTAGGGGACGAGCTGCGAGGTGACGAGATCGGCGCTGTCGTCGTCGCCGAGGTAGGTCACGCCGCCGCCGCTCGTGTGGTAGTAGCTCTGGATCGTGCTCTGGTCCGTGCTGCTCGTCTCGGCGAAGACGGAAGCGCTGACGCCGAGCACCGTCTGTGGCGCGAGCACCTCGAGCGAGAGCACGCCGCTCGTGCTGCCCGCGCCGGTCGCGCTCGCCTCGGCGTTGAACGACCAGCGATCGCCTTGGGCGTGCGGGAAGTACTGGTCGACGTCGCCGGGACCGTTCGCGGGCGCCCAGGCCTTGCCCGAAACGGCCGGGCCGCTGCTTCCGCCGCCGCCGCTGCACGCGGCGAATGCGAAGAGCGCGGGAACGAGGAGAGGGATGCTCTGCCGGGAGATCTTCATCGGGGGCCTCCGCGAACGATCGAAGCTAGCTGCCCCGGTCCCGGGGCGCGATGGCGCCGAGTGGGTAGGCTGCGCGGGGCAGAAGGATGCGCCGCAAGGGCCGGCAGGCGCGCTCAGCGCAGCGAGACGAGGACGATGCCCGCGCAGGTCGCGTTGACCAGGAACGTGATTCCCGCGCCGATCGCGAGGCCGCGGGCGGTGCGCCAGCGGTGCTTTGCCGCGCAGACGACGATCGCGGGCAGGACGTAGACGACCTGCACGACCCCGATGCCGAGGAAGAGCGCGAGGCCGTTGCGCGCGTCGCCGCTCGCGAGCGCGGAGACGAGCATCGCGAGCAGCGCGGCGGCGACGTGCAGCGCGAGCACGAGGCCGATGCCTTTGGCGATGGAGCCCTGGTCGGGTCGTGCTTCGTCGTTCATCGCATGCCGGCGGCGACGAGCGGCGCAAGGCGCGTCCTCTCGAGCTCGTCGCGGTAGAAGAGGTTGTACGTGTCGAAGGGGATGATGCGCAGGTCGCGCGGGTGGACGATGTGCACGCAGCTCTTCTTGACCGAGCGCACGTCGAAGGAGTGCGCGTCGAGGAACTGCAGGAGGATCACGCGGAAGAGGTTGTCGTACCCCAGGCCCGCAGGCAACTCGACCTTCGGCAGGCAGCAGAGGAGATCGCGCAGGCTCGCTGCACCCGAGGCGGGCGAGTGCGCCGTCGAGAGGGCCGCGAAGAGCTTCGCCTGCAGACCCGCGTCGCGCTCGTAGGCGATCGTGTTGCGCCCGCCCTCGAGCAGCACGCGCGGTTCGATCATCCCGGTCAGCGGGACGACCTTGCCCTCGAGCTTGAGCGCGTACGCCATCGCGATCGCATCCGGATGGCAGGGCACGGGCAGCACGTCGGCGGGCTGGAAGACGCTCGTCTGCTCGAGCAGCCGGCGTCGCACCTCCGAGAGCGTCAGCCGGTCGCGCGCGGGGTCGAAGCCCTCGACGCGGCCGGCGACCTGCACGGGCTGCAGCGTCACGCCGCGCACGCAGCGCTGCGCGAGCGCGAACTCGACGATCCTCCCGATCTCGTGGTCGTTCCGGCCCTTCGCGAGCGTCACGACCAGCGTGGTCGAGAGGTTCAGGCGGTTGAGCCGCTCGAGCGCGCGCTCGTGCACCGCGCGCGTGTCCGCGCCGCGCAGCGCGAGCAGCGCCTCGCGCTCGAAGCTGTCGAACTGCAGGTAGACCTCGAAGTTCGGCAGGTACGCGGCGAGGCGCTCGGCGAAGCCGTCCTCCTGCGCGAGGCGGATGCCGTTGGTGTTGAGCATCAGGTGCCGGATCGGCCGCCGGCGCGCCGCGTCGAGGATCGCGAAGAACTCCGGGTGCAGTGTCGGCTCGCCGCCGGAGAGCTGCACGACGTCGGGCTCGCCCTCGCTCTCGACGAGCGCGTCGAGCATGCGCTCGATCTCGGGCAGCGTGCGCCAGTTCATGCGCTTGGGCCCGCTCGCGGCGTAGCACACCGGGCACTCGAGGTTGCAGCCGTCGCCGACCTCGATCAGCGTCAGGCACGAGTGCTGCTCGTGGTCCGTGCACAGGCCGCAGTCGTACGGACAGCCGTGCTTCACCGGCGTCTGGAACCTGCGCGGCATCTCCGAGGGCTTCAAGAACACCTCGCGGGCGCGGCGCCAGTACTCGACGTCGTCCGCGACGAGCACGCGCTCGGCGCCGTGCTCGGGGCAGCGCTTGAGCAGGAACACGCAGCCGTCCTGGAAGACGGTCTTCGCGTCGACGCGGCGGTAGCAGGTCGCGCAGATCGACACTGCGATGTCGTAGTACTGGTACGGCCGCACGCTCGCGCTCATCGCAGCGCTCCCGTCGCGAGCGTGCGCGCGTGCCGCCGCATCCAGAGCACGCGCCAGAGAAGGCCGAGCGCGCAGGCCCACTGCGTCGCCGCGAGTCCGGCTCCGCCGGGGAAGCGCTCGTACGGCTTCCAGAAGTCGAGCGCGAGCCGGAACGCGAGGTACGCGAGCAGGAACGCGTCGAAGCGCGCGCCCTCCGGCCACGCGCGCGCGGCCTTGCGCGTCAGCACGAGGCCGAGCAGCGCGAGGAAGACGATCTCGTAGAGCTGCGTCGGATGCCGCGCGATGCCGTCGCCGAAGTCGACGCCCCACGGCAGGCTCGTCGCCGTGCCGTAGGTGTGATCGGCGAGCCCCGACGTGAAGCACCCCAGGCGTCCGATCACGATCGAGACGACGAGCGGCAGCACGAGCGCGTCTCCCGTGCGCCGTGTGATGCCGAGCTTCGCCTTCGCGAGCTCGACCGCGAGCGTGCCGCCGAGGATCCCGCCGATGATCGACTTGCCGCCGAGCCAGAACGCGAGCTCGCCCGCGTGCGCCGCGAGCTCGGCCGGAGCGCTGGCCCACTGCACGAGCTTCGAGCCGGCGACCGCGCCGAGGATCACCGCGACGTTCAACGTCCAGCGCGCATCGCCGTCGAGCACATCGCCGTGCCGCGCACGCTCGCGGCGCAGCAGCAGGAACCCGATCGCGTAGGCGGCGAGCTCGAACAGCGCGTGCGCCGAGAGCGCGAGCGAGCCGAGGTGCAGCGTGAGCGGGAAATGCACGAGCGGGAACCTACCCGTAGCCGCACCCGAGGGCAATTCTCGCCGCGCTTGGCCCGGGCGGGACTGCGCGAGTATCGTGAGCGCTCCGCATGCGCACCCTGCTGCTCCTCGCGTTCCTTCCCCTGCCCCTCATCTTCGCGCAGAACCCCGGACGTCCCAAGAAGACCGGCGTCAGCACCCCCGGCGTGAAGATCCCGATCACCAAGCTCACCCCCGACGCCGTCTTCGACGTCCCCGGCGTGCCCGACTGGCTCGCGATCGACGAGCAGGTCTGGGTCTCGAACGCGCCGAAGAACTCGGTCTCGCGGCTGGATCCGAAGACGAACAAGGTCCTCGCGACGATCAGCGTCGGCAAGGAACCGGGCTCGGGCCTCGCGACGGGTTTCGGCAGCCTGTGGGTGCCCAACTGCGGCGACGGGACGATCTCGCGCGTCGATCTCGAGAAGGGCGAGGTGACCGCGACGTTCCGCTGTCCGGTCGCCGACTCCGAGGGCGGCCTCGCGACCGGCGCGGGCAGCGTGTGGGCGGTCAAGGACAGCGGCGACAAGCTCGTGCGCATCGACCCGGCGAAGAACGAGATCGCGGCGGAGATCGCGGTTCCCGCGGGCTCGGTCGCGGTCGCGTTCGGCGAAGGTGCCGTGTGGGTCACGAGCCCTGCCATGAGTGTGCTCACGCGCGTCGATCCGGCGACGAACAAGCTCGTCGAGACGATTCCGGTCGGCCCGAAGCCGCGCTTCCTGACGGTCGGCGCGGGCTCCGTGTGGACGCTCAACCAGGGCGACGGCTCGATCTCGCGCGTCGACGCGAAGACGAACAAGGTCGTCGCGACCGTCGCGGCCGGCATCCCCGGCGGCGGTGGCGAGATCGCCTTCGGCGAGGGCTCGATCTGGGCGACCGTGTGGGAGTACCCGATCACGCGCATCGATCCCGCGACCAACGCCGTCGTGCAGCAGTTCACCGGCGCCGGCGGCGATTCGATCCGCGTCGGCCACGGATCGGTGTGGCTCTCGAACGTGCGGATGGGCAACGTCTGGCGTCTCGACGTGAAGAAGCTCGTCGCGACGAAGGCCGACTAGCTCACGCGGGTCGAGCCGCGCACGCGGACCATCGGCTCACTCGGCGTCGCCGTCGGCGACCGCGTCGCTCTCGCCCTCGTCGGCGAGTTCTGCGGCAGCGTGCGATGCGTCGCTGGCCTGCAGCCTCTCGTCGCCCGCGCGAAGCGGGTTGCGCAAGCGGATCACGCCGCGCCAGGGCCAGGTCGTGATCGGCTTGCCGTGCCGCGTGACCTCGATCGCGCCCTCGTCCGCGAGCCGGCGCGCGACCTCCTTGACGCTGTCCATCCAGCTCCTCCAGCCGTCCGGCTTGAAGCGCCGCGCGACGTCCGCCGGCCCGATCGATGCGCGGCCGCGCTTCTCGCGCAGGAGTTCGAGCGTGATCGCGCGCAGCTGCGCCTCGATCTTGGGGGTGAGCATCAGGGCCATGGTCAGGTCTTCCGCCGGTGGATCGGGCGGAGAAGTCTACGGTCCGCGCACGCAGAGCGCATCAGGGACGCGCTTCGTAGAGCACTTCGCGCTCGCTGCCGTCGAGCTTCATGCACTCGAGGCGCTGCGGCTCACAACGCAGGATGTGATCGGGGCCGACCTCGCGATTGCCGCTTTCGAAGCCGGGGAGCGGGGTTTCCGTTCCGTCCTCGTTGAGCGCGGTGAACGTGTCTCCCGAGTGCCAGACGATGCACACGCGGCCGGGGATCGCGGACCAGCCGCACCATCCGCTGTCGTGGTCGAACTCGCGGATGATGCGCCCGTCGCACGCGTCGAGGATCCACTTCTCCAGGCCCTGGGTCAGGTAGAGCAGTCGTCCGTCCTCGGAGAGGATCAGGAAGCGCTGCTCGCTCGGACCCTGGAGTGCGACAAGCCGCGTGACGCAGTCGGAGTCGAGCTGGTGTCGGACAAGGAAGCCGTCCTGGTCGTGGAAGACGACGCCCGGCTCGGACGTGGCGCGCAGCAGCATGTTCTCCCGCGCGCGCACCTCGAGGTTCTTCGCCGGCCAGCGCAGGACGAAGTCCTTGCCGGCGCTCTCGTTCCGCCACCACGGCAAGACTGCCTTGGAGATGTCCTCGTCACGCGCGGACACGACTCTCCCCGAGCGGGGATCGATGCGCTCGACCGCGCTATCGCGGCCGCCGAATGCGCCAGCCGTAGAGATCGTGCTGAGCAGCCCGTGCTCGTCCCAGGCCGGTTCGCCGTTCTTGAAGAAGCGGTAGCGCTCGTCGATCTGATTCAAGGCGCCCGTGGAGCGATCGAGGATCCAGACCTCGCGCCGCCAGCGGCTCGCGAAACCTGGCTTGGGCTCGGGGCCCCGCAGCCAATTGCTGCTCGGATCCCAGTCCTGCTCGGCCTGGATCGCGATGAAGCGGCCGTCTGGGCTCGGAATCGCAAACGTGATCTTCGCGGTGCGGCTGTAGGGCGTGATGTCGAGCGCCCACGCGGAGCTGCGCGCGGTGCCGGCGAACACGGGCACGAGGACGATGCCCAGTCCAATGGCTCCGGCCGCGGCGCGCCGAACTCCGAATCGATCGATGCGCCGCACGCGGAACGCAAGCAGCGACCCGAGCAAGCAGGCGGCGATCCCGACTCCCGCGAATCCCTGGGGCGTCCACGAGCACAGCACGACGTCGACCCACTCGGTGATGTGCAGCGGCGGGAGGAAGTACGCGAGTGCCGGAACGCTCGCCACCAGCATGAGCCCGAGAAATGCCGCGGGAAGCGAGCGCCTGAGCACGCACACCGCGACGAAGCAGGCCGCGGTCACGGCCGCGATGAGAATCAGCACCTCCGGCAGGATCACGTGCGGTGGAAGTGCCCGCCTGGGCTCCGTCGTGCGCAGGATCAGCTCGGCCAGCGTGAGAGAGACATAGACTCCCGTCGAAGCCAGCGCGACGAAACTCGCCTTCGCGACCCACGCGACCGTTCTCGAAACGGGAAGCCGCGCCAGCGTCCTCCCGACCCCGTTCTGCGCCTCGCGCGCGATCGTCTCCGTCGCCACGAGCATCGCGAACAGGCCGAGACACACCGTCAGCACCTGCGAGCGTACCTCCGGGCTGAAGCGCTTGCCGCCGAGGACCTTCCCCAGGACGAGCACGAGCACACACAAGGCGAGCGAAATGAAGATCAGCGCGCGCTGGTCGCGCCACTCCTTGTACAGCAAGGTGCGCAGCTGCTTCATCGCTTCGCCCCGTAGAGCACGTGACGCTCCGTGCCGTCGAGCTTGACGCACTCGACGTTGCTGTTGTGGACGGCGAGCATGTGATCGTCGCCGAACTCGCGCGCGCGCCGGTCTCCGAGACCGGGCAGCTCCTTCCACGCTCCGTCCTCGAGCAGCATCTCGCGGAACCATGCGCCCGAGCGGCTCGAGCACACGTAGCCGATGCGTCCAGGGATGCGCGACCACTGGAAGCCCGATTCCCTCGGCAGCTCCGCGACGAGCAGACCCAGCTTGGAATCGAGCACGGTCGTTCGCCCGTGGTTGCGCAACTGCAGGTACCGACCATCCGGGGAGACCTCGAAGCTCGAGTCGTTGCTGCTGAGAGACTCCGCAAGCGTGCGCGACGAACGTCCCTCGAACTCGTATCGGACGAGGGCGCGATCGCGCGAGTAGAAGAGCACGCCCGGCTCCGGGGATGGCTTCGGGACGACATCCGGCGGGAGTCGCAACTCCAGTCGCGTGCCACGCAACGAGTAGACACGCTGGTCGCCGTCGGAAGTGCGCTCGAGCCAGCGGTCGAAGCCGTAGCGATAGTCCTGGCTGTCGCTCTCCGATTCCGGATGCGAGGCGACCACCGTTGCCGTCGCCGGATCGATGCGCTCCGCCGTGCATTCGCCATCGCCGAACGCGCCCGTGGTCGAGACCGTGGCGAGCCGGCCCTGCGCATCCCACGGATCGTCCATGGGGAAGGCGCGGAAGCGCTCGTCAACCTCCTGCACCTCGCCCGTTTGCGAATCGAGGATCCAGACCTCGAACTGAGTGCGGCCGTTGGTTCCCGTGCGCGAACCGGTCAGCGGCAGCCAATCGCGCCGCGGGGCCCAGTTCTGGGTCATCTGCATGGCGATGTACCTGCCGTCCGGACTGGGCCAAACGGACTTGACCTCGGCCGAGCGGCTGAACGGCACGATGTCGAAGGCCCACTGGCCGAGCCGCATCGAGTTGGCGAACGCGGGGCCGAGCACGAGGCCGACACCGAGCATGGCTCCCGCCGGGCGCCGCCAACCGAGCACATCCGGGCGCCGCACCCCTCGTGCGAGCAGCGATCCGAGCAGGAAGGCCGTGCACAGCAGCGCACCGATGCCGACCGGCGTCCAGGACGCCAGGAACAGATCGACGATCTCTGTCGCGCGTCCGACCGGGAGCATGCCGGCGGCGAGCGGCACGCCGACGATGAGCGCGATGCCGAGCAGCGCGGCGGGCAAGGAGCGGCGCAGTGCATATGCACAGGCATGGCACGACGCGCCCAACGCCGCGATCGCGCACCACCAGGCAGGCTGGATCATCGACAGCAGACCTCCGAGCAGCGGATGTCCCTCGACGAGCAGCATCACGGCTTCCAGAAGCACGAGGCCGGCGAGGACCGCGCAGGCTGCAAGTGCGACGAACACGATCTTCGCGGCCCAGCCGGGCGCCGTGCGGATCGGGAGGCGCGCGAGCGTCTCGTCCACGCGGCCCTGGTGATCCCGCACGACGGACTCGACCGCGAGTACGACGACGATCACTGCGAGGCACGCTTGCAGCATCGTCGCTTCGCGGAACTGCGGGGTGAACTGCCTCCCCGCGACGAGCCGCGCAACGACGACGAGCAGCACGCACAGCACGTACATCCCGGCGAGCAGCGCGCGCTGGTCGCGCCATTCCTTGTAGAGCAGCGCCTGGAACTGCTTCACGACGCACGCTCCTCTGCGAGCGCGGCAGCGACGAGGTCCTCGAGGTCGCGCTCGACGGGTGCGACGTGCTTCACGGCCGGGTCCCTCGCGAGCGAGTGCTCGAGATCGGCGCCGTCGCGCAGCGCGTAGAGCACGACCTCGCGACCTTCGCGGCGTTCGACCTTGGCGGGCGGCGGGGGAGTCCAGCGTTGCGCGTCGCCGTCGAGCTCGACGGCGAGGCGCGTCGCTCCGCGGCGCAGCTCCTCGATCTCGCCTGCGAGCGTGATGCGGCCCTCGTGCAGCACCGCGATGCGGTCGGCGCAGCGCTCGACGTCGGCGAGCGAGTGGCTCGCCACGAGCGCGCTGCGTCCGTCCTCGCGCAGCAGCTCGAGCAGCGCGTCGAACACTCGCCGGCGCGCGAGCACGTCGAGACCGGAGAAGGGCTCGTCGAGCAGGAGCAGCTTCGGCTTGTGTGCGAGCGCCGCGACGAGGCAGGCGAGCTCCTTCCCGCCGCGCGACAGGTCGTGGTAGCGCGCGTTCGGGTCGACGCCGAGGCGCTCGGCGAGGCGCTGCGCCTCGCGCATGTCCCAGCTCGGGTAGAAGGGCGCGAGCAGGTTCCAGTGGTCGCGCACGTTCATCCAGCGCGGGAGCTCGGTGCGGTCGGCGACCAGGCCGATCGAGGCGAGCACCTTCACGCGCTCGCGCCAGGGATCGCGGCCGAGGACGCTGACGACGTTGCGCTCGAGCGGGAGTTCGCCGGTGAGCGCGCGCAGCAGCGTCGTCTTGCCGGCGCCGTTCCTGCCGAGCAGCGCGGTGACGCTGCCGATCGGGAGCTCGAGGTCGAGGCCGCGCAGGACCGGCCTCTTCTTGCGGAAGCTCCAGTTCAGCCCGCGCACCTCGATGCTGTTGCGCGTCGCGAGTGTGTCGATCGATCCGATGCTGTTCCTCATGAGGCCTTCGACCTTCCCTTCTCTCCCGAGTACCCGTTGCGAACGATCTGGAACACGCGCTCGAGCGTCATGCCCGCACCGAGCGCCTCGGCGACGGCGCGAGCGAGGCGCTCCTGGACGAGCGCTTCCGCGGCTGCGCGGCAGCTCTTCAGCGCGCCGGCGGCGACGAACATCCCGTCGCCGCGCCGCGACTCGAGCACGCCGTCGCGCTCCAGATCGCGCCAAGCGCGGCTGACCGTGTTCGGGTTGATGCGGATCTCCTCGGCGAGCACGCGCACCGAGGGCATGCGGTCGCCGGGCGCGAGGCGTCCGGATGCGACGGCGAACCGCACCTGATCCGCCAGTTGTTCGCTGGGCGGCGAAGGCGAACGCGAGTCGATCTGGAAGCGCACGGGTGTCCTATCGAGCTAGGACACCCGGGCACTTGAGGGTCAGAGCGGGATCGTGGCGCGCGGATGCATGAGCTCGCGCGGTCGCCATCGCGAGCTGATGGCGGAGTTCGTGGGAAGAAGTGGACTGGCACGGTACTGCAGTTCACGCGGTCGCTACCGCGGGGCGATGGCTGCGATTGAGTACGGTGCCAGTCCTCTTCTTCACAGTTTCGGCCATCGCCGCAGACGACGGAGGGTGGCGGTGATCGTGGGAAGAAATGGACTGGCACGGTACTGTCGGTTTCAGGGCCGCGCGCATACCCTGTTTACCCCCATGATCGCCCTCAATGGCGTCTCGAAGCACTACGGCCGGCGCGCGCTGCTCGTCGAGGCCTCGTTCCAGTTGAACCCGGGCGAGAAGGTCGGCCTGGTCGGGCCGAACGGCTCGGGCAAGTCGACGATCTTCCGCATGCTCGTCGGCGAGGAGACGCCCGACGACGGCGAGGTGCTCGTGCCGAAGAAGGCGACGATCGGGTACTTCCGCCAGGACGCGAGCGAGGCGAGCGGGCGATCGGTGCTCGACGAGGCGATCGCGGGCAGCGGCAAGCTCGGCGACCTGCACCACGAGCTGGCGGACCTCGAGCGCGCGATGAACGATCCGGAGCGCGCGGGCGAGATGGATGCGATCCTCGCGCGCTACGGCGAGGTGCAGGGCGACTACCAGCAGCTCGGCGGCTACGAGATCGAGGCGCGCGCGCGCGAAGTCCTCGCGGGGCTGGGCTTCCATCCCGAGCAGGTCGACGCGGACGTCGGCGCGCTCTCGGGCGGCTGGAGGATGAGGGTCTCGATCGCGAAGGTGCTGATCGGCGAGCCCGAGGTGCTGCTGCTCGACGAGCCGACGAACCACCTCGACATCGAGTCGATCCTGTGGCTCGAGCAGTTCCTGCAGGCCTCGAAGTCGGCCGTGCTGATGACCTGCCACGACAAGGACTTCATGAACCGCGTCGTGACGCGGCTGGTCGACATCGACGAGGGCGAGCTCGTCAGCTACACGGGCAACTACGAGTTCTACGAGCGCGAACGCGCCGTGCGCGCGACGCAGCAGGAGGCGGCCTTCACGCGCCAGCAGGCGATGCTGAAGAAGGAGGAGCGCTTCATCGAGCGCTTCGAGCGCCACGCGGCCAAGGCGGCGCAGGTGCAGTCGCGCGTCAAGAAACTCGACAAGATCGAGAAGCTCGAGCCGCCGCGGAAGCGCGAGCTCGTGCCGTTCGAGTTCCGCACGCCGCCGCGCTCGGGCAACGACGTCGTCGGGATCAAGGGCCTGTGCAAGCGCTACGGCGAGCGCGTGATCTACGACGGGTTCGACTTCGAGATCAAGCGCGGCGAGCGCTGGTGCGTGATGGGCGTCAACGGGGCGGGCAAGAGCACGCTGCTGAAGATGGTCGCGGGCGTGACGCAGCCCGACGCGGGCGAGATCAAGCTCGGCGCGAGCCTGAAGATGGGCTACTTCGCGCAGTCGGCGCTCGAGATCCTCGATCCGAAGCTGACCGTGTGGGAGCAGATCGACAAGCAGTTCCCGATCCAGACGACTCCGTCGAAACGCAGCCTGCTCGGCGCCTTCGACTTCCCCGGTGACGACATCGACAAGCACATCGCGGTGCTCTCCGGCGGCGAGAAGTCGCGCCTGGTGCTCGCGCAGATGCTCTTCGACCCGCCGAACTTCCTCGTGCTCGACGAGCCGACGAACCACCTCGACCTGGCGACGAAGGAGATGCTGGTGAAGACGCTCGAGGGCTTCGAGGGCGCGATGCTCTTCGTCAGCCACGACCGCACGTTCCTGCGCGGGCTCGCGACGAAGGTGCTCGACCTCAGCGGCGGGGGAGACGGCACGGCGCGCAAGCCGCTCGTGTTCCACAGCTCGTACGAGAAGTGGGTCGAGAAGACCGGCCACGAGGCGCCGGGCGTGCACCGCTAGCCGGCGGCACGGATCAGGGGTTCCAGCCCGCGTCGATGCCCTGGAGCACGTCGCACGTGCTCCGCGGCGAGCAGCCCCCGAGCACGAGCGGGTCGCGGTAGCAGACCTGGTTGAGGCGATGCGTGCGCACGAGGATCGTGTCGCCCGGTGCCGGCGAGGGCGCTGAGACGCTCGGATCGCCGGAATCCGGCGCCGTGATCGAGCCGCCGGAAGCCGTGCGCGAGCACGTGCACTCGAGCAGGCCGCCCGCGGAGCGCACGTCCTGTCCGAAGCCGACGCCGGCGGCGACCGTCGCGCTTCCCTGCAGCACGTTGCTCGTCGCGCTCGGCTCCTCCCGCGAGGTCGAGACGACGAGCGGGTCGATGCGGCCAGGCTGGCATGTCCAGGCAGCCGCGCGGATACTCGCAGGACGAGAGGAGCTCGCCGCCATGCTGTGTCCGAACTGCGGGAAGAAGACGATCTTCGACTGGAACCGCTGCCCGAGTTGCGGCGCCGATCCGTGGAACAAGTCAGGTGAGGCGCTCGCGTCGGCGACGAACGCCCCAAGCGAAGCGGCTTGGAGTTCGAGGGTCCGGCGCGTGGCGCGCTTCTACGGCGCCCGACCGGCGCTGCCGCGCCTGTTCCTGGTGGTCGGCTCGGCGCAGGTCGCGTACGTGCTGCTCGTGAACGCAGTACAGTTCGTCTCGGCTGTCGTGCGCGGCGAGGTCTCCGCGTGGCCGTTCGGCTGGCTGTACGATCTCTCCGTGGCCGCGACCCCGGGCCTCGTCCTGCTCGCGGTCGGCGAGGCACTGGCCCAACTGGGACGGATCGCCGACGGGTTGCGGAAGAGCTGAGCCGCGCGCCGACCCGGGCGCGCGATCGGGTGCACGCGCGGCGTCGATCGCGCCCCAAACGCAGAGACCGCGAGCTCTCGCCCGCGGTCTCGTGTCTCGCTCCGTCAGGAACGAGGTCGTTCGATCACCAGTCGCGGCCGCCGCGGCCACCGCCGCCGCCACCACCGCCGTAGCCGCCGCGACCACCGCCGCCGCCGCCACCACCGCCGTAGCCGCCGCGACCACCACCGCCGCCGCCACCACCGCCACCCGAGCGCGGCGGACGTTCCTGGGCCTCGTTGACCTTCAAGGGGCGTCCATCGAGCTGCTTGCCGTCCAGAGCCGCGATCGCGGCCTGCGCGTCGGCCTCACTGCCCATCTCGGCGAACGCGAAGCCGCGCGGGCGGCCCGTTTCGCGATCGGCGGGCATGTGCACGTCCTTGACCGTGCGTCCGCCCTCCGAGAGGGCCATGCGCAGGGTGTCTTCGGTCGTGCTGAAAGAGAGATTGCCGACGAAGAGTCGGGTACCCATCCGTGTCGTTTCCTTTTCGTGTACCAGGGCGTCGTCAACCAGTCCAGTACATCGGAAAGGCTCGGAGCGCGAAGGTCGAAGCGTGTGCTTCTGTGTCGTTGAGAATCGTCCGCCACTCTGGCGAACGAGGCCGACAGTCTACGGCTTCCGCCCCCTGTCCACCAGTCACCACCTGCAAGGGAGCCGAAAGGGCGCCGTTGCGCCCTTTTTCGGGCTCCAGGGGTCAGGAATGGACGTCCCCGAAGGTCCACTCGACCGCATTGCCGTCGGGGTCGAGCACCTCCAGCAGCCAGCCCTCGCGGCCCTCGAGCCGGGTCAGCGGGTTCTCGATGCGCGCGCCGGCCTCGCGCGCGAGCACGGCGCGCTGCTCGAGCTCGGCGTACGAGTCGCACACGAAGCCGAGGTGCTCGTGGCTGCGCGTCTGGCGCGGGACCAGCGTGTGGAAGAGCCACAGGATCCAGCGCACGCGCCGCGCCATGATCAGCATGATCGAGAAGTCGGGCTGGCCCGCGGGGCGCAGCACGGCGATCTCGCTGCGCCAGCGGTCCTCGTGCTGCACGCGCGAGACGAGCTCGGCGGGCAGGAGCCGCGTGTAGAAGGCGAGGCTCTTGTCGAGGTCGGCGACGCGGAAGACGGCGTGGTCGCAGCGCGGCATCGTTGCCGAGCATAGCGCGCATCGCTCCGCCGTGCGGCGCTCCGCGCGCGCGGGCCGCTGCTCGCGCAGCCTAGTCCTGCGCCGTCCTCGAGCGCTGCTGGCGCCAGCCCGCGGGCGAGACGCCGACGAGCTTCTTGAAGGCGCGGCTGAACGCGGCCTCCGATCCGTAGCCCACGCGCCGGGCGACGTCGGCCACGGTCGGATCGCCCTCGAGCAGGGCGCCCGCGGCCAGCTGCATGCGCCAGCGCGCCAGGTACTGCATCGGCGGCATGCCCGCGAACTGCGCGAAGCGCTCGGCCAGCACGGAGCGCGAGCTGCTCGACTCGCGTGCGAGCTCGTCCAGCGTCCAGGGATGCCTCGGCCGCGCGTGCAGCTGCGAGAGCGCGCGGCCCACGATCGGATCGCGCAGTCCCGCCAGCCAGCCCGAGTCGCCGGGCGCGAGCTGGCGCAGGTAGTTGCGCACGCTCTCGACGAAGAAGAGCTCGCTCATGCGCGTCAGCATGCAGTCGCTGCCCGCCCCGCGCGCCCGCGATTCGGCCAGCGCGAGCTCGACCAGCATCTGCAGGGCGCCGTCGCGCGCCTGCGATTCGCGGCGCACGTGCATCAGCCGCGGCAGCGTCGCGAGCAGCGGGTTGAAGGGTCGCGCGTCGCAGCCGAGGAAGCCGCAGACCACCTGCACCTCGCCGCCGGCCGAGCCCACCTGCAGCGGCAGCGGCTCGTCGAGGTGGCGGCGGAAGATCTCCAGGTCCGGGGGATTGCGCAGGCCGGGAGCGCTCGACATCACGTGCGCATCGCCTTGCGGGAAGAGGATCACGTCGCCGGGGCCGAGGCGGACCGGCGGCTGGTCGAGCAGCCCGCCCCACAGCTCGCCGCGCGTGACCACGTGGTACTCGATCAGGTGCTGCGCGCCGGGCATGACCACCGGCAGGATCTCGCGCGCCGCCGGCGCCTCGACCACCCACGGGGACGAGACGTCGACGAGGAAGTAGATCGCGCCCTGGAGGCGCACGGCTTGCAGGACGGCCGAGAGCGGATCGGTGTTCACGGGGAGCTCGCGCGGACGATCGAGCAGCCGCGGCGGACGTTCGGGCAGGAATCGTACGCGCGGCGGACGCTCGATCAAGAAGTGCGGCCGCGCCGTCATTCAACCTCGCGCCGCATGCACCTAGTGTCGCGCACGTCGCGGCGCAGGCCGTGCGTGCGCCATTCCGCGCGCGCGCTGACGCGGCGGCGAAACACCCCACAGGCCATCCGCTCATGACCACCACCTCCGTTACCAGCCCCGATCTCCGCGCGATCAAGGCCCGCCAGCAGGCCGCCTGGAGCACCGGCGACTACAGCGTCGTCGGCACCGGGATCCCGATCGTCCCCGAGCTGCTCTGCGAGTCCATCGACCTGCGCGCCGGCGAGCGCGTGCTCGACGTCGCCACCGGCCACGGCAACGCGGCGCTGGCCGCGGCGCGACGCTACGCCCGCGTCAGCGGCGTCGACTACGTGCCGGCGCTGCTCGATCGCGCACGCGAGCGTGCGCAGGCCGAGCGCCTCGCGGTCGAATGGCTGCACGGCGACGCCGAGGAGCTGCCCTTCCCCGACGCGAGCTTCGACGTCGTGCTCTCGACCTTCGGGGCGATGTTCGCGCCGGATCAGGAGCGCGTCGCGCGCGAGCTCGTGCGCGTGTGCCGGCCGGGCGGCCGCATCGGCATGGCCAACTGGACGCCCGACAGCTTCGTCGGCGAGATGTTCCGCATCGCCTCGCGCTTCGTCGCGCCTCCCGCGGGCTTGAAGCCGCCCGCGAGCTGGGGCGACGAGCAGCACGTGCGCGCGCTCTTCGGCGCGGACGTGGCGGGCGTGCGCTCCGCGCGGCGCGAGGTGGCCTTCCGCTACCGCTCGTTCGTGCACTGGCTGGACGTGATGCGCACGTTCTACGGCCCGCTCAACCGCACCTTCGCCGCGCTGGGTGCGGCAGAACAGGCGGCGCTCGCGCGCGAGCTCGAGGCGTGCGCGCGGAGCTTCAACCGCGCCGGCGAGGAGTCCTTCGTCGTGCCCAGCGCGTACCTGGAGCTGGTGATCACGCGCGCCGGCACCTCGCCGCGGATCGACTGCTGAGATCGTCGTCCGTCCGGACCCTCGCGCTCGTCGCGCGGAAGCGGGAACGCCGTGCGCGTTCCCTGCTCTCTCGGGACGACGCGCGAGAGGCCGGAGCGGCATGCGACGCCGGCCGCGCGACAGCCCCTCCGCGTGCCGAGTCGGCGCGGATCCGTCTCTCGCTGCAGCGTCGCGAAGGAGGGCGCGCCGGATTCGCCGATTCCCGCAGGGTGCGTGCAGCGCGGTTCGCGCGGCTTCGTTCGAGCCGCCGCGTAGGATGTGCGCGCCGATGAACCTCGCGAACCTGCTGCTCGTGCTGCTCGTGGTCCTCCTCACGTCGTGCGCGGCGAACACGCCGAACGCAACGAGCGCATCCGACGCTCCCGGATCCGGCGTCGACTGGCCCGACGCGCTTCATCCCGTGCTGCGCGTCGGCGGCGATCGCAGCGCGCAGACGCGCGCCGAGCGCGGAACGAAGGCGGGCGAGGAGCTCACGATCTACCGCTTCGAACGCTGTGCGGTGGACACGCCCTTGCCCGTCGACTATCCGCCGCCGACGGCGCCGGGAGCGATCGAGCTCAAGCACTATCCGCTCGTGCGTCGCGCCGAGATGAACGGCGTGCGCAGCCCGACGCTGGCGTTCTACCCGCTGCTCGCGCACATCCAGAGCCGGCAGATCGCGATGACGAGCCCGGTCGAGATGGACCTGGAGACGCAGGTCGGCGCCGAACCGTCGCGCGAGACGATGTCCTTCCTCTACCGTCGTCCCGAGCAGGGTCCGCTCGGGCCCACCGAGAGCGCCGTCGTCGTGCGCGATCGGCCGGCCGGCTGCGTGCTCGCGCTGGGCGTGCGCGGTCCGCTGGGTTCGCGCGAGATCGAGAGCGCGCTCGCGACGCTGCGCGCGCTCGTCGCCGCGCGTGCGGAGTGGGTCGAGGCGGGCGCGCCGCGCACGCTGGAGTACAACTCGCCCTTCGTGCCGCTCGCGGATCGCTGGGCGGAGGTGCAGATCCCGCTCGCGCGGCGCTGAGCGCAGCCGCAGGCTCGCGCAGCGAGGGCCGAGCGCCGCGCGCGAGCCGCCGGAATGCGCGAGGCCGCGAGCTTGTGCCCGCGGCCTCGTCGTGTGCAGCAGAGAGGGGTGGGTGCGACCGGTTCACGTCGCAGGGCGAACCCTCGACGCGGCTCGGCCGCGTTCGCTCACCAGTCGCGACCGCCGCCGCCACCGCGGCCGCCGCGGTCACCACCACCGCCGCCGCCACCGCCGCCGGTGCGCGCGGGGCGAGGTTCGGCCTCGTTGACCTTGAGCGCGCGCCCGTCGAGCTGCTTGCCGTCGAGCTCCGCGATCGCCGCCTTGGCTTCCGCTTCGCTCGACATGTCGGCGAAGGCGAAGCCGCGCGGGCGACCGGTCTCGCGGTCCGCGGGCATGTGAACGTCCTTGACGGTGCGTCCGCCGTTGGAGAGTGCGGCGCGCAGCGAGTCTTCGGTCGTGTTGAACGAGAGATTGCCGACGAAAAGTCGAGTACCCATCAGTGTCAGTCCTTGTCCGTGTACCAGGGCGTCAGCAACCCAGCCGGTACAGCGGAGGAGCTCGAAGCGCGAAGGTCAATGCGGTCAGTTTCCGTACGAATCGAAAATGCGCCCACCACCCTGGTGAGCGCGTGACGCATCCTAGGCGTTCCGGAGCGGATCCGTTGCGACCGAATCGGATTCGGAGCGGAAGAGGAAGAAAGTGCGTGCCGGGAGCGCTGCGAGGGCTACTTCGCCACGCGCGCGCGCATGTCGACCGCGACGATGCCGTCGGGGAAGCAGTGCACCGGGTTGATCTCGAGCTCGGCGATCTCGGGATGGTCGAGCGCGAGCTGCGAGATGCGCTGGATCAGCTCGACCAGCGCCTTCTCGTCGATGCCCGGCTGTCCGCGCACGCCGGCCAGGATCGGCCAGCCCTTGATCTCGCGGATCAGCTCGCGCGCGCGCACGTCGCTGACCGGGCAGAGCGCGAAGCTGACGTCCTTCAACACCTCGACGTAGGTTCCGCCCAGGCCGAACATCAGCACCGGCCCGTACGAGGGGTCGGCCGCGTAGCCGATCACGACCTCGCGGCCGCCGCGCAGCATCTTCTGCACGTTGACGCCCTCGGCGCCGCCGCGCATCAGCTTGGGGAACGTCGCGCGCACGGTCTTCTCGTCGCGCACGTCGAGCACGACGCCGCCGACCTCGCTCTTGTGCACCACGTTGGGCGCGGAGATCTTCATCACGACCGGGTAGCCGACGCGCTCGGCGATCGCGACCGCCTCGGAGCTCGTGCGCGCGAGGCCGCCGGGCACGGCGCGGATGCCGTAGGCCTTCGAGAGCGCGCGGCGCGCCTCGACGCCCAGCCAGCCCGGCTGCAGCACGGCCGAGATGCCGGCCGTCGCGACGCGGAAGCGCTTCACCTTGCCTTCCTTGCGCGCGAGGATGCGCCGGCGCTCGTCGAGCGCGACCAGCGCGCGCACGGCCGACTCGGGATAGAGGTAGACCGGCACCCAGTCCTGGCGCGTCTCGCGCGCGATCGCCGAGAGGATCTCGTCGCGGCCCATGAAGCAGCCGACGACGGGCTTCTTCGTCTTGCGCGCGACGTCGAAGACCGTCTGCGCGACGTGTACCGGATCGCGCGTGATCGGCGGCACGAAGATCACCATCACCATGTCGACGGTCTCGTCGCGCAGGAGCAGGCGCAGGCAGGCGCCGTAGTTCTCGGCCGTCGCGCCCGCGACCATGTCGACCGGGTTCTGCACCGAGGCCTCGGGCACGAGCAGCTCGCGCAGCGCGGTGCGCGTTGCGTCCGCGAGCGGCGCCATCTCCAGGCCCGAGCCGACCAGCGCGTCGGTGGCGAGGATCGCCGGCCCGCCGGCGTTCGTGAGCAGCGCGACGCGCTTGCCCTTGGGCAGCGGCAGGCGCGAGAGCGCGAGGCCGACGTCGAAGAGCTCCTCGACCGAGTCGACGCGCTGCACGCCGCAGTCCTTGAGCAGCGCGTCGGCCGCGACGTCCGCTCCGGCGAGCGAGCCGGTGTGGCTCGAGGCCGCCAGCGCGCCCTGCGACGAGCGGCCGGCCTTGACCGTGACGAGCGCGCGCGTGCGGCTGACGCGGCGCGCGATCGGCACGAAGTTGCGCGGGTTGCCGAAGGATTCGAGGTAGAGCAGGATGCAGCGGATCGCCGGGTCGCGGCCCCAGTGCTCGATCAGGTCGTTGGCGCTGACGTCGGCGCGGTTGCCCATCGAGACGAACATCGAGACGCCCAGGTTGATGTGGTCGGCGTGCGCGAGCAGCGCCTCGCCCATCGCTCCCGACTGCGAGACGAAGGCGACCGGGCCGGGCTGCGCGAAGGTGCGCGAGAACGAGGCGTTGAGGCGCACGTCGAGCGCCGTGTTCTGGATGCCCATGCAGTTGGGACCGACCAGGCGCATGCCCGCCTTGCGCGCCGCGGCGAGCATGCGCGCCTCCGCGAGCGCGCCCTCGGCGCCGGTCTCCTTGAAGCCGGCGGTGATCACGACCACCGCTCCGACGCCCTTCTTCGCGCACTGCTCGATCGCGGCCGGCACGCCCTCCTTGGGGATCGTGATCACGGCGAGATCGACGGCGTCGTCGATCGCGCGCACCGAGCGGTAGCACTTGATCGAGTGCAGCACGTCGGCGTGCGGGTTGACCGGGAAGACCTTGCCCTCGAACCCGCCCGCGACGAGGTTGTGCAGCACCTGCCAGCCGATCGAGCCCGCACGGCGCGAGGCGCCGATCACGGCGACCGAGCGCGGGCGGAAGATGGCGTCGAGGTTCGAGGGTCGCTTCGGCTTCGGGGGAGTGCGCTTCATGGAGACGCGCACTTCTAGCGAGGCGCGCGAGCCCGCGCGAGAGGGCGATCGGCGCACGCGTGTCGCAAGCCTTGCGCAGGCGCAGAGCGCGTAGCCGATTCTTAGGAACGGATCAGGATCCCCTTAGGAATACAGGCGCCGACAGTGGTCGTAGGTTGCTCCGCGTGGAGAGACGGAGCCGGACGACGCGCTCCGCGATCGACTCCGGAGCCAACCCCGACCGTCCGACCCCCGAGCACCATGATCCGCCGAGACCTGTTCCTGACCGTTCACAAGGGCCTGCGCGCCGAGCTCTTCGAGACCGCGCGCCTGGTCGCCCGCGCCGACTTCGCCGCCGCGCAGTCCTGCACCGAGGTCGAACGCCGCCTGCACCGCAGCTTCGCCTTCCTCGAGGAGCACGCCGCCCACGAGGACGAGGCGATCTTCCCCGCGCTGCAGGCGCTCGCCCCGGTCCTGTGCGCCGAACTCCACAGCGACCACAGCCGCGTCGACGGCCGCATGCTCGAGATCACGCGACTCGCGCAGCGGCTGGCGGAGTCGGCGCCGCTCGAGCGCGTCGCGCTCGGCCGCCGGCTGCACGCGGCGATGGGCAGCTTCCTGGCCGAGTACCTGCGCCACATGGAGCGCGAGGAAGCCGAGGTCAACCGCATGCTCTGGGCGCACGCGAGCGACGCCGAGCTGGGCCAGATCGAGGGCCGCATCCTCGGCTCGATCGCGCCCGCGCGCCTGGCCGACTGGCTCGAGATCATGCTGCCGGCCGCGAGCGCGGCCGAGTGCGCCGAGATCCTGGGCGGTCTCGCCTCCGCCGTGCCGGCGCACGTCTTCCAGGAGCTGACCGGACCGGCGCGCCGCGTGCTCGGCGAGAGCGAGTGGTCCACGATCCTCGCGCGCGTCGCCGCGACCACCCCGGACACGGGAGTGCAGGCGTGATCGCGCTGCTCCTCGCGCTCGCGGCGGGAGGGCCGCCGCAGGACCTGGCCGAGACCGGTCTGTACGCGGACCTCGGCGCGCGGCGCATCGCCTCCGACGTGCTCGCCTACACGCCGCAGTACCCGCTCTGGACCGACGGCGCGACCAAGCGGCGCTGGATCCGCCTGCCCGCCGGCAGCGCGATCGACGCGCGCGATCCGGATGCGTGGGTCTTCCCGGTCGGCACGCGGCTGTGGAAGGAGTTCTCGTTCGGCCGCCGCGTCGAGACGCGCATGCTCGAACGCCAGCCGGACGGACGCTGGAGCTACGCGAGCTACGTCTGGAGCACCGACGCTCGCACGGCGCATCTCGCGCCCGAGCGCGGCCTCGCGCACGCCTGCGAGCTCGGCGCCGGCGCGGCGCACGACATCCCCAGCCGCATGGACTGCCGCGCCTGCCACGAGGCCGGTCCCAACCGCGTGCTGGGCTTCAACGCGCTGCAGCTCTCGCCCGACCGCGATCCGCTCGCGCTGCACGCCGAGGCTCCGGGAGCCGGCGATGTCGACCTGCCGGCGCTGGTCGAGCGCGGCCTGCTGCGCAACCTGCCCGAACAGTACCTGCGCCAGCCGCCGCGCATCTCCGCGCGCACGCCGCGCGAACGCGCCGCGCTGGGCTACCTGCAGTCCAACTGCAGCCAGTGCCACTCCGCGCGCGGCGAGCTCGCGCCGCTGGGCCTGCACCTGGAGTCCCTGCTCGCGCCGCACGAGTCGCCGCTCGACTCGTTCGTGCCGCGCGCCGAGCTGGCGCTCGCGCGCATGTCCTCGCGCAACGCGCTGACGCAGATGCCGCCGCTGGGCACGCACGTCGTCGACGCGCAAGCACTCGAGTTCCTCCGGGGCTGGGTCCGCCAGGACCTCGGCCTCGGATCCGACGGTTCCCGTTCCATCCAAGCCACTCCACACAAGCCATGAAGCCCTACGTCTACCTCCTTCCCGCCGCCGCCCTGGTCACCGCCGCCGTCCTGCTGCAGCCCACCCACGCCGGAGCCGCCGAGCAGCCGCGCACGTCCGCCGCCGTCCCGGGCGAGCTCGTCGCGCGCGGCAAGTACATCGTCAACTCGTTCGGCTGCGCCGACTGCCACACGCCCAAGAAGCTCGGCGCGAGCGGCCCCGAGCCGGACCTCGAGCACGCCTTCTCGGGCCACCCCGAGGGCATGGTGATGCCGCCCGCGCCGGCGCTCCCGCCGGGGCCTTGGATGGTGAGCGCCGCGGGCACGCTGACCGCCTGGGCCGGGCCCTGGGGCACCAGTTTCAGCGCCAACCTGACGCCGGATGCCGAGACCGGCCTGGGCAAGTGGACCGAGGAGACCTTCCTCTCCACCGTGCGCAGTGGCCGGCACATGGGCCGCGGCCGGCAGATCCTCCCGCCGATGCCGATCGAGCAGCTCGCCAACATGACCGACGACGACCTGCGCGCGATCTTCGCCTACCTGCAGAGCCTGCCCGCGGTCCACAACCGCGTTCCCGCTCCGCTGGCTCCGGCGGGCGCTCGTTGAACCGACGCGCGCGGCGCCTCGTCCTCTGGAGCGCGGGCCGTACAATCCGCGCTTCGGAGCACGCCGCGTGATCCCGCCGGAACTCGTCACCTTCGTCCAGTCGGGCGTCTCGGCCCTCATCGGGACCCGGGACGCCCGACTCGTCCCCGAATGCCAGCGTGCCCTCGGCGCGCGCGTCGACGATCCCGAACACCTGGTCGTCTACGTGCCCTGTGCGACGGGCGCGATCAGCGCCGAGAACGCGCGCACGACCGGTCGTGTCGCGGCGACCTTCTCGCGCGTGCAGGACCACTACACGATCCAGCTCAAGGGCGCCGTGACACAGGTGCGCGAGGCGCGCGAGGACGAGCGCGAGACGATCGAGCGCTACCGCAACGGGCTGGCCGAGACGCTCGCCTTCGTCGGCCTTCCCCCCGGCATCACGCTGCGCATGGCGCACTGGCCCTGCTACGCGATCCGCTTCCGCGTCGAGTCGATCTTCGTGCAGACGCCGGGACCGGGCGCCGGACAGCCGCTCGTCGTCGCGGGCGGAGGTGCTCCGCGGTGAGCGTCCCGCTGAAGTCGCTCGGCCACTGCTTCCAGGGCGTGTTGCCCTCGCTGATCGCGACCTGCGGCCGCGACGGCGAGCCCAACGTCACGTACCTCTCGCAGGTCTACCTGATCGACGAGACGCACGTGGCGCTCTCGTGCCAGTTCTTCAACAAGACGCGCCGCAACGTCGAGGAGAACCCGCAGGCGACGATCATCCTCTACGACCCGCTGACGCTCGAGGCCTGGCGCATGCGGCTGCGCTTCGACCACGCGGAGACCAGCGGCCCGCTCTTCGACACGATGGCCATGCGCATCCAGGTGATCGCCTCGCACACCGGCATGGCGGGCGTGTTCCGCCTGATCTCGGCCGACGTGTACGAGGTGCTCGCGCTGGAGAAGCTGGGCGGCTTCCTCCTGCCGCCCGATCCCTCGCGCGGCGTCGAGAGCGCGCCCTCGGGCGGTCCGCTGACCGAGTTGCGCGGCCTGCAGACCGTCTCCGAACGCATCGCACGCGCCACCGACCTCGACGGTCTGCTCGGCAGCGCGCTGACGACGCTCGACGAGCTCTTCGGCTTCTCGCATTCGATGGTGCTCGTGCACGAGGAGGCCTGCGGCAAGCTGGTCACGATCGCCAGCCGCGGCTACGGCGCGCAGGGCATCGGCGCCGAGGTGGCGCTGGGGGCCGGGCTGATCGGCACCGTGGCCGAGAAGCGCCGCATGATGCGCGTCACGGGCATGAACAAGGACCTGCGCTACGGCCGCGCGATCCGCGGGCGCGTCGCCGAGTCCGGCGAAGGCGCGCGCCTCGCGCCGGAGATCCCGCTGCCGGGTCTCCCCCAAGCGCAAGCGCAGCTCGCGCTGCCGCTGCTCGCCGGCGAGAAGCTGGTCGGCGTGCTGGCGGTCGAGAGCGCGGATCCGCTCTGCTTCGACGAATGGGACGAGGCCTTCCTGCAGATCGTCGCCAACCAGATCGCGCTGGGCATCGACCGCATGCAGTCCGAGGACGAGGAGCCGCCGCAGGCCGAGGTCCCGCGCCTGGGCGTCCTCCGTCCGGCGCGCGCGCAAGGCCGCAAGCGCACCTTCGTCTTCTACCGCAACGACGACTGCGTCTTCGTCGACGGCGAGTACCTGGTGCGCAACGTGCCGGGCAAGATCCTCTGGAAGCTGCTCTGCGCGCAGCGCCTGGAGGGCCGCACCGAGTTCACCAACCGCGAGCTGCGCATGGATCCGTGGCTGGGCCTGCCGCCGATCAAGGACAACCTCGAGAGCCGGCTGATCCTCCTGCGCAAGCGCCTCGCGGAGAAGTGCCCCGAGCTCAAGCTCGTGCCCGTGCGCCGCGGGCGCTTCGCGCTCGAGAGCGGCTGCGCGCTGGAGCTGATCGAGAAGGACAGCGGCTGAGGCGCGCGGCCCGCCGCGCCCTCAGGGATGCAGGCGCGGATCGTCGACGTCGAGCGCGTAGAGGATCTGGTTGTAGTCGTAGCGCGGCGTGGGGCGCTTCGTGCCCGAGAACTCACGCGAGTACGTGCCCTCGAAGTAGATCACGCGCCCGCCGTCCTCGTCGAAGAAGGGATGCTGCGCGACGTTGTAGAAGGAGTAGTCGTCGTGCGTGACGATCTTCGTCGCCGCGCGCCAGGGGCCGACGAGGCTGGGCGCCTCGGCGTACCAGACCTCGCCGGCGAGCGAGCTGCCGCCGAGCTCCTGGGCGATCAGCACCCAGGCGTGGCGGTGCTCGTTCCAGGCGACGCTGCCCGAGTGCGCGCGCACCGGCGTCTTCGTGCGCGCGTCGAATAGCGCACAGGCGAGCTCCTCGCGCGTCGCGAGCCCGTGCGCGACGAGTTCCTGCTCCTCCGCCGGCCGCACCGCCGCGGTGTCGCGCTTCCAGCCATAGACGAGCTTGCCGTCGCGGCGCTCCAGGCGCGGGTGCGCAGGGTCCCAGCGCGCGCCGGGCTCCAGGCAGGTGTAGGCCTCGTACTGCGCCGGGTCGGCGAGGCTGTGCTCGTCCGCGCGGCAGCGCACCAGCGGGAACGGATCCGCGAAGTACCAGAAGTCGCCCGCGGCGTCGCTCACGCGCACGGGCTGGCCGTGCAGCACGAGCGCGGCGTCGAGCGCGAAGCGCTTCAGCGGCACGAAGACCTGGCGCTGGTCGTCGAAGCGCGCGAGGCCCTGCTCGTACATCTCGCCGAGCGACTTCATGCGCGCGAAGCGGCAGTAGAGCGCCTCCTTGCCGTCGCGGCCGATGAGCGTGGTCATGCCATCGCACCAGACCGGGCCGGGCTGGCCCTCGATCGGGCACAGGCCGCGCGAGAAGCCGTCGGGCCCCGTGAAGTACGTGAAGTCGACCCCGCGCGAGGGCGGGAGCCCGTGCCCGCCGCGCCCGGGCGGCAACTCCGAGGTCGCGCCCGACATCGCGAAGTTGCCCAGCGGGTACGAGGCGCGGCTCGTGTCGCCCCAGAACCAGTAGATCCGACCGTGGTAGAGCGCCGTCTGGACGCTGTCCTGGCCGAGCACGCCTCCGGCGAGCAGCGGCTGCGCGAGCGGGGCGCGCTCGCCGAGCAGCAGGCTGTCGCGGTAGATGCCCTGGCCGGTCAGGCGCGCGATGCGCTGCGCGAGGTTGGTGCGCGGGAGGCGCACGCTGGCCGAGCCGCCGCGCGTGGGGTGCAGGCGCAGGCCGGCGTTGCCGAAGCCGTCCTTGGGGTACTGGTACCCATGGCTGGTGACGAAGAAGAACACGTCGGCGTCCATCAGCCCCGGCTCGTCGAAGGCGATCAGGCCCGCGCTGTCGGTGACATGCACGATCCCGTGGACGGTCGCGAGCTCGACCAGCGGCACGCCGCGGCCCGTGTCCGCGTCGACGACCTGGATCCGGTAGGGGAGCGCGCTGCGGGCTGCCTCCTGGCACTCGACCGATCCCGTCATTGCGCCAAGGATCACGAACGCGCAAAGCAGTCTCGCCGCCGTGGTCATCGCCCTCCTGGACGCACGGGAGCCCCGCATGGGGGACCGGAAAACGCACGGACCGCGAGCTCCCGCCCGCGGTCCGTGTTCGGTCGATCGTTCGGTCGCATCCCTCGCGCCTCGCGGCGCAGCACGGACACGACCGGTCGTTCTCACCAGTCGTTGCGACGGCCGCCGCCGCCACCACCACCGCGGCCGCCGCCGCCACCACCGTAGCCGCCGCGGCCACCACCGCCGCCGCCGCCACCGTAGCCGCCGCGACCACCACCACCGCCGCCGCCGCCACCGGCGCGGGGCGGACGCTCCTGGGCTTCGTTCACCCGGAGCGGGCGACCGTCGAGCGGCTTGCCGTCGAGGGCCTGGATGGCGGCCTGCGCGTCCGCTTCGCTGCCCATCTCGGCGAAGGCGAAGCCACGCGGCCGGCCGGTCTCGCGATCGGCGGGCATGTGCAGGTCCTTGACGGTGCGACCCCCTTCGGAAAGGGCGCTGCGAAGCGTGTCGGCCGTCGTGTTGAAGGAGAGGTTGCCGACGAAGAGTCGGGTACCCATGGGATTCATTTCCTTTCCGTGTGCCAGTGCGTCGTCAACCCATCCATCACATCGGAAAGGCTCGGAGCGCGAAGGTCATTGCGGTACTTGGGAGTCGAGAAAAATCGCCGGCCCGGAAGGCCGACCGAACCACGACCCGACCAGCCCGGACGATGGTGCCCGGTCAGGGATGCTGGTTCGCGGCGAGATTATGAAAAGCGTCCGCCGGGGACGCTCGCGAAAAATCAGGCCCCGCCCCCCGCTGGTCGGACCCCCTGACTGCGGACTGGGATCCTCCGTTTCCCGGACAAAGTTCGCAGGGTCCCCCTACCCCCCGATCGGTATAACAGTGCCCCCTGCCGTGGACTGGGGCCGAGCCGAGAGGAGCGACCCCGCGCATCCCCACCCGCGGGGATGACCCCGCACGACAGCCCAGCCGATGACCGGCGCCCCGCGCGCCGGCGAGGAGCCGTCTCTCCATGGATTCCGCCAGCATCAAGCCTCCCCAGCCCGGCCGCAAGCGCCGCGAGCTGTCCGCCGTGACGATCCGCTTCTGCGGGGACTCCGGCGACGGGATGCAGTTCACCGGCTCCGAGTTCACCCGCGTGTCGGCCCTGGCCGGCAACGACCTGCAGACGCTGCCCGACTACCCGGCCGAGATCCGCGCGCCGGTCGGAACGCTGGCGGGGGTCTCGGGCTTCCAGGTGCAGTTCTCGAGCGAGCCGGTCTTCACCCCCGGTGACGCACCGCAGGTGCTCGTCGCGATGAACCCCGCCGCGCTGAAGTCGAACCTCTCCGACCTCGTCTCGGGCGGCACGCTGATCCTGAACAGCGGCGCGTTCACGCAGCAGAACCTCGACAAGGCCGGCTACACCTCCAACCCGATGGAGGACGGCTCGCTGTCCAAGTACCGAGTCCACTCGATCGACATCTCGAAGATGACCGCGACCGCGCTGGCCGAGACGGGCCTGTCGGCGCGCGAGATCGGCCGCGCGAAGAACATGTTCGCGCTGGGCCTGATGCTGTGGATGTACAGCCGCCCGATGGAGCCGACGCTGCGCTTCCTGCAGCAGAAGTTCGGCAAGTCGCCGGACATCGCCGCGGGCAACGAGAAGGCGCTCAAGGCCGGCTACTACTTCGGCGAGACCGCGGAGATCTTCAGCGAGACCTACGTGGTCGCGCCGGCCAAGCTCGCGCCGGGCACCTACCGCAGCATCTCGGGCAACGAGGGCGTCGCGCTCGGCCTGGTCGCGGCCAGCGAGCTCACGGGCCTGACGACGTTCCTCGGCACGTATCCGATCACGCCGGCGAGCGACATCCTGCACGAGCTCAGCAAGCACCGGAACTTCCGCGTGGTGACGTTCCAGGCCGAGGACGAGATCGCCGCGATCGGCGCGGCGCTGGGCGCCGCCTTCGGCGGGCACCTGGGCGTCACGACCACCTCGGGCCCCGGCGTGGCGCTGATGCAGGAGGCGATCGGCCTCGCCATCGTCGCCGAGCTGCCGCTGCTGGTGATCAACATCCAGCGCGGCGGTCCTTCGACCGGCCTGCCGACCAAGACCGAGCAGGCCGACCTGTTCCAGGCGATCTGGGGCCGCAACGGCGAGGCGCCGCTGCCCGTGGTCGCGGCCGCGGGGCCGGCGGACTGCTTCGACGCGACGATCGAGGCGACGCGCATCGCGATCAAGTACATGACGCCGGTGGTGCTGCTCTCCGACGGCTTCATCGCCAACGGACAGGAGCCCTGGCTCCTGCCGGAGGTGGCCAAGCTGCCGCAGATGAAGGCACAGTTCCGCACCGATCCGAAGGAGTACAAGGTCTACCAGCGCGACGAGAAGACGCTCGCGCGCGCGTGGGTGCGGCCGGGCACGCCCGGGCTCGAGCACCGCATCGGCGGCCTCGAGAAGCACCAGCTCACGGGCGCCGTCTCCTACGACCCCGAGAACCACGAGAAGATGGTGCGCACGCGCGCCGAGAAGGTCGAGCGCATCGCCAACGACATCGCGCCGCTCGCCGTCCACGGCCCGGACCAGGGCGAGCTGCTCGTCGTCGGCTGGGGCTCGACCTGCGGCGCGATCCAGCAGGCGGTCAGCCAGCTGCGCGAGAGCGGCCACTCGGTCTCCTCCGTGCACCTGCGGCACCTGAACCCGCTGCCGAAGGACCTCGGTCCGCTGCTCAAGCGTTTCACCAAGGTGGTCGTGCCCGAGCTCAACCTCGGACAGCTGCAGACCATCCTGCGCGCGCGCTACCTCGTCGACGCGCGCGGCATCAACAAGGTCAAGGGCAAGCCCTTCCGCGTCTCGGAGCTCGTCGCCGCACTGGAGGCACACCTGTCATGAGCGAAGTCGTCCAAGCCAAACTCACGCGCAAGGACTTCCAGTCCGACCAGGAAGTGCGCTGGTGCCCCGGATGCGGGGACTACGTGATCCTGGCCTCGGTGCAGAAGGTGCTGCCCGAGCTGGGCGTGCCGCGCGAGAAGGTCGTCTTCGTGTCGGGCATCGGCTGCTCCAGCCGCTTCCCGTACTACATGAACACGTACGGCTTCCACACGATCCACGGGCGCGCGCCGGCGATCGCCACCGGTCTCAAGGCCGCGCGTCCGGACCTGATGGTGTGGGTGGTCACCGGCGACGGCGACGCGCTGTCGATCGGCGGCAACCACTTCATCCACGTGCTGCGCCGCAACGTCGACCTCAAGATCCTGCTCTTCAACAACCGCATCTACGGCTTGACGAAGGGCCAGGCCTCGCCGACCTCCGAGCTCGGCAAGAAGGCCAAGTCGACGCCCTACGGCACGATCGACGCGCCGTTCAACCCGATCCAGCTCGCGCTCGGCGCGGGCGCGACCTTCGTCGCGCGCACGAGCGACACCGATCCGGTGCACATGAACGAGATGCTGCGCCGCGCGGCCCAGCACAAGGGCACCGCCTTCATCGAGATCCTGCAGAACTGCGTGGTCTTCAACGACGGCGCCTTCGATCCGTTCACGGCCAAGGAGATGCGCGAGTCCAAGCAGCTGCACCTCGCGCACGGCAAACCGCTGGTCTACGCCGGCGGCACGAAGGGCCTGCGCATCCAGGACGGCGTGCCGCAGGCCGGCGAGGCCGCGGGCGCGCTGGTCTGGGACGAGCGTGCCGACGTCTCGGCCGCCTTCGCGCTGGCGGGTTGCGCCACGCCGGACTTCCCCGAGCCCTTCGGCGTGTTCCGCGCCGTCGAGCGCGCGGTGCACCACGAGCTGCAGGACGCGCAGGGCGACGCGGTCAAGAAGAAGTTCGGTGCGGGCGACCTGGGCGCGCTGCTGCGCGCGGGCGACACCTGGACCATCACCTGAGCCGCGGGTGGGCCCAAGCATGCCGATGACCGACGCCTGGACCTCGATCGCGGCCTTCGCCGGCCTCGCGCTGGTGATCGCCGCGGGCACCCTGACCGTCGCCGCGCTGCTGCGCGTGCGTTCGACCAAGGCCTCCGAGGCGCGCTCGCGCACCTACGAGTGCGGCGAGGAGCCCGACGGCGGCGCCTGGCTGCGCTTCCACCCGCGCTACTACGTCGTCGCGCTGGTCTTCGTGCTCTTCGACGTCGAGGCGATCTTCCTCCTGCCCTGGGCGGTCAGCCTGCGCAGCGTCGGCGCCGCGGCGCTGTGGAGCATGCTGGTCTTCCTGGCGATCCTGCTGCTCGGCTGGGTCTACGCGGTGAAGAAGGGAGCGCTGCGCTGGTCATGAAGCACGACGCCTACGACCATCCGGCCTTCCAGCTCGTCGAGCGCGTGCCCGGGCTCGACCTGGCGCTGCTCAAGGCCGACGACCTCCTGCACTGGGGCGCGGAGAACAGCCTGTGGATCTTCCCCATGGGCACGTCCTGCTGCGCGATCGAGTTCATGGCCGCCGCCGCCGCGCGCCTGGACATGGATCGCTTCGGCACGATCGTGCGCGGCTCGCCGCGCCAGTGCGACGTGATGGTGATCGCCGGCACGATCACCGTGAAGATGGCCCCGCGCGTGCTCAAGCTGTGGGAGCAGATGCCCGAGCCCAAGTGGGCGATCGCGATGGGCTCGTGCGCGATCTCGGGCGACTTCTACCGCGACATCTACAGCGTCGTCCCGGGCGTCGACACCTTCATGCCGGTCGACGTCTACGTGCCCGGCTGTCCGCCCAGCCCCGATGCGCTGGTCGACGGCGTGCGCAGGCTGCAGGCCAAGATCCGCGCCGCGCGCGGCGGCCACCCGATCGTGCGCGAGCCGCGTCCCGAGACCGACAAGCAGATCCGGCCCGCCGTGCGGCGCCTGTGCGACGCCGACCGCGATCCGGCGCTCAGCGCGGAGCAGGAGCGCGCGATGCTCAACATGGACAAGGGCGGCGCGGAGGGCCCGCGTCGATGATCGGAGCCGACGCCGTCGAGCTGGCGCGCGAGCGCTTCGGTCTCGAGTCCCCGCAGCACGGCCCGTGCGTCCCGCGCGAGCGCCTGCTCGAGTTCGCGCGCGCGCTGCGCGGGCTGGGCTACCTCTACCTCGTCTACGTCACCGCCGCGCACCACGCGGAGGAGAAGAAGGGCGAGGAGACCACGCCGGCGCGCTTCACGATCGTCTACCGCGTGCGCGATCTCGCGCGCAAGCTCGAGTTCCCCTTCCGCTGCGTCGTGCCGGTCGGAACGAGCGTGCCCACGCTCAGCGGCGTGTGGGCCGGCGCGGACTGGCAGGAGCGCGAGTGCTTCGACCTCGTCGGTCCCGTCTTCGAGGGCCATCCCGACCTGCGGCGCATCATGCTGCCGGAGGACTGGGAAGGCCATCCGCTGCAGAAGCAGTACGCCATCGACACCCCGCACAGGCCCTGGAGATGAGCGCCCACGCCACCGCACACGAGCCCGAGACCGCGGCGGTCCCCGCGCGCGTCCCCACGCCGCCGCTGGGAGCGCGCGCGAACCCGTACCTCGACATCGAGACCTACGACGCGCAGGGCGACCTGATGGCGCTCAACATGGGGCCGCAGCACCCGTCCACGCACGGCGTGCTGCGCCTCAAGCTCTGGCTCGACGGCGAGGTCGTGGTCAAGGCCGTGCCCTACCTCGGCTACCTGCACCGCGGCGTCGAGAAGCTGCTCGAGAAGCTGACCTACGTGCAGTCGACGCCGATCGTCGACAAGAACGACTACGTCGCGTCGATGACCAACGAGCTCGCGCTCGTGATGGCCTTCGAGAAGCTCGAGGGCTGCGAGGTGCCGCGGCGCGCGCGCTGGCTGCGCACGATCTGCGCCGAGATGCAGCGCGTCGCGAGCCACCTGCTCTGGCTGGGCACCTTCGCGCTCGACATGGGCGGCGCGCTCGGCGGCGGCACGAGCGTGTTCATGTACTGCCTGCGCGAGCGCGAGAAGATCCTCGACCTCTTCGAGGAGCTCACCGGCGCGCGCTTCCACTACCACATGATGCAGATCGGCGGCGTGCGCCACGACGCGCCCGCGGGCTGGGACAAGCGCCTGCTCGAGGTCGCGCACGAGATCGGCGCGCGCATCCCCGAATACGAGCGCATGCTCAGCGAGAACCCGATCTTCAACGCGCGCACGCGCGGGGTCGGGCGCATCGACGCGCTGCTGGCGCAGGAGCTCGGCCTCTCCGGCCCGAACCTGCGCGCCTGCGGCGTCGACTTCGACCTGCGCCGAGACCAGCCCTACGCGGCCTACGACGAGATCCAGGTCAACGTCGCGCTCGAGTGGGACGGCGACGTGTACTCGCGCTACCGCGTGCGCGTGTCGGAGATGCGCGAGAGCCTGCGCATCGCGACGACGATGATCCAGGGCCTGCCCGAGGGCCCGATCATGGGCCGCAAGCCGATCGAGACCGTCAGCGCGGTCAAGCCGCCCGCCGGCGAGGCCTACGTCTCGATCGACACGCCGCGCGGCGAGCTCGGTACCTGGGTCGTCAGCGACGGCACGCCCAAGCCCTACCGCTGCAAGATCCGTCCGCCCTCGTACCACGCGCTCTCGGCGCTGCCCTACCTGCTGCCGGGAACGACCATCCCCGACGTGGTCGTGATCCTCGGCAGCCTCGACCCGATCATGGGAGAGGCGGACCGTTGAAGTACCTCTTCGACAGCCCCGTGCTGCACGCCCTGATCGTGGGCGTGGTGCTGATCTCCGCGCTGCTGGGCGCGACCTCGTACTACATCTGGTTCGAGCGCAAGGTCGCCGGTCGCATGCAGGGCCGCATCGGTCCCAAGCACGTCGGCCCCTACGGCCTGCTGCAGCCGATCGCCGACGCGTTCAAGCTGCTGATCAAGGAGGACCTGACGCCGAAGAACGCCGACCGCGCGCTGTTCAACCTCGCGCCGCTCCTGGCGGTCTTCGTCGCGCTGCTCGCGCTGGCCGTGCTGCCGCTGGCCTCCGGGCTGATGGTCGCGGACCTGGACGTGGGCGTGCTCTTCTTCCTCGCCGCGGGCGCGCTGACCGTCGTGCCGACCTGGATGGCGGGCTGGGCCTCGAACAACAAGTACGCCCTGCTCGGCGGCATGCGCGCGATCGCGCAAAGCGTCGCCTACGGCGTGCCGCTGGTGCTCGCCTCGCTCGTGCCGGTGATCCTGGCCGGCTCGATGAACCTCTCGCACATCGTCGCGGCGCAGAGCGGCGGGCACTGGTTCGCGTTCTGGCCGCCGGGTCCCGGGCTGTTCGCCGCGGTGCTCTTCGTGCTGGCCTCGCTGGCCGAGGGCAACCGCATCCCCTTCGACATCCCCGAGGCCGAGAGCGAGCTGATCTCGGGCATCTCGACCGAGTACTCGGGCATGAAGTTCGGGATGTTCTACCTCGGCGAGTACGTGCACAGCCTGGTCGGCGCCGCGCTCTTCGTGACGCTCTTCCTGGGCGGCTACGACGGACCCGGTCCGGACGTCCTCGTGCTGCAACTCGTCTGGTTCCTGCTCAAGACCGCGCTCGTCTCGACCTTCCTGCTCTGGACGCGCTGGACCTACGTGCGCCTGCGCAGCGACCAGCTGATGGACCTGTGCTGGAAGTACCTGCTCCCCGCGGGCCTGGTGCTGGTCGTCGTCAGCGCGCTGTGGGTCTGGTGGCGCGAAGGAGGCATCGCATGAGCGTGCTCGCACCGCTGATGGACGCGCTGCGCATGACGCTGCGCAACTTCGGGCGCAAGCCGGTCACGGTGATGCACCCGTTCCAGCCGCGCACGCGCGCGCCGCGCTACCGTCAGACCTTCGCGCTGCTGCACGAGGCGAACGGCGACGAGGCCTGCATCGGCTGCAAGAAGTGCGAGAAGATCTGCCCGAGCGAGGTGATCACGGTCACCACGGGCGCCAAGCGCGAGTCGCCCGCCACGGGCAAGAAGCGCGGCTGGGCCGACGACTTCACGCTCGACCTGCAGGCCTGCATCGTGTGCGAGCTGTGCGTGCAGGTCTGCCCGGCCGACGCGATCGTGATGTGCCGCGTGCCCAACGAGCCCGGCTACGTGCGCGAGGACCTCTTCCTGACGATGAAGCGCCTCTACGACAACGAACAGCTGCCGCGCGCGCCCCTGATCGGCTCGACGATGATCGCGAGCCACTCGCCCGCGCCGGCCGCCGCCGCGGCGCCCGCGGCCTCCGCGCCGGCTTCCGCGCCCGCGCCCGCATCCGCGCCGCCCGCTGCTGCGCCGGGGGGGAAGGAGCCGGCCCCGTGAGCGTGCTGGAAACCGTGGGCCTCGCGGCGCTGGCGCTGGCCGTGCTGGTCGGCGCGCTCGGCACGGTGCTCTCGCGCAACCTCGTGCACAGCGTGCTCTGGCTGGCGCTGACGCTGGTCGCGACCGCCGGGCTGTACGCGCGCCTCTCGGCCGGCTTCCTCGCCGGCGCGCAGGTGCTGCTCTACGCCGGCGGCGTGGTGACGCTGGCGATCTTCGCGGTGATGCTGAGCTCGCGCCTGGACGGCGGGGCGATCGTACACGAGAGCCGCGGCCGCATCCGCGGCGCGCTGGCGGCGCTGGCCGTGGCCGCGATGCTGACCGCGGTGATCTTCGCCGCGCCGCTGCCCGCGCTGCACGCCGCTCCGCCGGTCGATGCCGCGGATCTGGGGCGCTCGTTCCTGGGCGAGTACGTGCTGCCCTTCGAGGTGCTCTCCGTGCTGCTCGTCGCGGCGATGATCGGCGCGATCGTGATCGCGCGCAAGGAGGACCCGTGAGCGACGTCCAGCTGTGCCTGCTGCTCGCGGCGCTGCTCTTCTCGGTCGGCGTGTTCGGCCTGCTGACGCGACGCAACGCGATCGGCGTGCTGCTCTCGATCGAGCTGATGGCCAACGCCGTCAACATCAACCTGGTGGCCTTCTCGCGCCTGCACGGCGGGGTCGCCGGCCAGGTCTTCGCTCTGTTCGCCATCGCGTTGACGGTGGCGGAAGTGGCCATCGGCCTGGCGCTGGTGATCCTGCTGGCGCGCACGCGCCGCTCGATCGACGTCGACCAGGCGCGCGATCTCTCCGGATGAGGACTTGGCGAGGATGAACACCGAGCTGCTGGCCCTCTCGATCCCGCTGCTGCCGGCCCTGGCGGCGGCGCTGATCGGTCTGGTGCGTCCGATCGGGCGCAACGGCGCCTACGCCGCGGGCGTCTCGATCACGGCCGCCGTCGCCTCGCTCGCCGCGGCGCTGACCTTGTGCTTCCGCGGCGGCGAGCCCTTCAAGCTGGTCGTGCCCTGGCTGCCGGTCGGCGGCCGCACGCTGGCCGAGGTCGGCCTGCGCGTCGACGGCATCAGCACGCCGATGCTGGTCGTCGTCGGCACGGTCGCGCTGATGGTGCAGATCTACTCGCTGGGCTACCTCGCCGGCGAGGGCAGCGCGCAGCGCGGGCGCTACTTCACCTGGCAGTCGCTCTTCCTGCTCTCGATGCAGGGCTTCGTGCTCTCGACCAACCTGCTGCAGCTCTTCGCCTTCTACGAGCTGGTCGGTCTCTGCAGCTACCTGTTGATCGGCTACTACTGGGAGAAGCCCTCGGCCGGCCGGGCGGCGGTCAAGGCCTTCTGGATCACCAAGCTCGGCGACGTCGGCTTCCTGATCGGGCTGCTCGTCGCCTGGACGCAGTACCGGAGCTTCGACCTCGCGACGATCGAGCACGCGCTCGCCAGCGGGCCGGCGCAGGCGAACACCTGGCTCCTGCCCGCGCTGCTGTTCTGCGGCGTCGCGAGCAAGTCGGCGCAGTTCCCGCTGCACGTCTGGCTGCCCGACGCGATGGAGGGCCCGACCCCGGTCTCGGCGCTGCTGCACGCCGCGACGATGGTCGCGGCCGGCGTGTACCTGCTCGTGAGCACCTCGTTCCTCTTCGCCGCCTCGCCCGAGGTCAGCGCGGTGGTGCTGTACGTCGGCGCGGGCACCGCGGTCTTCGCCGCGATCCAGGGCGCGGTGCAGCACGACATCAAGCGCGTGCTGGCCTACTCGACCTGCTCGCAGCTGGGCCTGATGGTCGCGGCGCTGGGCGCGGGCTCGGTGCTGGGCGGCTACTTCCACCTGGTCACGCACGCCTTCTTCAAGGCGCTGCTCTTCCTCGCGGCCGGCAGCGCGATCCACGCGGTGCACACCAACGACCTGCGCCAGATGGGCGGCCTCGCGCGCAAGATGCGCTGGACGGCGCTGCTCTTCGGCATCGGCGTGCTGGCGCTGGCCGGCATCCCGCCGCTCTCGGGCTTCTTCTCGAAGGAGCTGATCCTCAGCTCGCTCGAGGAGCATCCGGTCGCGCTGGTGCTGGCGCTGACGACCACGCTCCTGACGCCGTACTACATGGGCCGCGCCTTCCTGCTCGCGTTCACGGGCACGCCGCGCAGCGCCGCCGCGGAGCACCCGCACGAGTCGGGCCCGCTGATGCTCGGACCGATGTTCCTGCTCGCGACGCTCGCGCTCGGTGCGGGCGCGCTCTTGTGGAGCTTCGGCGAACGGATCGGCATCGAGGCGCACTTCCACGTCGACGCGCTGGGCGCGACGGGCATCGCGCTGGCCTTCGCCGGTCTGGGCCTGGCCTGGGTGCTGCACGGACCGCGCAAGGCGACCATCGATGCGCTGCCGACGGCGCTGCTCGAGGCCGCGCGCAGCTCGGGCGTCGACCAGCTCTACGTCTTCGGCTGGAAGTACGTGCTGTACGGGCTCGCCAGCATCGTCAGCTTCGTCGACCGCTACGTGATCGACGGCGTGATGAACCTCTTCGGGTGGGCCGGCGAGCTCGCGGGCAACGCCCTGCGGCGCACGCAGACCGGCCTGGCGCAGGACTACGTGCTGGCGCTCTTCGTGGGGCTCCTGGCGCTGGTCGCCTGGGGCGTGTGGGGAGTCTGACGCATGCCGATCCTGACGCTGATCGTCTTCGCTCCGCTGCTCGCGGCCCTCGTGCTGATGGTGCTGCCCGAGCGCTCGCGCATCGCCATCCGCGCGACGAGCCTCTTCGCCGCGGCGCTCTCGCTCGCGCTGAGCATCGTCGCGGTCAAGCACTTCCTCGACGGCGACCCGCTGCGCGAGACGCTGCCGCTCGTGCCCAGCCTGGGCATCAGCTACTCGCTCTACGCGGACGGCTGGAGCTCGGTGCTGCTGCTCCTGACGGGCATCATCCTCTTCGCCGGCTGCTGGGCGAGCTGGACGGTGCAGAAGCGCGACCGCGAGTTCTACGTGCTGCTGCTGGTGCTCTCGACCGGCGTGTTCGGCGTGTTCGTCTGCCTCGATCTCTTCCTGCTGTTCCTCTTCTACGAGATCGCGGTGCTGCCGATGTACCTGCTCATCGGCATCTGGGGCAGCTCCAAGCGCATCCCGCCCAAGGGCCCGTTCGCCTTCGCGATGCGCAAGCTCGACGTCGGCGGCCGCGAGTACGCGGCGATGAAGCTGACCTTGATGCTGCTGGGCGGCTCGGCGCTGATCCTGGTCGGCATCCTGGCCATGGCGCGCGCCGGCGGCGGCAACTTCAACATGGAGGACCTCGCGCGCGTGCGCTTCCCGCACGAGCTGCAGGTCTGGGCCTTCCCGCTCCTGTGGCTGGGCTTCGGCAGCCTGGCCGGCGTCTTCCCGTTCCACACCTGGTCGCCCGACGGCCACGCCTCGGCGCCGACGGCGGTCTCGATGCTGCACGCGGGCGTGCTGATGAAGCTCGGCGCCTTCGGCGTGATCCGCGTCGGCATGGTGCTCCTGCCCGAGGGCGCGCAGGTCTGGGCGCCGTGGGTGGGCGGCATCGCCGCGCTCAACGTGGCCTACGGAGCGCTCTCGGCGATGGCGCAGACCGACCTCAAGTACGTGATCGCGTACTCGAGCGTCTCGCACATGGGCGTGGTGCTGCTCGGCGCGGCGACGATGACCGTCAACGGCTGGAACGGCGCGGTCTTCCAGATGTTCGCGCACGGGATCATGACCGGGATGTTCTTCGCGCTCGTGGGCCTGGTCTACGAGCGCGCGCACACGCGCGACATCCCCTCGATGGGCGGCTTCGCCAAGTACATGCCCGGCGTCGCGGTGTGCTTCACGCTGGCCGGGCTCTCCAGCCTCGGCCTGCCCGGCACGGCCGGCTTCGTGGCCGAGTTCCTGGTCTTCCTGGGCGCGTGGGAGTCGCAGCACGCCTTCTGGATGCTGCCCGCGGTGCTGGGCGCGTTCTTCACGGCGATCTACGTGCTGCGCGCCGCGCGCATGATCTTCTGGGGACCGCCCAAGCCCGAGAGCTTCCCGCACCTGACCGACGCGGCCGGACCGGAGTGGGTCGCGCTGGTGCTGCTCGGCGCCGCGATCGTGCTCTTCGGCGTGTGGCCCGCGCTGGCGCTGCAGTCGATCGATCCGACGACCATGGCGTACCTGCCGCGCATCACGGGCCTCTTGCCGCACTGAGGAACACGCGATGGAACCCCTGCTGCTCGACCTCGCGTTGTGCGCCCTGGCGCTGCTCGTCTTCGCGGCCGACCTGATCATGCCGCGCGAGGAGAAGCGCGGCCTGGCGCACCTGGCCTGCGCCGGACTGGTGCTGATCCTCGCCACGAGCTTCGTGGTCGACCTGCGCGGCACGGCCTTCGGCGGCGTGTTCGTGCTCGACGGCCTGGCGCTCTGGTTCAAGCGCATCTTCCTGGGCGCCGGCGCGCTGGCCGTGCTGGTCGCGGCCGAGCCCTCCGAGCGCGTCTTCCCGCGGCGCCAGGGCGAGTACTACCTGCTCCTGCTGGCGAGCCTGCTGGGCATGTCGCTGCTCGCCTCGGCGCGCGAGCTCCTGCTCGTCGTCGTGTGCTTCGAGCTGATGAGCCTGCCGCTCTACGTGCTGACGGCCTTCCACAAGACCGACAAGCTCGCCAGCGAGGCGGCGCTCAAGTTCTACCTCGTCGGCGCGGCGAGCATCGCGATCACGCTCTACGGCCTCTCGATGGTCTACGGCGCGACGGGCACGACCGTGCTCTCCGAGATCGCGCGCCAGTCGCTGACCAACACCTCGCCGATGCTGCTGCTGGGCATCTTCGCCACGCTGGCGGGCCTCGCCTTCAAGATCGGCGCGGTGCCGTTCCACATGTGGGTGCCCGACACCTATGTCGGAGCGTCGACGCCCTTCCTCGGCTTCCTCGCCGTCGCGCCCAAGGCCGCGGGCTTCGCGCTGCTCGTGCGCCTGTACCTCGATGCCTTCGCGCCGCTCTCCCAGCGCGTGCAGCCCGCGCTGCTCGTCCTGTGCGTGCTGACTCTGGTCGTCGGCAACGTGATGGCGCTGACGCAGACGAACATCAAGCGCCTGCTCGCCTACAGCGGCATCGCGCAGATCGGCTACATGATGATCGGCCTGCTCACGCCCGGCGGCGAGGGCCTGGCGATGCTGCTCGTCTACCTGGCGGCGTACCTGTTCACGAACGTCGGCGCGTTCGCCGTGGTCTCGGCCGTCGGCGCGGCCACGGGCTCGGACGACATCAGCGCCTACCGCGGCCTCGCGCGCCGCAACCCCGCGCTCGCGTTCGCGATGCTGATCTTCCTGCTCTCGCTGGGCGGGATCCCGTTCGTCGCGGGCTTCTGGGCCAAGATGGGGATCTTCATGGCGGCCTGGCACGCGGGCCATCCGGCGCTGGTGTTCCTCGGCGCGGGCCTGGCGGTGGTGGGGGTGTTCTACTACCTGCGCGTCGCGCGCAGCATCTACCTCGAGGACCCGCTCGAGGGCGCGGCGCCGGTCAAGGTCGACGGCGCGCAACGCCTGGTGCTGATCGTCAGCGCCTCGGCCGTCGTGTTGATCGGCGCGTGGCCGCGGCCCTTGTTCGACGGCGCGCTCGAGGCGGCGAAGAGCCTGTTGCACTGAGCCGCTGCGAGAGCGGCGGGGAGGGCCGGAGGAGGCATGCCGAAGGTCTGGAGGATCGACGCTGCGGGCGTGCCCGACTGGAAGCGCGCCGGGGCGGACGAGTGGCTGGTGCTCGAGTTCGATGCAGCCGTGCTGACCGACCTGTGTGTCGGCCTGTGCCTGCTTCACGAGCGGCTGATCGAGGAACTCGAGCTCGTCGATCGTTCGCGCGGGAACCGGCTCAAGGTCGGCCGTGTTCCGGGCGGGCCCGAGCACTCCACGATCCGCCGGGAGCGCGAGCTCACCGTCCTGCTGCTGACGACCCCCACGCTCGAGATGCTCCAGCACTTCCTGCTCCGAACGGTGCGTGACCGATCGGCGGAGGTCGACCATGTCGACATCGAGGCGCTCGACCGGAGCGGAGCTGGCACCACGGTCGTGCTGAAGTTCCCGACGTCCCGGCCGCCGCTCTCGCCGGAGGAGACGAGCCGAAGGCTCGGCCTCTGACGCGCGCTGCCGGGATCAGCCGTCGCCTCGGCCGTCGTGTTGATCGGCGCGTGGCCGCGGCCCTTGTTCGACGGCGCGCTCGAGGCGGCGAAGAGCCTGTTGCACTGATCCTGCGTCCGCGCGACGGCCCTCGCCCGACGCGTCCTGCTGCCAGTGTCGTACGGAGGCTCCGTGCGAGTTCGCAGAGACCCTGTGCGCACTGCGTAGCGTGCTCGGAGTCCCGGGTGCGAGCGCTATCCTCGCCCGAATGTCCCTCCTCGTCGATGCCAACGAAGCCGTCGCCTCCGTCGCCCACCGTGTCTCCGAAGTGATCGCGATCTATCCGATCACGCCCGCCTCCTCGATGGCGGAGGCCTGCGACGAGTGGTCCTCGGCCGGCAAGAAGAACATCTGGGGCCAGGTCCCGCGCGTCGAGCAGCTGCAGTCGGAGGCCGGCGCGGCGGGCACGGTGCACGGTGCGCTGCAGGCCGGGTCGCTCGCGACGACCTTCACGGCGTCGCAGGGCCTGCTCCTGATGATCCCGAACCTCTACAAGATCGCGGGCGAGCTGACGTCGTTCACGATGCACGTCGCCGCGCGGACGCTCGCGACGCACGCGCTCTCGATCTTCGGCGACCACTCGGACGTGATGGCCTGCCGCCAGACGGGCATGGCGCTGCTCTGCTCCTCCTCGGTGCAGGAGGCGCAGGACCTCGCCGCGATCGCGCACGCCGCCAGCCTGGAGTCGCGCATCCCGTTCCTGCACTTCTTCGACGGCTTCCGCACCTCGCACGAGGTGCACCGCATCGAGGGCCTCTCCGACGAGGTGCTGCGCGCGCTGCTCGACGAGGATTCGATCGCGGCGCACCGCGCGCGCGGCCTCTCGCCCGAGCGGCCGGTGATCCGCGGAACCGCGCACAACCCCGACACGTACTTCCAGGCGCGCGAGGCCTGCAACCCGTTCTACGACGCGTGCCCGGCGATCGTCGAGCGCGTGATGGAGCGCTTCGCGAAGCTCACGGGCCGGCGCTACCGCCTCTTCGACTACCACGGCCACGCCCAGGCCGAGCGCGTGATCGTGCTGATGGGCTCGGGCGCCGAGACCGTGCGCGAGACGGTCGACTGGCTGCTCGCGCGCGGCGAGAAGGTCGGCGTGCTGATCGTGCGCCTGTACCGGCCGCTGGATGCGCGCGCCTTCCTGGCCGCGCTGCCGCGGAGCACGCGCTCGATCGCGGTGCTCGACCGCACCAAGGAGCCCGGCGCGCCCTGCGAGCCGCTGCACCTGGACGTGCTGGCCGCGCTCTCCGAGGCGCAGGCGAACGGCACGAGCCCGCTCGCGGCCGCGCCGCGCGTGGTGGGGGGGCGCTACGGCCTCTCCTCGAAGGAGCTCACGCCGGCGATGGTGAAGAGCGTCTTCGACGAGCTCGGCATGCCCAAGCCGAAGAACCACTTCACGATCGGCATCGTCGACGACGTGACGAACCTCTCGCTCTCCTGGGACGCGGAGCTCGACATCGAGGCGCCCGACGTGACGCGCGCCGTGTTCTACGGCCTGGGCTCCGACGGCACCGTCGGCGCGAACAAGAACACGATCAAGATCGTCGGCGAGGAGACCGAGCTCGTCACGCAGGGCTACTTCGTCTACGACTCGAAGAAGTCCGGCTCGACGACGGTCTCGCACCTGCGCTTCTCGCCGCGGCCGATCCGCTCGACCTACCTGATCTCCAAGGCCGGCTTCGTCGCGGTCAGCCAGCCGGGCCTGGTCGAGCGCGTCGACGTGCTCGAGCTCGCCGCGCCGGGCGCGGTCTTCCTGCTCAACACGCCGCGCAAGCCCGAGGAGGTCTGGGAGAGCCTGCCCGAGGACGTCGCGCGCGGGATCGTCGAGCGCGACCTGCGCTTCTACGTGATCGACGCGCACAAGGTCGCCAGCGACGTCGGCCTGCCGGGCCGCGTCTCGACGGTGATGCAAGGCTGCTTCTTCGCGCTCTCCGGCGTGCTGCCGCGCGAGCAGGCCTTCGCCGCCGCGCGCCGCGCGATCGAGAAGACCTTCAAGCGCCGCGGCGCCGAGGTCGTCAAGCGCAACATCGACGCGCTCGAGCTGGCCGAGGCGCGCCTCTCCGCCGTGCCCGCGCCCAAGTCGATGCCCTCGCGCCGCCGCGCGCCGCCCGTGCCCAAGGCCGCGCCCGACTTCGTGCAGCGCGTCAGCGCCACGATGATCGCCGGCCACGGCAACCTGCTGCCGGTCTCGGCCTTCCCGCCCGACGGGACCTGGCCGAGCGCCACCTCGCGCTGGGAGAAGCGCTCCATCGCGCGCGAGATCCCCGACTGGGATCCGAAGATCTGCATCCAGTGCAACAAGTGCGCGCTGGTCTGCCCGCACGCCGCGATCCGCGCCAAGGTCTACGAGCCCGAGGCTCTGGCCGGCGCGCCGGCGAGCTTCCGCTCGGTGCCCTGGAAGGCGGCCGACGAGCCGGGCGCGCGCTACACGATCCAGGTCGCGCCCGACGATTGCACCGGCTGCGGCCTGTGCGTCGCGATCTGCCCGGCCAAGGACAAGAGCGCGCCCAAGCACAAGGCGATCGACATGACGCCGGTCGAGGCGCGCCGCGAGGTCGAGCGCGAGTGCTGGCCGTTCTTCGAGCAGCTGCCCGAGTCCGACCGCAAGGACCTGCGCCCCGACGTCAAGCACGTGCAGCTGTGCCAGCCGCTCTTCGAGTTCTCCGGCGCCTGCGCCGGCTGCGGCGAGACGCCCTACCTCAAGCTCGCCTCGCAGCTCTTCGGCGACCGCATGCTGATCGCCAACGCGACCGGCTGCTCGTCGATCTACGGCGGCAACCAGCCCACCACGCCCTGGAGCGTCAACAAGGAGGGGCGCGGGCCGGCCTGGGCCAACTCGCTCTTCGAGGACAACGCCGAGTTCGGCATGGGCTTCCGCCACGCGCTGGATTCCTCGGCCGAGCGCGCGCGCATGCTGCTCGCCGCCTGTGCGGGAGCGCTGCCCGAGACGCTCGTGCGCGAGCTGCTCGAGGCCGACCAGTCCAGCGAGAGCGGCATCGCCGAGCAGCGCGCGCGCGTGGTCGAGCTGAAGAAGCGCCTCGCCTCGAACCCGGGCAAGGAGGCGCGGCTGCTCGAGCACTTCAGCGAGCACCTCGTGCGGCGCAGCGTGTGGATCATCGGCGGCGACGGCTGGGCCTACGACATCGGCTTCGGCGGCCTCGACCACCTCTTCTCGACGCGCGCGGACGTCAACGTGCTCGTGCTCGACACGGAGGTCTACTCCAACACCGGTGGCCAGCAGTCGAAGGCCACGCCGATCGGCGCCGCGGCCAAGTTCGCCGCGGCCGGACGCAGCACCGGCAAGAAGGACCTGGGCATGATCGCGATGAGCTACGGCCACGTGTACGTGGCCAGCGTCGCGCTCTACGCCTGCGACGCGCAGGCGGTCAAGGCCTTCGCCGAGGCCGAGAGCTACCCCGGCCCGTCGCTGATCATCGCGCACTCGCCGTGCATCGCGCACGGCTACGACCTGGTCAAGAGCGGCGAGCAGCAGAAGCTGGCCGTCGAGTCCGGCGTGTGGCCGGTCTACCGCTTCGATCCGCGTCGGCTCGACGCGGGCGAGACGCCGCTGGTGATCGAATCCGGCCCGCAGAAGGCGCGGGTCTCCGACTACATGAAGAACGAAGGCCGATTCCAGGCAGTCGAGCTGCGCGATCCGCAGCGCTACGCGGAGCTGGTCGCGCTGGCCGAGCGCTTCATCGCCGAGCGCCACGCCTTCCACGAGCAGATCGCGGGCCTCAAGCTCAAGAGCGCCGTGGCGCAGGGAGCGGTGTCGTGAGCGTCGACCTCTCCACGCGCTACCTCGGTCTCAAGCTGGCGCACCCCCTGATGCCCGGCGCCGGGCCGCTCTCGACCGACATCGGCAACGTGCGGCGACTGGAGGACGCCGGCGCGGCGGCGATCGTGCTGCGCTCGCTCTTCGAGGAGCAGATCACGGGCCAGGAGCTCGGCGCCGCGCGCCACCTCTACGGGCACGCCGAGAGCCCCGAGGCGCAGAGCTGGTTCCCCGACACCGACGTGTTCGCGCTCGGGCCGGACGAATACCTCGAGCTCGTGCGCCGCGTGCGCGAAGCGGTCGCCGTGCCGGTGATCGCCTCGCTCAACGGCACCACGCCCGGCGGCTGGATCCGCTACGCGCGGGCGATCGAGGAGGCCGGCGCCTCCGCGCTGGAGCTCAACCTGTACGAGGTCCCGACCGACGTCGAGGCCACGGCCGTCGCCGTCGAGGGCCGCCTGCTCGAGCTCGTGCGCCAGGTGCGCGCCTCGGTGCGGCTGCCGCTCGCGGTCAAGCTCTCGCCCTTCTTCTCCTCGCTGCCCGCCTTCGTGCGCGCGCTGGAGAAGGCCGGCGCCGACGGCGTGGTGCTCTTCAACCGCTTCTACCAGCCCGACATCGACCTCGAGGCGCTCGACGTCAGGCGCGCGCTGCGGCTCTCGGATCCGAGCGAGCTGCCCTTGCGCCTGCGCTGGCTGGCGGTGCTCTCGCCGCAGACGCGCCTCTCGCTGGCGGCCAGCGGCGGCGTGCACTCGTCCGAGGACGCGCTCAAGGCCGTGATGGCCGGCGCGCACGCGGTGCAGATGGTCTCGGCGCTCCTGCAGCGCGGGCCGAAGCACTTCGAGCAGGTGCTCGCGGGCGTGCGGCGCTGGCTGGTCGAGCACGAGTACGAGTCGCTGGAGACCGCGCGCGGCAGCATGAACCTCGCGCGCTGTCCCGATCCGGCGCACTACGAACGCGGGAACTACATGGCCCTGCTCAACTCCTGGCAGGGCTCTCCCGACTGGGGTTGACCATGACCGAGCACGTCTCGCCGCCGCTGGGCGCGCTGAGCGGCATCGCCGCCCTGCACGACCCGGCCTACAACCGCGGCACGGGTTTCACCGAGCGCGAGCGCGACCTCCTGCGCTTGCGCGGCCTCCTGCCGCCGCACGTTTCCACGCAGGACGAGCAGGTGCAGCGCGTGCTGGAGAACTTCCACCGCCTGACGAACCCGCTCGAGAAGTACATGTATCTCGCGGCGCTGCTGAACCGCAACGAGGCGCTCTTCTTCCGCGTCGTGACGGACTACCCCGACGAGATGACGCCGATCATCTACACGCCCACCGTCGGGCTGGCCTGCCAGCAGTTCGGCCACATCTTCGAGCGTCCGCGCGGCATCTTCATCAGCAGCCGCGACCGTGGCCGCGGGGCCGAGCTCCTGCGCAACTGGCCCTACCGCGACGTGCGCATCATCGTCGTCAGCGACGGCGAGCGCATCCTGGGCCTGGGCGACCTGGGCGCGAACGGCATGGGCATTCCCGTCGGCAAGCTCGCGCTCTACACCGCCTGCGCCGGCGTCCCGCCGACGCAGTGCCTGCCGGTGATGCTCGACGCGGGCACGGAGAACGAGAGCCTGCTCGCCGATCCGCTCTACGTCGGCCTGCACGAGCGGCGCCTGCGCGGCGCGGACTACGACGCGCTGGTCGAGGAGTTCGTCGTCGCCGCGCAGGAGGTCTTCCCCGGCGTGCTGGTGCAGTTCGAGGACTTCGCCACGCAGCACGCCTTCCAGCTGCTCGAGCGCTACCGGCGCCGCTATCCGAGCTTCAACGACGACATCCAGGGCACGGCCGCGGTCACGCTGGCCGGGCTGCGCAGCGCAGTGCGCGTGCAGGGGCGGCCGCTGCGCGAGCAGCGCATCCTCTGCTTCGGCGCGGGCGAGGCGGCCAGCGGCATCTCCTCGCTGGTGAGCTCCGCGCTGGTCGCCGAGGGACTGGCGCCCGAGGCGGCGCGCGCGCGCTGCTGGCTCTTCAACAGCAAGGGCCTGATCGTCGCCAGCCGCGGCGATCTCGCGCCGCACCACCGTCCCTTCGCGCACGAGCACGAACCCGTGCGCGACTTCCTCGCCGCGGTCGAGGCCCTGCGTCCGACCGCGATCCTCGGGGCGGCCGGCGTCGCACGCGCGTTCACGCAGCCGATCGTCGAGCGCATGGCGGAGTACAACGAACGCCCGATCGTGTTCGCGCTCTCGAACCCGACCTCCAAGTCGGAGTGCACTGCGGAGGAGGCCTGGAACTGGAGCGGCGGGCGCGCGCTGTACGCCAGCGGCAGCCCGTTCCCTCCCGTGAGCTTCGAGGGACGGCGGCTCGTGCCGCGCCAGGCGAACAACTCGTACGTCTTCCCGGGCGTCGGCCTGGGCGCGATCCTCAGCGGCACGCGGCAGGTCACGGAGGAGATGTTCCTCGTCGCCGCCGACACGCTCGCGCAGACCGTCAGCGAGGCCGATCTCGCGCAGGGCAGCCTCTATCCGCCGCTGGGTGCCGTGCGCGAAGTCTCGGCGCGCATCGCGCTGGCGGTGATGGAGGTCGCCTGGCGGCAGGGCTTCGCCAGCGTGCCGCGACCGGCGGATCCGGATTCGTTCGTGCGCTCGCGCATGTACGACCCGCGCTACTGAGCCGGACTCGGGGAGGCGGAGCCGCGCTCGCGGCCGCTAGGATGGGCCGCGGAGGCCCCGCGCTGCCGCGCTTTCGATTCCCGCTCACGCTCGTCGAGCCCTGGAGACGCCACGTCGCGCCGTGGCTGATCCTGTCGGCGCTGGCGCTCAACGTCCTGGGCGTCGTGCTGCCGTTCATGGAGCTGCGCCGCGGCCTCGCGCACCACGTCTACAGCCTGCCGCGTTCGGTCGGGATGCTGTGGGACTCCGGTCTCTACGTGCTGGCGATCGTGGTGGTCGCGTTCTCGGTGGTCTTCCCCTTCGTCAAGCTGGCGATCCTCGGCGCGATCGTGCTCGGGCGCCTGCGCGGCGAGCGCGCGGAGGCGCAGCTCGCCTTCGTGGCGCGCTTCGGCAAGTGGTCGATGCTCGACGTGTTCCTGGTCTGCCTGATGCTGGCGCTGGCGAACGACCAGCTGCTCGTCGGCGCGACGCCGAAGGTCGGCATCCTCTGCTTCACGAGCTCGATCGTGCTGAGCATGTTCGCCAGCTCGCGCATGCAGGCCACGCTCGCCGACAAGACGGCGCCGGCGCCCGCGCCCCGCGCGACGCACGCGCTGCGGCACAAGCTGCTGCTCGGGCAGGGATTCCTGCTGCTGCTGGTCGTGGCCGTCGTGCTCGTGCCCTTCCTCGAGATCGACGACTGGCTCTTCAGCGACCACCCGGTCTCGATCGCGATCGCGATCGCCGGCCTGTGGCAGACCGGGGCCGAGGTGCTGGCGATCGTGATCGCGCTGTTCCTGGTCGCGGCGCCGCTCGTGGCCGGCGTGCTGATGCTCTACACCCTGAAGAGCTGGCGCAACGGCGTCGACGCGCCGCGCGCCCGGCGCTGGAGGGCGGAGCTCGAGCACTGGGCGATGCTCGACGTCTTCGCGCTCGCGCTGGGCATCTTCCTGGTCGAGGGCCGCTCGTTCGTGAAGACCGAGCTCTCCTGGGGCGCGTTCCTGCTGGCGCTGCTGCTGGTGGTCTACTGGGCCGCCGCCGCGCTGTACGAACGCCGCGCCGGCGCTACTTCCCCTCCTCCTTGAACTTGGAGTGGCCCGCGGACTTCTGCGCGGCGAGCTTGTTCTTGATCAGCCCGTCGGCGTCCTTGAACTTGTCGTCGGCCAGCGCCGTCTCGGCATCCAGCGCGAGCTTGAGCGTGGCGATCAGCGTCTTGCGGTAGTCGGCCACGAAGGCGGCGCGCTTCTTCTCGTCGACCTTCGCGGCGGAGTCGGGCACCTGGCCCTTGGCCGCGACCAGCGCGGTCTCGAGCTTGCCGAGTTCCTCGAGCGCGGCGGCCTTGTTGGCGGCGGTCACGCCCTTCTCGAGCGTCTTCATCGCGTCGCTGATCTGCTTCATCGCCTGTTCGATCGAACCGTTCGGAGGTTCGACCGCGCGGGGCGCGGCGCTGGCGTCGCGGGTGCAGAACCAGAGCGCGCAGGGAAGCGCGGCGAGACAGACGATCGGGAGGACGCGGCGGACGAGGGGGGTGCGTTGCATGGGAGCGGTGGGGTGGGGAGGCGGGGCGCGCCGCGCCCGGGCGGCTCGGCGGATCGCGGTAGCGTAGCGGGCGCGCAGTCCTGCTGCACGGTGCGCACTCCCTGGGTAGCCGCGCGTGCCCACTCCAGCGCCGCGCGCTACCACCTCCGAGCCGCTTCACGCTCCCCGCGCGCGCTCTATCTTCGCCTGCGTCGCGGGTGCCGTCGGCGCAACGATCGCGCGAGGACGCCCGATCCGGGTGGACCGGCTGGTCTTCGGCGCGACGGTTCCCGGCACGACGCCGCGACGAGGAGCGAGACCATGAAGCTGATCCCCTGGAGGCAACGCAACGAGATCTCCGAACTCCGCAACGAGTTCGACAACCTGATCAACCGCTTCTTCTCCGACATGCCCGAGTCACGTCTGCCCGAGGCGTTCACACGCGAGATCATCCCGCCGCTGAACGTCGCCGAGACGGAGAAGAACTGGTGCCTGACACTGGAAGTGCCGGGCCTTTCGGAGAAGGACGTGCAGGTGCAGCTCCTGGGCCGCACGCTGCTGATCTCCGGCGAGCGCAAGTTCGAGGAGGAGAAGAAGGGCAAGGAGTTCCGCTCGGTCGAGTCGCAGTACGGCGCGTTCCAGCGCAGCTTCGAGCTGCCCGAGAACGCGGTGGCCGACGCCGAGGTGCTGACCGCCCAGTGCAAGAAGGGCATCCTCGAGATCGTCATCCCCAAGACCGAGCCGACCAAGGCCGCGAAGATCGCGGTCAAGCCCGGCTGAGCCCGAGGGGCGGACGTCATGGTCGAGTTGCGCACTCCCTGGCTCGTCGCGGCCTGGCCCGGCATGGGTGCCGTGGCCCAGCTGGCGGCGAGCTACCTCGCGCAGAACCTGAACGCGCGCCTCGCGACCGAGCTCGCCGTCGGCGAGCACTTCGGCCCGAGCGGCGTGCAGGTGCGCCAGGGAGTGCTGCAGCCCATCCGGCGTCCGCGCACGCTGCTGCTCGAGGCACGCCCGGCGACGGCCCCGCGTGACCTCGCGATCCTGATGGCGGAAGGACAGCCCACGGTCGGCGAGCGCCGCTACTGCGAGCAGCTCCTGGTGAAGGCGCGCGAGCTGGGAGTCGAGCGCGTCTTCACCTTCGCTGCGCTGGCAACGGCCTCGCCGCCGCAGGCTCCGTCGCGCGTCTTCGCCGCCGCGACGGATGCGACGCTGCTGGCCGCGCTCTGCGGGCTGGGAGCCGAGGCGCTGACGGAGGGCGAGATCGGCGGCATGAACGGCTATTTCCTCGCCGTCGCGGCCGAGCTCGGCCTCCCGGGCGCGTGTCTGCTGGGGGAGATCCCCTTCTTCGCCAGCAACGTGCCCAACCCCAAGGCCTCGGCCGCCGTGCTGCGCTTGTTCGCGCGCCACAGCGGCGCGACGCTCGACCTCACGGCGCTGGAACGCCAGGGCCAGGAGGTCGAGCGCCAACTGCTCGCGCTGCAGTCGCAGGTCGAGGAGAGCCTGCGCCACGCGCACGAACACGACCAGGAACACGAGCACGAGGCCGCGACGCCGGCCGAGGCGCAGGCCCAGGCGCGCTCGCAGTGGCCCAGGCTCGAGCGCGAGGGCACGCTCGGCGTGCACGACCGCGAGCTGATCGAGAGCCTGTTCCGCGAAGCGGTGCAGGATCGTTCCAAGGCGCTGACGCTCAAGGCCGAGCTCGATCGGCTGGGCGTGTTCGCGCGCTACGAAGACCGCTTCCTCGACCTCTTCAAGCGCGCAGGCTGAAGGTCGGGGATCCCCGCGCGTCGCGCGAGCGCCAGGCGCCCGCGGCGCGGTCGCTGCCTGCGCCCTCCACGACCGCCGATCCGCCCATGAAGACCCTCTCCGTTCCCGCGTTCCCCTCCGTCCGCGCCAGGGACCTGATGCGCGCCGACGTGACCAGCCTCTCGCCCGACGACACGATCGAGAGCGCTCTCGCGACCTTCGAGGAGCTGCGCATCAGCGGCGCCCCGGTACTCGACGCGACCGGCCGCCTGCTCGGCGTGCTCTCGCTCTCCGACATCGCGCGGCCCGAGCACACGGCCGAGGACCTCCTGCAGACCAAACCGCGCGGCTTCGAGCTGGCCGACGAGTCCGAGGGCGCCGACGACGCGCTGCCGGGCGAGGTCTTCTTCGCCAAGGAGGACTACAGCTCCGAGATCCGCGGACGCGAGCTCGTCTGCGACTGGATGAACGAGGAGCTGATCTCGGTGCGTCCCGACGCGGACCTGGTGGAGGTCTGCACCGCGATGGTCGACCAGGGCATCCACCGCGTCTTCGTCTGCGAGGGCACGCGGCTCCTGGGCGTGATCACCAGCTTCGACGTGATGCGCTGCGTGGCCCAGTCGAGGCGTCCCGCGGCGCGCAAGGGTCGCTAGGCCCTCCATGCGCGAGCGCCGGGGAGGTCGACCGTGAAGCTGTGCGTGCTGGCCCTGGATTTCGACGGCACGCTGACCCTCGACGGCACGCTCTCGCGCGAGATGCGCTCGACGATCGAGGAGGCGCGCCAGCACGGCGTCGTGGTGGTGCTCGTCACCGGGCGCATCCTCGCCGAGCTGCGCGCACTCCTCGGCGACCTGCAGCTCTTCGACGCCGTGGTGGCCGAGAACGGGGCGGTGATCGCGTTCCCGCGCGGCGAGCGCGTCGCGCACGCGGTGGCGCACTGTCCCGCGGGCCTGCTCGAGGCCCTGCGTGCGCGCGGGCTCGAGGCGCGCGCCGGCGAGTGCGTGGTCGAACTCCCGGCGAGTGCCTGCCACGCCGCGCTCGACGTCGTGCACGAGCTCGAGCTGCCGCTGGCGCTGCACTTCAACCGCGGACGGCTGATGATCCTGCCCCAGGCGATCAGCAAGGCCACCGGCCTGCGCGCGGCGCTGCGCACGCTGCGCCTCTCGCCGCACAACGCGATCGCCGTCGGCGACGCGGAGAACGACCACGAGCTGCTCGCCGCCTGCGAGATCGGCGCGGCGGTGGGCTGGGGCAGCGCGGCGCTGCGCGCGCACGCCGACACGGTGATCGAGGGCGAGGGGCCGCCGGCCGTCGCCGCCTTCGTACGCCGCGCCTGCGAATCACCGCGCATCCACCTGCCCGAGCGTGCGCGGCGCAGCCTCGTGCTCGGCCACGACGCGCGCGGCGCGAGCTTCGCGCTGGCCGAGCGCGGCCGCGACATCCTCGTCGCCGGCGATCCGCAGTCGGGCAAGTCGTGGGTGGCCGGCCTGCTCTGCGAGCAGCTCGTGCTGCAGGGCTACTGCCTGTGCGTGATCGATCCCGAGGGCGACTACGCCGAGCTCGAGCGCATGCCCGGCGTGCTGCGGCTGGGCGGTACGGACGCGCCGCCGTCGATCGACGAGCTGAGCCGCGCGCTGCGACACGCCGACGTCAGCGTCGTGGTCGACCTCGCGCGGCTGCGCCTGTGCGAGAAGCGCGCCTGGGTCGAACGCGCGCTGCGCGATCTGGCCGGGCTGCGGCGCGAGACCGGCCTGCCGCACCGCATCGTGCTCGACGAGGCGCACGAGTTCCTGCGCGAGGCGCAGCAGGCCCGGCTGCTCGACCGCGAGCTCGCCGGGCACGTGCTGGTCAGCTACCGGCTCTCCAGCCTGCACCCCGACGTCGTCGCGGCCGCGGACTCGGTGCTGGTGACGCGCGAGACCGATGCGCGCGAGGTCGAGCTGCTGCACCGCGGCTGGAGCGGCGACGGCCGACTCGAGGAGTGGCGGCGCACGCTGGGCGAGCTCGCGATCGACGAGGCCGCGCTCCTGCCCGCGCGCGGTGCGAGCGAGCGCGACCTGCGGCGCTTCCGCGTCGCTCCGCGCCTGACCCCGCACGTGCGCCACCGGCGCAAGTACGCCGAGGTCGCGCTGTGGCCCGAGCAGGCCTTCCGCTTCGTCTACGACGACGGGGTGCAGGGCCCGCAGGCCGCCTCGCTCGAGGAGCTCGCGCGCATGCTCGGTGCGCTGCGCGGCGAGCGCATCCGCGGGCACCTCGTGCGGCGCGACCTCTCGCGCTGGATCGCCGAGGTGTTCCGCGACGCCGAGCTCGCCGGGCGCATCCACGCCCTCGAGGTGCGGCACGCGCAGGGCGACGCGGCGGCCTTCGCGCCGGCCGCGATCCGCGCCATCGAGGAGCGCTACCTCGCGCGCGAGCCGCTGGCCTGACGCGCGGCGCGATCAGGCATGCGCCAGCTCGGCCTCGTGCGCCTCGCGCACGCGGAAGCGCTGGTCGAGCGCAGCGAGGCGCTCGACGATGCCGGTGTACTCCAGCTCGCTCATGGGCAGCATCGCGGTGCCGAAGAAGCCCTGGCGGCGCATCTCGAGCGACTTCTCCGAGACGCGCTGGCGCACGCTGTCCCAGAACGGGTGCGCGAATGGGTCGACGGGCTCGGTCAGCCTGCCGCCGTGCACGCAGAAGGCCGCGCAGCTGACGACCGGCGGGCCGTCGAAGTAGCTGATCGGCGAGTCCAGGCGCACCGGCATCAGCGGCATCTGGTGCGAGCCGCGCATGCAGCCGGCGACGAAGTGGCCGATGGCGTAGGGCGCGAGCACCTCGCCGGTCGCGGGGAAGCTCTTCTGCACGCGCACCAGCAGCACGGGATCGTCCTTGCCCGTGTACGTGCCGGCGATGTTGTGCAGGCGCGTGGTCGAGGCCACCGCGGCGAACTCGCCGTTCGCGCGCGAGCGCACGCTCTCGATCACGTAGCGCTCGGGATCGCGCAGCAGCGTCGCCAGCGCGTAGAGGTCCTCGGGCGCGTCGAGCTCGATCACACGGTCGCCCTCGGTGTGCTCGACGTCGAGGATCGTGAAGCGGAAGCCGCGTCCGAGCTCGGGCGCCAGGATCAGCCCGGGCGTGTTCATCGGGTCGGCGAAGGCGAGGTAGAGCGGCAGGTTGAACGCGCCCGGATCGGTCTTGTCGGCGGCGAGGAACAGGAAGGGCTCGCCCGGCCGCTCCTCGAACTCGAGCTCGGCCACGGCGGGTCCCATGCCGCGCACGTTGCCCGAGAAGGCCTCCTTGAGCAGGTCCTGGCCGGCCGCGTAGAGGCCCTGCTCGCGCGCGACCTCGGTGCCGCGGCGGAAGGCCTGCCAGGCGAGCTGGTGCACGCGCTCGTCGCCCGTCCCGCGCCGGTGCGTCATCAGGATCGCGATGTCGTCGCCGGTGGAGGAGACGTAGGAGCCGAGCAGGAACTCGCGCCCCTCGCGCACGACGTGCGCGCGCACGGCCTCGATCAGGGCCTGCGAAGGCCGCAGGTGGCCGCCGATGGAACCGATGTCGGCCTTGATGACGCTGAGCGTGATCTTCATGAGACAGGGACCTCCACGGCGAGCAGACCGGGGGACGAGCGGACGGGCGACGCGCTCAGCAGATCTCGAGCGCCTCGGCGGAGAGCTTGCGCGTCATCGGCTCGAGCGCGCAGCTCGCGTCGGGCCGCACGCGCGGCTCGCCGACCTCGGCCAGCACGAGCGCGACGTCCTCGAGCGGGAGCTCGCGCGAGCGCGGGGCCTCGCTCCTCGCCGCGCGGGCGAGGTCGTTGAGCGAGACCAGACCGAGCAGGTGCCCCTCGCCGTCGATCACGGGCAGCCGGCGCACGCGCTGCTTGCGCATGATCTCGCAGGCCTTCGGCAGCTCGTCGCCCGGGCGGCAGGTCGCGATCTTGCGCGACATCACGTCCTGGACGCGGATGTCCTGCAGCCTGCGGCCCTGCGTGTAGGCCGCCATGCACAGGTCGCGGTCGGTGACGATGCCGATCACGCGCGACCAGGAGTCGATCACCGGCACGCAGCCGCAATCGCCGTCCCACATGGCGCGCGCGGGAACGCCGAGGTCGTCCTCGGGGCGGCACGTCAGGACCTTCTTGACCATCAGCTTCTCGACCTTCATGGCGCTTCTCCTTCCGTTTCGACCGCAGTGACACGGCCGCCGCGCGCGGATGCGCGGGGGCGGACCGGCGCGTTCCGTAGGACACCGCGCGCGCGTGCTCGATGCGCCGCCTGTGCGCAGCCGCGCGCGGAACCAGTTCGCAGCGTCGCGGTGGTCCGAGGGGCTATGCTGTGCGCACTTCGCCGAGCCGCACGAATGGACCCGCACGCCCCGATCCTCCAGACGCGCGCGCTCCGCAAGGAGTACGGCGCGCTCGTCGCCGTCGAGTCGCTCGACCTCGCCATCCCGCGCGGCGAGGTCTTCGGCCTGCTCGGGCCCAACGGCGCGGGCAAGACCACCGCGATCCTGATGCTGGTGACGCTGCTGAAGCCCACGAGCGGCAGCGCGACCATCGACGGGCACGACGTCGTGCGCGAGCCTGCGCGCGTGCGCCAGTCGCTCGGCATCGTCTTCCAGGACCAGACGCTCGACACGCTGCTGACCGCGCGCGAGAACCTCGACCTGCACGGCCGACTCTACGGCATGCCCTCGCGCGAGCGCGTCGCGCGGCGCGAGGAGCTGCTCGCGCTCTTCGACCTCGGCGCACGCGGCGACGAGCCGGTCAAGCGCTTCAGCGGCGGCATGCGCCGGCGCCTGGAGATCGCGCGCGGCCTGCTGCACCGCCCGGCCGTGCTGTTCCTCGACGAGCCGACGATCGGGCTCGATCCGCAGACGCGCGAGCGCACCTGGGAGTACGTCCGGCGCGTGGTGCGCGAGGAGGGCACGACCGTGGTGCTGACCACGCACTACATGGAGGAGGCCGACCTGATGTGCGACCGCGTCGGCATCATCGACCGCGGGCGCATCGTCGTGCTCGACCGGCCGGGCACGCTCAAGGAGGCGCTGGGCGGCGCGCGCGTGCGGCTGCGCGCGCCGGGCGCGGACCTCGAGGCGCTGCGGCGCGTCGCCGGCGTGACGCAGGTCGAGCAGCGCGGCGAGTGGATCGAAGCCGCGCTGCAGGAGGCGCACACGCGCCTGCCGGCGCTGCTCGCGGCCGTGCCGCTGGTGCAGTCGGTCGAGGTGCACGAGCCGACGCTCAACGACGTGTTCCTGCAGCACACCGGCCGCGCGCTGCGCGACGAGGACGCCGGCGAGGGAGAGGCCTGGATCGAGAGCGCCTTCAAGGTGAGCCAGCGATGAGGCGCGAGCTGGCGGGCGTGTACGCGGTCTGGCTGCGCGAGTTCATCGTCTTCCAGCGCGAGAAGGCGCGCGTGGTCTCGGCGATCGTGCAGCCGCTCCTGTGGATCTTCCTCTTCGGCGGCGGCCTGGGCGGAGGACAGCAGGGCGGCCTCGCGGACCTGCCTCCCGGACGCAGCTACCAGCAGTTCATCTTCCCCGGCATGGTGATGATGTCGGCCGTGTTCACCTCGATGTTCTACGGCCTGTACATCGTCTGGGACCGCAAGATCGACGTGCTGAAGGAGGTGCTCGTCTCGCCCGTCTCGCGCGAGGCGATCTTCTTCGGCAAGGTGCTTGGCGGCTGCACCGACGTGCTGCTGCAGAGCTGCGTGCTCCTGTGCGTGGGCTGGTTCGTGCTCGATCGACCCGGCGCAGGCTACCTGCTGCTCGTGCCGCCGGCCCTGGGGATCGTGTTCCTCGCCGCGGTGGGCACGGTCTCGATCGGTCTCGCGCTGGGCACGCTCTTCGAGAGCTTCGAGGGCTTCCAGGTCGTGACGACCTTCCTCTCGTTCCCGCTCTTCTTCCTCTCGGGCGCGCTCTACCCGCTGAGCGAGAACCTGGCGCGCACACAGCCGCTGCTCTACGGCGCCGCGCGCTTCGATCCGATCACGTACGCGGTCGACGCGCTGCGCGGGCTGCTCCTGGGGGCGCAGCGGCACGCGTATGCGACCGACCTCCTCGTGCTGGGGAGCTTCGCCGCCGTGATGATCGCCGTCGGCGGCTACGCCTTCCGCCGCATGAAGCTCTGATCCAGGCGCCAGGGCGCGCGAGCGCCGCGTGGGCTAGGGTGGCGGCATGCGCAGCGAGCAGCAGGGCCGCCCCGGAGCCGCCGCCGCGCCGCATGCGTGGTGGTCGCTCGCCGAGGACGAGCTCTTGCGCGCGCTCGGCACGGCCCGCGACGGGCTCGACGCCGCGGAGGCGGCACGCCGCCTGGACGAGTTGGGATCGAACGAGCTCTCCGCGCGCCGTCCGCTGACGCGCCTCGCCGTGTTCGGCAAGCAGCTGCGCAGCCCGCTCCTGCTGCTGCTCTTCTTCGCGGCCGCGGCCTCGCTCGCGAGCGGCGAGTGGGCCGACGCGGGCATCGTCTCGGCGATCGCGCTCGCGAGCGTCGGCATCGGCTACTCGCGCGAGTACTCGGCGCAGCGCGCGGCCGAACAGCTGCAGGCGCGCGTGCGCACGCAGGCCAGCGTCGTGCGCGACGCGCGCGTGCAGCGCGTGCCGCTCGCCGAGGTCGTGCCTGGCGACGTGGTGCTGCTCTCGGCCGGCGTGCTCGTCCCGGCCGACGCGCGCGTGCTCGAGTCCAACGACCTCTACGTCAACGAGGCCGTGCTGACCGGCGAGAGCTTCCCCGCCGCGAAGAAGCCCGGCCGGGTCGAGGCGGCCGCGGCGCTGGCCGAACGCACGAACTGCGTGCACCTGGGCACGAGCGTGCGCAGCGGCAGCGCGCGCTGCGTCGTGGTCTCGACCGGCAACGCGACGCAGTTCGGCGCGGTCGCCAGCCGTCTGACGCTGCGCCCGCCCGAGACCGAGTTCGACCGCGGCCTCAAGCGCTTCGGCTACCTCTTGACGAGCGCGATGCTGGTGATGGTCGTGCTGGTCTTCGCGCTCAACGCGCTGATCGGCCGGCCGCTGGCCGAGACGCTGCTCTTCTCGATCGCGCTCGCGGTCGGCCTCAGCCCCGAGCTCCTGCCCGCGATCCTGAGCGTCAACCTCGCGCGCGGCGCGCAGGCGATGGCGCGCCATGGCGTGCTGGTCAAGCACCTCGCCGCGATCGAGAACCTCGGCAGCATGGACGTGCTCTGCACGGACAAGACCGGCACGCTGACCGAGGGCGTCGTGCGCCTGGGCGGCGCGTTCGACGAGCAGGGACGCGAGTCGAGCGAGGTGCTCACGCTCGCCGCGCGCAACGCGGCGCTGCAGACCGGGCTCGCCAACCCGCTCGACGAGGCGATCCTCGACGCGCACCGGCCCGACCTCGCGGGCCTCGAGAAGCTGGGCGAGATCCCGTACGACTTCGTCCGCAAGCGACTGAGCGTCGTGCTGCGCGGGCCGCGCGGCGTCGAACTCGTCACCAAGGGCGCCTTCGAGGGCGTGCTGGAAGCCTGCACGCGCACGAGCTCCGGCCGCCAGCTCGACGAGGCGGCCCGCGAGGAGCTGCGCGCGCGCTTCCGCGCCTGGAGCCGCGAGGGAACGCGCGTGCTCGGCGTCGCCTCGCGCGCGCTCGGTGCGGATGCGCGCGGGACGCGCGAGGACGAGCACGAGCTCGTCTTCGCCGGCTTCCTGACCTTCCTCGACCGGCCCAAGCCGCTCGTGCGCGAGACGCTGGCCGAGCACGCCGCGCTGGGCGTGTCGGTCAAGGTGATCACCGGCGACACGCAGCTGGTCGCGCAGCACGTCGCCGCCGCGGTCGGCCTGCGCGGCGAGTGCGTGCTGACCGGCCGGCAGCTCGACGAGCTGCACGACGAGGCGCTCTGGCAGGCGGCCGAGCGCACGGACATCTTCGCCGAGGTCGATCCCAACCAGAAGGAGCGCATCATCCTCGCGCTCAAGAAGACCGGTCACGTGGTCGGCTTCCTCGGCGACGGCATCAACGACGCGCCGGCGATGCACGCGGCCGACACGAGCCTCTCGGTCGAGGAGGCCGTCGACGTCGCGCGCGAGGCGGCCGACTTCGTGCTGCTCGAGCGCGACCTCTCCGTGCTGCGCCGCGGCATCGAGGAGGGACGGCGCACGTTCGCCAACACGCTCAAGTACGTGCTCACGACGACCAGCGCGAACCTGGGCAACATGCTCAGCATGGCCCTGGCCTCGGCCTTCCTGCCCTTCCTGCCGCTGCTCGCGGGGCAGATCCTGCTCAACAACTTCCTGAGCGACATCCCGGCCATCGGGCTCGCCAACGACGCGGTCGACGCGGAGCTCGTCGCGCGGCCCAGGCGCTGGGACATGCGCCTGGTCGCGCGCTACATGGTCGGCTTCGGTTTGTTGAGCTCGGCCTTCGACATGCTGACCTTCGCGCTGCTCCTGTGGGTCTTCCCCGGCGGCGTGGAGACCTTCCGCACGGCGTGGTTCGTCGAGTCGCTCCTGACCGAGCTCGTGATCGCGCTCGTGGTGCGCACGCGCCGGCGCTTCTACCAGAGCCGGCCGGGCACGTTCCTCCTGCGCTCGACGATCGTGATGGTGCTCCTCACGTTCACGATCCCGTTCCTGCCCGGGGCGGAGCTGATGGGTTTCGTGCCGCTCCAGGCGCACGTGCTCGGGGCGCTGGCGCTGGTGACGGCGCTGTACGTGCTGGCGACGGAGCTGCTCAAGGCGCGCATCGCGGGGCGCAGGGCCTGAACGCGGCCGCGCTCACGGCCCGTCCTTCACGCAGCGGAAGCCGACGTGCATCAGCCCCGTGTCGGGCGTGCACTTCATGCGCGCGGCGACGCGGTAGCCGGTGCAGTAGCTCGCGTTGCACAGGAACGATCCGCCGCGCATCACGCGCTTCGCGGCCTGCGGCTCGAGCGGGTCGAAGCCCGCCTCCGGTCCGCGCGGATCCAGGCACACGCCATCGTGCGCGGCGCGCTGTGCGAGCTCGTACGCGTCGGGGCGGTACCAGTCGGCGCACCACTCCCAGACGTTGCCGGCCATGTCGACCAGGCCGTAGCCGTTCGCGGGGAACGATCCGACCGGCGCGCTGGACGCGAAGCCGTCCTCGGCGCGGTTCGTGCGCGGGAACTCGCCCTGCCAGAGGTTCGCGCTCGTCGCGGTCGGCGGCGCATCGCCCCAGCTGAAGGGCGCGCGCTCCTTCCCGCCGCGCGCGGCGAACTCCCACTCCGCCTCGCTGGGCAGGCGCTTGCCCGCCCAGCGGCAGTAGGCCAGCGCGTCCGCGTGCGAGACCTGCACCACGGGATGATCCAGGCGCGCGGCGATGCTGCTCGCCGGTCCCTCGGGATGACGCCACGAGGCGCCGGGCGTCCAGACCCACCAGCCCGACGGATCGTCGAGCGGCACGGCGCGCTCGGGGCAGCGGAAGACCAGCGCTCCGGGCGCGAGCTCGGCCGCGCCGGGAAGTGGCGTGCCCGGCGCGAGCTGCCGCGCGAGCTCGTGCGCGTCGAGCGGCCGCTCGGCGGTGGTGACGTAGCGCGTCTCCTCGACGAAGCGCTGGAAGGCGGCGTTGGTGACCTCCGTGCGGTCGATCCAGAAGCCGTGCACGCGCACGCGGTGCACCGGCCGCTCGTCCGCGCGCGCCCCGGACGCGTCGCAGCCCATCGAGAACTCGCCGCTTGCGATCCAGACCATGCCGGGCGGCGCGGCCGGCGCGGGCGCGGTCTGCTGGGGGAGCGCGAGGAGGACGGCGAGCACGCGAGCGCGGATTCTAGCGGCGTATTGCGGCTTTCGCGCGTGTTGCGAACACTGGTGCGCCATGCGAACGAAGACCCTCGATCCCCGCCTGCAGACGTACATCGAGCGCGTGCGCGCCATCGCCGCCGCGCCTCTTTCGGAGGTCGCCAAGCTGCGCCGCGTGCGCGACGCGGCGCGCGAGCTCGTGGCGCAGCCGCTCGCGATCGCGCGCGAGGACCGCAGGCACCCCGCGAGCGGCTACGGGCGCAACCTGCTCTACAAGGACCCCGAGACGGGCTTCGTCGTGATCGCGATGGTCTGGCCCGCGGGCCAGGGCGGCCTGCCGCACGACCACGGCTGCTGGGGCGTGGTCGCGGTGGCCGAGGGCGAGGTCGAGGTGACCAACTTCGAGCGCGAGGACGACGGCCGCAATCCGCAGCGGGCGAAGCTCAACGCGCTCGGCACGATCCGCGCGACGCCGGGCGCGGTCGCGTGGGTGCTGCCGCCGCACGAGGACTTCCACAGCGTCGTCAACCCCTCGCGCGAGCACGCGGCGCTGACGATCCACACCTACGGCCGCGAGCCGCGCGAGTTCACGCGCGTCGAGCTCGCCAGCGGCGCGGCCTCGATCGGGAACCTAGTCTACGACAACGCGTAGCGCGCCCTCGCGCAGCTCGAGCCGGCCGACGCGGCCGTTCGCGTTGAAGACCGAGACGCCCTGACTCCCGCCGGGCACGAGGAAGATGTCGCCCGCGGAGCTCCACTCGCAGGGGAGCGTGCTCATGCGGTCGCCGGCGACGCGCAGCAGGCCGACCTGCGAGCGGTGACGGCCCGAGCCCCACGAGAACGCGAAGGCGAGGTCCGGCGAGCGGTCGCCGTCGACGTCGGCGACCAGCGTCGAGCCGACGCCCATGCCGCCGAAGCCCGTGCCCAGGCGCTGCACCTCGCCCTTGCGCACGGCGAAGGTCTCGAAGGCCTGCACGGGCGAGTCCTCGCAGACCTGGAAGAGCTGCACGCCGAGCGTCTGCCAGGCCTCGGGTTGCGGGATCGCGTTGAGCGCGAGCGCGAACTGCGGGTTGATCTCCGGGTTCTCGCGCAGGATCGCGGCGCGCACGAGCGCCGCGGCCTGCTCGCGCGTGACGGGTTGCGGTGCGGATCCTCGGGTCGGGAGCGGAGCCTCGGGCGCGCTGCGGCAGGCGCCGAGCACGAGCAGGAGCAGGACGGCGAGCTTCATGCCCGTCGAGCGTACGCTCGCCGTCGGCCCTCGACAACGCGGCGGCGCAGCGGGAGAGTGTCGCGCGCATGCTCACGCTCCTCGCGCTCCTCGTGTGTGCCGGCACGCCCCAGGCGAGCGACTGGCAGGTGACCGGATTCGACTGCAAGCGCTTCGCGATCGGCGACTGGAACGGCGACGGGTTCGGCGACGTCGCGACGATCAACGGCAACCGCGACCTGTGCGTCGCGCTCTCGGTGCACGGCTGGAAGTCGGCCGGCTGGATCGCGGTCGGGCACGACGTCGATCCCGACGCGAGCGCGCTGTGGTTCGACGGTGGCACGATCCTCGTGCGCCAGGGCGAGAAGCAGTTCGCGTTCCGCCGCGACGGCGCCGACGACAAGTCGACCCGCAGCGATGTCGCCGCGAGCACGCCGCCCGCTCCGCCCGCGACGGCGAGCGCGGGTTGCGCGCCGCCCTACGAGCCCGAGGCGCCGCTCGCGCTCGAGGTCGCGGGCGACCTCGACGGCGACGGGATCGCGGACCGGCTGCTGGTCTTCGACTGCCACCGGCCCAGCGACCACCGCATGCTGCGCACGCTGCTCGCGCCCAACCCGGCCTCGCACGACCAGGACTCCGACGGGCTCACCGACGCGGAGGAGGCGGCGCTGGGCACCGATCCCTTCGACCGCGACAGCGACGGCGACGGGCTGCTCGACGGCTGGGAGGTGCACGGCCTGCCGCGCGGCGTCGAGCTGGGCGAGTTCACCGCGCTCTACGATCCGACGTGCGCGCCCGAGACGCGCGACGCGCAGCTCGACCCGCGCCGGCGCGACGTGCTGGTCGAGCTCTCGTACTTCGAGGGCGTCGATCCCAAGCAGTTCCGCGGCGAGATGCCGCGCGTGCAGGCGGCCTACCGCGCGCTCGACTGCGCCAACCCCGACGGCTCGCACGGCGTGTGGGTGCACTTCAAGGAGCACGCGGGCTTCGTGCCCAAGAGCGAACAGTCGCTGGGCTGGTGGGACATCGGCGCGAAGTACCTGGCGCGCAACGAGCGCGGGTTGTTCCACTGGATGCAGATCACGCCCTGGGGCGGCGGACAGTCGAGCGAGACCGGCGACATGGGCGGCTGCGGCAACGGCTGGGCCGTCTTCAGCCACGAGTTCGGCCACCAGCTCTCGCTCTCGCACACCGGCGACTCGAACCCGGCCTGGTGCCCGCTCTATCCCTCGATGATGAGCTACGCCTTCAGCTACAGCTTCGACGGCGACGGCAACGCGGTGCACTTCAGCGACGGCAGCTTCCGCGGCACCGTGCTCGACGAGCGCCACCTCGTCGAGCACCTGCCGTACCCGTACGCCAAGCTCAAGTACCTCGCCAACTGGCCCTTCCGCTTCACGCTCGAGGACGCGGGCGACGGCACGACGCGCATCGACTGGAACCACAACGGGAGCTTCGACGCGGGCGAGGTCGAGGCCGACGTCAACTACGGCGGCTCGACCTACTGCGGCGTGCGCCGCGAGCACGAGGCGATCGGCTCGGCACCGTGCCTGGCCTACGTCGGCGGGGTCTGCTTCCTCGTCGCGGCCGACCAGACGCGCGACCACCTCTGGGTCAAGACGTACCTCGGCGACGAGACGTGGTCGGAGAAGCGCGATCTCGCCAGCACCGGCACGGACCAGGATCCGGTGCTCGTCGGCGGCGACGAGTACGGCCTCGTGCTGCACCACCAGCTCTTCGGCTGGAGCGTGACGCGCGTGACGCCGAGCGAGACCGGCGCGCCCGTGCGCATCCCGGATCTCCCCGCGCTGCCGTTGAACGCCTGCCGCGTCGGGAAGCGCGTGCTGCTGTTCGTGCGCCGCGACGACGACAGCCTCGAGTACGACTGGCTCGACTTCGCCGGCGGCGACCTCGCGAAACCCGTGCTGGCGAAGGGCGGGAAGCTCGAGACGCGCTCGCGCGTGGTGCCCGGATGCGCCGTCGATCCGCACGACGGGCGCATCGTGCTCGTCACGGCGCTCGACAACTCGCGCGGCTCGCCGTACTGCATGCGCGCGAGCTGGCTCGCCGTCGCGGGCGATCGGCTCGTCGAGCAGGAGCTGCTGTGGACGCGCGGCGAGGGCTCGGGCAACGGCTGCTGCTCGCGGCCGGTGGTGGTCTTCAACGCGGCGCAGCAGCTGGTGATCTTCCACCAGGGCGGACCGGACGCGAACGGGCAGCAGCTGGGCTACCGCACCAGCCGCATCGGCAACCACAAGCTCGACGAGGGCTGGCTGACCTGCCTGCTCTACGACGAGTGGACGAAATCGCGCGTGGCGCTGGGCTTCGCCAGCGGTCCGCAGGGCGCGATCTTCGCCTACCGCTGGGACGCCGGCGGGGCGCACGTCAACTGGCTGGCGACCGCCCACGACGGCTTCGGCATCGACCGCGAGACCATGCGCGACTTCGACGACGGCGCGAAGATCGGACTGTGGGGAATACGCCATTCGATCCTGTGTCTGAATGGAGACTAGGTCCGCGGCGTAGCGACGCTATGCTGTTCGCCCCCCCTTTCCACCGGAGGAGATCCATGCTGCTCGTTTCGCTGCTGACGCTCGCGCCCTCGCTGCCGCCCACCGCCGACAATCCGATCGCCAGGCTCGTGCCCAAGGACACGGTGCTCCTGGTCGAGGTGCCTTCGCTCGAGGGCCTCGTGAGCAACGCCCGCCGCACGATGGCGGCCTTCGATCCGTCCAGCAAGGAGGTCATCGACGCGGAGCACCTGCTGAAGGAGATGGACTTCCCCGGCGCCGCGAGCGAGATCGACCCCAAGCAGCCGATCGCCGTGTGCCTGCTCCTGGGCAAGGACCCGGGCGCGAGCCCGCAGCCGGTCTTCCTCGTGCCGGTTCGTTCGCCCGACGCCTACGTCAAGTCGCTCGGCACGCCCGACCACCCGATCACCTCGATCGTCGACGGCAACTACGTGCTGGTCGCGCCGGAGTCGAAGACCATCGCGCGCGACGGCGGCGGGGCGGCGATTGCGCAGAACCTGCCCGCCGGCGATCTCGTCGCGCGCATCGACCTCGCCCGCCTGATCGAGCAGTTCCGCCCGATGATCGATCCGATGCTCGACCAGCTCGAGTCGATGAGCGAGCAGTCCGCCTCCGCCGCGGCGGGCGGGATCAACGCCGCGCCCGTCGTGGGCATGTACATGGACGGCGTGCGCGATTTCCTCGACTCGGCGCAGACGCTCGACATCGCGGCGCGCCTCCAGGGCGAGCGCATGGAGCTCGGCTTCGACCTCGCGAACAAGCCGGGCAGCGTGCTGGCCGAGTTCGGTTCCAGGGAGAAGACCGACATCCGTGCTCTGGCGCGCATGTTCGACGTCAACTCGTCGATCAACGTGCTGGCCGGCGTCGACATGGTCGCGATGGCCAAGCACTTCGGCCCGCTCTACGAGGCGATGCCGGAGATGTACCCCGAGCCGCTGCGCCCCGCGATGAAGCAGATGCTCAGCCAGGTGACCGAGTTCAGCACGCAGATGGGCAGCGCGATGTGCGTCTCGGCCGACTTCGGAGCGGACGGCATGCGCATCGCGTACCTGATGCGGCCCAAGGACACCGGCAAGCTGCTGGCGGCGTACAAGAAGATGCTCGTCGGCATGCCGGGTGCCCTGATCGAGGCGCAGCCCGATGCGACCTTCGACGGCGCGCCGATGACGAGCTGGCGCATCCGCCCCGATCCGAAGCTGCTCGAGACGCTCGGTGCCACGCCCGAGTCGCAGAAGCAGCTGCCCGAGATGATGAAGTCGATCTACGGGCAGGACGGGATGCTCGTGCGCCTGGTGGCCAAGGGCGAGTACTTCGCCTTCACCCTCGGCGGCGACGATGCCTTCCTGCGTTCGACGCTGGCGCGCACCGGCGCCGGCTCGGTCGCCTTGCCCGCGCCCGTGCAGCGCGCCCTCGACCAGATCGGGAACATGAGCCCGTGCTTCGTGATGCACTACGACATCGGCAAGCTGATGAAGGGCATCTCGGGCCTGGTCGCTTCCGTCGAGCCGGGCGCGGCGGAGGAAATGCCCTCGCTGAACCTCTCGATCCTCGCCTGGGGCGGCGTCGACGGTCCCGTCTGGCACGGCGCGCTGGGTTGCGACCTGGACGAGATGACGCGCGCGATGCGCGAGCTCGAGGCGCAGAAGCTGGGACGCATGAAGCACACGCAGGCCGAGATCGGCGTGCGCGCGATCGCCAACGCGCTCGACCAGTTCGCGATCAACAACGCCGGCAAGTACCCCGACACGCTGCAGGTGCTGGTGGTCAAGGACGCGAACGGGCAGGCCTACCTCGAGGGCGAGCACCCGCTGGTCGACCCGTGGGGCCGCGAGTACCTCTTCGAGATGCCCAGACCGGGCCAGCCCAAGCCGCGCATCTCCACGCTCGGCCGCGACGGCAAGGCCGGCGGCCTGGGCGAGGACGCCGACATCCAGTCGAACTGAGCCACGCCCGGCGGACACAAGACGAGCCCGCGCCAGCCAGTACCTGGAGAGGGTCGCACGCAGGTCGCGACCCTCTCTCGTTCCCTGAGATGGTGTTTCCTGCGAGGGGGGCGACGCCGCACGTTTGCAGGGAACTCCCGCTTCGGCGCCGCGCGCTTCCAGTGTCGTCGACCGGTCGAGCTCTGGCCGTCGGACCGGTTCGGTCTTCTCTCCCGAACCGAATGGCTCGTCACCGAGATCCGAGCCTGGTCAACTTGCTTGGTTCGGCCCTTCGCTGGGGATCGTAGCCGACACTGCGCACAGTAGCCCGCGTCCTACTAGCAACTGCGCATCGACAAAGGTGACCAACGGATCAGATAGTCGGCGCCACGAGGACCGCCCCTGTGCTCAGCCCGATGATCGGCTATGCGGCGACCGCGCTTGGCTATATCGCCATGCACGGCCCCAAGCCAATGCAGGTGCGCGAGATCGCCGAGGTGATGCAGATCCCGGCGCCCTACCTCGCGAAGATCGTGCACCAGCTCGGGCGCAAGGGCCTGGTCAAGACGCAGCGCGGCACCGGCGGCGGCGTGCGACTCGCGATCGATCCCGCGAAGACCACGCTCTACCAGCTGTGCGAGGCGCTCGAGGATCCGATCCTCGAGGCGCAGTGCCTGCTCGGACTCGGCGTCTGCAACGACGACGTCGCCTGCCCGGCGCACTCGTTAAGCCGCGACCTGCGCGAGCGCAAGCTCGAGTTCCTGCGCAAGACGACGCTGCTCGCCGTGGGCCAGTACGACAAGCAGCGGCGCGGGAAGCACACGCGGCGGAGCCGGAGAACCTGACCCATGAATGCAACGGCAAACGTGCAAGAAGCCAGTGTGCTGCGCGTTGCCGTTCCGGAGGCCGGCTACCACCGCGGCCTGGTCTCGTGCCAGGTCGCCTGTCCGGTGCACACCGACGCACGCGGCTACGTGCGCGCGATCGCCGAGGGCCGCTTCGAGGAGGCCTACCTGATCGCGCGCGGCCCGAATCCCTTCGCCTCGATCTGCGGCCGCATCTGCGGCGCGCCTTGCGAGGCCAACTGCCGCCGCGGCCGCGTGCCGCGCGTCGACGACGACGGCAGCCTCGTGGCCAACGATCGGCCGATCGCGATCCGCGCCCTCAAGCGCTTCGTCTGCAGCCTGCACGGGCCGGAGGCCCGCGATCCGAAGGAGGTGCTCGAGAGCGTGCGCACGCACGCGCCCGAGACCGGCGCGGATGCGGAGGAACTGGCCGGGCTGCTGCGCGCGCGCCTCGCCGGCCGCTTCACGCCTGCTGACGACCAGAAGATCGCCATCATCGGCGCCGGACCGGCCGGACTCTCGGCGGCGCACGACCTCGCACTGCTCGGCTTCGCTCCGGTGGTCTTCGAGAGCGAGCCGGTCGCGGCGGGGATGCTGGCCTTCGGCGTGCCCGCCTACCGCTTGCCGCGCGAACTGATCCGGCGCGAGGTGGCCGTGATCGAGGCGCTCGGCGTCGAGATCCGCTGCGGCGTCTCGATCGGCAAGGACATCTCCTTCGCCGAACTGCGGCGCACGCACGCGGCGGTGATCATCGCCGTCGGCGCGAAGAGCTCGCGCGGCCTGGGCCTGCCGGGCGAGCGCGGACCGCGCGTGCTCGGCGGTGTGGACCTGCTGCGCGCGGTTTCTCTCGGCGAACCGCTCGATCTCGGCCACGACGTGGTCGTGGTCGGCGGCGGCAACGTGGCCTACGACGTGGCGCGCACCGTGCTGCGCCAGACCGCGAGCGACGTCGCGCGCACCGCGCGGCGCGCGACGCACGGCGGACGTGTGCGCCTCGTTTCACTCGAGACGCTCGAGGAGATGCCAGCCGACACGCTCGAGATCCGCGAGGGCGACGAAGAGGGCGTCGAGCGCTGGAACGGCTGGGGCCCGCTGGCGGTGCGGCGCGACTCGGCCGGGGCCGTGACGGGCCTCGAGATGCGGCGCTGCCTGCGCGTGTTCGACGAGCAGCGCCGTTTCGCTCCTGTCTTCGACGACGCGCAGCGCGAGACGCTCGAGTGCGACACGATCGTGCTCGCGGTAGGGCAGTCGCCGAACCTCGCGTTTCTCTCCGACGGCGGCAAGGATGTCGAGGAATCCAGGCCCGGCTGGCCCAGGGTCGATGCGCGCACGCTGCAGACGAGCGCCGAACGCGTTTTCGTCGCGGGCGACCTGGCGCACGGCACGCGCCTCCTGATCGACGCCGTGGCCTCGGGCAAGTCGGCGGCGCGCTCGGTCTACCGCGCGCTGACGGGGCGCACGCTCGAGGCCGAGGCGCTCGGCGCGCACCTGCCGCTCGAGCGCTACGCGCGCGAGCGCGGCTACGAGTCGCTGCGCCGCGTCGCCGTGCCGATGCGCGAACCGGACGAGCGCATCGCCGCGCAGGACCTCGAGGTCGAGATCGGCTTCGACGAGGCCGCCGCGCGGCGCGAGGCCTCGCGCTGCCTCGATTGCGGCGTCACGCCGGTCTTCGACGGCACGCGCTGCGTGCTCTGCGGCGGCTGCGTGGACGTCTGTCCGACGCAGTGCCTCAAGCTCGTCGCGCTCGACGGGCTCGAGGGCGGCCTGCCGCTCGAGCAGGCGGTCACGGCCGCGCTCGGCGAGGACTGCGAGCCTGACGAGAACACCGCGATCCTGAAGGACGAGGACCGCTGCATCCGCTGCGCGCTTTGCGCGATGCGCTGCCCGACGCAGGCCATCGAAATGGAGCGCACGACCTTCTGCACGACCTGGAGGAGCTCATGAGTCCGCACGATCCGATCTCCCGTCCCGCGCCGCGGCGCGACATGCTCGGCCTCTCCGCGCTCTTCCCCGCCGGCTCGAGCGCCGTCCCGCTCTCCGACCTCGACGGAGGCGCGGCCTTCGGCGAAGCCGCGCCGGCGCCGGCCGCGAGCGCCTGCTCCTCGTGCCACGACGTCTGTGCGAGCGAGGCCCTGCAGCGCGAGCGCATGAAGGACTGCACGAGCGGGAGGACGACATGAGCCGCCTCGATCCGGAGCCGATTCCGCGGCGCGACTTCCTCGGCTTGGCCTCGATCTGGGCCGCCGGCTCGACCCTCGTCTTCGCGTCGATCGGAATGCTGCGGCTGCCCAAGGCGGCCGTGCTTTCTTCGCCTTCGCGCAAGTACCGCGTCACGCTGCCGGAGAACCTTCCCGAGGGCGTGCCCTTCGTGCCGCCGGGACGTTCGGTGGCGCTCTACCGAGACAAGCAGGGTGTGTACGCGATCTCGATCACTTGCACGCACCTCGGTTGCATCGTCAAACCAGGTCCGAGCGGCTTCGAGTGCCCTTGCCACGGCTCGCGCTACGCGCCCGATGGCAAGGTGACCAAGGGGCCGGCACCTTCGCCGCTGCCCTGGCGCAAGGTCACGCTCGACGGTTCGGTCTGCGTCGTGGACGAAGGAACGAGCGTGCCACCCGGCACGAAGGTCTGAACATGGTTTCCACGCTTCCGCAACCGAAAGGCAAGAGCGCCCTCTTGCGTTTCGTGGAGAACCTCCGCAGCACGCCTCGAGCGGTGCGAGAAACGGCGCTGCGCACCGGCACGCCGACGACCGACCGCACGCGCTCGAGCTTCGTCTTCGGCAACGTCTTCCTGCACCTGCACACGGTGCGCACGCACCGCTGGAGCCTGCGCTGGGCCACGACCCTCGGCCTCGGCATCGCCTCGATCGCGGCCTTCCTGATCACGCTCATCACGGGCGTGCTGCTGATGTTCTATTACAAGCCGCACACCGAGGTCGCGTACGACTCGATCAAGGACATCGCCTTCGTCGTCCCGACCGGGAACTTCATGCGCAACATCCACCGCTGGGCGGCCAACGTGATGGTCGTGACGGTGATCCTGCACATGGCGCGCGCCTTCTACACGGCGGCCTACCGCGCGCCGCGCGAGTTCAACTGGCTGATCGGGATGGCGCTGCTCGTCGTGACGCTCGGACTCTCGTTCACGGGCTACCTGCTGCCCTGGGACCAGCTCGCCTACTGGGCGATTACGATCGGCGCGAACATCGCGCAGTCGCCGCGCGAGATCACCGACGCGCTGGGCGTGACCGACAGGTTCGATCCGGGCGGCCTGCAGAAGCTGCTGCTGCTCGGTTCGGACACGGTGGGGGAGGAGGCGCTGATCCGCTTCTACCTGTTGCACGTGATGATCCTGCCGCTCGTGCTCGGGGCGCTGGTCTCGGTGCACTTCTGGCGCATCCGCAAGGACGGCGGCCTCGTGCGGCCCAAGGACGCTGACGCGCGCCTGGGTCCCGTGCACGCCAAGGACTACCCGGTCTTCACCGAAGCGCCGCGCAAGACCTACCAGCTCGCGGCGCTCGTGCGCGGCAAGAGCGCCGCGGTGGAGCGCGGGCCCGAGAACACCGTGCCGTCGATGCCGCACCTCTTCTACGGCGAGCTCGCGGCGACGATGGTGACGATCCTCGTCTGCGTCGCGCTGGCGATCGTCAGCAACGCGCCACTCAAGGAACTCGCGAACCCGCTCGTGCCCGAGAACCCGGCCAAGGCGCCCTGGTACTTCCTCGGCCTGCAGGAGCTGGTGGCGTACTCGGCTTTCATGGGCGGCATCGGCATCCCGGGCATCGTGCTGCTGGGACTCGGGCTGATCCCGTACCTGGATCGCGAGAAGGAGGGCACCGGCGAGTGGTTCGGCGGGCCGGGCGGGAAGAAGCTCGTCCTGCAGGCGCTGTTCGTCGGCTTCGGCGCTGCCTTCGCGATCGAGTTCTTCGCGGTCCGCTACGGTTGGCTGCGCGAGTGGTACCCCGACATCCCGCAGCTCTGGATCACGCTGGTCAACCCGGGCACGGTGCTGACTGCGATCTACGCCGGCTACTCGCTCTGGCTGGTGAAGCGCTACGACTCGACGCGCGCGGGCGCGCTGGGGCTCTTCACCTGCTTCCTGTGCGGCTTCCTGCTCCTGACGGTCGTCGCGGTCTACTTCCGCGGTCCGAACTGGAACTTCTACTGGTCCCACGCGGACTGGCCGGGACACTGAAATGCAGGCCAACAAGCATCTGCTCTTGTGGACGAGCCTCGCCACGCTCGCGCTGCTCGTGACGGCCGCCGTGCAGGAGAACCTGCTCAAGGAATGGCGCGTGTTGCAGGCAGGCGCACGTGGGCCCGCGGGTCCGATCGAAGAGCGTCTGCGCCAGGTCGTCGTGCCGACGCTCAAGGCTGCCGACCGCTGTGTCAGCTGCCACGTCGGGATGGCGGCGGGCGAACCAATTGTCGCGGGCGATCCCGTGCTCAAGAAGCACCCCGAGGTCGGCCACGACCCGAATGTGATGGGGTGCAGTGCCTGCCACTCGGGCCAGGGGCGCGCGACCGAGAAGGAAGACGCGCATGGCACGAGCGAGTTCTGGCCGCTGCCGATGATCCCGCGCCGCTATGCCGACGCGGGCTGCGGCGGCTGCCATACGCACCTCGCCGTGCCGGCGCTCGCCGAACTGCAGGCTGGAGCGGCGGCGTTCGAGCGCAACGACTGCCTCGCCTGCCACAAGCTCGACGGGCGTGGCGGCACGCTGCGGCCGCTGGGAGCCGGTGGCATGGAAGGCCCGGACCTCTCGTACGTCGGCGCGCGCGGCTACCACGCGAACTGGTACGAGGAGCACCTCGCGCGGCACGAAGCGGGGAAGGAGGGGCCCTGGGCGAGCTCCTTCGGGCCGATCGCCGCCGAGGAACGCCGCCAGATCACCGGCCTGCTCGACTCCCGCGTCGGCGCGCCGCATCTCGTCGAAGCCAAGGCGCTCTTCCACTCGCTCGGTTGCCGCGGCTGCCACAAGATCGGCGGCGTCGGCGGCGACGACGGTCCAGACCTGACGCTCGAGGGCTCGCGCGATCCAGGGCGGATCGATTTCTCGCGTGTCAGCGGCAAACACGAACTCGGCAGCTGGCTCGCGGCGCACTTCCGTTCGCCGGCGACGATCGTGCCCGGCTCGCAGATGCCCGTGCTGGGCCTCAGCGAGGGCCAGATCGACCTGCTCGTTCGCTACCTGTACTCGCTGCGCCGCACGAACGCACCTGAGTCCTGGTGGCCGCGCGACCGCGTGCGCGCCGAACGCCTCGGCGAGCGCGAGTTCGCCTCGGACGGCGCGACGATCTACGGCAGCTTCTGCGCGGCCTGCCACGGCCCGCGCGGCGAGGGCATGCGCTATCCCGGCATGGTCGCCTTCCCGGCCATCGGCAACCCGGACTTCCTTGCGATCGCGTCGGACGAGTTCCTGACGCGCACGATCACGCACGGACGTCCGGGGCGGCGCATGCCGGCCTGGGGCGAGAAGGAAGGCGGGCTGCGCGCCTCCGAGGTCGCGGCGCTCGTCAGCTGGCTGCGCACGCTGGGCGCCACGCAAGCCGAGCCCGATTCGCGCCCGGCGCGCTGGGCCACGGGCGACGTGCGCGCGGGCGCGCAGCTCTTCGAGCGCGTCTGCGTGCAGTGCCATGGAGCGGGCGGCGCCGGAGGCGAAGGCCCTGCGCTGCACAACGCCGGCCTGCTCGGCGCGGCCAGCGATACCTACCTCTATCAGACCATCCGTCGCGGCCGGCGCGGCACGACGATGCTCGGGTTCGCGGAAGCGAGCACCGTCCGTCCGGCGCTTGCGCCGGCCGAAATCGAATCAATCGTCACCTACCTGCGATCGCTGGAGACCACGCCATGACTTCACGAGGCATCGACCGGAGGCAGTTCCTGATGGCGGCGCAGGCCGCGGGCTTCGGCGCGCTGGTCGCCTCGGCGAATCGCGCCTGGGGGCTGCAAGCACCCTCGAATCCGCTGGCTTCGTACCCCGACCGCTCGTGGGAGAAGGTCTACCGCGATCTCTTCAAGTACGACTCGACCTTCCACTTCCTGTGCGCGCCCAACGACACGCACAATTGCCTGATCAAGACCTTCGTGCGTTCGGGCGTGATGACGCGCCTTGGGCCGAGCATGCGCTACGGCGAGGCGACCGACCTGCAAGGCAATCGCACGACCAACCGCTGGGACCCGCGCATCTGCCAGAAGGGCCTGGCGCTGACGCGGCGCTTCTACGGCGACCGCCGGCTTAGGCACTGCATGGTACGCAAGGGCTTCAAGGCCTGGCACGACGCGGGCTTCCCGCGCACGGAGACGGGACTGCCGGCCAAGGAGTACTTCAACCGCGCGCGCGACGAGTGGGTGCGCGCGACGCACGAGGAGGCGACCGCGATCGCGGCCGCGGCGGCGGTCAACATCGCCACGACCTACTCGGGCGAGGACGGCCAGAAGAAGCTCCTCGCGCAGCACTACGACGAGGCCATGGTCGAGGCCACGAAGGGAGCCGGCACGCAGGTGCTCAAATTCCGCGGCGGCATGCCGCTGCTCGGGATCACGCGCGTCTTCGGCATGTACCGCTTGGCGAACTCGATGGCGCTGCTTGACGATCACATCCGCAAGTGCGGGCCGGACAAGGCGCTTGGCGCGCGCGGCTTCGACAACTACTCCTGGCACACGGACCTCCCGCCCGGACACCCGATGGTGACCGGCCAGCAGACGGTCGAGTTCGACCTCTCCGCGGTCGAGTACGCGAAGACCATGGTGGTCTGGGGCATGAACTGGATCACGACCAAGATGCCCGACGCGCACTGGCTGACCGAGGCGCGCATCAAGGGTACGCGCGTGGTGGTCATCGCGGCCGAGTACTCGGCCACAGCGACCAAGGCGGACGACGTGATCGTCGTGAGGCCGGGACAGACGCCGGCGCTCGCGCTGGGCCTCGCCAACGTGATCCTGCGCGAGAAGCTCTACGACGCCGACTACGTGCGGCGCTGGACCGACCTGCCGCTGCTCGTGCGCATGGACACACTCAAGGAATTGCGCGCGGCCGAGGTCTTCGGCGGCGAGCAGGCCGTGCTCTCGAACCAGACCCACGTGATGGGGGCGGACGAGAAGGCCGCCGCGCCCGGTGCGCAGCGCGACATGCTCATCCCCGGCAAGCTGCGCGCCGAGTGGGGCGACTTCGTCGCCTGGGATCGCAAGACGAATGCTCCCAAGCCGGTCAACCGCGACCAGGTGGGCACGCATTCGGAGATCGAGGACCCGCTGCTCGAGGGATCGATCGAGGTGACGCTCGCCGACGGCAAGCAGGTGCGCTGCCGGCCGATCTTCGATCTCGTGCGCGAGTACATCGCGCACTTCGACCCCAAGACGGTCGAGGAGATGACCTGGGCGCCCGCGGCCGCGGTCGAGAGCCTGGCGCGGCACATCGCCAAGGAGCCGGGCACGACGCTCTTCGCGCTGGGCATGGGCCCGAACCAGTTCTTCAACAGCGACAACAAGGACCGCGCGGTCTTCCTGCTCGCCGCCCTGACCGGGAACGTGGGCAAGGTCGGCGGAAACGTGGGCTCGTACGCGGGCAACTACCGCACGGCGCTCTTCAACGGCTCGCCGCAGTGGATCAACGAGAACCCCTTCGACATCGAGCTCGATCCCGCGAAGCTCGCGCGGCCAAAGCAGTACTGGAAGGCCGAGTCCGCGCACTACTACAACCACGAGGACCATCCGCTGCGCGTCGGCAAGAAGCTGCTCACCGGCGCGACGCACATGCCCACGCCCACCAAGATGATGTGGTTCGCGAACGCGAACTCGATCCTCGGCAACGTCAAGTGGCACTACAACACCGTGATCAACGTGCTGCCGCGCATCGAGATGATCGCGGTGCACGAGTGGTGGTGGACGGCCTCCTGCGAGTGGGCCGACGTCGTCTTCGCGGTCGATTCCTGGTCCGAACTCAAGCACCCGGACATGACCGCCTCGGTCACGAATCCCTTCCTGCAGGTCTTCCCGCGCACGCCGCTGCCGCGCATCTTCGAGACCATCGGCGACATCGACGTGCAGGCCATGGTCGGCGACCAGATGGCCAGGCTCACCGGCGACAAGCGTTTCTCGGACATGTGGCAGTTCGTCAAGGCCGGGCAGACGAGCATCCACCTGCAGCGCATCCTCGACTGCTCGAGCAACACCAAGGGCTACAAGATCGAGGAGCTCGAGAAGAACGCCAAGGAGGGCGTGCCGGCGCTGCTGATGAGCCGCACCTCGCCCAAGGTCGTGGGCTACGAGCAGATCCAGGACTCGCGTCCCTGGTACACCAAGACCGGGCGCCTCGAGTTCTACCGCGACGAGGACGAGTTCATCGACGCAGGCGAGAACCTGCCCGTGCACCGCGAGCCGATCGACTCGACCTTCTACGAGCCGAACGTGATCGTGGCGCCCAAGCACGAGGCACTGCGGCCCAAGGGCCCGGAGGACTACGGCGTCGCGCGCGACGACCTGTCCTGCGAGACGCGCCAGGGCCGCAACGTGGTCAAGACCTGGGCCGAGGAGAAGCTCTCGTCGCACCCGCTGACGAAGGACGGCTACCGCTTCATCTTCCACACGCCCAAGTACCGCCACGGCTCGCACACGACGCCGATCGACACCGACATGGTGGCCGTGCTCTTCGGGCCCTTCGGGGACATCTACCGCCACGACAAGCGCATGCCCTTCGTCACCGAGGGCTACGTCGACATCCACCCCTCGGACGCCAAGGACCTCGGCATCGAGGACGGCGACTACGTCTGGATCGACTCCGATCCTGCCGACCGGCCGTTCCGCGGCTGGCAGCAGAACAAGAAGGACTACGAGTTCGCGCGCTGCATGGCGCGGGCGCGCTACTACCCCGGCACGCCGCGCGGCGTGACGCGGATGTGGTTCAACATGTACGGCGCGACGCCCGGCTCCGTCGAAGGCCAGGCCTCGCGCACCGACGGACTCGCGCGCAATCCGCGCACGAACTACCAGGCGATGTTCCGTTCGGGCTCGCATCAATCCGCCACTCGCGGCTGGCTCAAACCGACGTGGATGACCGACTCGCTCGTGCGCAAGGGCATGTTCGGTCAGGAGATCGGCAAGGGCTTCTTGCCCGACGTGCACTGCCCGACCGGCGCGCCGCGCGAGTCGATCGTGAAGATCACCAAGGCTGAGCCCGGCGGAATCGACGGCAAGGCGCTCTGGCGCCCGGCCGAACAGGGACTTCGGCCGCGCTACGAGAGCGAGGCGCTCAACACCTATCTCGCCGGGGGCTTCGTCTCCGGCGCGGAGAAGAAAGGCTGACCATGGCACGCGTCAGGAATTGGCAGCTCGGCCGGGAGATGTCCTACTGGTATCCCGAGTCGCGCCCGAAGAAGCAGTTCGCCGCGATCTTCGACACGAACAAGTGCATTGCGTGTCAGACCTGCACTCTGGCCTGCAAGACGACCTGGACCTCGGGCGCCGGCCAGGAGTACATGCTTTGGAACAACGTCGAGACCAAGCCCTACGGCTTCTATCCGCTGGGCTGGGACGTGAAAGTCCTGGCCGAACTCGGTGCGCAGCAGTGGGACAACGGCGTGTACCAGGGCCGAACGATCTTCGAGGCTGCCCGTCCGGGCGAGCGCGCGCTCGGCTGGCGTCCGGAGGAGCGCGACTATGCGCACCCCAACGTGGGCGAGGACGACTGCGCGGGCAAGATCGACAAGGGTGCCGCCTTCTCCGAGATGCACATGGCCTGGTTCTACTACCTGGCGCGCATCTGCAACCACTGCACATATCCGGCCTGCCTGGCCTCGTGCCCGCGCGGCTCGATCTACAAGCGGCCCGAGGACGGCATCGTCGTGCTCGACCAGGGCCGCTGCCGCGGCTACCAGGAGTGCGTCAAGGCCTGCCCGTACAAGAAGGTCTTCTTCAACCCGATGACCGGCACCTCGGAGAAGTGCATCGCCTGCTTCCCGAAGATCGAGAAAGGCCTGCAGCCGCAGTGCTTCGTCAACTGCATCGGCAAGATCCGCCTGGCGGGCTTCATCTCGCGGCCCGAGGACGCCAACCCGGACAATCCGATCGACTACCTCGTGCACGTGCGCAAGATCGCCAAGCCGCTCTTCCCGCAGCTGGGCCTCGAGCCCAATGTCTACTACATCCCGCCGATCCACGTGCCACCCTCCTTCACGCGCCAGATGTTCGGGCCGGGCGTCGAGCCGGCCATCGCGGCCTACCGCAAGGCGGACGACGACCTCGCGGGACTGCTCTCACTCTTCGGTTCGACCGAGCAGATCGTGCCGCGCTGGAAGCGCAGCGGCGACACGGTCATGGGGCTGGCCGAGGACGGCAAGGAGATCGTGCGCGTGCCCTTGCGCGAGCCGTTCTACGAGCGTGTCGCACTCGACCCGAAGTTCCAGGTCCAGCGCACGAACTGTCCCTAGAGGAGGTGCATGATGAAGCTCCGCGCCATCTGGCATTCGACCTTGCTGGTGAGCACGCTCAGTGCCTGTTCGCATCCGCACGAAGCACCTGCGACAACCGAGGTGCTCGTGCAGGCGGTGACCGGCGCGCTGCCGGCCGATCCCGACGATGCCCAGTGGGCCCACGCGAGCGAGTTCGACGCCCCGCTGATCCTGCAGGACATGGTCGAGCCGCGGCTGCTCGTGCCTTCGACGCTGGCCGTGCGCGTGCGCGCACTCTCCGACGGCGCACGCGTGGCCTTCCGCCTGGAGTGGAAGGACGCGCATCCAGACGACGTGCAGATGCCAGCGCAATTCACCGACGCCTGCGCCGTGCAGCTGCCCACGAAGACGACACCTGACGTTCCCGCGCCGCAGATGGGCGAACTCGGCCGTGCGGTCGAGATCACGCACTGGCGCGCGAGCTGGCAGGCCGTCGTCGACGGCCGTCCCGACACGATCCAGGCTCTGCACGCCAACGCGATTCCCTTCATCTACCCCTTCGACGCGGCCTCGCTAAAGCCGGGCTCGGAGGACCAACTCGAGATGCAGCACCGCTATGCGCCGGCGCGCGCGCTCGGCAACCACATGGCCGGACCGCGCGAGAGGTCGGTCGAGGACCTTGTCGCCGAGGGGCCCGGAACGCTCGGACCTGGCAGCGGAATCGACGGCAACGGGCACGGCAAGCGCACGAGCGACGGCTGGGCTGTCGTGATCTCGCGCAGGCTCCCCGCGGGCCTCGCACCGGGCCAGCGCACCCAGGTCGCTTTCGCGATCTGGGATGGCGCGCAACAAGAAGTCGGCGCGCGCAAGATGCGCTCGGGCTGGACGCCGATGCTGCTGGAGGTGAAGCCATGATGAGCACGACCAACATCATCGACGCGCGCACGAGCGAACTCCTTCGCGAGGCACAGGACTGGCGCCTCTTGGGGTTGCTGTTCGAGCGCCCGCGCAACGACTGGTGGCAGGAGATCGCCGAACTCGCCGAGACGACGCGCGACGAGAGCCTGCGGGCCGCCGCGGCCGCCACGCTTGGCGCAGGACAGGGGGCCTACCTGGCGTTGCTCGGTCCCGGCGGCGTGCTTTCCTCGCGCGAAGCGGGCTACCGCCGCACGAGCGATCCGGGGCAAGTCCTGTTCGAGATCCAGAGCTCCTACGAGGCCTTCGCGTACACCCCCCTGGCCGAGGACCCGCCCGACCACATCGCAGTCGAGACCGGCTTCATCGCCTGGCTGCGATTGAAGGAGGCCTACGCGCTCACGAACGGGGACACCGAGGCGGCAACAACTACGGCCGACGCAGCGAACCTGTTCCAGAAGAGACATCTGGCCGCGATGGCCGAGCCGCTGGCTGTGCGGCTCGAGATCCTGAAGCCTTGCCATCTCTTGTTCGCCGCACGTGCACTGCTCACGCGTGTCGGTCCTCGACCCAATGATCTGGAGGGCTATTGGGCGCCCGATGGACTGGACGGGAAGGGGTGTGCGTCCACCTGTGGCGCGTGGGCGGGTGAGGACGCGCTGAACGACGATCTGTCGCCAGACCTGTCCGCGGGATTCTGGTCTGAGAGTTCGTGAAGAAATCGATCCTACGAACTCTCTGTGCTTGATGGGCTGCGGCGCAGAGCGCCGCAGCCTGCAGAGAGTGTGATTTCATCACACTCTCTGAGCACTCGTGATCCCGAGGAGATGGGCTGCCCTCGCGCTAGTTGGCGTGTGTGTGGCGAGACTCTTGCTCTGCGGGCGTTGGGCCATGACGTGCATTGTGTCGCCCAAGGCCCGGGAACTCTCCGGGCTCCGCGTGGCCGATGTGCCGGAAAGAGGTCGGAATGCCCCGGCCGGGGAGCGTTCCTCGCCCTCCCGGGGCTGCCCTGATGCCCGCGCCTCGACGAGAGGCGCGGGCTCGGTGCTTTGCGGGGTTCGTGCGGGCGGCTACTGCCACTGCACCACGCCGGTCTGCGTGATGTTGAACGTGCTCGTCGCGCTGCAGCTGCCGAGCACGCCCGGATCGCGGTAGTACACGCCGTAGTAGCGCGTGTCGCCGTTCGCGATCACGTCACCGAGCGCCGTGGCGCGCGCGTGAACGCTCGGGTCGCCTGCTGCCGGCGCGCTGATCGAGCCGCCGACCGCGGCCTTGACGTAGAGGCGCTTGAGGTTGCCCGTGAAGCAGCGCACGCCCTGGCCGAAGACGCTGCCCGCCGCCGTGGGGTTCTCGCCCTGCAGCAGGATGCTCGTCGCGCTCGGCTTCTCGCCGCTGGTCGTGAACACGAGCGTGTCGCCCGTGAGCCAGGGATGTCCGCTCGCGGTCAGGTGCGCGCCGCCGGTGCCCGAGCTGTTGTCGCAGCCGCGCTGCGCTCCCGACGGCGGGTTCGCGCACGGACAGGCGATCACGCCGCCGCTCCCCGGATCGCAGATCGAGGCCATCGAGGGCGTGGCCGGATCCATCTCGAAGTCGTCCATCTGCATCAACGCGCCCTGGTTGTACGGATCGTTGGCGTACACGACGATGCGCCGGATCGGCGCGCCGCTGCCCGCGTCCCAGCCGTTCCAGGCCCAGCTGCACGCGGGCGCCGTGATCGGCAGCGTGCCGAGCAGGTTGTCGTTCGCGTCGTAGAAGTCGGCGTGCCCGCCGGGCAGGTAGCCGTTGGTCCCGAAGTAGCCGCCGATGCGCTGCGCCGGCACGTCGAGCGTGAACTCGACCGGTCCCTGCGCGCTGCCGAAGAGCCCGTTCGAGTTGTTGTGCGGGTAGATCGAGCAGTACAAGAGCCAGCCGAAGGTCTCGACGCAGTAGCCGCCCAGCGGCGTGCACGCATCGCCGTGGTTCGAGAAGATGCGGTTGGGCAGGCACTGCGGCCAGGGGTACTGGAGGATCGTCTCGAACTCCTCGTGGTACGTGCCGGTGAACGGGCCGGTGGTGGTGAGTTGTGCGCTTGCGCTGAGCGAGAGCAGCAGGGCTGCGGGGGCGACGAGTCGGAATCGGATCATGACGAGGTGTCGTGTTCGAGGTTGAGCGGCGCTCACTCGACCCTACCCCGGACAGGGCGCGCACGGGGCGACACTTCGGTCATCGCGAAGTGCGTACGTGCATCGCCGTAGCGCGTCGCGCCGGTCACTGCCACTGCACGCGACCGGTCTGCGTGATGTTGAACGTGCTCGCGGCCGGGCAGCCGCCGAGCACGGTCGGATCGCGGTAGTACACGCCGTAGTAGCGCGTGTCGCCGCTCGAGATCGTGTCGCCGAGCGCGGACGCGCGCGCGAGCACGCCGGGATCGCCGGAGCCGGGGGCGATGATCGATCCGCCGACGGCCGCCTTCACGTAGAGGCGCTTGAGGTTGCCGCTGAAGCAGCGCACTCCCTGCCCGAACACGGTCCCGGCGGCGCTGGCGTTCTGTCCCTGCAGCAGGATGCTCGTCGCGTTGGGCTTCTCGCCGCTCGTGGTGAAGACCAGCGTGTCGTGTGCGATCTGCGCCTGGCCTGCGGCGGACAGCAGCGCTCCGCCCGTGCTCGAGCTGTTGTCGCAGCCGCGGCCCGCGACGCTCGGCGGGTTCGCGCACGGACACGCGCTCACACCGCCGATCCCGGGCGAACAGGTCGAGGTCATCGCGGGCACCTGCGGGTCGAACTCCATGTCGTCCATGCCGAGCAGCCCGTAGTTGTTCCAGTGGTCGTTGCTCCAGATCTCGATGTGTCCGAAGCCCGGGCCGCTGCCGGCATCCCAGCCGTTCCAGGTCATCGTCGTGCCGTACGGCGCGTTGATCGCGAGCGAGGCCAGCAGCGCGCCGCTCGCGTCGAAGAACTTCGCCACTCCGCCGGGCAGGATGCCCACGCTGCCGAAGTACCCGCCGAAGCGCTGCGCCGGGACGTCGAAGGTGTAGTCGAGGTAGCCGTTGACGCTCGCGACGAGTCCGTTCGAGCCGTTGTGCGCCGGCAGGCCGTTGAAGTTGAACGTGTCGAAGACGCTCGACATCCCGGGCGAGCACAGATCGGCGTGGCTCGTGAAGATGCGGCCGGCGTAGCACGGCGCGCCCGATTGCCAGGTCTCGAACTCCTCGGTGTACGTGCCGGTGAACGGGCCCGTGGTGGTGATCTGTGCGCTCGCCTCGTGCGAGGCGAGCAGGACGGCGAGGACGACGAAGTGCGATCGCAGCATGGTGAAGGCGGAGTTCGGGGAGGTGAGCGGCTCCCTCGAACCTACCGCGCGCACGGCACGCAGGGCGCGACAGTTCGGTCATCGCGATGTGCGTACGCGAGACGGCGTACGTCACGCGCCGCTCAGCGACCGGGCGGCGGCGGGATGCGACGACGACGCGGTTCGGCTGGGCCGCCGACGTCGCGCTCGTAGGCCGGCAGCTCGAGCAGCTCGGGCGGGATCTTCGCCAGCGCCGCATCGAGGCGCGCGACCAGGTCGTCGCGCTTCAACTGCACCAGCCGCGAGCGCAGCATGCGCGAGGTGTCGGCCGGCGAGAGGTTGAGCCCGTCGAGGCTGCCCGCGGCCTCGGGCTTGCGCGTGAAGCTCGCCAGGAGCTCGTCGAGCGCGTGCTCGTCCTCGTGGCGTTCGTAGGCGATGCGCGCACGGCCGGCCAGCGCCAGCGCGACGTAGTGGTCGGCCGTCGGCTTCGTCGCGGGCTCCACCGCGACGCCGCGCTCGTAGTGCGCGATCGCGCGGTCGTAGGCGGCGAGGGCCGCGTCGGGCTGGTTCTGCTTGCGCTGCATCTCGGCCGTGACGAGCGAGGCGTAGCCCGCGAACCACTCCAGGTTCTTCCACTGCGGCTTCTCGCGCAGCAGCGCGTCGTAGCGTGCCTCGAGCCCGTCGACGCCCTTCTCGGCCAGCACGCGCGCGCGCAGCCGCTCGTGCAGCAGCCACGAATCGCCGAAGCGCTCCAGCCCCGTGTCGAGCACGCGCTGCGCCTGGTCGAAGGCGCCCATGCGCTGCAGGAAGTCGTGGTGCGCGGCGAAGTCGCGATCGCTGCCGAGAGGATGGCGCTCGAGCACGGCCCAGGCCGCGTTGGCGTCGCTCAGCCACTGCGGCGGCCAGGGCTGCTTCTCGCGCACGGCCTTGTCGATCGCCTGCTGGCGGCTCTGGGCGAAGAGCGCCAGCACGGCAGCCGCGCTCCAGCCCTGCGCGTCGGCGGGCAGCGACTTGAGCGCCGCCTCGGCGCGCGTGCGCGCCGTCTCGCTGTCGCCCAGGTTCGCGGCCGCGAGCGCGATCGCGGCGTCGACGCGCCAGCCGTGCGCGCCGAGCTTCTCGGCCTCCTCGGCCGCGCGTCGCGCGTCCTCGAGCTCCAGGCGCGAGAAGCGCCGCTCGATCGTCGCGTGCAGCGCGTGCTCGAGCATCGTCTCGGCGAACTCCAGGCGCGCCGTCGGATCGGCGGGCTTCGACGCGGCCGTGTACTCCTGGCGCACGAGCTGCGACTCGAGCACGGCCGGCTCGCTCGGCTTGGGCGGCACGCCCGCGGCCTCGAGCGCGCGCGTCCAGCTGGCGGTGTCGAGCGTACTCGAGCGCTGGCCCAGACCCTGGAACACGGCCGCCAGCGTGCGCGCGCGCGGCGAGCTCTCGCCCATGCGCGCCAGCGCCGCGACCAGCGCGTCGCGCTCGGCAGGCTCGAGTGGCACACGCAGCGCCTCGAGGATCAGGTCGATCGCCGCAGGATCGGAGCTCTGCGCCAGCGACTGGCGCGCGAGCCGCGCGAGCTCGAGGTCGAGTCCGTGGATCGCCAGGCGCACGAGGTCGGTCGAGCTCGCCTGCGGGTGCGCGACGACGATCTTCAGGAGCTCGCGGCGCACCTCGGGCGTGCCGGAGAGGTACTGCTCCTCGATCGCGGCGCGCTCGCCGCTCTCGCGCGAGAGCACGCGCTCCTCGAGCGGACGATCCAGGCGCGAGAGCTCGGGCGGCGGCGGACGGTTGGCGATGCCGGTCTTGAGCGCGGTGAAGATCGTCTGCGTGTCCCAGGCGTAGTAGACGTCGTAGACCTCCTTCTGATCGAGCTCGACCATGATGTGCCGCGGCGCGACGCGCTTTCCCTCGAAGTACTTGTCGAAGAGCGTCGGCTCGATCCAGATGTGCTCGCCGCAGGTGACCGTGCCGAAGCGCGGGCAGGGGATGCGCCGGCCCTGCTCGTCGTAGTCGCGCGGGTTGTGGCGGTAGACCGACGCGATCACGCACACGTACGGGTCGTACAGCGCGACGATCGAGGGATCGCGGTAGCGGATGCCGGCGTAGTGCTCGCTCGCGACCTCGCCGTCCATGTTGACGCAGATCAGGATCGGCTTGCCGGTCTCCTTCGACACGGCGACCGCGTCGTCCCAGCTGCGCTGCCAGTGCACGAGGCAGGGCTTCTTCCAGTCCTCGGCCGTCGGCGCGGGCCACATCGACTCGCGCGTCGCGCCCTGCGGCATCGAGGTCGGAGAGCCCTGCTTGATCGCGTCGGGCGAGGGCCCGGCGCCCTGCGCGTCGAGCGCGGGGACGAGCAGCGCGAGGGCGAGGGAGAGTTGCAGCGGAACGAGCGCGGTTCGCATGGAGGAGTGCGGACCAAGCTACCGCCTGCGCGGGATCCTGGCGAGCGGCGCAGGTCGCGGAGGACACGTGTGACCGGCGCGCACGCGCGGCCTAGGCGCGCGGCTTCGAATGCAGAGCACGCAGTCCGGCAGCGCGGACCTCGATGCCGGCGGCTACTCGCTCTGCAGCCCGCCCAGCCCCGGACGCCAGTGCAGCGTCATGCGGTCCTCGAAGGGCGCCGCGGCCTGCTGCAGCGCGCGCATCAGCGTGCCGTCGGCGCACCACAGCGCGGGCACGATCAGCGCGTTCTTGCGGTTCTTCGCCGCGAGCTCGCCGAGCACGACCGGCAGCGCGCGCTCGCCGCTCGCGCTGGCGAGCACGAGGCGGTGGAAGCGGCTCTTCTTCGCCAGCGGATCCTCCTTGGCGAGCGCCTGCCAGGCCTCGAGCTCCTCGGGCGCGAGGCCGTCGGGCAGCACGATCACGGTCGTGCCGCCGAAGGCGCCGGGCGCGCGCGGGAGCTTCGCGTTCTGCGCGAAGTCGCGCGCGTGGATCGCGAGCGGGATCTCGCTCGACCCCGCTTCGGACGGCGCGCTGGGCACGAGCGCGACGAGCTCGCCGGACTTCGCCGCGTCGAAGGCGATGCGGCGCGCCCAGGCGCGCATGCGCGGGCCGCTGACGACGACGTGCTTCTTCGGCGCGTCGGCCGCAAGCGTGCGCGGCGGGAGGCCGAGCGCCGTGCGCACGGCGTTCTCGCGCTCGAGCTCCGCGCGCCAGGGATCGCTGCCGAAGCTCGAGACGCGGCTGGGCAGGTCGATCGCGGCGTACTCGGCGGTCTCGCCCTTCCACCACTCCTCGTCGGCGGCGTCGACCAGCAGCGCGAGCGAGTGCTCGACCTTCGGCGCGTCGCCGCGCAGCTCCGTGAGCGGCAGCGGGAAGTCCTTGATGCCCGAGTAGCGCCGCGGCCCGAGCGCGAGCGCGTGCACGGGCAGCCCTTCGCTGAGCATCGCGGTCGCGGCGACCACGGTCGCGCCCGTGCCCTCGCCGGCGAACACGACGCGCGCGGGATCGATCGGCTGGCGCCGCAGCAGGTAGCCCCAGGTGCGCTCGAGCCCGGAGCGCAGCGCGACGATGTCCTCGCGGAAGGAATCCGGCCAGAACCAGCGCGCGCCCTCGACCAGATCGGCCTGCAGCTCGCGGTAGGGCGCCTCGACCACCGCCAGCGCGCACTCGTCTCCCAGGCGCGCGTGCCAGAGCGCGAAGGTGTCCGCGACGTTCTCGCCGTCGTCGGCCAGGAACACGAGCAGCGGCACGCGGTGCGCACCGTCGGCGGCGGGCGGCACGTGCAGGCGGTACTCGAGCTTGCGCGGCACGAGCACGGCGTACGAGCCCTCGTCGAGATCGCGGGCGCGCTCCTCGGCGAACACGACGAAGTCGCCGACCGGCAGCCCGCCGATGCCGTCGGTCGCGGGGCTCGACGAGGTCGAGATCGCGACGGTCGCCACGCGCGTCTGCGGCCGGCGCAGCTTCAGCTGGCGCGCGGTGCCGTCCCAGTACTCGCTGTGGAATCCGCCGTTGACGTGCACGAGCAGCGCGCCCTTGTGCGCCTCGAGCGCGAGCGCGGCCGACTCGCCCATGGTGTTGTCCCAGAGCGACTGCACCGAGCCCAGGCGCGGATCGTCGGCGGCCGGACGCGGGCCCATCATGCCGATGTGGCCGCGGATCGCGTTGTCGACGCGGCGCCAGTAGCCCGGCGTGTTCGCCAGGAGCTTCGCGGGCGCGAAGCGGCGCTCGTCGGGCGAGAGCGCGTCGAGCGCGTCGGCGCCCTCGCTCTTGATCTTCATCCGCAGCGGCGCGGGGAAGTTCGAGGCCACGACGGGGATGTGGTGCGCCTTGGCGTACTCGATCAGCGGCCGGTAGGCGGTGCGGTAGTTCGACCACGGCCGCGCGTGCGCCAGGAAGGTCGGCTCGTCGATGCGGCTCGCGAGGTAGTCGTCGAGCGTCGCCTGCACGTCGCGCTCGAACATCTCCATCGCGAGCACGACGTCGCCGCCGCGGCGCTCGTCGAGTTCGCGCAGCACGGCGAGCTCGACGTCGTGCGTCGTCTCGTCGATGTGCGTCTCGCCGAGGAAGACCGCGTCCTGCCGCGCGAGACGATCGCAGAGCTCCTCGAACTCCAGGTGCGCTCCGCTCGTGCCCGCGCGGATCGAGATGCGCTGCTCCAGCGGCGGCGAGCTCCAGGGATCGGTCCGCTCGTACTCGTCCGATCGGGCCAGCTCGCGGCTGACGTGCGCGCAGGCTCCACACATCGCGGGCAGGAACAGGAACGGCAGCAGCTCTCGTCTCATGCGGCCGGTATCCTGACGCGCTCGCGCTCCGGATGCACGCCCGGCGGCGCGAAGGCGCGCCCGCGTGATCCCGCTCCTCGCCCTCCTCCTCGTCGCCACCCAGGACGCCGCGCCGAGCGCGTCCGAGCGCGCCTTCGTCGAGCTCGTCGCGCCGCGCGCGAGCTGTTTTCCCGGCGAGACGCTGCCGCTCGTGATCCGCTTCGGCGTCGAGAGGGAGTTCCTGCAGCACAACCTGCTGCAGCTCTTCACGCGCCCGCTCGAGGTGCCCGTGCAGCTGGACCTGCCGTGGGTCGCGCTCGCCGGCGCGGAGATCCTCGCGCCCGCCGAGCCGGGGAACGCGAGCTCGCTCGGCGCGCGCCCGATCTTCGCGCTGGGCGAGGGCATCGTCTCCGCCACGCGCTCGCGCGAGGAAGCGCGCGCGGGCAAGCCCTGGGTCGTGCTCGAGCTCGAGCGCGAGCTCGTGCCGAACGCGCCGGGCACGCTGGCGCTGCCCGGGCCGATCCTGCGCTTCGCCTACGCCACGCGCTTCGAGCAGGACCTCGCCGCCGGCAGCGTGCCGCTCGACAAGCAGGGCGCGAGCCTCACGGCGACGCCGCTGATCGTCGAGGTCGAGCCCTTTCCGTCCGCGGGCCGTCCGCCGGGCTTTGTCGACGCGGTGGGGCACTTCACGCTGCGCGCCGAGTGCACGCCGCGCGCGCTCGCGGCGGGCGAGCATCTCCAGCTCACGCTCGCGATCGAGGGCACGGGCAACCTCGCGCGCCTGACGCCGCCGCGCCTGGACGCGCTCGAGGGCCTGCACCTGCTCGGCACGCGCGAGGAGCTCGCGGGTTCGACGCGCACGCTGCACGCGGAGCTCGTGCTCGAGTCGCCGCGCACGAAGGAGCTGCCGTCGATCGAGCTGTGCTATCTCGACCCGGCGACGAAGGGTTATTCACGCGCGAGCACGGAGGCCATCCCGCTCGAGGTGCGCGGTGCCGCGCCAGCGGAGCCGGTCGGGTTCTCCGCGCGCGGGAGCCTGCTCTTCCTCTTGAGCCTGGTCGCGCTCCTCGTGCTCGCGATCGGGTGGGGGATCGCGAAGCGACTCGGCCGCGGACGTGACCGAAGGGATGGCGAACCCTCGTGAGTCGCATCCATCCGGTGTCCGAGCAATGGCGGCGCATCGCACGCGACTTGAACCTGAGCGTCGAGGCGCCGTTCAAGGTGAACGTCGGCCGCGGTGTCACGCTGCGGACACGGGCACTCGTTCGCGGCTTCGGTGCCAGGGTCGGCATGCTGATCGTCGACGATCACAGGCTCGTTCTCCCGTATGACCGCGAGCTGACGAAGCTCGGCTTCGGTTGGTCGGAGGCTTCTCTGCCGGACGAGCATGATCTCGCGGAGGTGCGCGGGTGGCTGGCGGACTGGGGCTGGACGGGACCGCGAGACCAGAGACCCGACTGGCTCTGACTCGGCGGATCCAGAGCGACCCCGCCTGTGCGTCGGCGCGTGCGAATCCCCGTCGTGCGGGCCGGTCGACTTCCTACGGCCTCTCCGGCAGCGTCAGCGTGATCGGCATTTCCTTGCCGTCGCGCAGGACAACCAGCTCGAGCTTGGTCTCGCCGCCGAAGAGCATGGGGGCGAGATCCTGCATCTCGGTGACCTTCTCCTTGCCGGCCTGCACGATCTTGTCGCCGGCCTTCAATCCGGCCTGGGCCGCGGGCGTGTCGGGCGTGACCTCCTCGATCGCCAACCCCTCGCCGAAGCGCACGCCGACGCGGCGCGCCAAACCGCCGCCGCCCGAGTTGGCCGGGAACTCGATCTCGAACTTGAGCTCCTTGCCCTTGCGCAGCACGGTCACCGAGGTCTTCTGCGGGCCGCTCGTCAAGAGCTCGCGCATCTCCATCGAGTCGCTCACGGCGCTGTCGCCGATCTTCACGATCTTGTCGCCGGCCTGCAGGCCGACCTTGGCCGCGATGCCGTCGTCGACGACCTCGTCGATGCTCATGTCCTCGGCGAGCTGAACGCCCAGGCGCCGGCCGCCGAAACCGCCGCGACCGCCAGCGGCCTTGAGGTTCTCGCGCGAGAGCAGCTGCGGCAGGTCGGCGATGCCCAGCGCGCCGACGGCGATCACGATCGAGGAGTTGCGCTCGTACTCGGGGATCGCCTGGTCGAACGTGTCGAACTGCGTGTGGTGCGCGTGCGTGTAGTTGGCCTTGCCCTTCTGGTTCCAGAAGAAGCCCGGCACGTTCGCGGCGAGGAACGAGTCGTGGTCGCTCGAGCCGGGCGAGAGGCCTTTGACCTCCTTGACCGCGAACGGCATCGCCGGATCGAGGTCCTTGACCGGCGCGAAGATCGTCTCGAAGTCCTTGACCATCGGCGCGGTGGCGTTGATCCCGGCGCAGTAGTTCGTGCCGCCGTCGTGCACGAGCACGGCGGAGATCTTCTCCAGCTCGTCCTTGTGCTTCTGGATCCAGCCCTTCGAGCCGAGCAGGCCCTGCTCCTCGCCGCCCCAGAGCATGAAGCGGATCGTCCGCTTGGGCTTGACGCCGGCCTTGACCAGCAGGCGCGCCGCCTCGAGCGTCGTCGCGACGCCGGTGCCGTTGTCGACCGCGCCGCTCGCGCCGTCCCAGGAGTCGAGGTGGCCGCCGACGATCACGACCTCGTCGGGCTTCTCGCTGCCGGGGATCTCGGCGATCACGTTGGCGAGCGCGATCGGGCCCTTCTCGAACCAGTTGCGGATGTCGAACTGCAGGCTGACCGGCTTGCCGGCGGCGAGGAGCTCGCTGATCGCCTTGAAGTCCGCCGCGGCGAGGTTGATCGAGGGCGTCTTCGGCAGCTTGTCGAAGCTGACCTTCGAGCTGCCGCCGGTCAGGATCAGCTCGCCGCTGGTCGAGTTGATCTTCCCGGCGATGCCTTCCTCGTCGTAGGCCTTCTGCAGCTCGTCGCGGAAGGCGCGGTCGGCGCCGGCTGCGGGCGAGGAGGCCTCGCGCGGGGTCGAGCTGCCCGTGCCGGCGTTCGCGGCGGGCGGGGGAGTGCCGCCCCGCGCGCCGCCGCGGCCCGAGGCACGCGGCACGAGGATCCACGCGCCCTTGAGCTTGCCGCGCACGGCCGCGAGCTCGTCGGCGTTGGTCGGTGCGAGCAGCGCCGGGCCGGTGACGGGGCCAGGGGTGCCCGCGGTCCAGGCGTTGGTGCCAAAGTGCAGCTCGCGCAGCTCGGGCTCGAGCATGTGGCCCGAGGACGGGCCGCGGTTGAACGCGACCGCGTACTCGCCCCAATTCTCCAGGTGTGCGTTGGCCAGACCGTAGGACTCGAACTCGGCGCGCGCCCACTCGCAGGCGTTGCGGAAGTTGTCCGAGCCGGTCAGGCGCGGCCCGATGCGGTTGACCAGGTGATCAAGGTGCTCCATCACGCGGTTGTCCGACTTGCCGAGCGCGAGGACGCGCTCCACCTCGCTTCCTTGTCCGAACGCGGCTGCGGAGGCGAGCGACAGGGACAGGGCGGACAGGATCGGGAGCGCGCGCGATCGCATGAGAATCCTCGCGGGGATGGGGGGAGCGACGGGGGGGAAGGAGCGCGCTCCACTCTAGCGTGCTCCGACCGAGTGCGTAGCGCGGGCGCACGTTCGAACGCTGTTCGAACTCCGCGTGCGGCTCTCCAGGGCGCGCCAAGCTGCGCAGTCCGGCCCGCTGCTCGAGTACGTCCTCGGCAGGGGGACCCTACGCAGGGCGCCGCATCGCCGCTCGTACGCACGGGCCCGAGACTTCCTCGCCAACCCATTCACGCACGAGGCGCTGCTCCGCCCCTGCGTCTTCCTCCATGCCTCAGCCCCCCTCGCTCCCCCCAGCGCAGACGATGAACTTCTTCCCGAAGTGGATGAACGGCCTGCGCCTCTTGGTCGGCATCGGCGCGGTGCTCGGCGGCGTGTACGTCGTGGCGCTCTTCGCCTACGGCGCGTCGCCCAAGACGCTCAACGTGGGCTTCTCGCCCGTGCAGCCGGTGCCGTTCAGCCACGCGCTCCACGCGGGCGAGCTCGCGCTCGACTGCCGCTACTGCCACACGACCGTCGAGGTCGCCGCGCGCGCGGCGATCCCGCCGACCGAGACGTGCATGAACTGCCACCAGCGCATCCGCACGCAGAGCGAGCGCCTCAAACCGGTCTTCGACAGCTGGTCGACGGGCGAGCCCGTGCGCTGGAAGCGCGTGCACGACCTGCCCGACTACGTCTACTTCGATCACAGCGCGCACGTCACGCGCGGCGTGGGCTGCGTCACCTGCCACGGCCGCATCGACACGATGGAGCGCGTGCGCCAGGAGCAGCCGCTCTCGATGGGCTGGTGCCTGGAGTGCCACCGCAACCCGGCGCCGAACCTGCGTCCGCCGGAGTTCGCGACCTCGATGGACTGGCAGCCGGATCGTCCGGCCGCGGAGCTCGGCGCCGAGCTGATGCGGCAGCGCAACCTCAAACCCTCGACGGATTGCTCGACATGTCATCGCTGAACCAGGCACCGAGCGACGTCTCGCGGCGGCGCTTCCTGCAGGTCATGGGCGCCTCGATGGCGCTGGCGTCCGCCTCGGGCTGCACGTGGGACACCGAGGAGATCCTGCCCTTCCAGCGCCGGCCCGAGGGCCGCGTCCCCGGCACCACGCGGCGCTTCGCGACCGCGTTCGAGTGCTCCGGCGTCGCCGCGTCGCTGCTGGTGACGAGCTACGACGGCCGCCCGATCAAGATCGAGGGCAACCCGCTGCACCCGCTCGACCGCGGCGCGGCCACCGCGCGCTCGCAGGCGGCGGTGCTCGACCTGTACGACCCCGACCACAGCCGCGGCCTGGTGCAGTACGCCGAGGGCGTGATCTGGCCGCGCAGCTGGAAGGAGTTCGAGCCCTGGTTCGCCGCGCAGCTCGCGACGGCGCGCGCCAAGCGCGGCGCCGGACTGCGCGTGCTGGCCGAGCCGAGCTCCTCGCTCGCCGAGGCCGCGCTGCGCGCGCGCTTCGCAGCGGCGTACCCCGACGCGCGCTGGATCGAGTGGGAGCCCTGCGCGCGCACGAACGAGATCGAGGGCGCGAAGCTCGCCTTCGGCCGCGCGCTGCGCGTGCAGCCGCGCCTGGAGGCGGTGCACACGCTGGTGTGCCTGGACGCCGACCTGCTCGGCGAGCATCCCGCCGCGCTGGCCAACGCGCGCGCCTTCGCGGCGCGGCGCGAGCCGACGCAGGAATCCGTGCTGCGCCTGTGGTCGGTCGAGAGCTCGCTCTCGCTGACGGGCGCCTCGGCTGACCAGCGCCTGGCGCTGCGCCACGAACAGCTCCTGCCCTTCGCGCTCGCGCTCGAGGCGCGCATCGGCGGCGGCAGCGCACCCGCGCCCAGCGGCGGCTTCCTCGAGCAGCCGCGCGTGCAGCGCTTCCTCGAGCTCCTGGCCGAGGAGCTGAAGCAGAACCGCGGCCAGTCGCTGCTCGCGGTCGGCCCGCGCCAGGCGCCGGCCGTGCACGCGCTGGTGCACCGCATCAACGCCACGCTCGGCAACGTCGGGCGCACGCTGGTCTACAGCGCCGAACCCGAGGCCGAACGCGCCGATCCGGTCGCCGCGCTCGCCGCGCTGGCGCAGGAGATGGAGTCGGGCCGCGTCGAGCTGCTCGTGATCCTGGGCGGCAACCCCGTCTACGACGCGCCGGCCGACATCGACTTCGCCCGCGCGCTGCGCAAGGTGCCGCTCTCGCTGCACCTCTCGCACTACCGCGACGAGACCTCGCGCAGCTCCACCTGGCACCTGCCGCGCACGCACGCGCTCGAGTCCTGGGGCGACGCCGCCTCCTGGGACGGCACGCGCTGCACGCAGCAGCCGCTGATCGACCCGATCTTCGAGCGCCGCAGCGTGCTCGAGCTGTGCGCGCTGCTCGCCGGCGCGACCGAGAACGCGCGCGATCTCGTGCGCGCCGCCGTCGCGCCCGGCGCGAGCGACGCGCAGTGGAAGCGCATCCTGCACGACGGCTTCGTCGCCGGCTCGGCCTCCGCGCCGGTCGAGGCCGCGCTGCAGCGCTTCGACGTGCCGGCTCCGGCCGCGCGCGCGCTCAAGGCCGAGCTCGGAAACGGCGAGCTCGAGCTCGTGCTCGCGCCCGACCGCAAGCTCTACGACGGACGCAGCGCCAACAACTCCTGGCTGCAGGAGACGCCCGATGCGCTGACCAAGATGACCTGGGGCAACGCGGCCACGTTCGCGCCGGAGACGGCGCGCGCGCTGGGCGTGCAGGACTCGACGCTGGTCAAGCTCAAGCTCGGCACGCGCGAGCTCGTCGTCGCCGCGACCGTGCTGCCCGGGCAGCCGGCGGGATCGATCACGCTGCACCTGGGCTACGGCCGCAGCGCCGCGGGACTGGTCGGCGGCTCGCAGGCCGACGGCGTCGAGACGGTCGGCTTCGACGCGTACCGGCTGCGCGCCTCGAACGCGCTGCACGCGGCGACCGGGCTGGGCGTCGAGGCGACCGGCACGAGCTGGGCGCTGGCGCGCACGACGGATCCGGCGGTCGACGACTCGATCGGACAGCACGGCATCCACGAGCGCATCGAGGAGCTCCTGCGCGAGACGAACCTCGAGTCCTTCCGCAAGGACCCCAAGATCGAGCGCGAGAACGGGCACCGCCCGCCGCTCGAGTCGCTCTGGGAGAAGCCGGGTCCGAGCGGCGTGCGCTGGGGGATGGCGATCGACCTCAACGCCTGCATCGGGTGCACGGCCTGCTCGGTCGCCTGCCAGGCGGAGAACAACGTGCCGGTGGTCGGGCGCGAGCAGGTGATCCGCGCCCGCGAGATGCACTGGCTTCGCATCGACCGCTACTTCCTCGGTTCGGCCGAGGCGCCGCGCGTGCGCTTCCAGCCGTTGACCTGCCAGCACTGCGAGAGCGCGCCCTGCGAGCAGGTCTGCCCCGTCGCGGCCACGGTGCACAGCGCCGAGGGCCTGAACGACATGGTCTACAACCGCTGCGTCGGCACGCGCTACTGCGCCAACAACTGCCCCTTCAAGGTCCGGCGCTTCAACTTCTTCAACTACCACAAGGACGTCGAGCGCGACGGCGCCGAGGTGCAGCGCATGCTCTTCAACCCCGAGGTGACCGTGCGTCACCGCGGCGTGATGGAGAAGTGCACCTTCTGCGTGCAGCGCATCCAGGCGGCCAAGATCCGCGCCAAGAACGCGGGCCGCAAGCCGGCCGACGGCGAGGTGGTGCCGGCCTGCGCGCAGACCTGCCCGACGCAGGCGATCGTCTTCGGCGATCTGGCCGACCCGCAGAGCCGCGTCGCGCGCCTCAGCGCCGCCTCGCGCTCCTACGCGATGCTGAGCGAACTCAACATCCATCCGCGCACCGCCTATCTCGCCAAGGTCACGAACCCCCATCCCTCCGCGAGCGAACATGACGGCTAGCAGCAGCACCGAGCTCTCCCTGGGCGAGCCCTACCGGCGGCCGATCCTGGTCGAAGGCGACCGCGACCTGGGCGCCGTGACGCGCCGCGTCTGCGGCGTGGTCGAGCGGCCCAAGCCGCCGCGCGCCTGGTACGTCGCGATCGCGATCACCGGCACGCTGACGCTGATCCTCTTCGCAATGGTCGCGTACCTGATCTCCACCGGCGTCGGCGTGTGGGGCAACAACTCGCCGGCCTTCTGGGGCTGGGACATCGTCAACTTCGTCTTCTGGGTCGGCATCGCGCACGCCGGCACGCTGATCTCGGCGATCCTGTTCCTGCTGCGGCAGAAGTGGCGCACGAGCATCAACCGCGCGGCCGAGGCGATGACGCTCTTCGCCGTGTGCTGCGCCGGCCTGTACCCGCTGATCCACGTCGGCCGCGTGTGGGTGGCGTACTGGCTGTTCCCGATCCCCAACCAGATGCTGATGTGGCCGAACTTCCGCAGCCCGCTGCTGTGGGACGTGTTCGCGGTCTCGACCTACGCCACGGTCTCGCTCCTGTTCTGGTTCATGGGCCTCGTGCCCGACCTCGCCACGCTGCGCGACCGCTCGACCACGAAGATCAAGCGCGCGCTCTACGGCCTCTTCGCGCTGGGCTGGCGCGGTTCCGCGCGCCACTGGCAGCGCTTCGAGCGCGCCTACCTGCTGCTGGCCGCGCTGGCGACGCCGCTCGTGCTCAGCGTGCACTCGGTGGTCAGCTTCGACTTCGCCGTCAGCCAGGTCCCGGGCTGGCACACGACGATCTTCCCGCCCTACTTCGTCGCGGGCGCCATCTTCAGCGGCTTCGCGATGGTGGTGACGATCATGGTGCCGGCGCGCGAGCTCTTCGGCCTGAAGGAGCTCGTCACGCTGCGCCACCTGGAGAACATGAACAAGGTGATCCTGGCGACCGGCTCGATGGTCGGCCTCGCCTACGCCACCGAGTTCTTCATCGCCTGGTACGGCGGCAACCCCTACGAGCGCTTCACCTTCCTCAACCGCGCCACCGGCCCGTACGCCTGGGCCTACTGGCTGATGGTCTTCTGCAACGTGGTCGTGCCGCAGTTCTTCTGGTCGAAGAAGGTGCGCACGAACCTGTGGCTGATGGTGGTGCTCGCGATCCTGGTCAACGTCGGGATGTGGCTCGAGCGCTTCGTGATCGTGGTCACCTCGCTCAGCCGCGACTACATCCCGTCGAGCTGGGGCTACTTCAAGCCGACGCTGGTCGACATCTTCACCTTCACCGGCACGATCGGCCTGTTCCTGACGCTCTTCCTGCTCTTCTGCCGCTACCTGCCGATGGTGGCGATCGCCGAGGTCAAGACCGTGCTGCCCGACGCGCACGCGCATGCGGAGCACGACCACGGCGCCAAGGAGGCCGCTCATGCCTGAGAACGCGAAGACCGGGCGGCTCTACGCGCTGGTCGCGGAGTTCGACGACGTCACGGCGGTGACGAAGGCGGCGCGCGCGGTGCGCGACGCCGGCTACCGCAACTTCGACGTCTACAGCCCGTTCCCGATCCACGGCATCGAGCGCGCCATGGGCCTGCGCCCGACGCACCTGCCCTGGATCGTGCTGGGCTGCGGGCTGACGGGCACGACGCTGGCGCTGCTCTTCCAGTGGTGGACCAACGCCGTCGACTACCCCTTCCTGATCAGCGGCAAGCCGCTTTTCGGCATCCCGGCCAACATCCCGATCGTGTTCGAGTTCACGGTGCTGCTGGCGGCCTTCGGCGCCTTCTTCGGCATGTTCGTGCTGAACAAGCTGCCGGAGCACCACCACGCGCTCTTCGAGCACGAGCGCTTCCGCCGCGCGACCGACGACGGCTTCTTCCTCGCCATCGAGGCCGGCGATCCGCGCTTCGACATGCGCGCGACGCGGGCGCTGCTGCAGTCGCTGACGCAGCACCCCGTCGCCGACTGCCACGACTCGGGCCAGAGCTCCGCGCTGCCCAACTGGGGCCGGGCGCTGCTGGGCGGCATCGCCGCGCTGGCGCTGGTGCCCTTCGCCGCGATCGTCGGCGCGCGCTTCCGCGACACGAGCTCGCCGCCCTTCCACCTCGTGAAGGACATGGACTCGCAGCCGCGCTACCGCGCGCAGGCGGGCAACGCCTTCTACCTCGACGGCCGCGCGCAGCGGCCCGACGTCGCGGGCGCGGTCGCCTTCGACCAGTTCAGCGAGGACGAGGTGCTGGCGAGCGGCAAGCGCGGCAGCGAATTCTGCAGCGACATCCCGCTCCCCGTGACGGCCGAGTTCCTGCGCCGCGGCCAGGGCCGCTTCCAGGTCTACTGCACGCCCTGCCACGGCCAGGCCGGCTACGGCGACGGCCTCGTCGCGCAGCGCGCGCAGAACCTGCAGGAGACGGCCTGGGTCCCGCCCGCGTCGCTGCACGATCCGCTCGTGCGCCAGCGTCTCGCGGGCCAGCTCTTCGACACGATCCGCAACGGCGTGCGCACGATGCCCGCCTACGGACGCCAGGTGAGCGTCGAGGACAGCTGGTCGATCGTCGCCTACGTGCGCGCGCTGCAGCGCTCGCAGAACGCCACCCCGTCCGACGTGCCCGAGGACCAGCGTCGTCAGCTGGGAACGCGCTGAGGAGCGCACCGGAAGTCCCATGAGCACCCTCGCCCACGAAGAGAAGAGCCTCGGTCCGCGCGGCAAGCGCTGGGGCGCGCTCGCGCTCGGCGCCGGCCTGGTCGGCCTGGCTCTCGCGCTCTGGCTCGGCTGGCAGCGCAACGACCACTTCGCGCGCCTGCAGCATTCCTGGCTGCTGGCCTGCCTGTACTTCCTCGGCATCTCGCTCGGCGGCCTGTTCTTCGTGCTGATCCAGCACCTGACGCGCGCCGGCTGGAGCGTCGCGGTGCGCCGCGTCGGCGAGCTCGTCGCGGCCAACACGCTGGTGATCGCGCTCCTGCTCGCGCCCCTGGTCGCGCTGGTCGCCAGCGGCGACGGCTCGCTCTATCCCTGGGGCGATCCCGCCGTCGTGAGCGCCAGCCCGGTGCTGGCCGCCAAGGCCGGCTTCCTCGACGGGCGCTTCTTCGCGCTACGCTGCCTCGTCTACTTCGCCATCTGGATCGGGCTGGGGCGCTGGCTGCTCTCGCGCTCGCGCGCGCAGGACGAGAGCCGCGACGCGCAGCCCACGCTGGCGCTCGAGCGCCGCGCCGCGCCGGCGATGGTGCTCTTCGCGCTGAGCACGAACTTCGCCGCCTTCGACCTGGTGATGACGCTCGATCCGGCCTGGGCCAGCACGATCTTCGGCGTGTGCTTCTTCGCGGCGTCGGTGATCGCGTTCTTCTCGGCCGCGGTGCTGATCCTGCGCTTCCTGCAGTCGCGCCAGGTGCTCGCGCAGAGCGTGCACGTCGAGCACTACCACGACCTGGGCAAGTTCCTCTTCGCCTTCGTCTTCTTCTGGGGCTACGTCTCGTTCTCCCAGTTCATGCTGATCTGGTACGCGGACATCCCCGAGGAGACCGTCTGGTTCAAGGAACGCTTCCACGGCTCGTGGGCGGTCGTCTCGGCGATCCTGCTCTTCGGGCACTTCGTGCTGCCCTTCGCCGGACTGCTCTCGCGCCACGCCAAGCGCAACCTGGGCGTGCTCGCCTTCTGGGCGGCGTGGATGCTCGTGATGCACGCCGTCGAGCTGTTCTGGCTCGTGATGCCGGGCACCGAGCGCGACGGCGCGCTGGTGAACCCGATGGACGTCGCCAGCCTGCTGGCGGTCGGCGGGATCTGGATCTTCGCGCTCACCCGACTGGCCGGCGAGCGCGCGCTGATCCCCGCCAACGATCCGCGCCTTTCCGAGTCCCTGGCCTTCGAGAACTCCTGACATGGAGAATCGCGCAACGCTGCCCCTCTCCACGCTGCTCGGCATCGGTGCGGCGCTCGTCGCCGCGACCGCGGCGCTGGCCTTCCTCGTGCCCGCGCTCTACCGCGCGCACGAGAACTCGCTGCGCGCCGAGCGCGGCTGGGCCGAGACGCCAGCCGACACGCGGCAGATGCGCGCGGCGCAGGCCGATCGCCTCGCGCACTACGCCTGGATCGACAAGCAGAAGGGCATCGTCGCGCTGCCGATCGAGCGCGCGATGGAGCTGACCGCGCAGGAGCTCGGCAAGTCCGGCAACGGACCGGGAGGCGGGCGATGAGCGCACTCGGCACGCTGGCCTTCGCCTCGGGCGACCTGCTCCCGCAGGCCTCGACCTTCGCGGTCCCGGTCGACCGCACCTTCCAGCTCGCGGCGTGGTTCGCGGTCTTCCTGGGCGTGCTCGCGGCGGGCCTCGCGCTGCTGGTCTTCGCCGGCGCGCGCGCGACCGACGCGAACCGCGGCGCGCTGCGGCGCTGGCTGCAGCTGGGCGCGGCGAGCGCGTTCCTGCTGATCGCCGTGTTCTTCGTGCAGGGCGCGCTGGTCTGGGCCGACCTGCAGGTGATCCCGCGCGGCGCCTTCCCGATCCAGGTCGCGCTGGAGGAGAAGGGCTGGAGCTTCACCTACCCCAACGGCTACGCGACGAACGAGCTGCACCTGCCGATCGACCGGCCCGTGCGCTTCATGTTCAAGAGCGCGCCGCGCGCCAACTACACCTTCGCCGTGCCGGCCTTCCGCCTGCAGGTCCCGGTCGCGCTCGGCCAGGATCGCGAGGCGTGGGTGCAGCCGACGCTCGCGGGCGAGTTCGACCTGCGCTCGACCGTGCGCCCCGCGCGCGCGGGCGTCGACGCCGGCGTCAAGGCGCTCGTGCACCCCGAGGGCGGCTTCGACAAGTGGTACCAGGACATCTCCGGTCCCGACCTGACGCTGCCGCCGCTCGAGCTCGGACAGAAGAGCTACCAGATGCGCGGCTGCACGCAGTGCCACACGGTCGACGGCGCGAAGCTCGTCGGCCCGAGCTTCAAGGGCTTCCTCGAGCGCCAGCACAAGCTCAAGGACGGCACGGTCGTCGAGCCCACCGACGACTACATCAAGGAATCGCTCCTCGATCCGACGGCCAAGGTCATCGAGGGCTTCGAGCCCGTGATGCCGAGCTTCCGCGGGCGCCTGCAGGACGTCGAGATCGCCGGACTGGCCGCATACATCAAGAGCCTCAAGTGAACCAGCAAACCAACAGCGTCATGCAGCCCGCGGCGAGCAGCGCCGCACGCTCGACGCGCGACGCGCGCGAGTTCTGGCTCTTCACGCAGGATCACCGCCGCCTCGCGCTGCTCTACGCCGTGGTGGTCGGGCTGGCGCTGGTCGCCGGCGCGTTCCTGGGCTTCGGCCTCTCGATCCAGCCGCTGGCGAGCACGGGCTCCGGCGCGGCACCCGAGGTCTTCCGGCGCATGTACAGCATGCACGGCCTGGTGATGGCCTTCCTGGTCGCACTGCCCGCGCTCCCGATGGTGCTCGGCAACTGGATGCTGCCCGAGCAGCTCGGCCTCGAGCGCATGCTGCTGCCGCGGCTCAACCTGCTCGCCTTCCAGATCTTCTTCGCCGGCGCGCTGCTCTTCCTGGTCGCGCTGCTGTTCGCGCCGCTCGAGAGCGGCTTCAGCCTCGACCTGCCCTTCGCGCTCTCGGGCAGCGCCAGCCTGGGCTGGGGCGCGCTGGGAATCGCGACCGTGCTCGTCTCGTACGCCTGCAGCAGCGCCAACCTGCTCGCCACGGTCTTCTTCGGCCGCCGCGCGGACGGCACGAGCCCGGCGAAGCCCTTCTTCGCCTGGGCCATCGCGGCCTCCTCGCTGGTGCAGCTGCTCGCGACGCCCGTGCTGCTCGCCGCGCTGGTCGTGCTCTATGCGGAGCGCGCGGGCGCGGCGGACGTGCTCGGCTCCTCGCCGGCGGCGGACGTGCGCTTCGCGCAGTGGTTCTGGATCTGGGGCCATCCGGCCTTCAGCGCGATGCTGATCGCGGCGCTGGGCGTGGTCGGCACGATCGTCGCGGACCACCAGAGCACGCCCAGGCCGGCCTCGCGCACCTCGATCGCCAGCCTCTTCGCCATCGCGGTGGTCTCCTGCGCGAGCTTCGGCGTGCACGTGCTCGGCCGCGGCACGAACGCGGGCGAGGCCGCCGGAGCGAGCGCGCTGGCGCTGCTCGCCGGCGTGCCGTTCGCCGTGATCGTGCTCGAGTGGATGCTCTCGCTCGCGGCCGGCCGCACGCAGGCGAGCGCCTCGCTCGCCTACGCGCTCTGCTTCCTCGTGCTCTTGTGCGTCGGCGGCATGGCCGGCGTGTTCCTGGCCGTGCTGCCCGCGGGTGCGCACCTGGCCAACAGCTGCTTCTCGACGGCGCAGTTCCACTACCTCGTGATCGGCGGGACGCTGGTCGCGCTGCTGGGGGGCCTGTACCACGGCTGGAAGCGCTGGTTCGGCGTCGAGGCGCGGCAAGGCTGGGCGGTCTTCGGCTGCTTCCTGCTCTTCGCGGGCGTGAACCTGGCCTTCCTGCCGCAGTTCCTGCTCGGCTACCTCGGGCAGCCGCGGCGCAGCACGGAGCTCGTCGAGGGCGCGGGCCACCTCTCGCTCTACTCGGCCTGCGGCAGCGGGCTGATCGTGGTCGCGCTGGTGATCGCGGCCTGGAACCTGCTCTCGTCGCTGATGGACAGGCCGCACGCCGAAGGAGGCGCCGCGTCGTGATCGACGAGGCCGCGATCCACAGCTGCTGTTCGAGCGCGAGCGAGCCTCGCGACCTGGCGCAGCTGTTCGCCTTCGGGCTGCTCATGAGCGCCGGGCATTGCCTGGGCATGTGCGGTCCGCTGGTGTGCGCGGTCTCGGCCCCGCCGACGGCCGACGGCGAGCGGCGCCTCTCCGCGCTCGCGCCGATCGGCATCTACCATCTCGGCCGGCTCGCGAGCTACGCGCTGATCGGTCTCCTGCTCGGATCGCTGGGCGGGTTGCTGCCCGAGGGCGCGCACGCGCTGGTCTGGCAGGCGGTGCTCTCGCTGCTCGCGGCCGCGGCGCTGGTGTGGGTCGGGCTCGGGCTGCTGGACGTCTTCCCGCTGGCCTCGCTCGCGTGCGCGAGCCGCCTCTCGCGCTGGCTGACCGGCAACCTCGGCGCGCTCGGACTGCGCGGCAACGCACGGCGCGCGGCGCTGGGGCTGGCCAACGGTCTCTTGCCGTGCGGGCCCGTGTACACCGTCGCGGTCGCGGCGCTGGCCGCCGGCAGCCCGGCGCGCGGCGCGCTGGCGATGCTGGTCTTCGGCCTGGGCACGGTGCCGCTGCTCGTCGGGCTGACGCTCGGCGTGCGCTGGATGAGCCAGCGCCTGCGCCTCTCCCTCTACCGCGCCGGTGCGGCGCTGGCGCTGCTGATGGGCGTGCAGCTCGCGCTGCGCGGGCTCGCCGCGCTGGAGTGGATCCCGCACGCGCGGCTCTCCGAGGTGGTGCTGTGGTGAACGCAGCCGCCATCGCCGCACCCGCGGGCCGCGCGCGCTCGAAGGCGCTCTGCGCGCACTGCGGGCTGCCGCTGGGCGCGTCGCGACGCGCGGAGCTGGGCGAGTTCTGCTGCGCGGGCTGCCGCAGCGTGCACGAGCTGATCCAGAGCGAGGGCCTGGGGCGCTACTACGAGCTGCGCGGCGGGAGCGACGCGCCGCCGCCGGAGCTGCGCCCGGACAGCTTCGCCTGGCTCGAGGTGCTGCTCGCCTCCGCGCCGCCCTCCGCCGACGGACTGCAGCGCCTGACGCTCGACGTGCAGGGCGTGCATTGCGCCGCGTGCGTGTGGCTGCTGCAGCAGCTGTGGAGCCGCGAGGCCGGCGCCGTCGACCTGCGCATCAACCCCGCGCTCGGCCGCGCCGAGCTGCTCTGGCGTCCCAGCGAGCTCGACCTGCGCGACTACCTGCGCGCCGCGGAGCGCTTCGGCTACCGCTTCGGTGCCGCGCGCAAGGGCGACCTCGCCGTCTCGCGCGCGCTGGTCGTGCGCCTGGGCGTGTGCAGCGCCGCCGCGCTCAACGTGATGATCTTCAGCCTGTGCTACTACGCCGGGCTGGCCCAGAGCGAGGGCGCGCTGTACACGGCGCTCGGCCGCTGGAGCTTCGCGCTCTCGAGCGTCGCGGTGCTCGCGGGCGGATCGCTCTTCATCCGCTCGGCCTGGGAGAGCCTGCGCCGGCGCATCGTGCACCTGGACCTTCCGATCGCGCTGGGGATCCTGCTGGGCTACGGCGGATCGGTCTGGGCCTGGATCGCGCGCGGCCCCGAGGCGGCCTACTTCGACACGATCACGATCTTCATCGCGCTGATGGTGCTCGGCCGCTGGCTGCAGGAGCGCGTGCTGCAGAAGAACCGGCTCTCGATCCTGAAGAGCGACGGCGTCGAGGACCTCTTCACGCGCCGGCGCCGCGGCTCGGAGCTCGAGACGGTCGCTGCGGCGGCGATCGAGCCCGGCGACGAGCTGTGGATCCTGCCCGGCGATCTCGTGCCGGTCGAAGGCACGCTGCTCGGCGCGAGCGCGACCTTCAGCCTGGACTGGATCACGGGCGAATCGCGGCCACAGGCCTTCGAGCCCGACGCGCGCGTGCCGGCCGGCGCGTTCCAGGCCGGACGCTCGCCCGTGCGCCTGGAGGCGCGCGAGCGCTTCGCGGCCTCGCGCCTGCAGGCGCTGCTGGGCACGAGCGGTGCTGCCGCCGGCCGCGAGCGCGAGAACGAGCGCGGCTGGATGCGTTTCGCCAGCGCCTACGTGATCGCCGTGCTGCTGCTCGCCTCGGCGGCCTTCGCGCTGTGGCTGCACGCGGGCGTCGAGCGCGCCGTCGAAGTGTCGCTCTCGGTGCTGGTGGTCACCTGTCCCTGCGCGCTGGGCCTGGCGCTGCCGCTGGCGCACGAGCTGACCTACTCGGCCCTGCGCCGGCGCGGGATCTTCCTGCGCGAGCCGGGCTTCCTGCGCCGCGTGCTGCGCGTGCGCCACGTGCTCTTCGACAAGACCGGCACGCTCACCCGCGGCGTGCTGCGCCTCGCGCCGCACTCGCGCGAGGCGCTCTCGAGGCTCGACGCGCAGACGCGCGCGGTGCTCGCCGATGCCTGCGCGCGCAGCCTGCACCCGGTCAGCCGCTGCGTCCACGCCGAGCTCTCCAGCGGCGGCCGCACGCCGCTGGTCGAGGGCCTCGAGGTGATCGAGCACCCCGGATGCGGGCTGGAGATCCGGCTGGGCGCACGCGTCTGGCAGCTGGGCACCCGCGCGTTCGCGCTCGGCGACGCGCAGGCCCCCGGCGCCGGCGCGGTCTTCGCCGAGGACGGCCGCGTGCTCGCCGAGGTCGAGGTCGAGGAGGAGCTCAAGAGCGACGCGCAGCACGAGCTCGCCAGCCTGCAGCGCGAGGGCTACGCCGTGCACCTGCTCAGCGGCGACCGCAGCGAGCGCGTCGCGCGCGTGGCGGCCGAGCTGGGCATCCCGCCCGCACAGGCGCACGGGGCGCTGCAGCCCGAGGACAAGGCGCGCCTGGTGCGCGGCCTGGATCGCCGCGACACCTGGATGGTCGGCGACGGCATCAACGACGCGCCGGCCTTCGACGCCTCCTACTGCGCCGCGACGCCTGCCGTCGACCGGCCCAGCCTCCCGGCGCGCGCCGACCTCTTCTATCTGGGCGACGGCGTCAGCGCCGTGCGCTGCACGCTGCACTGGGCGCGGCGTCTGGCGCGCGTGCTGCGCACGAACCTCGTGCTCGCGGTGGCCTACAACGCGGTCGTGGTCGGGCTGTGCTTCGCCGGCCTGGTCGGGCCGCTGACGGCCGCGGTGCTGATGCCCGCGAGCTCGCTCGTGTTCCTGTCCCTGACCGCCCTGCGACTGACCGGGAGGAACGCGCAATGGACGTCCTGATCGTGCTGGTCTTCATCAGCATCGTGCTCGTCGCCGGCGGGATCCTGCTCCTGCTCGTCTCGCTGCACCAGCGCGACTTCGAACACGCGGAGCGCCTCGCGCTCCTGCCGCTCCTCGATTCCGACGGCAGCCCGGGTGCGCGCGAGGGCGCGGCTCCCCGGCTGGGCCTCCCCGAGTCCGCCACAGAAACCGATCCCCACTGAACCTGGAACTCCTCCGACCATGAAACCTGCAACCACAGACACCCGACGAGTCGAGTACAACGACGCGGTCGTACGTGCCTTCCTGATCGCCTCGCTGGTGTTCGGCATCGTGGGGCTCCTGCTCGGCGTGGTCATCGCCTCGCAGCTCTCGTTCTGGAAGATGAACCTGGGCCTGCCCTGGACGAGCTTCGGCCGCCTGCGCCCGCTGCACACGAACGCCGCGATCTTCGCCTTCGTGGGCAACATGATGTTCGCGGGCGTGTACCACTCGATCCAGCGCCTCCTGCGCACGCGCCTGGGCTCGGACTTCCTCTCCTGGGCGCACTTCATCGGCTGGCAGCTGATCATCGCCGCCGCGGCGATCACGCTCCCGCTGGGCCTGACGCAGGGCAAGGAGTACGCCGAGCTGATCTGGCCCATCGACGTCGCCGTGGCGGTCGTGTGGGTGATCTTCGCGATCAACTTCTTCCTGACGATCGGCAAGCGCAACGAGAAGAACCTCTACGTCGCGATCTGGTTCTACATCGCGACGGTGGTGACGGTGCCGGTGCTGTACATCGTCAACAACCTGCACATCCCGACCGGTCCGCTGCACAGCTACGCGATCTTCGGCGGCGTGCAGGACGCGCTCGTGCAGTGGTGGTACGGCCACAACGCGGTGGCCTTCTTCCTCACCACGCCGATCCTCGGGATCATGTACTACTACCTGCCCAAGGCGGTCGAGCGGCCGGTGTACTCCTACCGCCTCTCGGTGGTGCACTTCTGGAGCCTCGTCTTCCTCTACATCTGGGCCGGCCCGCACCACCTCTTGAACTCCGCGCTGCCCGAGTGGGCGCAGACGCTGGGCATGGTCTTCAGCCTGATGCTGTGGGCCCCGAGCTGGGGCGGCATGCTCAACGGCCTGCTGACGCTGCGCGGCGCGTGGGACAAGCTGCGCACCGACCCGGTGGTCAAGTTCCTCGTCGTCGGCGTGACCTTCTACGGCATGTCGACCTTCGAGGGACCGCTGCTCTCGATCAAGAGCGTCAACGCGCTCGGCCACTACACCGACTGGATCATCGGGCACGTGCACGGAGGCACGCTGGGCTGGAACGCGGGCATGGCGGCCGGGATGTTCTACTGGCTCGTGCCGCGCCTGTGGGGCACCAAGCTCTGGTCGACCAAGCTGGCCGACACGCACTTCTGGGTGAGCACCTTCGGCATGCTGCTCTACATCGGCGCGATGTGGATCGCGGGCATCAACCAGGGCCTGTTCTTCCAGGCGCTCGACGCCGAGGGCTTCCTCAAGAACACCGACTTCGTCGAGGTGCTCAAGAGCGGGCAGTTCCTCTACATGATGCGCCTGATCGGCGGAACGGCCTTCTTCGTGGGCTTCCTGATGATGGTCTGGAACCTGGCGATGACCATCCGCAGCGGCAAGCCGGTGCAGGACGGGGTCGACGTGCCGGTGCGTCCCGCGACGCCTCCGGTGCCTGCGACCGCGGTGCTCTTCAGCTCGCCGATCGTGCTCTCCTGCGTCGCGATCCTCGTCGCAGTGGTCTTCGGCCTGGCCGGCCCGATCACGAGCGCGGTGGTGGCCGCGCTGGGCGTGCTGCTCGTGGTCGTGTGCGCGATCTACTACCGCCGCTACCAGACGCAGAAGGTGCACTGGCACGCGCTGCTCGAGGGCAAGAGCCTGGTCTTCACCGTGCTCGTGCTGGTCGCGATCCTCATCGGCGGCCTGATCGAGCTCGTGCCCACGATCGCCAGGCGCGATGTGGGCGCTGCGGCCGTCACGCCGGCGCAGGGGACGATGGTCGCGGTCCCCAGCCGCTACCAGGAGGTGCCGTGCACGCCGCTGGAGCTCGAGGGCCGCGACATCTACGTGCGCGAGGGCTGCTACGTCTGCCACAGCCAGATGGTGCGGCCGTTCCGGCACGAGACGCTGCGCTACGGCGACTACTCGCGGGCGGAGTCGTACGTGTACGACCATCCGTTCCAGTGGGGATCGAAGCGCACCGGTCCGGACCTGCACCGGCTCGCCGGCCGCTACCCGAACCTGTGGCACTACCAGCACCTCAAGGACCCGCGCTCGACCTCGCCCGGATCGATCATGCCGTCGTACTCCTGGCTGCACACGAGCTCGGTCGACTACTCGAAGACGCCCGGCAAGATGTCGGTGCTGCGCATCGAGGGCGTGCCCTACGAGCAGGCCACGATCGACGACGCGCGCGAGCTGGCGCTGGCCCAGGGCCGCAAGATCGCGGCGGATCTCAAGCAGTCCGGCGGCGTCGAGGTCGCTCCCGACGCGGAGGTCGTGGCGCTGATCGGATACCTGCAGCAGCTCGGGCTGACGCACGAGCCTCCGAAGCTCAGCAACGCGGCCGCTCCGGCTGCCCCGACGGGAGGGAAGTAGCGTGTTCCAGGAGTTCTTCCGCGGCCACGAGTGGCTCACGCTGCCCCTGATCGCTCTGGTCTTCTTCTTCGTCTTCTTCGTCGGCGTGCTGGCTCGGGTGGCCTTCGGCATGCGCGACGCACGCCAGGTCGAGAGACTCGCCGCCCTGCCCTTCGCCGACGAGCGCGAAGGCGCCACACGAAAGGAGCCCAACCATGGTTGAGCACGATGCAGACGTCACCCTGGATCACGACTTCGACGGCATCCAGGAATACGACAACCGGCTGCCGAACTGGTGGCTGTTCACGCTCTACGGCTCGGTCGTGTTCTCGATCGGGTACTGGCTCTTCTACCAGACGTTCGGCGTGGGCTTCACGCAGGACCAGAGCTGGAACCGCGAGATCGAAGTGGCTGCGCAGGCGCAGATCGAGCGCGAGATGGGCAAGGAGGTCACGAACGATTCGCTGCTGCTGATGACCAAGGTGCCCGCGCAGGTCGATGCCGGCGCGAAGACGTTCCAGCAGAAGTGCGTGCAGTGCCACGGCCCGCAGGCCGCCGGCGACATCGGCCCCAACCTGACCGACGACTTCTGGCTGCACGGTCCCGATCCGCTGCAGATCTACAACACCGTGATGAACGGCGTGCAGGACAAGGGCATGCAGGCCTGGAAGGACCAGCTCGGTCCGGTGCGCGTGCGCCAGGTCGTGTCGTTCGTCCTGACCCGCAAGGGCCTCAACGTTCCGGGCAAGGCTCCGCAGGGCAAGCCGACGGCGGAATGGGAGAAGGAAAAAGCAGCTCAAGCTCCGCCGCCTGCAGATCCAAAGAAGGACACGAAGCCCAAGGACTCCGGGACCGATGCCAAGCCCAAAGGCGGCGGCTGATCCACTGCGCGGAGTCGATCGGCAGAATCGACGACGATGAGCACGCAAGTCAAGCACGGGGTCCGGCGCAGGCCGGACCTCGACACGCTGTACTCGATCAACGAGGACGGTTCGCGCAACATGCTGCAGCCGGCGGACGTCAAGGGCCGCTGGCGCACGCGACGCAACATCGTGTTCGCGATCCTGATCGCGATCTACGTCGTCGTCCCGTTCCTCAGGGTCGGCGGGTACCCTGCGCTGCGCCTGGACGTGCCCAACCGCACGGCGTACATCGTCGGGCACACGTACACGCGGGAGGACTTCTACCTCGTCTTCTTCCTGCTCACGGGCTTCGTCTTCGCGCTCTTCGCGGCGACGGCGCTGTGGGGGCGCATCTGGTGCGGCTACGCCTGCCCGCAAACGGTCTTCCTCGAAGGCGTCTTCCGCCGCATCGAGACGCTGATCGAGGGCAGCCGCAATGAGCGCATCAAGCGCAACCAGGGCGCGTGGACTTTCGACAAGCTCTGGCGCAAGGTCGTCAAGCAGCTCGTCTTCCTGGTCCTGACGCTGCTGATCACGCACACGCTGCTGGCCTACTTCCTCCCGGTGGACGAGCTCGTGCCGGCGATCCTCGAGGGGCCTTCGAACCACTGGCTGGCGTTCTCCTGGACGATCGGCCTCACGGCCGTCGTCTACTTCGACTTCGCCTGGTTCCGCGAGCAGTTCTGCGTGATCATGTGTCCCTACGGCCGGCTGCAGTCGGCGCTCGTGGACGACGACACGATCCTCGTCGGCTACGACGAGACGCGCGGCGAGCCGCGCGGGCCCAAGGGCAAGGCCGTGGGCGATTGCATCGACTGCAACAGCTGCGTCAACGTCTGTCCCACGGGCATCGACATCCGCAACGGGCTGCAGATGGAGTGCATCGGCTGCACCAACTGCGCCGACGCCTGCGACTCGATCATGCGGCAGATCGGCCGGCCCGAGGGACTGGTGCGCTACGACTCGCTGCACGGGTTCCGCGGCGGCAAGAAGCGCTTCCTGCGCCCCCGGCTCTTCCTCTATGCGGCGCTCGCGGCGATCGGCCTGTCGGTCTTCCTCCTGACCGCCTCCAAGCGCACCTCGTTCGAGGCGACCGTGCTGCGCGCGCGCGGCATGCCGTACACGCTGGAGGAGACGCGCATCCAGAACCTGTTCACGATCCACGTCCAGAACAAGTCGCCGCACACGGCCGAGTACAAGCTCACGCCGCAGCCGCAGGCCCCGGGCCAGCCGCCGATCGAGTGGAAGGTCGGCTCGGAGGAGCTCGAGATCGAGTCGCTGGGCGAGGCCAAGATCGCCGTATTCGCCTTCGTGGCGCGTTCCGAGTACAAGGGCGCGTTCCCCGTCAGCCTGCGCGTCGAGGACGAGAAGTCCGGCGAGGTGCAGCTGGTCGAGTTGAGCTTCCAGGGACCCTGAACATGCGTGACTTCTTCGCCAAGCGTCCGTGGATGTGGATCGTGCTGCTGCTGGGTCTGATGGTCCTCTCGAACATCGTCCTGATGGTGATCAGCCTGCGGCACCAGCCCATCCCCAGCGGGTCCTGACCCGTCCTCGCGCGCGGAAGCCGCGCGCGGGTGCGATCCCTCCAGCGTCACTGGAAGAGGAGCCGGCAACGGATCCGGTCGAATCCGCAACGAAATGAGCTGCAAAGCCAAGGGCACAAGCGCGAATCGGGAGCACATTCTCTCGTTCCAGAAGGAATTCATAGCTTGATTCTGGCAATCGATCCCCTCGGACGATTCAATATTGACGCTCGCAGGTCAGGTCCACGGTTTCCCAATCGAAAGGCAAGTCGATGAAGAAGCAGCAACAAGAACTCGACAGCAAGATCCAGGATCTGCTGGAGAGTTTCGCGTCCCAGTTGACGCAAATCGTCCGGCAAACAGCCCTGGAACACGTTGAAGTCGCCCTGGGGTCCGTCGGCTCCGCCCCGGCACGCGGAAAGGCGCCCAAGGTCACGATTCGAATGGGCTCGGCCGCGCGCAAGGCGAAGGGCGGCAAGCGCAGCTCGGAACAGATCGGCGAGATGCAGGAGCAGCTGCTGGCCTACCTGAAGAAGAACCCCGGCCATCGTGGCGAACAGATCTCGGCGGCCATGCGCACCGACACGAAGACCATCCGTCTCCCGCTCAAGGCATTGATCGCGGCGAAGAAGGTCAAGACCAAGGGCCAGCGTCGCGGCATGACGTATTTCGCCGCCTGATCGGGGAGCCACCAACATGGTCAACAACAAGCCCCGGGCACGTCGCTCGGAAGAGGATCGCATTGCCGAGCTCGAGCGTCGCATCGCCGAGATCAAGGCGCGCGCGGAGCGCAAGAAGGCCAAGGCCAACCCGGCCGTGCGCCACACGGTCGCGGCCCTGAAGGCCGTCGACAAGGCGCTGGCCGCGAGCGCGGACGGCGCGGTGCGCAAGGCCCTGGACGAGGCGCGCGCGACGCTCAGCGCCTGCCTCGCGGTGCAGGGCGTGGTCGCCGCCGCTGCCGGCAAGGGCGGCGCGCGCGCAGGCGGCGGCGGACGCCGCTCGAGCGAGGACGTCGCGGGCCTCGCGGATGCGCTCCTGCAGCACATCCAGAAGCACCCCGGACAGCGTGGCGAGGAGATCGCCGCGGCCTTGGAGACCGACACCCGCACGATCCGTCTCCCGCTGAAGAAGCTGATCGAGGACAAGAAGGTCAAGACCAAGGGACAGGCGCGCGGCACGAGCTACCACCTCGTCTGAGCGCCAAGCCCGCGAGGCCCGCGGCGCGCCGGATCCCGGCCGCCGGCGGCTCGACGCACAGCGGCGTGTCCTCGCGCGAGCGAGTGCACGCCGCTTCCTCATTCCTCGCGCGCGCCGCCCGGCCGGGCCTCACATGAAGTTGCGCGTGTGCAGCCGCGAGAGCTGCCGGGCCGCATCCTCGGCGAAGCCCAGGCGCGCAAGGCGCCTGGTGCGCCCGGCCTCCATCTCGCGCTCCATCGCCTGCACCGCGTCGTAGCCCCGCGCAATCGCCTGCGGCTCGAAGGCGCCGGCGGCGAGCAGCACGAGCGCGTCGCGCACCTCCTCGTTCAGGCCCGCGGTGTTCGCGAGCGCATCGTGGCGGCGCTCGACGGCCGCCGCGAGACGCCCGTGCAGGAGCGGATCGAGCTCGGCGTGCCGGCGCAGGTGCGCCATGCCGAAGGCGACGTGGCGCACCTCGTCCTGCGCGGCGAGGTGCGCAACCGCGCGTGTCACCGGGTCGGGCCCGTGCGCCTCGAGGAAGCGCAGCAGCACGACGAAGCTGCCCTCGCCGAGCACGGCGAGCAGGAATGAGGCCAGCGCGAAGTCGGGCTCGTCGAGGATCGTCTTGAGCGAGAGCTGGCCGCCCGCGGTCGAGAGCCCGAGCGCGCCGCGCTTCATCCGCGCACGGCGCGTGAAGACCTCGATGTGGCGCGCCTCGTCGGCGGCCTGGATCGCGAGCAGCTGCAGCACCTCGCGGAAGTGCGGGTGCAGCCGCGCGAGGAAGCGCGCCGGCACGAGCAGCGCCAGCGTCTCGTTCTCGACGAGGTAGGTCATCAGCTGCACCACCGCGTCCTCGATCTCCGCGGGCAGCTCGAAGGCGGAAGCCCAGGGGATCGCCGTCTCGGGGTCCCACTGCGCCGCGGCCGCCTGCGCGTAGAGCGCCGCCGCCTCGTCGGCCCAGACGACCTGCTTCTCGACCAGCGTGAAGTCGAAGTCGGGCAGGCCGGCCTCGACCGTCGCGCCACGCGCGGCGAGGCCCCAGGTGAGCGGCGCGCGCTCGACGGCATCTGCGGGCGAACCCGCCTGCGCGGCGCCGGCCCAGCGCTGCGTTGCAGCCGCGCCGCGCGCGAGGACCGCGAGCGATTCCTCGACGCTCACGAGCACGTGCCCGCGCGCGCGCGCCCAGGCGCGCAGGTGCGCCGCGAAGCCGTCGGAGCGGCCGCGCAGGCACAGCTGCGCGCCCTCGGGGAGCGCGTTCAGCGCGTGCTGCACGAGCAGGTGCGCGCCGCGCTCGAAGCCGAGCGTGCCGAGGTCGAGCTCGGTCACCGCTTCGCGACCTCGCGCAGGAAGGGTTCGAGCGTGCCGAAGGCGTCGACCGCCTCCGCGAGCAGCGCGTAGCCGCTCGTGCGGCCCGGCCGCCACTCCTTCAGGCCCTCCAGGTCCATCAGCGGCCGCACGCTCGCGTCCGAGTAGCGCATCGCGAGCAGCAGCTCGCGGAAGCGCGCCACCTGCGGTGCCGGCGCATCGTCGAAGACCGTGAAGTTGCAGTGGTCGTAGGTCCCGGTCTGCGCCAGCACGCGGGTGCTGCCGATCGGCAGCGTCCCGTCGCGCGTGAACCCGAGGTGGTTCGCGTCGATCATGCAGGCCGCCTCGGCGCGGCCCGCGAGCAGCGCGCGCGCCGCGTCGCGTTCGCCGCCGACGTGGTCGCCGTGCTTGCCGACGAGCACGTCGTGGCGCAGCACCTCGAGGTCGCGCCCGGGCTCGAGCCCCGCGCGGCGCAGGTGGCCGAGCGGGATCAGCGTGCCCTGCGGCGAGTCGCTCGCGCCGACGGCCACGCGCGCGCCGCGCAGCTCCGCGACCGAGCGCAGGGGCGAGTCCGCGCGCACGACGAGCAGCGAGGTGAGGTCCTGGTCCGTGTCGCGCATCGCGATGGCGCTCGCCTTGCGCCCCTGCGCGCGGGCGGCGCGCTCCGCCTCGATCCAGGCGAGCGGCGAGTTCCAGGCCGCGTGCACCGCGCCCGAAAGGTGCGCCGCGACCTGGCGCTCGTAGTTGGAGAAGAGCACGAAGTCGAAGTCGAAGCCGTTCGCCTGGAAGAAGGCGCGGAAGCCCTCCCAGATCGGGACGACCTTGGCGTCGTAGGCGACCGCGCCGAGCAGGAAGGTGGTGCGCATCGGGATCTCAGAAGAGCGGCAGCCCGCAGACGGCCTTGCCGATGAAGTCGTTCAGCGCGTCGCCCGTCGGCGCCATGATGCTCGCCGCGCGCGCGTCGCGGAACAGGCGCTCGAGGCCGCCCTCCTTGCGGAACGCGGCGCCGCCGCAGACGCGCATGCCGATGTCGAGCACGCTGTTCGAGGTCTCGCCGGCCGCCGCCTTGCACTCGAGCACGCGCAGCATCGCGTCGGGCCTCCCCGCCTCGAGCGCGCCGAGCGTGTCCTCGAGCAGCCCGCGCACCATGTCCGTCTGCACCTTCATGCGCGCGACGTGTGCGCGCACCGTCGGCAGGTCGCGCAGCGCCTCGCCGGTGTGCTCGAAGCGCGTGTTCGTCGCGTGCGCGACCGTGCGCTCGATCGCGCCGTCCATCAGGCCGAGCGAGACCGAGGCGCTGAGCACCTGGAAGATCGGCAGCACCGTCTGCATCATGATCTCGAAGCCCGCGCCATCGGCGCCGAGCATGGCCGACTCGGGCACGAGCACGTTGTCGGCGACCACCGCCGAGCTGTCGTTGCCGCGCAGGCCCAGGCCGTCGTAGTTGCCCTGGATCGCGAGGCCCTTCGTGCCGTTCGGCACGAGCCAGATCGTGCTCGCGCCGCTGCCCGCGAGCGGCCTGCTCGACCAGACGTAGGCCGTCGCGTGCTTGGCGGACGTGATCCAGCTCTTCTTCGCGTCGAGGCGCACGCCGTTCTTCTCCTTCCTCGCCGTGCTGGTCGGCGCCCAGAACTGGCTGCGCGACGTGGCCTCCGAGAAGGCCAGCGTGCTGAGGTGCTTGCCGGCCGCGGCCTGCTTGCGCAACTCGAGCGAAGCGTAGCGCTCGAGCACCGCGCTGCCCGAGTAGTGCATCATCGCGACCATCGCGGTCGAGCCGCAGTCGGAGGCGAGCCGCGTGCAGATGCGCGAGGCGAGGCGGATGCCGCCCGCGTGTCCGCCGACTTCCTTCGCAGCGACCGCGCCGAGCAGGCCGGCCGCGCCGAGCGCCTCGATGCTGCGCGAAGGGAACTCGCCGCGCGCGTCGACCTCCTGCGCCGCCGGACGGACGACTTCGCGGACGACGTTCTCGAGGACGGAGAGGGGTTCGCTCGTCTGGCTGCTCATGTCGCTGGCTCCGGAGGCCGAGCAGCCGGCCCAGGCGTGAGCTAGGCGGGCGCGCGCGGCGCGTCGTGGCGGGCCGAGGACCCTCGGCCGGCGTGCATTCAGGTGTGGGGGAGGAAGGGGCTCACGCGGCGCCATGTTCCTCGCTCACGCGGCGGGCGTCAATGCGCACCGGCGGCATGGAAGATGCCAAGATCATGCTCGTCCACGGAGTTCCCACCGCCATGCAGATCCTCGCAGTCTTCCTCTGTGCGCTTCCGCTGCTTCCGCAAGATGACGCCGCTCTGACGCCGAAGCTCAACGAGTGCCGGCTCGTTGCTGGAGCGAAGGAACTCGCGCCCGTGCGTGCAGAGCGATACGAAGCGCGGAGCGAGTTCTCCCTCGAAGGCTGGCGTGTGAGCCTCACGCCGACGGTTGCCTGGGTCGCGCGCGAGAATGCGCCCGAGAAGGCTGATCCCGTGGATCTGCCGAAGCCACCGCCTGGGCGCGAGCTGCATACCCTCACGATCTCCGGTGACACTGCCTACCTGACTGACCCGGAGGACCACGCCTGTAGGATCCTGCGCCTGGACCTGAAGGGGCGCAGCTGGCTTGCACCATGGGACCTGAGTGACGAGGCGCTTGGGCTCGCCAAGCACGAGGGGGTTCGTTCGACAGCGAGGACGATCCTGTGCAAGGGTTCGGCCGCGTTCGTCCTGCGCGATGACCTGAACGACAAAGAAGACGATGCCCATCCCCGAATCGGGAACCTCGTCGCGCGATTAGATCTCGCGTCGGGCAAGCTGGGTTGGTCGCGGTACTTCGATGCCGTCCCGCCGCCGAGTGAACCGGGGGCCGTGCTCATGGCCCCCATGCTGACAACTCCGACCCGGGCATGGACGCGCCCCCTGCAGTTCGTCGGCGAGGATCTCCTCGTCTGCGCCGGCGGATCCGAGAGCGTCCTTCGACTTGGATCCGAGAAGGGCGAGACGAAGTGGGGTGTCGATCGACTCTGGGAGTACCAGCGTGGCTACATCGGCCCGAGCGTGTGGGGACACTTCCTCGATCGGTTCGGCATCGACTCAGAATCCGTCGAACACCCTGAGCGGTACACGCCTGAGGGCAAACCGTACTACGAGAAGCTCAGGAAGGAGTTCGAAGACCGGAGGAGGTCCTTGAACGAGTCCTTCACGGGCTCGATCGTTGCCGGGCCCTTCGTCGTTCGCGAGCAGGATCCGTGGCGAATCCCCCGGCCGCGCATCCTCGTCGTGGCGGAACTCGCACCGCGCGATCCATGGGCTGCGCAACTCGCGCAGCACTACGTCTACGAGATCGACTCTGAGGGCAAGCCTTGTGCGGTGGTCACGCTGCCGCGCGCGGCGCTAGGGTGGGTGGCCCAGACTCTGGACGACCGTGCTGTCTTCGCCTGCGCGCACGGAGCCTGGGCCTGCGTCGCGAGCACTGAGAACCGCGGGGAATCCGGGATGGGCTCACCCGGGAGCAGCCTCGACATCGTCGCCGGTCTCGTGTGGTACCGCGAGCCCGTGCCACGATCGCGCAAGTCGTGGATGAGCTGCGATCCGGACGGCGACCCTGTTGCGCTCGGGCCCTCGGCCGGCTTGCGCACGGCGGGAGGGGGCTGGATCGAGAAGCGGGGCGACACGCTGTTCCACTTCCCGCTCTCGCTCCTCGATCCAAGCGACGGTAGCGCGCGCGAGATCGAACTGCGTGTGCCCTTCGAAGGCTCGATGTCGATGCCAAGTACCAACTACCGTGGCGACGCCAACTCGCTGCACACCTGGGGCTGGCGCGGGCTCGCGCTCACGAAGCTCGAGCTCGCCGCCGACCGGCTGCTCGTCTGGCTCGCGAACTCGAAGCAGGTCTGGAAGCTCGAGTTCGACGCGCGCGAGTTCGTGCCGGCGAAGTAGCGCTCAACCGATCCGCGCGTACGCCCTCACCGGGAACGTGCCGAAGGCCTTGACCTTCACCGGCACGGCCGTGAAACGGAAGCCCTCGCGCGGCAGCTCGCCTAGGTTCGTGAGGTGCTCCGCGATCGGGATCTCTGCGCCGAGCAGCAGCGTGTGCGTCGGGCGAGCGCCGTCCTTGGTGTCGTCGATGTTGTACGAGTCGATGCCGACGAGCTTCGCGCCGCGGGCGACGAGCCGTTCGGCCGCGCCGCGCGTGACGAAGGGGTGGCCCTCGAAGTACGTCTCGGTCGCGTAGTGCCTCGACCAGCCCGTGCGCACGAGCACGGCGCGGCCGGCGAGCTCGAGCTTCGCGAGGTGCGCCGCTTCGAGAGCGCGCGCGCCGCGCGGGAGATCGACCACGAGCGCGTCGAGTTCGGCCAGCGACTCGAGCGGCAGCTCTGCGAGATCCTTGCCGTTCGCGAAGCGGTGGAAGGGCGAGTCGACGTAGGTGCCGGTGTTGGCGACCATGTCGATGCGGCCGATCTGGAACTCCGTGCCCGCGCTGTAGTGCGCGCGCGAGTCCGCGCGCGAGAGGAAGTCGCAGATCACGGGCGCGGGCAGGCCCTTGTACGTGACGACGCCGTGCTCGACGGCGTGCGAGAGATCGAGGAAGCGTGCGCTCATCCCCCGAGCATCGGTTTGCGACGGCTCGTTGCCAAGAGCTTCCAGACCTCGAACCAGGAGAGCGCGAGGAAGCCGGCCAGGATCGCGAGGCCGAGATCCGCTGCGCCGACCGGACCGAAGTGGAACAGCGCGCGCAGGAACGGCACCTCGAGCACGAGGGCGAGCATCGCGCTCGCGCCGACGATCACCACCCACGAGGCGAGGTTGTGCGTGACGAGCGTGGCGAAGAGGCTGCGCTCCCAGGAGCGGTTGACCAGGATCAGCGCGACGTTGCCCGCGATCAGCGCGGAGAACGCGAGCGCGCGGCCGCTCTCCTCCGAGCCCGTGTGCTGCCGTCCGAGGTGGAAGGCGCCGAGGGCGACGGCGAGCAGGCTCGCGCCCTGCAGCAGCGACATCACGACCAGCCGCGACGTGAACAGGCTCGCGCCGGCCTTGCGCGGCGGCCGGCGCATCGAGCCCGGCTCCTCGGGCTCGGCTTCGAAGGCGATCGAGCAGGAGGGATCGATCACGAGCTCGAGGAAGACGATGTGCACCGGGAAGAGCACGAGCGGCCAGCCGAGCAGCACCGGCAAGAGCGCGAGGCCCGCGATCGGCACGTGCACGGCGACGACGTAGGCCATCGCACGGCGCAGGTTGTCGTAGATGCGACGGCCCAGGCGCACCGCGGCCACGATCGAGCTGAAGTCGTCGTCGGTGACGACGAGCGCCGCCGCCTCGCGCGCGACGTCGGTGCCGCGGCCGCCCATCGCGACGCCGATGTGCGCGGCCTTGAGCGCCGGCGCGTCGTTGACGCCGTCGCCGGTCATCGCGACCACCTCGCCCTGCGCGCGCAGCGCCTGGACGAGGCGCAGCTTCTGCTCGGGCACGACGCGCGCGAAGATGCGCAGACCGGGCAGGCGCCGCGCGAGCTCCTCGTCCGAGAGCGCCTCGAGCTCGCGGCCGGTCAGCGGCGGCACCGAGACGTCGAGGCCGATCGTGCGGCCGATCGCGAGCGCGGTCTCGGGCGCGTCGCCGGTGATCATCACCACGCGCACGCCGGCCGCCGTGCACTCGGCGACGGCCGCGGGAACGCCGGCGCGAACGGGGTCGGCGAGACCGACGAGACCGACGAGCTCGAAGTCGAAGTCGTGCTGGATCGCGGGCAGCTCCCGGGCGTCGAAGAAGGCGCGCGCGACGCCGAGCACGCGCAGGCCGTCGGCGCCCATCTCGACCACGTGCGCGCGCAGCTCGGCCTGGCGCACCGCGTCGAGGTGACACAGGTCCGCGATCGCCTCGGGCGCGCCCTTCGCGGCGACCACGAGGCGCGTGCGGTCGGGCGAGCGCCAGACGTGCGCCATCGCGAGCAGCTCGGCCGAGAGCGGGTACTCGCGCACGAGCTCCCACTCCTCGTGCAGGTGCTCGGTGCCGCGCAGCGCGTCCGCCCCGAGCGCGAGGAAGGCGCGCTCCATCGGGTCGAAGGGGTCGCGCTGGCTGGCGAGGATCCCGAACTCGACCACCTCGTGCACCTCCTCGGGCAGCGCGCCGGTGCCGACCTCGTGCAACGCCGCGCCGGAGACCAGGCGCGCGACGCGCATGCGGTTCTCGGTCAGCGTTCCGGTCTTGTCGGTGCACAGCACGGTCGCCGCGCCGAGCGCCTCGACCGCGGGCAGGCGTCGCGCGAGCACGCGGCTCTTCGAGATGCGCCAGGCGCCGATGGCCATGAAGACCGTCAGCACGACCGGGAACTCCTCGGGCAGCACCGCCATCGCGAGCGCGATGCCGGCGAGCAGCCCCTCGAGCCAGCCGTCGCCGCGCAGGCCGTAGAGCAGCACCAGCGCGGCGCACAGGCCCATCCCGACGAACGAGATCGTGCGCACGATGCGCGCGACCTCCTCCTGCAGCGGCGTGCGGCCGCTCTCGATCGAGGCGAGCGCGGAACCGATGCGGCCCATCTCGGTCCGCTGGCCGGTCGCGCGGACCTCGGCGATCCCGTGCCCGCGCACGACCAGCGTGCCGGCGAAGACCTCGGGCGCCTGCGCGGTCTTCTGCACGGCGACGGACTCGCCGGTCAGCAGCGACTCGTCGAGCTCGATGTGCGCGAACTCGACCAGCGCGGCGTCGGCGGGGACGCGGTCGCCCTCGCTGAGCACGAGCAGGTCGCCGCGCACGACCTCGCGCCCCGCGATGCGCGTGCGCTCGCCGTCGCGCACGACCAGCGCGCGCGGGCTGGAGAGATCGCGCAGCGCCGCGAGGGCGCGCTCGGTCTTGCGCTCCTGCACCAGCGTGATCGTGATCACGACGCAGACGAAGAAGAGCAGCGTCAGCGCCTCGGTGCGGTCGCCGAGCACGAGGTAGATCCCGCCCGCCGCGAGCAGCAGGAGCAGCATCGGCTCGCGCAGCACGGCCAGGATCGAGCGCACGAGACCGGTCGGCGCGTCGCGCGCGAGCTCGTTGGGGCCCTCTTGCCCCAGACGTGAGCGGGCCTCGGCCGAGCTCAGTCCGCGCGCAGGTGTGGGGGGCTCCGGCACGCAGCCGATCGTAGCGGCGCGCGCCGCGGGCTCGTCCAGGACTTGTGCGTAGATCCCGAGGCCTCGAGCTTCAGATCGGGCCGGGCCGTCGCCGATGCTGCTCCGGCCGCGCGCACGTCGGTGCAGGGAAGCGGTTTCCGGGGAGAGTCGAGCTCATGAACGTCCGCGCCAGCAGCCTGTCGATCGCAGCCCTTGCCCTCGGATCGCTCGCCGGGTGCAGCGGCGGCGGGAGCGGCAGCTCGCCCGACGTCACGTTCTCCTTCGCCGGCGCCGCGCTCTCGCTCGCCGAGGGCGCGCCCGCCCAGGACGTCGTCGTCGTGCTGCACACGGCGCTGCCGGCGACGAGCGAGGACACCTCGGTCACCGTCTTCGACCGCGGCACCGGCAGCGCGAGCTCGGGTTCGGACTACGGCGCGTTCGCCTCGCAGGTCCTGACCTTCCCCGCCGGCGCGCACGACGGCGACACGCAGACGGCCACGTTCACCGCGCTCGACGACCTGCTCGTCGAAGGCGCGAGCGAGACGGCCAGGCTCGGTCTTTCGACGCCGGTCGCAGCCGGGATCCGCAGCCCGTCGACGCTGACGCTGACGCTGCAGGACGTGAACCAGGCCACGATCCAGTTCAGCTCCTCGCTGAGCGCCTCGGGCAACGAGAACACGGGCCCGCGCACGATCACGATCGAGCTCGACCTGCCGCCCGGCGTCTCGCTGGGCGTGCCGGTCAGCGTGCACGTCGGCGACGCCGGAACGGGCACGGCCACGGCCAGCTCGGACTACACGAGCTTCACGCCGCAGACCGTGACCTTCGGCGCGGGCAGCGCGACCGGTGCGGTGCAGAGCGTGCAGCTGCAGGTGCTCGACGACGCCAGCATCGAGACCAACGAGACCGTGCAGCTCGCGCTCTCCGCGCCCTCGGCCGGCGCCGCGCTCGGCGCCGCGAGCGTGCACCAGCTGACGATCCAGGACGACGACACGCCCGTCGCGGCCGCGCTGCTCGTCAGCGAGGGCACCGGCGGCGTCGAGAACCAGCTCGCCGACAACGATCTCGTCGACCTCGGCGCGCAGACGGTCGACGCCGGTCCGAATGCCGGCACGCGCGTGCGCCTCTCGAACGCGGGCGGTTCGGGCCTGCACCTGGGCGCGCCGGTGCTCTCGGGGACCGATCCGAACGACTTCGACGTCACGCTCGAGGCCGCGCCGCTGGGCGCGCTCGCGGGGATGCTCGAGGACCCGGTCACGCCCGCGGCGGAGGTGCTCTCGCCGCTCGTGCGCGACCCGATGCGCGCAGGGCCGGGCCTCGCGCTGGCGCTCGACACGGCGCGCCTCGCCGAGCTCGCGCTCGCGCCGCGCGCGACGCTGCAGGCCTTCCCCGTGCCAGGCCTGGGCGACGTCACGCTCGAGCTCGCGCGCCAGCCGCTGCCGGTCGCACCCGATGCGGTGCTGCGCGTCGACGGCGTCGACGTCGAGGGCGGTCTCGAGTCGGTCCTCGGCGATCTCACGCTCTGGTCGGGAACGGTGCGCGGCCTCGCCGGCTCGCGCGTGTTCCTGGCGCTCTCGAGCACGGGCTCGCGCGGCTTCCTCGAGCTGCCCTATCCGACCGATCGGCTCGTGCACCTGGTGCCGGAGGGCGAAGACGGCAGCTGCCGCGTGCTGCGCGAGGACGGTCTGGCCGCGCTGGGGCTCCAGGCGCCGCCGCTCGCGTGCGCGTCATCGCTCACGATCCCGACCGCCGGCGCTCCGAGCGCGCCGGGCGCGGCGCCGGACGCGCCTCCCGGCACGCAGCCGCTGCAGACCGCCGACTGCCTCATGGCGATCGAGACGGACTACCAGCTCTACCAGAAGTTCGGTTCGAGCGGCGCGCTGACGACCTACGTGACGCAGCTGATGGCGGCGGTCAGCGCGCAGTACTTCGAGGACGTGCAGACCACGCTCTCGATCGCGTACCTGGGCGTGCACACCGGAGCATCGGACGGCTGGACCTCGCAGGATTCCGGCGGGACCTCGCTCGACCTGCTCAACGAGTTCATCGCCGCCTGGGCGCCGAACCACTGGCCCGTCTCGGCGAACCTGGCGCACTTCATCTCCGGAGCGAACCTCGGCGGCGGCGTCGCCTACGTCAACGCGCTCTGCAACCAGAGCTACGGTTTCGGCGTCAGCGGCAACATCAGCGGCACGATCAACTGGGGCGGCTGGACAGGCCAGCCCGGGAGCTTCACCTGGGACTTCGTCGTCGTGGCGCACGAGATCGGCCACAACTTCGGCTCGAGCCACACGCACGACTACTGCCCGCCGCTCGACCAGTGCTACGCCAACTGCACGGGCTCGACGCTCTGCTCGCAGGGCACGATCATGAGCTACTGCCACACCTGCGGCGGCATGGACAACATCGACCTCTACTTCCACCCGGTGACCGCCAACATCATGCGCCAGGCGGTCAACGCGAGCTGCCTGGGCCTCTCGGCGCTGGCGGGCGGCGACTACGTGCAGTACCTCGTGCGCTTCAATCCGCTGACCTCGACCGGCCAGCGCAACGCGACGCTCTCGTTCACGCACGACGCGTCGAACGCGCCGCAACCCTTCCGCGTGCGGCTGCGCGGCACGGCCAACTAGCCGCGCCGCACGCGGGGGCTCACAGCTTGCCGCTGGCGTGCATGTGCGCGTTGAAGTACGAGTTGCGGCCCTTCTCGAGCTCGATCTTCATCTCGCCGTCGCTGTAGCTGCAGCCGGTGCACTGCGCCTGGTACATCACCGGGTTGAGCGCGTCGAACGTGTTCGAGTGGACGATCGGCGTCTTCCGGTCGCCGCCGAGCATCGGCTCGGTGGTGCACTGCATCACCTTCCCGCCGTCGACCCGGATCGTGTACGCGCCGTCCTTGCCCGTGAGCTCGACCTTGGCTTCGCGCGCGGACTGGATCGGGCCGAACGCGGCCAGCGCGACCCGCGCGAAGCGCTCGGCCGCCGCTCGCTTCGCCGCATCCGGCGCGTCGATGTACAGGCGCACCTGCTGGCCGATGTAGAGCGAGTAGGCCAGCCGCGTGCCCGAGAAGTCCTCGCCGCCGTAGCTGCCCTGCGTGAAGACGTACGCGCCGACGCCCTTGCAGCTCATGATCGGGCCGGTGAGCTCGCACGGGCAGGGCGTGCCGCAGCTGCAGGCCTCGGCGTAGTAGCCGTCGATCGCGAAGGGCTTGGGTTCGGGCTTCTGCTCGGGCGCGGGCTTCGTCGCCTGCGGCGCGGGTTCGATCGAGGCGCAGGCACTGGCGACGGCGAACACGGCGGACGCGAGGACGACGAGGCGCATGGGATCCTCCTGGGGGCGGGCGGCGGACGGACGAGCGCGCGCCGGCGGAGCCGGAGGGCGCGACAGGAGCGAGGCTAGCGCGGCGGGAGCCGCGCCGTCAGCGACACATTCATGCGGGGGGGCTACTCGCGGTTCGAGCACAGCCGCGCGTCGTCGACCGTGCCGAGCACGTGCAGCGCGGGGTTCTCGGCGACGAGGGCGTCGACCTCCGCGCGCGAGCCGACGAACCAGACGCGCCGCGTGCTCGAGCGCAGTTCGGCCGCGAGACGCTCGCGCGTGAAGAGCCACTCGTTCTGCGGCAGGTTCTCGGCGCGCACGCCGTAGGGCTCGTCGGGCACGGGCACGTTCGGCGGCGTGACCTCGGCGAAGAAGCCCATGCCGAGCTCGCGCGCCTTGCCGACGAGACCGACGCGCCGCCCGGTGGTCAGCTGCAGCGTGTAGTCCTGCACGAACTGCGAGCTCGTCACGACCAGGTCCTGCGGCGTCTGGCGCGCGGCGATGATCTCGGCCAGCGGCTGGACGTTGAGCGCGAGCTCGAGCGCGTGCAGGTTGAGGCTCGCCACCAGCGTCAGGGCGTACAGCGCGGCGCCCGCGGTTGCGATCGAGCTCCAGGCGCGCCGCCGCAGCGCGAGCACGCCGCTCGCCAGCATCAGGAGCGCGGAGAGCGCCAGCGTCGCCAGCACGAGGTTGCGCACGAGCGGCGGCGCGGCCTCGAGCGTGTGCCGCACGTCCGCGGAGCGGTCGACCAGGTACCAGCCGACCCCGGCGAGCGTCCCGACCGAGCCGAGCGCGAGCGCGAGGCGCAGCCAGCCCGGCGCCGCCTCGCGACGCGCGAACCAGGCATCGACGACCAGGATCGTGATCGCGGGCAGGATCGGCAGCGGGTACGAGGCCAGCTTGGCGCTGCTCGCCTGCAGGAAGGCCAGCGTGAAGAGCACGATCGCGCCGAGGAAGACGCGCAGCCGCTGGTCCGTCGTGCGCGGCGTGCCCGGCTCGGACCCGCGCCAGCCCTCGCGCACGCGGCGCGCCAGCGCGACGACCAGCGCGCTCGCGGCGGCGAGCGACCAGGGCGCGAAGGCGGCCGGGATCACCAGCGCGTAGAAGAACGGGTCCTGCTTGTGGTGCACCTGGCCGTCGAAGAAGGCCTTGAAGTTCTCGCGCACGTAGAAGAACTCGAGGAAGCGCGGGTCGCGCTGCCAGACGAGCAGCGTCCAGGGCAGGTTGAGCGCGAGCACCACCAGCGCGAGCCGGACGAGCGCCGCGTGGCGCAGCGTCGCGCGCACGGCGCCGACGACGCGCGCGCTCCAGCGGCCGACGAAGCCGCGCGCGCCGTCGGGCCAGGGCTGGTCGAGCAGGTGGAAGAGCGCGATCGCGCCCAGCACCAGGATCAGCGCCAGCGGACCCTTGGTCATGAATCCCAGCGAGGTCGCGAGCGCGTAGATCCAGGTCCAGCGCCGCTCGTTCGTCGCGAGCGAGCGCCAGTAGGCGAACCACGCGCACCACAGGCAGGCGGCGAAGAGCGTGTCGGTCACCAGCACCGAGCCCAGCACGAGGAAGAAGCCCGAGCCGAGCAGCACCAGCGCCGCGCGCAGACCCAGCCGCGTCCCGAAGAGCTCGCGCGCGAGCTCGAAGGTCACGAGCACGCTCAGCACGGCGGCCAGGATCGAGGACAGGCGCACCGCGATGCCCGAGGTGCCGAAGAGCATCCGGCTCGCCGCGCCGGCCCAGTAGAGCAGGATCGGCTTCTCGAAGTAGGGCACGTGCGCGAGGCGCGGCACGATCCAGTCGCCGCTCTCGACCATCTCGCGCGCCGACTCGACGTAGCGCACCTCGGAGGCGAGCGGCACGCGCAGCGCGAGCAGCGCGATGGCGACGAAGGCCAGCGCGCCGAGCAGCAGCCGGCGCGAGGCCGCTCCGGGTTCGCTGGCGGAAGGGGTCGAGCTCATGCTCACGAGTCCATCGTGAGGAAGAAGGCCACGCCCAGGCTGCCGAAGCCGACCACCGGGAGCCATGCGGCGAGGTACGGATCGACCGCACCCTGCAGGCCCAGGTTCTTCATCACGAAGTCGGCCGCGAAGTAGAAGATGCACAGCACGCTGCCGGCGATCACGCCCTCGACCGGCTTCCCGCGCGAGCGCCGCATCAGGAACGGCAGCCCGATGCAGAGCAGCACGACGTTCGAGACCGGGAAGGCGAAGTCGTACTGCATCAGCATGCGGTAGGCGAGGTTGTCCGGGTCGCGCCGCGCGAGCTCGCGCGCCTCGCGGAACGAGAGCTCCATCGGGTTCTGGTTGGCGCGGTTGACGGCCAGCACCACGGCCGGCGTGAACTCGAAGCCCTCCAGGCGCTGCAGCACGCGCTGGCGGTCGACGCCCAGCACTTCGCGGTGCCAGCCGTTCTCCAGCCACCAGCCCGTGACGCCGCCGCGCGCCTCGTAGCGCGCCAGCGCGGCCTCGTCGCTCGAGATGCGGTCCGAGCGCGGCAGCGGCATCGTCTGCAGCCCGCGCGCCTCGGGTGCGGGCGGGAAGCCCGACTGCGGCCGGAACTCGCGCATGTGCACCAGCATGCCGCTGAGGTCGCGCACCCACAGCTCGCTGTAGACCTCGTCGTACTTCTCGTGGTCGAGCACGTAGCGGATCGCGTCGCGCTGGCGGCCGAGCTGCGTGGCGCTGGCCTCGCGCAGCGCGAACATCCCTGCTGCGCAGGCCAGCGCGCCGAGGAACACCGGCGCGAGCAGGCGGTGCGTGCCGACGCCGGCCGAGAGCGCGGCCGTCACCTCGTTGTGCTTGAGCAGGCGCGAGCCGGTGTACAACCCCGCGACCAGCGTCACGAACGGGCCGACCTGCAGGAAGACGAAGGGGATGTTGAGCACGTAGTAGCGCACGATCAGCCCGACCGGCGCGCTCGAGCCGTCCTTCCACGGCCGCAGGAACTCGTCCAGGTTCGAGGCCATGTCGATGATCAGGAACAGCCCGATCAGGATCAGGAACGCGGTCGCGTACGAGGCCAGGAACAGGCGCGCGACGTAGCGATCGAGGTGCCCGCCGATCTTCAGGCCGCGGCTCATTGCCGGCTGGCCCTCCAGACCAGGCCCGCGCCGACGAGCAGGCCGAAGACGTTGACGGACCAGGCGCAGACCAGCGGCGGGAGCACGTTGCTCGTCGCCAGCTCCTGGCCCACGCGCATCGCGAGCAGGTAGTAGACCAGCGCCACGCCGACCGCGACCGCCAGCGCGGCGAGCTGCTTGCCGCGCCCGAGCAGCAGCCCGACCGGCATGCCCAGCAGCAGGAACACGAGGTAGATCGAGCCGATCGCGTCGCGCTGGTGGATCTCGAAGCGCACCACGTCGGCCTGCTTGCGCTCCAGCTTGGGATCGTCGAGCCAGTGGTAGAGCTCGCTCGAGGGCCGGTAGCGCATGGAGCCGTAGTTCTTCTCCGACTGGCGCTGCATCTCCTTGAGGTTCAGCCGGAAGGTCGGCGACTCGCTGGTCACGTCGAGCGCGCCGTGCACGATGCGCGCCTTGTCGAGGAAGACGAGCATGTCGTCGCCGCTGAAGCCGAAGCGCACGCGTCGCGCGGCGAGCGTCTGCGCGGCCTGCCCGTTGATCGCCGGGATGTGGATCACCGACTCGAGGAAGTCGTTGCCGTCGCGGTAGCCCGCGATCAGGCTGAACTTGCCCAGGTGCAGCTCGGTGCGGCCCGGGCTGAGGTTGGTGATCGTGCGCCGCAGCGCGGAGAAGGCCACCTGTTCCTGGCGCTGGCGCATCAGCGGCTGGCCCTCCGCGCAGAACCACAACGAGCCCAGGCCGAGCACGAGCGCCAGCGGCAGCGCGGGGAAGATCAGCCGCAGCGGATGGATGCCCGCCATGCGGATCGCGGTCCACTCGTTGTCCTGCGCCAGGCGGCCGTAGGTCACGACGACCGCCAGCAGGTACCCCAGCGGCAGCAGGTACGGCAGCAGGTTCGCCAGCAGGAAGGGCAGGAAGCTCAGCACCACCGCCGCGTCGACGCCCTGCAGCTTGTTGACGGCCGAGACCGCGGCGCCCGGAAGCGAGAGCACGAGCATGCCGCCGACCGCAAAGCAGAAATCGACGATGAGCTCGTTCTGGATGTAGAGGAAGAGCTTCACCGGGGGCGGGGATTCTAGCTGCGCGGACCCCGCAGATGCTCGCCTGCATCGGCCCGCCACCCTGCACGCCGCGTGTTCAGGACGGCGCGTGTCCGCGCAGTCCGGCGACCTGCATCCAGCGCCACAAGCGCGCCAACGGTCCGCCTCCGACGAAGAGCGCCAAGCCGAGAAGGACTGCGGCGGTCTGGCTTCCCAGGCGCCACGCATCCCATTCGTTGCTCACGTACAGCGAATGGGCGACCTCCTGCCCGGCCGCCAGCAACGACGGCGCGAAGATCCAGAGTCCGATCACGGAGAAGGCGGCGGGCTGGACGCGCTCGAGCAGCGTCGAGGGTGTCCCCGCGGAACTGGGCCCGAACAGGCGTCGGGCGAGCCAGGGTGCGGCGCGAAGCAGGACGGCGGCGCCGACCCCGTGGCATGCGAGCACGAGCATGTCGGCATCCGTCCTCGATCGGCTCCATTCGTCCGCCGACGAACGCAGGAAGTCGGGCAGCCTGTGCAGGCCGAGCACGAACTTGGACAGCATCACGAAGCCGCAGAGCTTGAGCGCCAGCACGCCGAACTCGGGCGCGCTCGCCGTCGCCGTCGGACCATTGCCGGGGAAGATGCGCTTGGCGATGTCCGGGGCCGCCGCGAACAACGCAACACCGAACGCGATCAACAGCACCACGGCCAGCCCCATCCCCAGGAGCGGCTCGGATCCGGGGCGCTGGTTGCGCCAGACCAGGACGAACTGGAGCATTCCCAGGCAGTACTCGACGGCCTGGAACAGGACGTAGATCGCCACGAGGCGCAACGCCAGCGTGGCCGTGTCTTCGCGAGTCATCGAGAGCCTCCTCCGCGTGCGTCGCGGGATCGGCGGCGCAGGGGAGCGAGTCTAGCGCCCGGCCGCGATCTCGCGCGCGGTCTGGTCGAAGAACGCGATGCAGCGCGCGGCGTTGGCCTCGAGCACCGCGCCCGCGCCGTCCTCGTACTCCAGGCTGAACAGGCCGTGGAACTTCTGGCGCGCGAGCTCGCGCAGCATCGCGCGCGCGTCGCCCTTGCCGGTGCCCCAGGGCTGGTCGACGCCGTCGGTGATGTCCTTGAAGTGCAGCTCGACGATGTGGCCCTCGAGCTTCTTCAGGCACTCGACCGGCACGAGGCCCGAGCGCGGCCAGTGGCCGGTGTCGGAGCAGGAGCCGATGCGCTTGCTGCGTCCCTTGACGGCGTCGAGCACGGTGTCGGGGTTCCAGTAGCGCGAGGGCTTGGGATGGTTGTGGATCGCGGCGTTGATGCCGTACTCGTTGCAGAGCTTGTCGACCAGCTCGTACGCGCCGGGCTCGGGTTCGCAGGAGATGTTCTCCAGGCCGAGCTTCTTCGCGAAGGCGAAGACCTTGCGCGCCTCGACCTCGTTGGTGTCGAGGCCGACGACGCCGAAGCTGACCGGCTTGACGTGGCAGCTGGCGAGCTTCGCGACGAGCTTGGCGAACTGCGCCTCGCTCATGTCGACGCCGACCTTGGCCTCCTTGTCGTCGGGCGCAAGCTGCTGGCCGGGGTAGAGCTCGATGTACTTGAGGCCGAGCTTCGCGGCGGTCTCGATCGCCTCGCAGGCGCTGCGGTCGCGGAAGGTCCAGGCCTGCACGCCCAGGTGCCAGCCGAGCGCCTCGGCCGCGCTGTCGTCGCGCGCGGGCTTGTCGGTCGGAGCGCTCTTGTCCTGCGCCTGGGTCGCGAGCGCGACGGCGGCGAGGGAAGCGACGAGCAGGGCGGCGTGCACGAAGGGCTTGAGCATGCGCGCCACTCTAGCGCGAGGTTCAGCCGGCCGGGAACCCCTGCAGCAATCCGTCGAGCCCGCCGATCACGAGCGTGTCGCCGTCGAGCGCGGCTCCGGCCGCGTAGCCCCAGTGCAGGCCGTGCGCAGGTCGCGGAACCTCGCGGCGCCAGCGGATCGCGCCGCTCGCGCGATCGAGGGCCAGGAGGCCCGCGACGTGGCGGATCTCGTAGGGTTCGACGCCGCCGGTCGCGACGTAGATCGTCTCGCCGTGCACGAGCGGGCGTCCCCAGCACCAGCCGAACACGTCGCGGCGCCAGGCGACGCGGCCGTCGCGCGGATCGAAGCACACGACGCGGCGCAGGTCCGACGAGCCGACGCAGGCGAGGCCGTTGCCGCAGTCCACCGGCGTCGACTCGACCCACGAGCCCCACATCGAAATGCGCCACTGCGTCGCGCCGCTCGCGGGATCGAGGCCGGCCAGGATGCTGCCGCGCGTGCCGACGAGCAGCTTGTCGCCGAGGAACACGAACGAGCTCGTCACCGGCGCCTGCACCGAGCGCGTCCAGACCGGCGTGCCGTGCGCGCGCTCGAGCAGCTCGACCTCGCCGTCGAGCGTGCCGAAGACGACGCGCTCGCCCTGGATCGCCGCGCTGCTGCGGATCTTGCCCTTCGACTCGCGGCGCCACACGCGCGCTCCCGTCGCGGCGTCGACGGCGTGGAAGCTGCCGTCGCCGCTGCCGACGTAGACGACGCCGCCCTCGAGCACGGGCGCGGGGGCGAGGTGGTCGTAGTCGAAGACCTGGCGGTGCGGCAGGATGCGCGGGACCTGCGCATCGCCGAGGTCGTAGCGCCACAGCTCGCGGCCGCTCGTGCGCTCGAGCTTGAAGAGGAAGCCGTTGTCGCAGACGAAGTAGAGCGCGTCCTCGGTCGCCAGCGCCTCGCCGAACATCGGGCGGCCGGCGGGGAAGGTCCAGGCCAGGCTGCCGTCGGCGACGCGCACCGCGTGGAACACGCCGCCGCTCGTGCCGACGTAGGCGCAGCCGTCGCGCGTCGCGGGCGCGGCCCACACCGGCGCGCCGAGATCGATCTCCCAGCTCGGTTGCGGACCCGCGGGCAAGTCGAGGGGAAGCGGCGCCTCCTTCGGCAGTGCGTCGACACGCCGGAGCTCGACCGGCGCGCTGCCGCCGAGCGTGCCGTGCAATCGATCGCCGTCGAGGACGAGTTCGATGCCGAACTCCGGCACGCGGTACGTGCGCTCGCCCGCGGCGACGAACGAGGGCAGCGGCGCGCCGAAGTAGTTGAGCTCCACGAGCGTCACCGTTCCGCGCAGTGCTCCGTTTCCGTCCGCGTCGATCTCCAGGCCGAAGACCGAGTCGTTCGGCGCGGTTCCCGC